>CBFHKQ010000018.1:0-40948 GCA_965656435.1 uncultured Pseudosulfitobacter sp. | reverse complement strand
TCCAGAAAGCCTGCAAAACGTTCCAGCTGTTCGTTGTGGCCGCTTTGGCGCAGCAGTGCGGTGCTGCTGGCGCTGGGCATCTTGTGCTGGCGTTTGAGCTTGTTCAGCGGGTCTTCGGGCTGGCGCAGGATCATCAGAACTGTGCCCAAAACCAAAATGACGCCCACAACGCCGACAATCACGATAGGACCAAGCGGGCCGAGGGTGCTGGTGATGGTTGCAGGCAAAGTAGTCAGAAAGTCCATGGCAGGTTCCTATACTTTGATGTCGGTCAGCACGCGCATGACATAGAGGTTGAGGGCCAAAAAGATGCCCACCGCAAAGCAGGCCGGAATGAACATCGCGTGATCGCGGACCTCATCGTAATATCCGGGATCGCCCACCTGAATGACCACCAGCGCCAGCAGCGGAAAGGCCGACAGGAATTTGCCCGACCATTTCGCCTCGGCCGTGATGGCCCGCACACGGCGGAAAAGGCGAAACCGGGCGCGAATTACCTTGGCGAGCCCTGCCAGGATTTCGGCAAGATTGCCGCCCGATTGCTGTTGGATGGTGACGGCCACGGCTAGGAAGCGCAGGTCTTGCATGTCCAGCCGCTCGGCCATGTCTTTCAGCGCCTCACCAATATCGCGCCCGTAGGCGTTTTCATCCGCGATGATCCCAAACTCTGAGGCGAGCGGATCTTGGACCTCTTTGGAAACGGTGGCGATCGCGGTCGAGAAGGGATTGCCGACCTTAAGGGCGCGGACCATCAACTCGACAGCGTCCGGCAATTGCTCTTCGATCATCGACAGGCGTTTGTTGGCCTTGGCCGCGACCCAAAAATTGACGCCACCCAGCCCCAAGGCGACACTTAACAACAGGCGCACGGCGACCTCGGTTTCAGTACCGATGCTAAGACCCATAAAGGCAATCATCGACACCGCCGCCATGATCGCGATCAGCTGGATCGGTGTAAAGGCGATCGCCGCTTTTTGCGCCTTTTCGGCCAGCAGCGAATACAGCGGGATGGAGCGTGCCTTCATGTGCTGCTGCATTTCTTTGCGCAGCTGGTCTAGCACTTCGTCGCGCCGCGCGCCTTTGTTCAGCATCTCGATCCGGCGGTTGACGCGGCTGTTCAGGCTGATGGATTTGCCAAAAGCCACCAAATAGAGGCCCTCAACAAGGACCAATACGCCTACGAAAATCAGGCCGTAAATGACGGGTTCAACGCTCATATCGCTGCCTTTGGATGCGCGCAGATCACCGGATCAATCCGCGCTGATGGGTTCATAAAGCGACGCAGGCAGGTCATAGCCCCACATGCGAAAGCGTTCGGCAAAATGTGACCGGACACCGGTAGCGGTAAAATGGCCGATAATTTTATTGTCCGGCGTCAGGCCCACACGCTGAAAGCGAAAGATTTCCTGCATAGAGATCACGTCCCCCTCCATGCCCGTAATTTCGGTGATAGACGTCATCCGCCGCGAGCCGTCTTGCAACCTGGATGCCTGTACGATCAGGTTGACGGCCGAGGAAATCTGCGAGCGCATTGCCTTAAGCGGCATTTCAATCCCGGCCATAGCGATCATATTTTCCAGCCGGCTGATACCATCGCGGGCGGAGTTGGCGTGGATCGTCGTCATGGACCCGTCGTGCCCGGTGTTCATGGCCTGAAGCATGTCGATCACCTCTTCGCCGCGGGTCTCGCCCACGATGATCCGGTCCGGGCGCATGCGCAGCGCGTTCTTGAGGCAGTCGCGCGGGGAGACCTCGCCCTTGCCCTTAACGTTGGGCGGGCGGCTTTCCATGCGGCCCACGTGGGTCTGCTGCAGTTGCAATTCTGCGGTGTCTTCGATGGTCAAAATACGCTCGTCATTGTCGATGAAAGATGACAGCGCGTTGAGCGTGGTAGTCTTGCCCGATCCCGTACCCCCCGAGACGATGATGTTCAGGCGTGTGGCCACGGCAGCCTGCAAATAGGCAGCCATTTCTTCTGTGAAAGCACCGAAGCGGACCAGATCGTCGATGCCCAGCTTATCTTTTTTGAACTTCCGGATGGAGACGAGGCTGCCGTCTACAGCGATAGGGGGCACCATGGCGTTAAAGCGCGAGCCATCTTGCAGGCGCGCATCTACGTACGGGTTGCTTTCATCGACCCGCCGCCCCACCGCCGAGACGATTTTGTCGATGATCCGCAACAGGTGTCGCTCGTCCTTAAACGTCACATCGGTGAGGGTCAGTTGTCCGTTGCGTTCTACAAAAATCTGCTGTGGGCCGTTCACCAAGATGTCGTTGATGCTGTCATCTTGCAGCAATGTCTCCAGCGGGCCGAGGCCCTTGACCTCATCATAAAGCTCTTGGTTGAGCGTTTGGCGATCGTCGCGGTTCAGAACGATGCTGCGCTCTTGCAAGTACTCTGATGAGATATCGCTTATCTCGTGGCGCAGGTCTTGCTCTGAGGCCGTTTCAAGGGCCGCGAGGTTGAGGTTGTCCAAAAGAACGCGGTGCAGGTCGAGCTTCAACTCGCCCATCCGCTCTTTGCGTTTGCGCTCTTTATCTATTGGCGTGGGGGTGGCTGGGCGCGGCGTCGCGCGCCGCTCCACCAGTGGGGTTGCATCAGCGACAGGTGCTGTTGCGGCCAACGGTGTCGATGCCCCGCGGGTGTGTTGCACACTGGCGCCTGCTGTGGGTTTGGCCGCCTTTTTGTACCTTGAAAACATGAAAAGTGCCCCGGTTCATGGTTAGGCGGCGCGCGCCTGACTGGTGTTGAGTTCATGGATAGACGCCGCCAGTTTGGCGATTTCGCGGCGCAGCGGGTTTTTGGGCGCGGCATTGGCCAAGGGTTGGCCGTGATCAGCCCCTTGGGTGATGGGTTTGCCGCCATCGGGTAGGGTGACTTCGATCGCCACGCCTAGGCTTTCTGCCAGCCGCTTGGCCCGGCTTTTGCCAGACAGATCGGTAAATTTCGGCGCGCGGTTCAGCACATAGCGCAGCTTTTCCAGTGGCAGTTCTTCGGCCTGCAAGGCGCCTTTGAAGCGCAGGGTGTTCTGCGCGGACCGCATGTCCAATTCCAGCGTCACAAAATAAAGATGTGCTGCGTGCAACACGGCCTCAGACCACTGCACAATCGTCGACGGCATGTCGATCACCACATAGTCATATTGGGCGCAGGCCATATCGATGACGCGGGCGATGTCCTCTGGGCCGATCAGATCCAGCGGCAGCATATCCGCCGGTGCCGTGAGCACATGCAACCGCTCCTCAAAGGTCAAAACCGACTGGCGAAAGATCTCATCATCCATGCTTTCGGTGTCGGATAACATCTCATAGACGGCCTCGCGGCGCGGCAGATCCAGCGCGGTTGAGATGCTGCCGAATTGCAAATCAAAATCCAACAGGCAGACCGACGGCGGGGGGATGTCCTTGCCGCCCAAGCTCGCTAGTTCCCAGGCAAGGTTTGTGGCCAGCGTCGTGGCCCCGGTGCCGCCGGCCAGTCCGTGCACGACCAACACGGTGCCTTCTTTGGTGCCGGCGTTAGTGCGCGCGGGGGCTGTCGCCTCGGGGGGTGGGGGCGCTTGGTCTTTCTGGCGCATCCGGGTGATGGCCTGTTGCAATTCGCCTTCAGGCAGGGGGTAGGGGACGAATTCATCGGCCCCTTGGCGCAGCAGAGAATGCAGAGCCGCAGGCGTGAGGTCCTCGGCGATCAAGACCACGCGGATGCCGCGCGCCTTGGCCTGCGTGATGATGTCGCCCATGAGCAGCAGTTCGTCTTCGTCCTCTTCATCCAGCGCTAGGGCCACAAAAGCGAGGGCCTCTGCCTCGGGTTGGGTAAAGAACGGCACCGCTTCGGCAAAGCTCAGATCACCCCAACTGTCGCCCATGGCGTGCTCCATGTCTTCGATCAACAGATCAAAGTTTTTGACATCCCGGCTGATGGTGCAGGCCACAAGTTGGGTGGGCTGCGGGTGCGGCAGAGCGCTGCTCATTCCCGATCGTCCTCTCGTTGCATGGCGGACCCGACAGCGCCGTGCGGCGCGGGAAGGCCCAGACAGCACGCATCAGCGCCCCAAAAGGCGCGACTTGTGCAGTGCGGTGCGTCGAAAGTGCCTGCCAATCTGGGCAGGATTGGGGCCGAAAGACACCAATTGTTTGGTATCTGAGCAAGATCAGGGTGGTTTGGGGGTTATTGTTCTGTGCGCAAATCGGCGCCGGTAATCCCCGATAGGCTGGATGGCGCCGTCGCATTGGACACATAATCGCGGTAGATGATCTGCGCGTATTTACCGTCAAGAACACTGGGGTGGCCGGCCACAAATCCGCTTACTTCGGTCACTGTGCGGCGATTTCGGCGTTCGCGGCCCTGGGTGACAATCAAAGGCTGCGTTTCCCCAAAGCTCGCGACGGCCTCGAGCCTGCTGCGCGAGATGCCCAAGGCGGTGAGGTAAGTCACAACCGCGTGGGCGCGGCGCAACCCGAGGCGTTTGTTGTAGGCGTCAGACCCCACGGCATCTGTGTGCCCGTAAACCCGAAAGCGGACTTCGGGGAACTGCTGGATCCAAGCGGCTTGTGCGCGCAATGTGGCCTGCGTGTCGGCCTCCAACTGTGCCGAGTTGAAGGCAAAGGTCACGGTCGAGCCGACTTCATTGGCAAAGCGGTTCGCCAAGTCAAAGGTGTATTGCCGCTCGCCCGTCATCACGAGGGTGTTGTTCTGGGTCGCGTTGCCGAATTGGCCAGTGTCCACAATCGCGCCCGCTTCGCGGTGGAATTGCGTATAGATGGGATCTGACGAGGGCACACAGGCCACCAAAGCGGCCACCATTAACCCCATGACACTTAGTCTTTTTATGATCCCAGCGCGTGCTTGCATCGGTTAATCCATCACATAGCCATAGGAGCCGCTGAAGTCTTGCTTTGCCACTTCGCCGGCCGCCCCTGACATGGGTGTGTGGGTGCCGCCAGCCACGCGGCCGTGCAGGAACAGATCGCTTTCCGTGGGCACCAACACGCGGTCCGTGGGCAGGGCTAATGCTTCGCCGCGTGTAGGGGTGACCAGATGCGCGGTTATAATGATGACCAACTCGGTTTGCGCCCGCTGGTAGGATGCAGAGCGGAAGAGCGCGCCTAGCACTGGCACATCCCCCAGCCACGGGAGCTGCGCGTTGTCGTCCACGAAATCGTCCTGTAACAGGCCCGCGATGGCAAAGCTTTCGCCGTCGCGCATTTCCACGGTCGTCGACGTTTCGCGCCGCGAAAATGCGTCGATTTCAAAGCCGTTGACCGAAAACCCGTTTGTGGGATCAATGGCAGAGACGGCGGCCTCCAGCTCCAGATTTACCAACCCTTGGTCAACGACGCGGGGGATAAAGTTCAACTCAATTCCAAAAGGTTTGAACTCGACAGTTATCGTGCCGTTTTCCTGGCTTACGGGCACAGGGTATTCGCCCCCGGCCAGAAACTTCGCTTCTTGGCCCGAGAGCGCCACGAGATTTGGCTCGGCCAACGTGCGCACAACGCCTTTGGTTTCAAGGGCTTCTAGCAATAAGCCCACCTGGGTGGAGCCTGCGCTGAACCCAAAGAGGACAGCGCCCGCGTTGGTGTTGTTACTGGGGATCACACCGGCAAGCGAGGTGGATACGCCGCCCGCTGTATTGTTCGTGCCTGTGCCGCCATTGATCGCCAGATCTCCGTTAAAACCCGTTCCGTTCAGCGCCAGCGAAGACGACAGGGATTTCGATACGGAGCGTTGCATTTCGGCAAAGCGGACTTTGAGCATGACCTGCTGAACACCGCCCACGGTCATCAGGTTCGACACCCGCTCGGGCGCGTAGCGGTCCGCAAGATCCAGTGCGCGTTGCAAGCGCGCCGACGACGACACCGTGCCCGAGAGCACAATCCCGTCATTGGCAGTGCGCACCTCAATCTCTTCGCCGGGCAGGATTTGGCGCAGGCGTTCCTTGAATTCAGAGATATCGGCAGCCACGCGCACATCGACGTTGGCAATCAACCGGCCCGATGCATCCAGCAGGGTCAGCGTTGTCAGCCCCGGTGATTTGCCCAACACATAGATCGTGCGGTCGCTCAGCGATGAAATATCGGCAATGGCCGGGTTTGCGATGCTCAGTTCTGAGAACGGCACATCGCTTTCGACCACTACGGCGCGGTTCATCGGCACGTTCAGATCAGCCGCTGTGCCGGATTTAACCACGCGGATGGTTTCGGCCTGCGCCACGGGAGCGACGGCAAGCGGTGGAATGCTGATGCAAAGGCCCAAGACGGCCAGTTTAAGAAATCGTTTGAAAAACATGTGACCTGCCCTTTTGATCACGCCTCTGTTTGGATCTTACGTCCCTTTTCTTAACCATGCGTTGAAACGAGATTTTTTCAAAGAATCAATGACTTCGCAGGCATTGTTGCTGTGGGTTGTGGGCAACAGCACACTTGTTTTGGCGCCGCTCAAATGGGGCAGGCGCCGAGTAAGGAGCTGAAAAGAAATACAATCCTAGGTTTAATTTGTGCAAGGAATGGGGATCTCGACCACCTCCGCGCCGCGCCTTGTACGGATGGTACAGACCTCTTTTTCGGTCGCAGCGACCGCTTCGGGTTGGGCTGCGATGCCCATGAGAGTGCGTTGGTCGATCTCGATTGCGCCCGCCACGGTGTCATCCTCGGCCCCGACCAGCGATAAGGTCAAGCGCCCTGTCGATTGCGCTTGGGCCAATTTGGCCACCTGATTGGGTTGGACTGAGACGGTGACAGTGCGCGCGATCACAGCACCGTCGAGGTCTCCGGTCGCGGATTGATCAATGGCGATCAGTTGGACCCCAGCCTCAATCAATTTGGTCACATCGCCGCGATTTGGCGCGATTTCGCGCCCGGCGTTGCCGGTCCAATAGACATCTACGCGGTCACCGGGGCGCAGAAACCCCGACACGCCAGAGGCCACGTCGACTTTGATGGCAAAAGCGCGCATTCCGCGGGCCAGTCGCGATGTGATGCCGGCCTCTGCACCGGGTTCCGTCACTTTGACCGCTAGGATCGCCTCGTCCTTCTCCATCGCGCGCAGCACGACGCGCTGGGCGGGTTGGCCGTCGGGAAAGAGGGGCTGTTCGACGTCAAAACTACCCTCGGGAATTGCGTCTTGGGGCCAGTTTACGACGCGCGCGTCCGCCGCAGTCAGGGTTTCGCCGTATTTCAAGGCGCGGTCGGCCACATAAACGCCGGTAGTGGGCACAATGTTGGCCCGCTGCGCCCGCTCAGCGGCCAGCGCGTTTTGATAGGCACCGATGTAGTTTTTTGCCATGTAAACGGCCGTGCCCGCGAGGGCGATGCCGACGATAAGAACAAGTCCGAAAATGACACGCATGGAACACCTTTTGTCTCAGGGCGCGCGGACCTGAAAGGGGCCTGTGCGCTGGTTTCGCCCGTTGGTGCCCTACGAATGTGGCAAAATCACGGACCTCGCAGGGCGCAAAGGGGACGCCCCCGCGATGCTTGGGGCGACGTGCCGCCCCTTTTAGAAAAAGTTGGTCATAAAGGCCTCGACCCCTGCCGAAACCCCGACAGAGCCGTTGCGCAGCATCACCACCAGCGCCACCGCAAGACCCACGACGGCGGCGGTCAAAACCACCCAGTCCACAGTCACTGCGCCAGTCTCATTACGGTGAAATTTCTTGATAAAATCCGTCATATCGCAACCTTTTGCGCAGCAGCTAATAGGGGGGTGACCGGCCGCACTTCGGCGGATAGGTCACGCGCTAACCCCATGGGCTTTGGTGAAAAACGGGCCGCACCCTGCGGACAGGATGCGGCCCGGACCATTCTTCAAACGCGGGACGCGCGTGTGAACTGAGATCAGTTCGGGTCTTGTGCTTGCAAGAACGTGTCGGTGTTTGCGGTCAGCGCCGTGGCACCTGTTTCGATCGAGGTATATGCGGCAACGGCCAGACCCACGACCGCGGCTGTCAGAACAACCCAGTCAACTGTCACGGCGCCGTCTTCGTCTTTGCGGAAGTTCTTAATGAATTTTGTCATAGTCTATCCCTCCAAAGGATCAGTGCGTTAATGTATCCAACCCTGTCGGCGCTGTGGGCGATTGAGTGTTTGGCCTGTCCGACGTGGTATGCCGTCTTTTTGCAGGGGGAATGGGGCATGAATTTGACCGGTCTCGGGCGATTTTAATACTTTGGTTTTTTGCGCCGTAGAAAGTCGTTAAGTATCTCAAAGGGCGGGATTAAAAAGGTTAATGGCTGGATTTTATTTGATGCAGCGTGCGCAGAGGCGGTAAAATGTGGCGAAATCGGGCCGTATTTTCGGATAAACGCGATCGCAGGGGGCATTGACGCAAAAACGCCGCCCCCTCATGCAGGGGCGGCACATCATTTTCACCAGATAACAGCGTGACCGCTTAGACCAACGTGGCCTCGGTTGCGGCGCGCAGCTCTTCTTCGCTCACGCCGTCCGCGCATTCCACGATCTTCAGCCCGCCGGGCACCACATCCAGCACGCCCAAGTTCGTGATGATCCGGTCCACGACCCCTTTGCCCGTCAGGGGAAGGGTGCAGGCCTTGAGGACTTTGCTTTCGCCGTGTTTGTTGGTGTGATCCATGACGACGACAACGCGGCCGACACCAGCCACAAGGTCCATCGCGCCGCCCATGCCTTTGACCAGCTTGCCGGGGATCATCCAGTTGGCCAGATCGCCGTTCTCATCGACTTCCATTGCACCGAGGATCGCCGCTGCAATCTTGCCGCCGCGGATCATCCCAAAGGACGTCGCACTGTCGAAATAGGACGTGCGGTCCAGTTCGGTGATGGTCTGTTTGCCGGCGTTGATCAGGTCCGAGTCTTCGTCGCCCTCAAACGGGAAAGGGCCCATGCCCAACATGCCGTTCTCAGACTGAAGTGTGATGTCCTTGTCGCCCACATAGTTGGCCACCAGCGTCGGAATGCCGATGCCGAGGTTGACATACATTCCATCGCTCAGCTCTTGTGCGGCGCGTTCGGCCATTTGGTTGCGGTCCCAAGCCATGATTATGCCTCCTCTGTCTGACCGGCGCCGCTGGGGCGGGGTCGGGTGGTGCGTTGCTCAATCCGCTTTTCATGGGTGCCCTGAACGATGCGGTGCACATAAATGCCGGGCAGGTGGATGTGATCGGGGTCCAGGCTGCCACGCGGGACGATCTCTTCGACTTCGGCCACGCAGATCCGGCCGCACATGGCAGCGGGCGGGTTAAAGTTTCGCGCAGTTTTGCGGAACACGAGGTTTCCAGTGTCGTCTGCTTTCCACGCCTTCACGATCGAAAGTTCCGCAACGATCCCTCGCTCCAGGATGTAATCCTGCCCGTCGAAATTCTTCACTTCTTTGCCCTCGGCGATTACGGTGCCCACACCTGTTTTGGTGTAAAAGCCCGGGATGCCCGCGCCACCGGCGCGCATACGCTCGGCCAATGTGCCTTGGGGGTTGAATTCCAACTCCAGCTCGCCCGACAGATATTGGCGCATGAATTCGGCGTTTTCACCGACATAAGAGCTGATCATCTTTTTGACCTGCTTGCTTTGCAGCAAAATTCCGATGCCGAAGTCATCAACGCCTGCGTTGTTCGAGGCAAAGGTCAAATCCTTGGTGCCTGCGTCTTTGATGGCCTGCAACAGCAGCTCTGGCAATCCCGACAGGCCAAAACCGCCCGAAGCGATCAACATGCCATCGCGCAACACATCCTGAAGCGCATCGGCTGCGGTGTCATAGACTTTATTCATTCCCGACCCTCTATTTTGCGTCCGCAGCATTAGTGGCGTGGCGCAGGGGCGGTGTCAATATAACCGCCCGCCGAGGTGGGTGCTGGGCACTAGTCCGCGCTGTCGGCGGCAGGCTTTTTCGCCGCCGGTTTTTTGGCGGGCGCTTTCTTGGCAGCGGGCTTTTTGGCGGGTACTTTTTTGGCAGGCGCCTTTTTTGCGGCAGGTTTCTTTTTGGGGGCTGCTTTGCGCTTTGTCGGGGATTTGGCCTGTTTTTCCTCAATCAGGATCACAGCGGCATCCATTGTCAGGTCTTCGGGCTCGACCTCTTTGGGGATCGTGGCGTTGACCTTTTCCCACTTCACGTAAGGACCGTATTTGCCTTTCATGATCTGCACCGGACCGCTGTGTTCGGGATGCTCACCCAGCTCGCGGATCGGTTTTGCCGCGGCGCCACGTCCCCCGCGGGAGGCAACTTTTTCGGCCAAAAGCTGTACGGCGCGGTTCATCCCCACGGTCCATACCTCGTCAATCCCGTCAAGATTGGCATTGGTGCCGCCCCGTTCAGACGTTGACGCGGCGTGCTTGAGGTAGGGACCATAGCGGCCGATGTTGGCCCAAACCGTCACGCCATCTTCGGGATGCTCACCCACCAAACGCGGCAGCGACAAAAGGCGCAGCGCTTGTTCGAGGTCCACATCCGCGGGCGGCCAATCCTTGGGGATCGATTGGCGCGGCGGCTTTTTGTTGTCGTCACTGACCTCGCCGCGCTGCACATAGGGACCAAAGCGGCCTTTGAATGCGTAGATATTGTCACCTGCATCAGCGCCGAGCAATTTGCCCTCAGGCGGGATGCCGCCATTGTCCTCTTGGCCCGGGGGGCCGAAGGCGCGGGTATAGCGGCATTCGGGGTAATTTGAGCAGCCGATGAAAGCCCCGCCCGACCGCGCCGTGCGCATGCTGAGGCGCCCAGCGCCGCAGTTGGGGCAGAGCCGTGGATCGGTTCCGTCCTCGGTGGGCGGGAATAAATGCGGCTCGAGCACCTCGTTGATTTTTTCGAGCACCTCGGTGATGCGCAGCTCGGACGTCTCTGCAATGGCAGCGGAGAAATCGCGCCAAAACTGTGCCAAGACCGATTTATAATCCCGTGCGCCGGCTGACACATCGTCCAGCTCCGCCTCCAGCGAGGCAGTAAAATCATAGCCGACATATTTGCGGAAATAATTTTCCAAAAAGGCGATGACCAAACGGCCTTTGTCCTCTGGGATCAGGCGGTTCTTTTCTTTGCGGACGTATTCGCGGTCTTGGATCGTGGTCACAATAGAGGCGTAGGTCGACGGACGACCGATGCCCAATTCCTCCATCCGCTTGACCAAAGTCGCCTCGGTATAGCGGGGTGGGGGCTGGGTGAAATGTTGTTCCGGCGTGACGCTGGATTTCGCCATCGCGTCGCCTTGGGCGACTTGGGGCAGGCGCTTGTCGTCGTCATCCACCACGGCGTCATCGTCGCGGCCTTCCTCGTAAACCTTTAAAAAGCCATCAAACAAAACGACTTGGCCTGTTGCGCGCAGGGCCACTTGGCCATCGGCGCTGGCGATGTCGACCGTTGTGCGTTCCATCCGGGCGCTGGCCATTTGGCAGGCAAGGGTCCGTTTCCAGATCAGATCATAGAGCTTGCGTTGATCTGGCTCAGCGGTGCGCAATTGGCTCGCGTCGCGCGTCATGTCCGTGGGGCGGATACATTCGTGCGCCTCTTGGGCGTTTTTGGCTTTGTTTTTGTAAACGCGGGGGCTGTCGGGGATGTATTCCGCGCCGTAGCGATCCTTGATGGCATCACGCGCCATTTGCACGGCCTCGGGCGCCATATCGATGCCGTCGGTCCGCATGTATGTGATGTAGCCTGCCTCATAGAGGCGCTGCGCGGTGCTCATGGTTTGGCGCGCGCCCATGCCGAATTTCCGGCTGGCCTCTTGTTGCAGGGTGGAGGTCATGAAGGGCGCGGAGGGGTTGCGGTTGGCGGGTTTTGCCTCCACCGCGTGCACCGACAAATCGCGGCTGCTGATCGCTTGGACAGCCATTTCGGCCTGCGTCTCATTCTCAATATCATAGCGGTCCAGCTTTTTGCCCGCCAGCGTCACGAGGCGCGCCTCAAGTATTTGGCCCCGCGGCGTGGTTAATGCAGCCTTAACAGACCAGTACTCGCGGTTCTTGAACGCCTCGATCTCCATCTCGCGGGTAGTGATCAACCGCAGACACACCGATTGCACGCGTCCCGCGCTGCGCGAGCCTGGCAGTTTGCGCCAGAGCACCGGTGACAGATTGAAACCCACGAGGTAGTCCAGCGCGCGGCGGGCGAGGTAGGCCTCCACCAGCGGCATGTCGACCTCGCGGGGGTTTTGCATTGCCTCGGTCACCGCCGTTTTTGTGATCGCGTTAAAAACGACGCGGCTCACGGGGGTGGATTTGGTGATGGATTTGCGCTTGGTCAACGCCTCTTGCAGGTGCCAGCTGATCGCTTCGCCTTCGCGGTCGGGGTCGGTCGCGAGGATCAAGGCGTTGTCCTCTTTCAGCGCATCCGCGATCGCTTTGACGTGTTTTTTGCTGTCGCTGCCGATCTCCCACAGCATGTCGAAATCTGCGTCTGGGTTGACGGATCCGTCCTTGGGCGGCAGATCCCGCACGTGGCCATATGAGGCCAGCACGGTGTAGTCGTCGCCCAGATATTTGTTGATGGTCTTGGCTTTAGCCGGGGACTCGACGACGACAACTGGCATGAAAAAGTGCACCTCGGTGTGTGGATTCGTGGGCGTCTATGGCCGCGCAACATGTGAGGTGCAAGCCTTCTTTGTCAACACGCGCTGATTGTACTATCCAAGGATGGGCTCGGCAGGGCGGCCGAAAAATAGGGGTTTCGTTCTGCGCGAAACATCACGAGGTGCGTGACAAAAGCCCACCTGCGGCACGGGTTATTTTGCCGTCAAGCTCCAGTTCGGACAGGACCGTGGTAACAGCACCGGGGCTGGCGCTGACATCGCGGATGATCATGTCTTCTGCCACCGGGCTGCGGTCGATCCGCGCGAGGATCAGTTGGTGCAAGTTTGCAGTGTCGCGCAGGGTGGTGCGGGCTGGTGGCTCGGTCTCAGGGGGCATTGCGATGGGACTTGGTGACCTTGGCCGTCTATTCACGTCAGACGCAACCAAAGGTGCCGCCATCGGCGTGAGCGCCTCAATCACGTCCTGCGCGTTACGCACCAACACAGCGCCGTCACGGATCAGCATGTTGCAGCCAGAGGTGCGCGCATCGAGGGGACTGCCGGGCACTGCAAGCACCTCGCGGCCTTGGTCCAGGGCGTCGCGTGCGGTGATTAGGCTGCCGGAGCGGGCCGCGGCCTCTACCACCACAGTGGCACGGCTCATTCCAGAGATGATGCGGTTGCGGGCCGGAAAATGCCGCGCCGCTGGGCGTAGTCCGATCGGCAGCTCAGAGATGCGCAGACCGCGCTCGGCCAGCTCATTTGCTAATTTTGCGTTCTCGAGCGGATAGATAACGTCAACGCCACCCGCCTGCACGGCAACAGTGCCGGTGTCCAAAGCAGCCAGATGGGCGCCGGCATCCACACCGCGGGCAAGGCCAGAGGCAATCACAAAGCCCGCGGCCCCCAACCCTTTTGCCAAACTGCGCGCCATGCGCAGCCCCAACGAGGAAGCATTGCGCGCACCCACCAGTGCCACGGTCGGGCGGACCAGCAGGTCGGTATCGCCAATCGCCCATAAGAACGGAGGCGCGTCGGCAATCTCGCGCAGCGCTGCCGGATAGCACGCCGCATCTTCGGAAATGAGTGTCGCCCCGGCCGCACGACCGGCATTCAGCTCGGCCTCAATCACGGCAACGGGGCAAGGGGCGTATTCTTTGACGCCCGCGATGCGCGCCATTTCGGGCAACGCGGCCAGCGCGTTCTGCGCTGTGCCGTGCTCAGCCAGCAACCGACGATAGGTTGCAATGCCAACACGGCGGGACCGCAGCAGACGAACGCGGCAAAACCAATCGTCTTCCGGGGTGGGTGGGAGTGGGGGGTGAATGGAAGAAGGAATTGCTCCTCGTTTAGTCATCCCGGTCTCCGTCTGCTACTGACCTCTTTATCCTTTGGTAGGGTTAACAATGCGTGAACGAATACCCGCCTGTCGAGAAAAAGTCGGATGCGCCAAATCCAAAGCGAAGGCGCGCGCTTAAGCGCTGCCGCCTACGGTCAGCCCGCCGATGCGCAGGGTGGGCTGGCCCACGCCAACCGGCACCCACTGGCCTGCTTTACCGCAATTGCCCATGCCGGGATCGAGGGCGGGATCGTTGCCGATGGCGCGGATTTGCTTGAGGGCCGTCGCCCCATCGCCGATCAGGGTCGCCCCTTTGACGGGCGCGCCGACGACACCGTTGCGCACGCGGTAGGCCTCGGTGCAGGAAAATACGAATTTGCCGTTTGTAATGTCCACCTGACCACCGCCGAACCCCACAGCATATATGCCATCCTCAAGGCCTGCCACGATATCGCCCGGGGCTGTGTCACCGCCCAACATATAGGTGTTGGTCATGCGCGGCATAGGCTGGTGCGCATAGCTTTGACGGCGCCCGTTTCCGGTGGGGGCCACCCCCATCAGACGCGCGTTTTGCCGGTCCTGCATATAGCCCACCAAGATCCCATCCTCGATCAAGACATTGCGTGCGCTGGGCGTACCCTCGTCGTCGATGGAAATGGAGCCGCGCCGGTCTGGCAACGTACCGTCATCCAGCACCGTGACCCCGGATGCGGCGATTTGGGTGCCCATGAGCCCTGCAAAAGCAGAACTACCTTTGCGGTTAAAATCACCCTCCAACCCATGCCCGATGGCCTCGTGCAGCAAAATACCCGGCCAGCCGGGGCCAAGTACGACATCCATAATACCTGCGGGGGCGGCCTCTGCCTCGAGGTTCACCAGGGCCACCCGCAAGGCTTCGCGCGCTTTGGCCTGCCAATCCGCGGGATCAAGCAAACCATCAAGGCCAACGCGTCCGCCGCCTCCGGCACTGCCGCTTTCGCGCCGCCCGTTTTGCTCTACAATGACTGAGACATTGACCCGCGTCATTGGGCGCACATCGCGCAGGCTGATGCCTTCGGGGCGCAAGATCTCAATTTCTTGGAGCGAGGCTGCGATTGTGGCCGAGACCTGAACCACGCGCTTGTCCAAGCTGCGGGCGAAATCATCGATCGCGCGCAAAGTGTCTAATTTTACTGGAAAAGCCGCGCCTGCGATGGGGTCCGCGTCCGTGTATAAACGGGTGTTCGTGGCCTGCGGTGCCTCGGCCAAAGTGCCGCCGCCAACTCCCACGGCCAACCGCGCCGTCTCCGCTGCGCGCTTCACAGCCGCGATTGAGACTTCGGTGGAATGTGCATAGCCCGAAACCTCGCCGCGCACGGCGCGCAGGCCAAACCCTTCGGAGGCGTCGAAGCTGGCCGTTTTCAAACGTCCATCGTCAAAAACCATCGCTTCAGAGCGGCGGCGCTCTAGGAACAACTCCCCATCATCGGCCCCGTCGGTGGCTGCGCGCAGCACTGTCAGTGCCTCATCGCGGTCCATATAATTTTCAAAAGGGGCAAAGGGCGCATCGGGCATAGCGTGTCCTAAAGCTGAGCACAGCTTAGTGCTGTGCATTTGTGAAAATAGTGCGGGCAGCGTCTGTTTGCCGCGCAGAGATGTCTTTATCTTGATGCCAAGATATGATTGTAAGTGCCAGCAATACAACGGGCAGCGCGTCGGAGAGGTGACGCCGGGCGCAAGACCTGACAACAGTGATCACAAGATCAGGACGACACATGACTTTGAAAACAACGATCCGTAGCCTCATTGGTGGCGCTGCCGCCACTACACTCTCTGTGCCCGTCATGGCACAAGAGAGCCTGCCAATTATCGGGACGCCAAACGACCGCGCTATGGGGTTTCAACCCGCAGCGACTGAGCTTGCACGGGACTTGCAGTGGCTCGACGGGATGCTTTTGTGGGTGATCACTCTGATCTCGCTCTTTGTGATCGCGCTGATCGGGTGGGTGATTGTGCGTTACAACGCCAAAGCCAACCCAAACCCAGCTTCCTTCACACACCACACTGGCATTGAGGTCACGTGGACCGTGATGCCGATTGTGATTCTAGTTGCCATCGGGGCATGGTCGCTGCCCATCTTGTTCAAACAGCAAGAAATTCCCGAAGCCGACGTGACGATCAAAGTGACGGGGTACCAGTGGTATTGGGACTACGCCTACGTCGATGAGGGTTTTGAATTTTCCAGCTATATGATTGGTGCGCCGGCGACGGGCGGCAACAACATGCTGACACCCGAAGTCGAAGAGCAGCTGATTGAAGCAGGCTATTCGCGCTCCGAGTTCTTGTTGGCGACAGACAACGCGGTTGTTGTCCCAGTGGGCAAAACGATCGTGATGCAGGTCACCGGCGGTGACGTGATCCACTCTTGGACCATTCCAGCCTTCGGCGTGAAGCAGGACGGCATTCCGGGTCGCTTGGCCGAGCTGTGGTTTGAAGCTGAACAAGAAGGCATCTATTTCGGTCAGTGTTCCGAACTGTGCGGGTTGAACCACGCCTATATGCCGATCACGGTCAAGGTTGTGTCCGAAGAAGCCTATGCCGCATGGTTGGCGGAAGCGCGTGAAGAGTTCGCAGGCTTGCCAGCTGCGTACCAAGTCGCCTCCAAGTAATTCTGCCATTTTGGGCGGCGCTGCGGTGCCGCCCGACCTTAAGCCGATTGGGACACCGCCGCGGATGACTGACATCTCCAGCCAACAACAAAGCCTTGAGCTTGAGCCTTCTATGAAGGACTTTTACGCGCTGATGAAACCGCGCGTGATGCAGCTCGTGGTGTTCACGGCTGTGGTGGGTTTGGTGGCCGCACCGACGGCTGTGAACCCGATTGTAGCCTTCGCTTCAATCTTGTTCGTTGCCATCGGGGCAGGGGCTTCTGGCGCTCTGAACATGTGGTGGGACGCAGACATTGACGCGGTGATGCGCCGCACGGCGCAGCGCCCAATCCCTGCGGGCAAAGTGACGCCAGACCAAGCGCTGGCGATTGGAATCGGCCTGTCGGGTTTGTCAGTCATGATGCTGGCGCTGGCAGCGAACTTGCTGGCGGCCGGCCTTCTGGCCTTTACCATTTTTTTCTATGCCGTGATCTATTCGATGTGGCTGAAGCGTTCCACGCCGCAGAACATCGTGATCGGTGGCGCTGCGGGTGCTTTCCCGCCGGTCATTGGTTGGGTTATCGCAACGGGCTCTATGTCGGTTGAGGCGTGGCTGATGTTCGCGCTGATCTTCATGTGGACACCGCCGCATTTCTGGGCGCTCGCGCTCTTTATGAAGACCGATTACGACGATGCAAAAGTGCCCATGTTGACTGTAACGCATGGGCGTCTCGTCACTCGTCGTCACATTATTGCCTACACAGCACCTCTCGCGGTGCTTGCGATTGGGACCGCCTTCACCTTCGTCGGTGGCGTGATCTACCTGATCACAGCTGTGGTGCTGAATGCGCTGTTCCTCAAAGGGGCCGTGGACATCTGGCGGCGCGATGAAGCCACCGCAGAGGCCGACGAATACAAAGTCGAAAAAGCGTTCTTCAAGCTGTCGCTTCTCTACTTGTTCCTGCACTTTGGTGCGATCTTGCTGGAGGCCGTGCTTCGGCCCTTCGGTCTGGGAGGCTGGGGATGGCTCTGAAGGTTGAACACGAGATCCACACACGGCGCAAAGGCCGCAACTTTGGCGTAGGCTTGCTCCTCGCCGGGTTCGTGGTGCTGATCGTGGCGTTGACGGTGGCCAAAGTAACATCTGGTGATTTTGAATTACCCCGTGCGGAGGACATGCAATGAAGTTATCTCCTTTTGCCCGCTTGCAAGGCCCGGCCAAGACCGTGGCGCAAACCGTTTCCCTTGTTGTTGTCATGGGCGCGCTCGCTTGGGCATCTGTGCCTTTTTATGACTGGTTCTGCCGGGTCACAGGCTTTGGCGGCACGCCCGGCATCGCCGCCGACGGCATTGAGGAAATCCTAGATCAAGAGATCACCGTGCGTTTTGATGCGGGCACCGAGGCAGGTATGCCTTGGGAGTTCACGCCTGTGGAGCGGACGATGAAAGTGCGGATTGGCGAAACCGCGCTCGCCTTTTATGAGGCGTATAATCCCACTGATGTCGCAGTTGCAGGCTCTGCCAGCTACAACGTGGCACCCTATCAAGCAGGCGGGTTTTTCAACAAAATCCAATGCTTCTGCTTTGAAGAGCAAGTGCTCGCACCCGGCGAACGCGTTCAAATGCCCGTAACCTTCTTTGTTGACCCTGAAATCGTGGATGACCGCGACGGCAAATTCGTGCATACGATCACGCTAAGCTACACCTTTTACGAAATTGATCTGCCAGAGGGCTATGCGGCCCTTGAGACAGACCAAGATACCAACCTGAACTGAGGGACCCGTTCATGGCCCATGCAAAAAACCACGACTATCACATTCTTCCGCCATCCATTGAGCCGCTCCTCGCCTCGGTTGCAGCGTTCGTTATGCTGTTCGGCTCCGTTTTGTGGATGCACGGCAGCGGGCCGTTTCTGTTCCTGATCGGCTTTGCCGGCGTTTTGTACGTAAGCTTTGTTTGGTGGTCCAAAGTTGTGGACGAAAGCAAAGTCGGTGATCACACGGCCGTTGTGCGGATCGGTCTGCGCTATGGCTTTATCCTCTTTATCATGTCGGAAGTGATGTTCTTCTCGGCGTGGTTTTGGTCCTTCTTCAAGCACGCCATGTACCCGATGGAGTACTACGTCGGCTCTGAGTATGTGGCACCCGCGATCTATCCGGTGAATGCGCTTGAGCTGCCGTTGATGAACACTTTGCTACTTCTCTTATCGGGCTGCGCCGTGACATGGGCGCACCACGCTTTGATCCACGGCAATGTGCGCCGCGATTTGATCAACGGTCTAGCGCTGTCGATTATCCTCGGCGTTTTGTTCACAGCTTTGCAGGGTTACGAATATTACCACCTTCTGCACGTGGGTTGGGAATTCGGCGGTGACGAGTTCTATTCCAACTTCTTTATGGCCACAGGTTTCCACGGCTTTCACGTGATCATCGGGACCATCTTCCTCGCGGTGTGTTTGGTGCGCGCCATGAAGGGACACTTCACGCCCGAACGTCACGTGGGCTTTGAGGCTGCGGCTTGGTACTGGCACTTTGTTGACGTTGTGTGGCTGTTCTTGTTCTTCGCCGTCTACCTCTGGGGCGTGCCCAGCTACTGATCTGCGACGACGCAGTTGAGTTGAGGTTGCACCTGCGGCCCAAGAGATTAAAACGCAAAGGCGCGCGGTATTCCGCGCGCCTTTCGTGTTGATAAAGGGCCGCTATGCGCCGGTTGATCTTCTTATTGGCTGTAGGACTGGGCGGGGCCGCGATTTTGGTGGCCCTAGGCACCTGGCAGGTTCAACGTCTGGCATGGAAAGAGGCGATTCTGGCGCAGGTGGATGCGCGTGTATCCGGAGCGCCCGTGGATCTACCTGCCACCCTCGACCGCACCGATGATCGCTATTTACCTGTGCGCGCTGCGGGCACGATTGAGGCCGAGTCCATCTTTGTCTTGGTCAGCCGCAAGCAGATCGGCGCAGGTTACCGCGTGATCTCACCGCTGGTGATGGACACCGGGCGGCGGGTGCTGGTCGACCGCGGATTTATCCGCGCAGCGGACCGGGCGGAGTTCACATTGGAGGCTTTTGACGCAGATGTGGTGGGTAACCTGCATTGGCCCGATGAGATTGACGGCTTTACCCCCGTGCCGGACCTAGATGCCGGCATCTGGTTTGCGCGGGACGTAGATGCTATGGCCGCGACCCTAGCGGCCGAGCCCACCTTGATCGTCGCGCAGCGCGTCACGAACGATGCAGCGGCCCTGTCGACTTTGCCCGTAGACAGCGCGGCCATTCCGAACAACCACTTGCAATATGCGATTACATGGTTCTCGCTGGCCCTCATCTGGGCTGCAATGACCGCCTATTTCACCTATCGCGGCCTTGGCCGCCGAACAAAAGGTTAGACCGATGAAATATGTCTCAACCCGTGGGGCAGCGCCCGAATTGACCTTTGAGGACGCCATGCTCACGGGGCTTGCGCGTGACGGGGGGCTTTATGTACCGGCCCAAATCCCCACTCTGGACGCGGCCACGATCGCGGGCATGGCGGGTCAAAGCTATGAAGAAGTGGCCTATACCGTGATGCGCCCCTTCGTGGGCGATGTGTTCAGCGACACCGAATTCCGCGAGATCATCGCGCGCGCCTACGCAGGGTTTGGCCACGTCGCCCGCGCGCCACTGGTGCAGATGGGACAGGGGCATTTCCTACTGGAATTGTTCCACGGACCGACCTTGGCGTTCAAAGACTTTGCCATGCAGTTGATTGGTCAGCTGTTCCAGACCGCGCTGGCGCGCCGCGGCGAGCGGGTGACGATTGTGGGTGCGACCTCGGGCGATACCGGTTCTGCCGCGATTGAGGCCTTTCGCGGGTTGGAGAATGTGGATGTCTTTATCCTATATCCGCATGGCCGTATCTCGGAGGTACAGCGCCGCCAGATGACGACCCCGACCGAGAGCAACGTGCACGCGCTCGCGGTTGATGGCGACTTTGACCTCTGCCAAGCGCGCCTCAAGGATATGTTCAACGACTTCGAATTCCGCGATGACGTGCGCCTCGCAGGGGTGAACAGCATCAACTGGGCGCGGGTCTTGGCGCAGGTCGTATATTATTTCACATCTGCCGTCGCTGTTGGTGCGCCGCACCGCGCAGTCAGCTTTACGGTGCCGACCGGCAACTTTGGTGATATTTTCGCAGGCTACATCGCCAAGCAGATGGGCCTGCCGATTGACCGCCTCGTTGTGGCGACGAACCAAAACGACATTCTGGACCGCTGCCTTAAGGGCAACGGATACCACAAGGGCGAAACAGTGCCCTCCATTAGTCCGTCGATGGACATCCAAGTCTCGTCCAATTTTGAACGTGCTCTGTTTGATGCTTATGGCCGTGACGGGGCAGCCGTGGCGGGCCTGATGGCGGACCTCGGAAAGGGCGGCTTTGACATCAGTGACGATGCTCTCGCTGCCCTGCGCGGTCATTTCGATAGTGGGCGCGCCTCGGAAGCGGAGACAAGCGCCACGATCACCCGCAGCCTTGCTGAGACGGGCGAGCTGTTGTGCCCGCATTCCGCTATTGGCGTCAAAGTTGCCGAAGAGGCGCGCACCGCGACACCGATGATCACGCTCGCCACTGCGCATCCGGCGAAATTCCCCAGCGCTGTCGAAGCAGCAACTGGCGTGCATCCGCCTCTTCCCCCGCGGATGGATGACCTTTATGAGCGGTCAGAACGCGTCACGCGCATCTCGGGCGATCTTGAAACTCTCAAGGCGCATATCAAAGGACATATTTCACAGTGAGCTTGCAACAGCACCGCCTGAGCAATGGGTTTCGCATTGTCACGGAACACATGCCGGGCCTTGCCTCGGCCGCAATTGGCATCTGGGTGACCGCGGGCGCACGCCATGAAACCGAAGCACAAAACGGTATTGCGCATTTTCTGGAGCATATGGCGTTCAAAGGTACGGCGCGCCGGACTTCTTTGCAGATTGCCGAGGCGATCGAGGATGTGGGTGGCTATATCAACGCCTATACCTCGCGCGAGGTGACGGCCTATTACGCCCGTGTCTTGCAGGCGGATGTGCCGCTGGCGATGGACGTGATCGGGGATATTTTGCTCAACCCCACGTTTGACCGCGCCGAGATCGAGGTGGAGCGCGGCGTGATCCTGCAAGAGATCGGTCAGGCGCTTGATACGCCGGACGATGTGATTTTCGATTGGCTGCAAGAGCAGGCCTATCCCGGCCAGCCGATCGGGCGCACAATATTGGGCCCGGCCGAACAGGTCAGCCGTTTTGAGCAACAGGACCTGACCCATTTTGTGGCAGAGCACTATGGGCCCGGCCAAATGATCCTGTCGGCCGCAGGGGCCGTGGACCACGACGAAATCGTCAAGCTCGCCGAAAAGATTTTCGGGGATATGGTGCCACGCTCAGAATATGTGCCGGATGTGGCGGCGTTTCGTGGCGGCGAGGTGCGTCATGTCAAATCGCTGGAACAGGCGCATTTTGCGCTTGCATTCGAAGCGCCCGGCTACCGTGATCCCAACATCTACACCGCGCAGATTTACGCCTCCGCCTTGGGGGGCGGCATGTCCTCGCGCCTCTTCCAAGAGGTGCGCGAAGTTCGCGGGCTGTGCTATACGATTTTTGCCCAAGCAGGCGCCTATGCCGATACCGGGATGACCACCGTCTATGCCGGCACCAGCGCGGGGCAGGTGGCCGAATTGGCTGAGATCACGGTGGACGAGATGAAGCGCGCCGCCAGCGACATGAGCCCGGCCGAAGTGGCGCGTGCGCGCGCGCAGATGAAGGCCGGTCTGTTGATGGGGCTGGAAAGCCCGACCAACCGGGCCGAGCGTTTAGCACGTCTGGTTCAGATCTGGGGCCGCATTCCTCCGCTGGAGGAAACTGTGGCCCAAATCGATGCGGTGACCACCGGCGATGTGCGTGAATTTGCTGAACATATGGCCGCGCAGGCACCAGCGGCATTGGCGCTTTATGGACCAGTGGAGAACGCGCCCGATTTGGCAACACTTCAGGCGCGCCGGGTGGCGTGATGCTGTTGGCAAAGCGGAAATTGCGGATCGAGACGGAGCGCCTCACGCTGCGCCCGCCGACGCATTCGGATTTCCGCGCTTGGGTCGCGCTGCGCAGCCATTCTGCCGATTACCTGACCCCTTGGGAACCCAGCTGGGCCGCTGATCACCTGTCGCGCAAGGCTTTCACCAACCGTGTGTATTGGGCCCAACGTTCGGTCAGCAACGGCTCGGCCATGCCGCTGTTTCTGGTCCGCCGTGAGGATGAGATGTTGTTGGGTGCGATTACGCTCGACAATATTCGACGCGGTCCCGCCCAAGCAGGCACCTTGGGCTATTGGACGGGGCAAATGTTCGCCCGCCAAGGCTATATGCGCGAGGCGATCAGCGCCGTGGTCCATCATGCCTTTGCGCGTCTGGATCTAAGCCGTGTGGAGGCCGCTTGCCTGCCGGAAAACGCGGCCTCGCGCGGGCTGTTGGAGCATTCAGGCTTTAAATACGAAGGCGTGGCGCAGTCCTATTTGCAGATTGATGGACGTTGGCGCACCCATGTTCTTTATGCAGCCCTGCGCAGCGATCGGCGCGGCAAGGTGGGCCCGCACAGCTAGTGTCACCGCGTCCGTGACCTGCGGCTTTGGTGCGCTATCTCTTACTAGAGCGGCGTTGTTTGGGGAGCGGAATTATGGCGCAGGAACGCAGGTCATACGCAAAGCATGTGCAGATCCTTTGGCAGATGCGGTCCGCATATTTCCTAATGCCCTGCGCCCTGATGATGGCGCTCGCCCCCGTGTTTGGATGGGCGCAAAGCCAGCCCACAACCCCATCGGACATTCAACGTACACCCAGCCATTGCCGCGCCTTGGCCGATGCTATTCCCGGCGCACAAATGCTGCACCGCGCCAGCTACGCAGAGACTGTGCCCGCCGAACAGGTTTTGATCCACTACGTCGCCCATGCCAGTTTTCTGCTGCGCAGCCACGGTGGTTTGAACATGGTCACGGATTTTACCGGCTTTGTCGGCAACGTGCCGCTGATCCCCGATGTCGTCACAATGAATCACGCCCATGAGACGCATTGGACCGCCTTTCCTGACCCCGCGATCCCGCACGTCTTGCAGGGCTGGGGCGATTTCGGCGAGGGCATCGACCACCGCCTTGATCTGGGTGAGGTGATGATCCGCAATGTGTCGACGGATATTCGCTCGCAGTGGTCAGGGGTGGAGACGGAGGGCAATTCGATCTTCATCTTTGAAATGGCGGGCCTGTGCATCGGCCATCTGGGTCATTTGCATCACGAGCCGACGGCCGAGCAATATGCGGCCATTGGCCGTCTGGATGTGGTCATGGCCGCCGTTGATGGCGGTATGACGCTGGATTTGCCGACGATGACGCGCATTTTGGGACGGCTGCGGTCTTCCATCGTGATCCCGATGCATTGGTTCTCCAACTTTAACCTCGATGAATTCCTTGCGGGGATAGAGGAGGATTTTGCAGTTGTTGAGGTGGGTGGGCCGTCGCTCGTGGTGTCGCGCGACCGCCTGCCATCGCGCCCCATGGTGATGGTGCTGCGGCCCGCGTGGTTGCAAGCGGCGGAATGAGCTTGCGCTTGGCCTGCGATGGGCGGACATAGAACAAATGACACTGCACTCTGTGACCCCCGATGTTGAAACTGCGCTGCGCGCGCTTTTGCCCGAAGACCGTTTTCGCACCGCCGAGGCGCGCTATCTTGAAGAGCCGCGCGGCCGCTGGGCGGGGCAAAGCGGGCTGGTGGCGCTGCCGCGTAATACCGAAGAAGTCGCCACCCTCGTGCGCTATGCGGCCGCACATCGCATTGGGATCGTCCCCTACGGCGGGGGGACCGGCCTTGTGGGTGGGCAGGTGGGCGCTGGTCCTGATGCGCCCCTGATCCTATCGTTGGAGCGGATGAACGCCGTCCGCGCGGTCTATTCGGAAGAGAATGTCCTAATTGCCGAAGCCGGTGTGATTTTGGCCGATGTTCAGAGCGCTGCGGAGGAGGCAGGGCGTCTCTTTCCGCTGTCGCTGGCCGCCGAAGGCACGGCGCGGATCGGCGGTAACCTCAGCACGAATGCGGGCGGCACGGGCGTGCTGCGCTACGGCAATGCGCGCGATCTGTGTTTGGGGCTCGAGGCGGTTTTGCCGGATGGGCAAATTTGGCACGGGCTGCGCCGTCTGCGCAAAGACAACACAGGCTATGATCTGCGCCACCTGCTGATCGGGGCCGAAGGCACCTTGGGCATCATCACGGCGGCGGCCCTCAAGCTGGCGCCGCGGCCGGCGGCCACTGGCACAGCCATGTTCGTGGTGCAGAGCCCGGCGGATGCGCTCAAACTGTTGGCTGTTGCGCGGGATGTGTTGGGCGAGGGGATCAGCGCGTTTGAATTGATCCATCGCCAAGGTTTTCACTTCTTGAGCGAAACGCTAACGGATGTGCGCCACCCTTGGCCCACGCCTCCCGAATGGTGTGTGCTGGTTGAGGTGGGCCTATCGGCCGCTGCCGGCACGCCACAGGCCGCACTCGAGGAGGTCTATGCCGCCGCTGCGGATACCGATTTGGTGCAGGACGGCGTCATTGCGCAAAGCGCGGGGCAATCGGCAGAGTTCTGGGCGGTGCGCGAGCGGATCCCCGAGGCGAACCGCCTGATTGGCTCGGTCAGCAGCCATGACATTTCCCTCCCGCTGGGCGCTTTGGCCGCGTTTATTGAGGCCGCAAACGTGCGGATTGCCGCGATCGGCCCGTTCCGCGTCAACTGTTTTGGTCATGTCGGTGACGGTAACTTGCATTACAACGTCTTTCCGCCCCCCGGTAAAACGCGTGCTGATTTCATGATCGAGCGGGATCAGATCAAACGGGCAGTGCATGATCTGGTGCATGACATGGACGGCTCGGTCAGTGCGGAACACGGGGTGGGACGCCTGAAGGTCGATGATCTGGAACGCTACGGCGATCCGGCAAAACTTGCGGCGATGCGCGCGATCAAGGCGGCGCTAGACCCAGCGGGCATCATGAACCCAGGTGCTGTGCTGCGCGCAACATCCTAGGCCCGCGCCCGCGCTGAGGATTGGCTTATTTGTCGTCTTTCTTCAGCAGCGCCTCAATCGCCTCCAAGCGGCTGACAATCTCGGCGCGGTAGGCGTCGGTGCGCTCATTCGCCTCTACCTGATGCGCGTCCTGCATAGAATTCACAACCAGACCCACGACCAAGTTCACAATCGCAAATGTTGTGATCAAAATGAAGGGCACAAAGAACAGCCAGGCGCCGGGATAGACCTCCATCACCGGGCGCACGATGCCCATGGACCAGCTTTCCAGCGTCATGATCTGAAACAGCGAATAGGCCGATCCACCAAGCGTGCCGAACCATTCGGGAAAGGCATCGGCAAAGAGCTTGGTCGCCATGACCGCGCCGATGTAGAAAATCAGGCCCATCAGCAAAAACACTGACCCCATTCCGGGCAGCGCGTTAATCAGCCCCTCCACCACACGGCGCAGCGACGGCGAAACGGAGATGACGCGCAGCAGCCGCAAAATGCGCAGTGCGCGCAGCACGGCCAAGCCTTGGGCGGCGGGGATCAGGGCAATCGCTACGATGGCGAAATCAAACAGGTTCCAGCCACGCTTGAAAAACGCCAACCGCTGCGCAAAGAGTTTTAGTGCAATTTCCGCCACGAAGATCGCCAAACAGGCAGTGTCCAGCGCCAAGATGAGCGGCCCGGCAAAGCCCATTGCCGCGGGCGATGTCTCAAGCCCAAGCATGACGGCGTTGAAGAGGATCACGCCGAGGATAAAGTTTTGAAAGATCGTCGAGGCGATCAGGGCGGTGGCGCGGGAACGAAGCTGTTTCATGGTCCTGATATGGGGGAGGAGACGCGCCGCGCCAAGCGCAAATTATGAGTTTTTCGCATTTGCAGCGCAGGCTTGGAGGCTCACTCGCTCGCGTAGGCGCAGAGGGTTTGGACGTCCATGCCCATCGCTTCCAATCGCGCCCGCCCGCCCAGATCAGGCAGATCAATCACAAATGTGGTAGAGAGCACGATTCCGCCCAAGTGTTCAATCAGCTTGATGCCTGCCTCTGCTGTACCACCCGTGGCCAAAAGATCATCTACAACCAACACCCGCTCGCCCGGCAAAATAGCGTCTTTGTGGATTTCGACCGTCGCCTCGCCGTATTCAAGTGTGTAGTCCTGCGCGATCGTGTCGCCGGGCAGCTTGCCCTTTTTGCGTACCGGCACGAACCCTTTGGACAACTGATGCGCGATGGCCCCACCTAAGATAAAGCCGCGCGCCTCAAGGCCCACGACTTTGTCGATTTCAACCCCCGCATAGGGGTGCAGCATTTGGTCAACTGCCATCCGAAACCCGCGCGGATCGGCGAAAAGCGTGGTCACATCGCGGAACATGATGCCGGCGTGGGGGAAATCCGGAATGGTGCGAATGTAGTCTTGGACCGTTTTCATGGGGCGCTCCTAGCAGCATAGCGTGTCGGTGTTTCGGAGGCGGGTATGGGCTGTGCGCGGCTGAATGGCAAGAATAGCGGCTGCGATGCGCGCCGCGGCGGGCTGAATTGATCATTTGCATTGGGGGCGCAATGCTGTACCGCTTCGCAGAACAACATGATTTGTGGTGCTATGACCCAAAATACTCCGTCGCCTGTTCCCGCTGCCGCGAAAGATTGGGTAAAAATCCTTGCCAAATACAGAGAGCCAAACGGTTGGCGCAGCAGCTTCGAGCTGGGCGTGAGCCTTGTGCCGTTTTTGGTGCTGTGGCTTGTGGCCTGTCTGCTCGCGGATTGGAGCTACGTCGCGGCGTTTTTGGTGTCGCTTTTGAACGGTGCGTTTTTGCTACGCCTCTTTTGCATTCAGCATGATTGCGGGCACGGCGCTTTTTTCGCCAACCGACAGTTGAGCGATTGGGTGGGTCGCGCTTTGGGTGTCGTAACGCTAACGCCTTATGACGTCTGGCGGCGCAACCATTCGATCCACCATAGTCACGCTGGTGATTTGGGCCACCGCGGCATTGGCGACGTGATGACCCTGACGGTGGAGGAATATCACCAGCGCAGCGCCTATGGCCGCTGGCTATACCGCGCTTACCGTCACCCGCTGGTGATGTTTGGCTTGGGCCCCACTTATTTGTTTTTGTTGCAGCACCGCCTGCCGGTGAACCTGATGAAATCGGGCGCATCCTATTGGGTGTCGGCGATGGGAACGAACATCGGCATCCTCGCGGTCATGAGCTTGATCGTTTGGCTGGGTGGTTGGGCCGCGCTCTTTTTGGTGTTCTTGCCCACGGTTCTGGTCGCGGCCTCAATCGGGGTGTGGCTGTTTTATGTTCAGCACCAATTTGAGGACACCCATTGGGATGAAACCGACCAGTGGCAACTGCATGAGGCGGCGTTGCACGGCAGCTCGCATTATGACCTGCCTCCGATTTTGGCGTGGTTTTCGGCCAATATTGGCATTCATCATGTGCACCACCTGTATAGCCGCATCCCGTTTTACCGTTTGGGCGAAGTGCTGCGCGATCATCAAGAATTGGCCACGATCAGCCGCATGACGCTGGGCGAAAGCTGGGCCTGCGCGAGCCGCGACCTGTGGGATGCCTCCAGCCGCCGCCTTGTCTCATTCAAAGCGGCGCGGACATTGGCCCGTGAGGCGCGCGCCGCCTAGGCGTTCAGCACCCGGCCCGCCACCGCATCCAATTTCGCGACGAGGCCCGGATCGCGGGCCTCGGGCGCCGTGATAATCGCATATTTCAGTGCACGGTCACAGCCGTGCGGGCAGGGCGCGCGATCACGCTCGATAAGCATGGCCAATTCCTTGACCATATCGCGGGCATGGGACGCATTGCCTTGCAGCGTTTGGATAATCCGGGTCACGTCCACCTCGCCATGATCGGGGTGCCAGCTGTCGTAATCCGTAATCATCGCCACCGAGGCATAGCACATCTCCGCTTCGCGGGCCAATTTCGCCTCGGGCATGTTCGTCATCCCGATGACATCGGCCCCCCAAACATCGCGGTACATCTTGCTCTCCGCGAGGGTGGAGAATTGCGGCCCTTCCATCGCGAGATACGTCCCGCCGCGGTGCACAGTAACGCCTGTGCTGCGGGCGGCATGTTCAGCCAGCTCAGATAGACGCGCGCATGTGGGGTGCGCGACCGAGACATGCGCCACACAGCCCGACCCAAAGAACGATTTTTCGCGCGATACCGTGCGGTCGATGAACTGGTCGACGATAACAAAATCGCCCGGCGCGCGGTCCTCGCGGAACGACCCGCAGGCCGAGACACTGAAAATATCCGTCACACCCAACCGCTTTAGCGCGTCGATATTCGCGCGGTAGGGAACGTCCGTAGGGCTGTGCACATGGCCGCGGCCGTGCCGGGGCAGAAAGACCATCTCAAGCCCGTTCAACTGACCTGTTAGTACCGCATCCGAGGGCGCCCCCCAAGGCGTGTCCACCTGCTGCCACTGCGCATTTTGCAGCCCGTCAATGTCGTAAATGCCAGAGCCACCGATGATGGCAACGCGCGGAGAGGTCATGGGCAGGCCCTTTCTTTTGCTTTGCGTCAACCTTAGCCCAACGCGCGCGATTGAAAAGCCATGCGCGGTGGTGTTTTCGGAAGGCCAGTTCAGGAAACGCGACGCGGTACAGGACGGGATTGCCTCTGGCCCCGCGCCGGCGATGCAGGTAGGGAGCACCCAAACCGCAATTCATGTTGAGCAGGTAAACCCCCTATGGCCTATTTTCGCAATCTGACTGAAAGCAGCCGTTTTGGCGATTTTCGCGTAGCACCCGGCGATACGGTTTTGGATGCGCGGCAGTGGAAAACGGAGATCTTGTCGGGCCTGACTGTGGCGCTGGCCTTGGTGCCGGAGGCGGTGGCCTTTGCCTTTGTGGCTGGTGTGCACCCGTTGGTGGGGCTTTATGCGGCGTTCCTGGTGGGTTTGATCACCGCCGTCATTGGTGGCCGGCCAGGCATGATTTCGGGGGCCACCGGCGCTTTGGCCGTCGTGATGGTGGCGCTGGTTGCACAGCACGGGGTGGAATACCTTTTTGCCACGGTCGTGCTGATGGGCCTTTTGCAGATGTTTGCAGGGGCGATGCAGTGGGGCAAATTCATCCGCCTTGTGCCGCATCCGGTGATGCTGGGCTTTGTAAACGGCCTCGCGATCGTGATTTTCTTGGCGCAGCTGAGCCAGTTCAAGGTGCCGGGTACCATGGTAGATACCGGGCACGGTATGGGGGGCGGCGTGTGGCTGTCGGGCCAGCCGCTGATGATGATGCTGGGGCTGGTGGCCGCGACAATGGCGATTATTTGGGTGATGCCGAGGATCACGCGCGCGATCCCGGCACCGCTTGCAGGCATCGGTGTAGTGGCCGCCGTGGTGATTGGTTTTGGCCTTGATGTGCCGCGCGTTGGCGATCTGGCAAGCATTCAGGGCGGATTGCCGCCGTTCCACATCCCCGCCGTGCCGCTGAATTGGGAAACCTTGGAAATCATCCTGCCTTACGCCGTGATCTTGGCCGCCATTGGTTTGATCGAGAGCCTGCTGACCCTCAACCTCGTGGGCGACATGACCGGCCAACGCGGTGGGGCATCCCAAGAATGTATCGCGCAGGGCGTGGCCAACACGGTCACAGGCTTTTTCGGCGGGATGGGCGGCTGCGCGATGATCGGCCAATCCATGATTAACGTGAAATCGGGCGGGCGCACCCGCGTGGCAGGCGTTGCCGCGGCACTGTTTCTTTTGGCGTTCATCCTTGTGGGCTCCAGCGTGATTGAGCTGATCCCCCTCGCGGCCCTCGTAGGTGTGATGTTCATGGTCGTCATCGGCACCTTCGCGTGGAATTCGCTGATGATCATGCGCAAAGTGCCGTTCACAGATGCTTTCGTTATCGTTTTGGTCACGGTGGTCACGGTGATGGAAGACCTCGCCGTTGCGGTCGTCGTCGGCGTGATCGTCAGCGCGCTGGCCTATGCTTGGAACAACGCGCGCCGCATCCACGCGCAGGTCGAAAACCGCGAAGACGGCGCGAAAGTCTACCGCGTGCAAGGCCCGCTCTTTTTCGGATCCAGCGATGGGTTTGCGGAACTTTTCGAGGTCGACACCGATCCGTTGCGCGTGATCGTGGATTTTGCCGACAGCCGGGTGGTGGACCAATCCGCGCTGCAAGCCATTGAGGCCGTAGCGCAAAAATATGAGGAGGCTGGCAAAACGATTGAGCTGACGCACCTGTCGCGCGATTGTCATGCGCTGCTCAGCCGGGCAGGCCACCTTGTTATCGACAGTGATGATGACCCTGATTACGCGGTAGCTGTGAACTACGGCGTGCGTACAGGCATTTTAGGCGGTCACTAAGCACCGTTCTTTGGCGCGGGCCGCATTCCCGCGCCAATCCAGTTAGGATGATCGCAGCGGATTAGTCATCCGGGCGCGTCAGCTCAAAAACCTCTTTGATCACCGTATAATCGCGGTAGCCCATGCGGCTGAGCGGTTGGTAGGTCGTGATGTCAAAGCGGCCATCGACGATGGTGCTGTCGTCCATATGCACGCCGGTCACTTCGCCAAACACCACGTAATTTGCTTGGCCCTCAATCTTTACGATCTGCGTCATCCGGCATTCGAGCGAGGCGGGTGCACCGTCGATGCGCGGGCATTCGATGGTGCTGCAAGGCACCGATTGCACTCCGGCGTGGGTGAACTCATCAACATCCTTGGACAGTGCTTGCGACGAGGCGTTCATAATGTCGCGCATGTTCTGGGCCACGATGTTGACGCAAAAGACGCCGGTTTCGCGGATGTTGGCGACAGTGTCTTTGGTGTTGTCCTGATCGTCTTTGGCGCTGGTCGAGGCAAACATGACCTGCGGTGGCACGTAGGCTGCGGCATTAAAGAAGGAATAAGGCGCAAGGTTCGCGGTACCCTTGCCGTCATGGGTAGAAATCCATGCAATGGGACGCGGTGTGATGATCGCGTTAAAAGGGTTGTGCGGCAGCGGGTGCCCGTCTTTGGGTTCATAAAACATATTGAATTCCTTGACTGTTTGAACAAGCGTTAGCGCCATGTTACGCCGATGACCAGTCCCACCCAACTGAAGATGACGCCCGCTTATGTATGATTTGACGCCAGAGACGGCCGGCGATTGGTGGGAAGTGGAGGCGCTCTATGACCTGTGCTTTGCGCCCGGTCGCGAGGCCCTGTCGTCCTATCGTTTGCGCGATGGTGTGCCTGCGGTGCCGGGCCTGTGCCATGTGGCGCGCGACCCAGATGGCATCCTGAGCGGCGCGATCCGTTATTGGCCCGTGCGCGTGGGGGAGGCGGCCGCATTGTTACTGGGGCCGGTGGCCGTGCATCCCACGCGGCAGGGCGAGGGCTTGGGCGGGCAGCTCATTCATGCCTCGCTTGAGGCGGCCCGAAGGCTTGATTGGGCGCGCGTAATATTGGTGGGCGATGCGCCTTATTACACCCGCTTTGGTTTTGCGCGGCTGGATGGGGTCATCATGCCCCCACCAACGAACCCCGCCCGGGTGCTGGGTTATGCGCTGCGTGTCGGCGCGTGGGACGGGGTGAGCGGTAACGTGCGCCGCTGGCGTTAAACGCTTGGTCCCGCGGCCTGTGCTTGGCCGATGGCAGATTGCGCAACCGAGGTGGCTTTGAGAAGTGCAAAGCAGTCCATTCCCGGCGCAAGCTGCATCTCTCGCGCGGAGCGCGCCGTGATCCGCGCCAGTAACCCGGTACCGTTCGCATCCAGCGCAATGGCTGCACCGGGACCGGTTCCGATGTGCACGGATTTGACCGTAACGGGTAGGATGTTGAGCGAGCTGAGGCCTTCTGGTCGGGTCTTTGCAAGGATCACATCACTGGCCCGAATACGCAGGCGAACCTCTGCGCCAATCGTGGCCTCGATCCCCGGCAGGAGTAGCGTGCCACCGGGCACAGCAATCGCGCTCAGCCCATCCGTCGCATGGGACAGCACCGTGCCGCGCAACACAGAGCCTGCCTCGCGCACGCCCAAAAGTGGCATATGCGCAGGATCGGCCAGCACGTCAAAAACGGGCCCCGCTGTCACACAAGCCCCATTGTGCAGCAGGACCAGCGTATCGGCCAAGCGCGCCACCTCGTCCAAGGCGTGGCTGACATAGAGGATCGGCATATGTGCCGCGCTCTTGAGCCGTTCCAGATAGGGCAGGATGTCGGATTTGCGCGCGGCATCCAGAGCGGCAAGCGGTTCATCCATCAACAGCATATCAGGGCGCGACAGCAGCGCCCGCCCGATGGCGACCCGCTGCTTTTCCCCGCCCGACAGGCTGTGCGGGCGGCGCGTCAGCAAGGGGGCAAGGCCCAAAAGTCCGATCACATCATCGCGCGAGATGTGATCGGACGCCGGGCGGCTGCGCGCAAACCGCGTCCCGTAATCGAGGTTCTGAGCAACACTCATATGCGCAAAAAGCCGCGCGTCTTGAAAGACATAGCCCAAGCGGCGCTTATGCGCGGGCACAAAGCTGCCGGCGTCCTGCAAAACGCGCCCGTTCAGGCGGATATGGCCCTCATCCGGGCGGAGCAAACCTGCCACTGCATTGACCACGCTGGTTTTTCCGGCACCCGAGCGGCCAAAAAGGGCGGTGACGCCCGCGGGAGCGGAAAAGCGGACATCCAGCGCCGCTGTGCCAAAATTATGGCTGATATCGACCTTGAGGCTCATGTCGGGTACTGTCCGATGCGCGCTGCGATGCGGCGGGATAGGATCTCAGACGTGATGACGGCGGCGACCGCGACCGCGCAAGCGATCAGGGTCAACGTCGTGGCGCGGGCCTCTGCGCCGGGGATCTGAAGGTCTGTGTAGATCGCGGCGGGCAAGGTCAGCGTTTGGCCTGGGATCGCCGCGACAAAGGTGATTGTTGCGCCAAATTCGCCCAAGGCTTTGGCGAACCCCATGATGAGGCCCGCGAGCACACCGGGCGCAATGAGGGGCAAAGTGATGGTGTAAAAAACGGCCATGCGCGGGGCGCCGAGGGTCGCTGCGGCGATCTCGACCTTTGGGTCAACGGCCTCAATCGCAAGACGCATGGCACGCACCATCAAGGGCAGGCCCATGACCATCGCGGCCAAGACCGCTCCTGTCCAGTTGAAGGCCAAAACGAGACCCAATTTCCCTTCTAGAAACTGCCCCAAAGGAGCAGTGCGCCCAAAAGCGAGCAGCAGCAAATACCCCGTGACCACGGGCGGCAGAACCAGCGGCAGGTGCACCGCGGCGCTTAGGATGTCGCGGCCCCAAAACCTAAGCCGCGCCAAAATCCAAGCCAGGCCCAAAGCTATGGGTAAGTTCAACAGGGTGGCCACTCCCGCGACAAACAGCGATAGGCGCAGCGCCTCGTATGCTTGCGCGTCCATCATGGGGCCTGAAATCCGTATTGTGCGAAAATCGCTTGGGCCTCGGGCGAGCGCAGATGCGCGAGCAGGCGCGCTCCGGCGGGGGTGAAAGCCGCAGCGGGATAGGCAATGGCGCTGTGGCTGGCGCGTGGGGCGTGGGCAAGGACTTGGACCGCAGGCTCGGCCTGTGCATCGCTGGCATAAACCACACCGAGGGGCGCCTCGCCTGTTGCCACAAGCCGAAGTGCGGCGCGCACATTCTCAACCTCGGCCACCTGCGGGGCGATGGCCGCCCAAAGACCGGCCTGTGTCAACCATTCTTGGGCATATTGCCCGGCAGGCACAGCCGCGCGGTGGCCCATGGCAAGGCGCGCGGTGCCAAGACGTGCGCGCAGGGTGGCGGGTGTCACCTCTGTCAAGGCGGGCGTGCCTTTGGGGGCGATTAGAACCAGCGTGTTGGATGTGAGGCTGTCTGTGCGGTCCAGCACGTCGGGGCCGTTTCGCGCCAGCCAATCCATCCACCGCGGGTGCGCCAAGATCACCAAATCCGCGGGCGCGCCAAGCGCCACTTGCCGCGCCATAGCACTCGAGCCGGCGTAGGACACGCGCAGGTCCACGCCGCTTTGTGCGGCAGCGGCCTCCAGCACACCGCGCAGGCTGGCGGCGGCAAAAACGGTCGCTTGGTCCGTGTCGGATACTGCCGGTGTGGCGCAGACGCTCACAAATGCCAGCGCCCGCAGCCCTGCGCGCAGCGTTTTTTGCAATCTACGCAAAATTATCGGCAAAAAATTTCTCATCCGTGCCACTGTGTCTCTGCCGCGCGAGCGCGGCAAGGCCTGAATTTGACAGTGTATTTAGCGATGTGCTTCTTTGCGTCCACCATATTTTGTGCGCGCTGAGGCAGCGCGTAGGACAAATAGGTGGCAACTTTATGGTGAATCGCATACGTTTTTTAAAAAGCAGGCCTATAACTGCTAAAAAAGAGACACAGCGGATGACAGCGCCCAAGATCACACAGCTGCCCATCTCGACGAATGGTGGTGGCAAGCAGGACATACGTACGCAATTTGCGGCGCTCTGCTGGCGTGTGAAAAACCGAAAAATTCAGGTGCTTTTAATCACGTCGCGTGGGTCTAAACGCTGGATCATTCCAAAGGGCTGGCCCATGGATGAACGCACACCCGGGCAAAGCGCGCTGATTGAGGCCTGGGAAGAGGCTGGCGTGATTGGCACTGCGGATGAGCGGCCCTTGGGGCTTTATTCCTACGAAAAAATGCTGAACGATGACATTGGGCTGCCCTGTGTGGCGATGGTCTACGCGGTGCGCGTTAAATCTTTAGCGCGTGATTGGCCCGAGCGTGGCCAGCGGCGGCGCAGTTGGATGGGCCGTAAGAAAGCCTCAAGGCTGGTAGGCGAGCCGGAACTGGCGCGCATCCTGCGCGATTTTGACCCAGACATCCTGTCATAGGTCATTTGCACCGGGCGAAATTGCAGATTATGCAGTACTACCGGCGAGATGGCGGGGGGCTGTGTGCCCTTACCACAGGCTTGCGCCGGCGGGAGGCTGTGATGATAAAGTATGCATTGCAATGCGCAGAGGGCCACGTTTTTGAAAGCTGGTTCCAATCAGCGGGCGCATTTGAGCAGTTGGCAATAGGTGGGCACCTGACCTGCGCGTCTTGCGGCACTCAAGAGGTGCGTAAAACCATGATGGCGCCTGCGGTGCGTAAAAAAGAGACGGAGGCCAAGGGCCAACTTGCGGCGGACAAAGCCGAGGTCTCCGTACCACAACCGCCTGCGGTGGCCGCAGACACCTCGTTGCGTGCGGGCGCGGATGCCGCCTTGCAAAAGATGCGCGCAGAGGTGGAAAAAAACGCGACTTATGTGGGCGGGAACTTTGCCAAAGAAGCGCGCGCCATGCATGCGGGCGATGCGCCTGAACGTGCAATCTACGGTGAGGCGCGCCCGGCAGAGGCGCGGGCGCTGCTGTCCGAAGGCGTGCCGGTTGTTCCACTGCCTTTCATCCCAAAATCCAAAACTAACTGAGCCAGCTCTGAGCCCTGCAACAGATGTTGCGCTGCGGCGCATTGGCCAATCCGCCGTGCAGCCGAGGCCGCCGCCTTGTCTTTTGGCAGCGCGCGGCGTAGGGAAGCGGCGGAAATTGACGTGAGGGCAAAATGCCTGTTTTGGTGATGAAATTCGGCGGTACTTCGGTCGCCACTTTGGACCGCATTCGGCGGGCTGCAAAACGTGTGGGTGTCGAAGTGGCCAAGGGCTATGACGTGATTGTCATTGTCTCGGCCATGTCGGGCAAGACGAATGAATTGGTCGGTTGGGTGAATGAAACCTCCCCGCTCTATGATGCGCGCGAATACGATGCAGTTGTATCCTCGGGTGAGAATGTGACCGCGGGTCTGATGGCTCTCACGCTTCAGGAAATGGATGTGCCGGCGCGCTCCTGGCAAGGCTGGCAGGTGCCGGTTCAGACGACCTCGGCTCATTCCTCGGCCCGGATTGAGGATATTCCGCCCGAAAACATTCGCGCCAAGTTTGCCGAAGGCATGCGGGTGGCCGTGGTGGCAGGTTTTCAAGGGGTCAGTCCGGAGGGTCGGATTACGACGTTGGGCCGAGGTGGGTCCGACACCACCGCCGTGGCCTTTGCCGCCGCCTTTGAGGCAGAGCGCTGTGATATTTATACCGATGTGGACGGCGTTTATACCACCGATCCGCGGGTCAGTGCCAAGGCGCGCAAGCTGGACCGGATCGCCTTTGAAGAGATGCTGGAGCTTGCCTCCCTTGGCGCGAAGGTGCTGCAAACACGCTCGGTTGAGTTGGCAATGCGCTACAAGGTGAAGCTGCGGGTCTTGAGCAGTTTTGAAGAACAATCGGACGATGCAGGGACGTTGGTCTGTGCCGAGGAGGAAATTATGGAAAGCAATGTTGTCGCCGGCGTGGCCTTTAGCCGTGATGAGGCCAAGATGACGCTGGTATCGGTTGCGGACCGCCCCGGCATCGCGGCGCTGATCTTTACGGCGCTGTCGGATGCGGGTGTGAACGTGGATATGATCGTGCAAAACATCGCCGAAGAGGGGCGTACGGACATGACATGGTCCTGCCCCACCGATCAAGTCGCGCGGGCTGAGGCTGCGATGGCCGCCGCCAAGGCCGATGGCATCATCAACTATGGCGAGCTGATTGCCGACATGGACGTGGCCAAGATCAGCGTTGTAGGGATTGGCATGCGGTCACACACCGGCGTGGCCGCCAAGATGTTCAAAGTGCTCAGCGCTGAGGGCATCAACATCAAGGTCATCACGACCTCTGAAATCAAAATCAGCGTATTGATTGACCGCAAATATATGGAACTAGCCGTGCAGGCGCTGCACGATGCATTTGAATTAGAAAAGGCGGCCTGAGGCCGGCACGTCCCCGCCATGATATGGGGGCCTGCGATAAAATCTCGTTCCTAATTCCAAAGGCCTATGATCTACTTTGATCTCGGGCAAAGAAGAGGACGCAACCGCAGATGGTGGAGCGTAGGGAAACAGAGAGCCGCAAACTGCTGGGCCGTTTGCGCGATGAGATGGCGGCTGATGCGCCGGGCCAGGCCCGTTTGGACAAGATCACAGAGCTGATCGCCTCCTCTATGGGGTGTGAGGTGTGCTCGATCTATCTGTTCCGGGACGAAGAAACGCTGGAACTCTGTGCGACCGAAGGATTGAACGCGGATGCGGTGCACCAGACGCGGATGCGTTTGGGCGAAGGCCTTGTCGGTCGCGTGGCTCGCCGCCGTCAAGTGGTCAACACCGCCAATGCCCCGCAGGCGCCCGGGTTCCGCTATATGCCCGAGACCGGCGAAGAGGTCTTTTCCAGTTTTCTAGGGATCCCCATTCAGCGGTTAGGCGAGGCGCTGGGCGTTTTGGTCGTCCAGTCCCGCGAGGCGCGCGAATATGTGGCCGATGAGGTGTATGCCCTCGAAGTGGTTGCGATGGTCTTGGCCGAAATGACGGAGCTTGGCGCTTTCGTGGGCGAGGGTGCCGCAATGTCTGCGCGTCATTCTCAACCGGTGATGATCCGTGGCACCGTGGGCCAAGAGGGTGTGGCCGAGGGCCATATCTGGCTGCACGAGCCGCGAGTTGTCGTGGTCAATCCCATCGCCGATGACCCGCACCGCGAGTTGGAGCGGCTTGAGGAAGCGGTGGAAGAGCTGCGCGTGGGCGTGGACAAAATGCTCTCGCTCGCCGGGGCGGATAAAGAGCAACGTAAAGTTCTTGAAGCCTACCGTATGTTTGCCAATTCGAAGGGCTGGATGCGGCGGATGCAAGAGGACATTGGCCGCGGCCTTAGCGCCGAGGCGGCCGTTGAAAAAGAACAATCGCTGGCGCGGGCGCGGATTGGGAAGGCCACTGACAGCTATCTGCGCGAGCGGCTGAGCGATCTTGATGACCTCAGCAACCGTTTGCTGCGTATTTTGACTGGGCAGGGCGCGGATACAGGTGCGGAAATGCCTGCCGATCCGATCCTAGTGGCGCGCAACATTGGGCCGGCGGAGCTATTGGATTATGGCCGTGCGCTCAAGGGGATTTTGCTGGAGGCAGGCTCTGTCGGCAGTCATGCCGCGATCGTGGCGCGCGCGCTTGCCATCCCGTTGATCGTGCATGCCGACCGGATCACCACGGAAGCGTTGAACGGCGATCATGTTATGGTCGACGGCGATCAGGGCATTGCGCATCTGCGCCCGGATGACACTGTGGTCACCGCTTTTCGGGATAAAATGGCGATGCAGGCCGAAGCGTTGGAGCGCTATGCCGGCATCCGCGACCGCCCCGCGGAAACCCGCTGCGGCGAGGTTGTGGCCTTGCACATGAACGCGGGCCTAATGGCAGATCTGCCCTCGCTCGGCTCCTCTGGAGCCGAAGGCGTGGGCCTTTTCCGCACGGAATTGCAGTTCTTGGTGCGCAACCAGATGCCGCGCCGGTCTGAGTTGAGCGCGCTTTACGGCCGCGTGATGGATGCCGCGCAGGGCAAGCCTGTCGTCTTTCGTACGCTTGATATCGGGTCGGACAAAGTCCTGCCCTATATGAAGCCTAATGACGAGCCGAACCCCGCGCTGGGCTGGCGCGCGATCCGCGTGGGCCTTGATAAGCCAGGCATTTTGCGGATGCAGTTGCAGGCCCTAATGCGGGCGGCCAATGGGCGGCCTCTGACGGTGATGTTTCCTTTCATTGCGCAATATGAGGAATATAACCAAGCCCGCGCCGAGGTGGATAAGGCCCTTGAGCGCGAGCGCCGCTTGGGCCACGTCCTGCCGGAGACGATTGCAGTTGGGGCGATGCTTGAGACGCCCTCGCTGGGCTTTGCGCCACATAAATTCTTTGAGGAGGTCGATTTCCTCTCCATTGGGGGAAATGACCTCAAGCAGTTCTTTTTCGCCGCCGACCGCGAGAATGAGCGGGTGCGCAAACGCTACGACTCGCTGAATGTGTCGTTCCTCAGCTTTATTGAGCAGATCGTGGAACGGTGCGATGTGGCGGGCACGCCGGTCTCGTTTTGTGGCGAAGACGCGGGCCGCCCGATTGAGGCGCTATGCCTTGCGGCGATGGGCCTGCGTCGTTTGTCGATGCGTCCGGCGTCAATCGGGCCAGTGAAGTCGCTGCTGATGCGCTCGGACTTGGGCGAGGTGCGCAAGGTGATCCGCGATGCGCGCCACCGTGGCGAGATGTCGGTGCGCCCTGCCTTGATGAATTGGTTGCGCGCGCAATAATGCGCGGCACTCATGGGTCGGGCGCGGCGATACAGATGGAGACAATGATGAGCGAGCAGGGGTGGATCGCCGCTTTTGTGGACGGCACGAGGCTGCGCGTCTGGCATATTCTGGGTGGCGATGTCCGCGCTGAAGCAGAGGCCGAGATAGCACCGCTGGCGGCCAGTGCAGCGCATATAGTGCGTGCGGTGTCACAGGCGTTTGGCACGGACGATCTCATGGATTTGCCAATTGTGATCGCGGGCGCCACCGATGCTGCGATGCACAGGGTGCCCTGCACGCCACCGTCGCCAGCGCAGGCGATAGGGTCGCCGCAAGTGCACTTGATCCCCAACGTACACCAATCCACACCGCCGGATATCATCCTAGGGGCGAGCGCCCAAATCGCAGGTTTTGTCGCTGCCAATCCCGGCTGGGACGGGGTGCTCTGCTTGCCGGGGGCGCAGACAACATGGGCGCACCTGAGCGCAGGTGAAATCGTTAGTTTTCAGAGCTTTGTGACCACAGATCTGATCCTCGGGATGGCGGAGGGTCGTGTTCCAGCACCTTATCAAGCACAGCCCGATTGGGACGTCGAAAGCTTTGAGGCGGCGGTCCGCACAGCGATGGGCCGCCCTGCGGCAGTGGCCGCAAAGCTAGTCGAATTGCGTGTACCACTGTTGCTGCAAAAGCTTTCCCCGGCCACGGCCCGCGCCCGCCTTTTGGGGCTGTTCATCGGCATGGAGCTCGCGGCCGCAAAACCCTATTGGCTGGGCCAGCAGGTCGCAGTTATCGGTGACGATGAAAAAGCGCGGCTTTATGCGCAGGCGCTCGCGCTGCAAGCGGTTCCCGTGACTCAAGCCTGCGGCGATGCGATGGCGCTGCGCGGCTTGATTTCGGGCTATGACGCTATTGGTTAACGTTGCGGCCAAAGCAGTAGATACGCATTAACCACGACGACTTTTTTCGCCACAGAAGGTCCTCCAGAAAGGATTTATCAAGGGCTCGCCCTCAAGATGAAAGAGCCGCCCCCTGATGTTTGCGGGGCCCTTTGTATGAGAGGCTCTTTCAGATGAATGTGTCGTATTCCCGCCACCAGATTTTAGCCGCGGTGGCGAGTTCTGCCCTCGCGTTTTCGGGTGCGCTGCCCGCTTTTGCAACGGAGGCCGTTACCCTGGAAACCTTGCCCGCTGCGGCAGGTACGTTGACCGTGCAAGCGCCGGACGGGGCCGAGACGACATATGATACAACCACGCTGGAGGCGCTAGGCGCGCGCCGGATGATCACCACAACCGATTGGCACGGCGAAAACGCAGCCTTCGACGGGGTGCTGTTGACGGACCTTTTGGCCCGCCACGACCTGAT
>CBFHKQ010000017.1:0-42225 GCA_965656435.1 uncultured Pseudosulfitobacter sp. | reverse complement strand
GCCATCGGGAAGACGTTGAGCCGATAGTACAAATCCTCGCGGAACCGGTTTGCGGCAACCTCCGCGCGCATATCGCGGTTGGTTGTGGCAAGAACGCGCACATCAACATCGATTTCTTTTTGTGCCCCAAGCGGGGTCACGGTGCGTTCTTGCAGAACTCGCAGTAACTTGGATTGTAGTCCAAGCGGCATCTCCGAAATTTCATCTAACAACAACGTGCCTTTGTCTGCCGCGCGGAATATCCCCTTGTTCGCCACAGAGGCCCCAGTGAAAGCCCCCTTTTCATGGCCGAACAGTACAGCCTCGAGCATATTTTCTGGGATCGCAGCACAATTGATGGCCACAAACGGCGCCTGTGACCGGTCAGATTTATCGTGAATGAAGCGCGCCAACACTTCCTTGCCCGTTCCCGTCGGCCCGTTGATAAAAACGGTGACATCGGATTTCGCAACCCGTGATGCGAGCGTCAACAGTTCAGACGTTGCCGGGTCCGCCGCAATCATATTGCCTAGGTCAGCGCATATGATGTCCGCAGCGACTGTAAGCGCGAAATCGTCTTGCGCGGGCAAGCTCAGGCGCAAGACCTTGCCGCCCAGGTGGCTTTCTACATCGAAATGGGCCGCGTCAAAATCAATTACCACAACAAGGCGCGGTTTATGAGTGCGAGCGACGGCCACCAATGCCTGAAGGTTACCCAACTCCGCCTCGTACGCCGCAGAAAAAACCAATGTCGCACCCGATGCGGCCGTCTCAGACAAGAGCCCGGCATCAAGTTTTCGGCATGCCACCAAAGCACAAAGATCCTGTGCTTTTGGAAACCGGGTTGCTTCGATCAATATGGATGTCATTTCAGAACTCCGAATTACGAAGACAAAAAGGCAATAAGCGGGCCAAGCTAATTCTGCGGAAAAACAATTTTGGTAGAATAAAGTAAATTAACTTGTTAAGGCGCTGATATTGCTTACTTAATAATTGAGGTTTTCTACTTCTATTCGTGTGCTGTGGCGCTTTGTCAATTTATAGACAGCGTTGCACGACCGCGCCTTCGCATCGTCTCAAAAATTTGACACCTGTGCCATAACGAAATCTAAGAAAATGTCGTTAACTTAGGCACGGAGGATATGAATGATGAAAACGCTCGCGATAAATGCCGCGCTTTACGGCCTACCTGCTGTAGTGACGTTCGCGGCGTTTTCTCTTGGGCATATGTCCATTAAGCCGGAACAAGACCGACTGGCTCCTCCCGAAGCACTGGTAGAGGAACAACTGGAAGTTGCACCAGAAGAAGAAGAGGCCACAGACGAGGTGCCAGACGACGTTGGTCCAACGCTGCTGGTTCCGGGATATCAGTACTATCCATACCCTGCCGCGATTGTTGGAAACGTACCGGGCAGCAATAGCCTGTTCTCATTCGAGATCGCTGTGTCGATTTATGAAACGCCCCTAAATTCGAACGGTCTGATCGACATTCTGGAAGAGCGAGAACCACAGCTTAGACCGCTCATCCTCGCAGAAGCTGTCGGTTTGAACGAAGAGGTCCTGCTTTCTTATGAGGGCCGAATTCAGCTCGCGGAAACGATAAAAGAAACAATCAATATGTACCTGGTGAAATGGGGCTACGATCCGTTTATTCACGCTGTTGAATTTACATCCTTCATTATCACGTAAACTTCTGGATCTTGGCATTCTAATTGCAATTCTACCCCGTATACACAGCGCAGGTAGGCCATGAACCTTTTCAAAAATTGGGTAAACCACCCCGACACATCCGATATCCATTCTCCTTTCGCAGGTGTTCAGGTGGAAATTTGCCACTTCGATGAGCAGGGCAATACAGAGAAAAAACTCTATGTGCCGTTGGCCGAATACGCACCCCGGCAAAACGCGAAGAAAAGAATTGCTTCGACCTGCTAGAACACAAATCGCCTAAACAAATCCCAAGCGTGGCCGTTCTGAATAGTAGGGACACAAGGCCGACGGGAGAGATCAGTGAACTACGCATTCGCACGCAACCAATACAAACGCTCAACACAAGCTGGATTGACAGGTCTATCAGACCCGCATGAAATGATCTCACTCACGCTTCAAGAGCTATCCCGTTGCCTCGCAACGCTACAGCTGGAAAACCTTGATCCGGAAAAACGGAAAACAAGTGTCTCAAAAGCCTTTACCGCCGTATATATTTTGCAGACAAGTTTGGACTTTGAAAAAGGCGGCGACATCGCCAAAAACCTTTTCACTGTCTACGAATATTGCCGCGCACAACTTCAAAAAGCGATGAAGTTCGATGAGACGGCAAAAATCGACGCCTGTGCCAATGTTATCAATGATATTATTGACGCGTGGACCGAGATAAAATAACGCTTCCCTCTACGTTTTCGGTCGTTTCAGACCGGCGCTTGATTGGAGGCTTCCTTGCAACTTAACTGTCCGATGTGGGTCTATTCTGCTGTTTGCGCGCTCGTCGCCCAACGCTTCTTGGCTGAAAATATATCGCTAGAAGCATTCGCTGCGAAGTATGCAGAGGTTCTCGCCGAGAGATACAAAGATATCAATCACGAAATGGTGTTGGACACAGCCGAGACGTATTTGCGTCATTTGATGGAAGCGGAAGTCGAAGACGCCTCGGAAATTCTGGATAGCTTTTCCTACAACCGAATCAAATTCGATCAGGCGGGTACACCGCGGCGCATCAAAGGGTTCTTTTCTTCCAGCCTTGAGGGAGTGAAGACGCCTGAGGTAACTTCGCAGGCCTCCGCGAAAGAGTTCAAACCCTTCATCTACATGTTCCGCACGAAACCAGACCTCGCTAAGCCAGCTGGGTGGACGTGGGATCAGATCGAAGATGGTGAATGGTTGAAAGAGTTGCCCGATATGGATGTCGATTTCATGGACGGCCTCTAAGCCTGCGGCTTCGGCTTCAAGAAAGGATGTTAACCGCATTTCCAAAACGTGGCGCATCTTGGAACATATTGGAAATACGCGCGATTTTAGTCGCGGCACCCGAGTGTGCAAACGGTTGCGACATCAGCGCTTTGGCCATCAAGACATTCTCCGTCACTTGCGCAGAGGGCGCTGAGGCCGGGTGATAAATCTGAACTTTGGGATGTTTCGCCGAATATGGCGCGCTTGCTTCAAACGCTTCGGTTGCCGGCAACCCATATCCTGTCTGACGCAACGTAGGTGCGATGTGAGGCAGTCGAACAGGTTGAGACACAGCCACCGTTTGCGCGGGCGAAGCGCTCGCAGCAAGGGTGGGAAGGTTGGTGGCAGCAATCGGCAGCATCGTTTTCCAGTCAGTTTCCGCTTCTTTGTTAGCGGATTAAGGAAAACTATTCAAACCTCGTCGGTTTTCGGCTAATCAGCACTTGGAATACTTTACCAAACGTGAGCTCGTCAAAGGCCAAAATTATGGAAAATAAGCCCGCCAAGAAAAAATATGTGTGCCGGCAATGTATGGTAATTCGCTATTTTCTATTTGCTGCGGCGGCACTGATCTTGTTCATCCCCCTTGCGAGCGATCGCTTTATCGTACTTCAAGAATTAACAGCATGGCACTTCGTTGCTGCCATTTGGGGCATCGGCGTGCTTGGGTTCTTGTTTAAGTGGCTTGTAGAAATACCCGAAGACACGCCAGAATAAAAAGACCCAGATCATATCTGGGCCCTACTCTTTTAACGCGTGAGTTTCTCGACCATATCGGAATTGGCTTGCAAAACGCGGGCGGAGCCACTGAACTGCTGCTGTGCTCGGATCATCACAGTCATTTCTTGTGTGATGTCCACATTGGACCCTTCAAGAGCGCCCGACTGAATTGTGCCAAATCCACTCTGTCCAGCCACACCGTAAATTGGTTCACCGGAATGCGATGTTTGCGCAAATCTGGCGGAGCCTACATTTTTCAATCCACCCTGATTAGAAAAATTTGCCAACGCCAACTGTCCGGATGCAACAATGGTACTGTCGCCATAGGTCGCAGATACGGACCCATCATTTGCAATTTCCAATTGGGTTAAAGTTTGCTCTTCAAATTCAAAAGGCACCTGAATGGTTTGTAATGCCGTTCCAGCACCACCTTCGTCCCCGCCAGCAATACCACGTACAAATGAGCCATCAGACGCCCGCAAAAAACCGTCTTTGTCCAAGGAAAACTCACCATTTCTGGTGAACACAACACCCTCAGAAGCCGCGCCAGTTTCATCAGGCGGTGACGTAGTGAAAAGTCCCGCGCCCACCAGCGCCACGTTCAAAGCGCCGCCGCGAGTGACCACAACCCCCTGTCCATCATTGCGCCGCGTTTCCGCGATCGAACTGCCATATCCGGTCGCAGTTCGCGCGACGGTGTCGGGCGTGGCCGCGCCGTAGATATCAGTGAAGGAAACGTCACTCTTTTTAAAACCCGTAGATCCAGAGTTTGCGATATTATTTGAAACGATGGAAATCTCATGCATGGCCGTTGCCATACCAGATCTGATAATGCCGTACATTTGCGTCCTCGCTTGATTGTATTGGACATTTCTTTGCAGCAAACATGCCAACACAGCGAAATTTTTTATTTGGAGACAAAACAAGTTAGAGATAGCTTTCAGCAAGAAAGGCTTCGAAATCATATGCACATAACAAATACACTTCGTCGCAGTTCTATACTCTCAACATATGCCAGCACATCATTTGGCGCCGTTATTGGTGTTGTTGTCGCGATGGCGGCTGCTGCTTTTGTACAAATCGTGCAGTATTTTCAGGGCGCGCGCAGCGATTTCTTTTCTCAGCTTATTCAAATTGGTCCCTTATCGATTGATCTGTCCATTGCTGTCGTCATCTCCACCGCTGCGGTCGGTATGCTCGCCATCAGAAAACTTTTTAAAATCACACGCTGGCATGGACCTGCGGACACGATTTACGCCGCACACCAAGATGTTGAACCCATTGATATAAAGACTGGAATTGCATCAACGCTGGCCGCGCTCGTATCGGCCTGCGGCGCGGCGTCCGTTGGACAATATGGACCACTGGTGCACTTCGGCGCGACCGCCGGAGCAGCAATTAAGAAAGCTTTCGCGGTTCCGATGCCGAATAACGTTGTTATCGGCTGCGGTGTCGCCGCAGCAATTTCAGCTGGTTTCAACGCGCCAATCGCCGGCATTATATTCGCACATGAGGCCGTCGTGCGGCATTTCTCACCCAAAGCCATGGCGCCCATTGCAACAAGCGCAATCGCAGCCGCAGCGATGGTAAATTACGTTTTCCAATTGCCGCACCCGCTCACACTTACAACGCAACCACCAGCTTTGATGCAGGCATTCCTACCCGTAGTGATTTCAGCCGTCATATTTGGCTTTATCGCAATCCTGTTCATGTTCAGCTTACGCAAGTTTGCGGTCTGGAACCAAAAACTTGGACTTTCGCCACACTATGCGATTGTGATTGCAGTCTTTTCAGTAATCGTAATCGGCAGCATGGTGCCGTCCGCGTTAGGACTTGGAACCGACACACTTGTCCTTTTGCTAGAAAGCCCCCCGGGCATCCTACTTATCGCTTCGCTCCTCCTCGCAAAAATTGTTTTGACCAGTATTTGTTTGGGCTTTGGCTTTTTCGGCGGCATTTTCTCCCCAGCCCTATTGGTTGGCGCCGCCTCTGGAGCGTTATTGGCGAAGTTATTTGAATTTGGAAACACCGGAAATCTGACGGCAGCATTAACGCTTGCGGGAATGGCCTCTGTGGCGGCTTGCGTGGTGGGCGCGCCTTTGGCAACGGTATTTATTGTACTTGAATTAACCCTTTCATATGAATTCACCCTGATTACTTTGCTCGCGGTTGTGGTCAGCCAAGTCGTGTCCACGAACATCTTTGGGCATTCCTTTTTTGACCGCCAACTTTTGGACCGCGGAATTGATCTACGTTATGGCCGCAGCCAATTGAGCCTCAACCAAACGCCAGTCGCTGGGTATGCGACCCAAGACTTCATTGCGCTAACTGAAGACCAAACTGCGGACACTGTTCTCGCGCAGTTACGCACGCAAGAACAAACCGAGGCATATGTTCTGAGCGCAAATCAGCGCTTCGTTGGTAAAGTAACTATTAATCAGACACTTGAGGCTGACAGAAAAACTGCTGTTAAACATTTTATGGATGCGGCGCCGCTGATCCTAGAAGCCGAGAATAGTCTCAGCGAGGCGATTGAGGCGGCCTCTTCATTCGTCGGGGAAAGTATTCCTGTCGTCGCGCGTGAAACCGGCAAAATGATCGGCGTGGTATCTGAAGCGGACCTATTCGCGGCCTATCTGGAGGTTCAGGAAAATATTCGTAGCGTCGAGAAATAGCCTTATTCCTGCGCGAAACTTTGCCGGAATTGCTCAATTTCATTCCACTTGTATTGTACCACACCGCGCACTTCGTGGCGCTTGGTTAAATGACTGTCGGGACGCCAAACAAAGAATGATTGGGCTTCATCATCGTCGCCTAATGCCGCAATGAGACGCGCATAAATTTCGTCGGCCGCAGCAGCGCCTTTGGCATCAATTCCCGCAATTAATCCATCCGGCACAATCGAAGATTGCGAAGGCGCGCCTCCAAATGGGAAAAAGCCGGCGCTGGCATAGAGCGCCCGCCCGGGCGTTTGCGGAATACCTGTACTCAATTGCCCGCCTGTGCTGTTCTCATTCAAGATACGCTGCGCAGCCTCAAACCCTTTGAAATACCGCGTGCCCCGCGCCTCGTCCGGCGAATGATAATGTTTTACCGCCTCAACCCAGGATCCGTGGCGGGCATATAGCTCTTTCAGATATTGCGCGGCGTATTCGATATTACGCGTGGGTTCGATCATTTCCTCGGCTGAACCGAACACATGCCCGTGCCAATAATGGTTGATTTGCATACAGCCGACATCGATGTTCGTCCGCCCTTTTCGTGTCGCCTTTTTCAAATAGGCCAAAGCCTCGGCGCGCGTGTCGAAATAAAGACCTTTTCCTGCGTGATTAAGTGTCCAGGGCCACGCGCGGCGGCTGTCACCCATTTGTCGGCCCGCTTCAATGCGCGAAATTGCGGGCAAATATCCCTCTGGCAATTGCGCTCGGCGGCCCACCTCCGCTGCCATCGCCTCGCAGTCCGGTGCAGTCGCAAGGGCTTGCGTGGCCATCATCAAAACCGCAAACGGGCCAGCTAATATGTGCCGTAAGATGCGCATCAACGGATCAGGTCAAACAGGCTTTGTTGGCCAATTTTGGCAAAGACCTGGCGTAGTGCATCACGGTTGACGATCAGACTTTGCAGCTCTGTCACCACCTCGGTCAAATCCGCATCCTCAATGCCAGAAATCGCCTCTTTGACCATCACCTCTTGCTGCGACAGCATATCTGACTGCATCTCGGCCGTGGCCGCATAGGCGCCAACCTGCGCCTGTTGCTGCGCCATGTGGTTGATCACGACATCCAGCCCACCGAGTGATTTCGAGAGCGCACTGTCTGCATCCACAAATGTGACGGGCGTGCCCACTGCTGCCTCACCGATCATCTGCTGCACCGTGATCTGGCTGCTTACCTCACGCTCTGCACCTGTCACATCACCTGTTTGATACTGCGACAGGGTAAAGGGCTGACCGCTCGCATCCTTCAATCGGATCGTGTTTCCGTCTTTTGAAACTTGCGCACTAATCCCTGTCACGGCCGTCTTCGCATTGATCGCCTCGATCATCGGGCGCATCGTGCCGGAGACGAGATCAACGCTGACCTCCGCTGCCCCCTTTGAGCCTTCAATGCGCAGGGTTTGCGGCGTTGGCCGGCGTCCAATGTCAAAGGTAAGGTCAGCGCCACCCGCCGCATTCACTGTCACACTTGTCTCGCGGGTCGCCATGACTTCAAGCGCAAGTTCAAATTCGCGCACCACATCGAACACCGATTTGGGACCTTGTTCCGTTTGCACCCGCATAAAGCTGCTGGCACCGTCCACGCCGGTCGACAGGTTGAGGCTTTCAGACACTGGCAGGCTATGACGCCCCGCGTCGCCAACATAGCTCACGTTGCCGGCAAGGTCCGCCACAAAGGGGTCATCACTGGTGTAATAGCCGCCAAAAAGCGCCTGCCCCTGCGCATCGCGGACATTTGCAAGGCCCATGAGAAAATGCTTTTGCTGCGTGACCTCTTTTTGGATGGCAAGACGGTCGGTATCGTTCAGCGTGTCGTTATTGGCCTGCACCGCCAATTCCTTCAGGCGGATCATCACATTCTGCACCTGTCCCAGCGCAACATCTGTTTCCGAAAGACGATTGTCGATCCGGGTCATGTTGCCCCGAAACCGTGAAAGCGTGGCCTCAAGCTCTGTGGCGGCTGAAAGCTTGGCTGTAGCGATCGGATCCACCGACGGTTTGATCGGCTTTTTGCCGCTGGCGACTTGATCTTGCAGCCCCCCCAATTGCTCGGACAGGCGACCAAGGTTGGCGATGGTCTGTTCGTTGAACATCTTGGTGCTAATGGCCACGGGTGGATCCTTTCATCAGATCGAATTCATCAGCGTATCAAGCAGCTCTTTCGCGGTGCTAAGCACGCGGGCTAGGGCCTGATAGGCTTGTTGTTGTTCCAAGAGGCGCGCGGCTTCAGTATCGAGGTTAACGCCCGAAAATTCGGCCTCCAACTCAGCCGCAGCGTCTTTTACCGCCTCGGCCGACTGCGCGGCGATGTTGCTGGCTTTGACCTTGGCGCCCATGTCGGTGATCAATGCGCTGAACTGGCTGGTGAATCCACCGCGCCCGCTTTGAGTGTTCAGCGATTGAAGGGCCAATAGCTTTTCGATGTTGCGTCCATCACCCGCGCTATTGGTGTTGGCGGCGATGGTAAAGCTGTCGCCCGTGGCCACGGCACCGTTCAACAAAAGGTCCATGCCGGCCACATTCATGCGCCCACTGGTATCAAGGTACCGGCTCGCGATCGAATGGCCGCTTGTACTATCGATGATCTCCACCCGGCCGCTGTCCGCATCCGCCACGCGCACCTCAATCGGGCGCTGAACTGGGTCCGCATCGCTTGTCGGCGCCACGTCATAGCGTGCAGACAACCTGCGCGCACCGTCGCCTGTCAAAATCACAATCAGCTCTTCCGGCGGTAGATTAGACAAGCTCACCCGTTCGTGGATTAGGCTGCTGGCGCTGGCGGTCACATCCACCGCCGTGCCATCTTGCGTGCTGGCGCGCAGGCCAGCATCCGTCACAAGCAGTTGGTTCGGCGTTGTATCAAAACCCAAGCTGCGCGCGTCATCGCTGGCAATCACTCGGAAATCCGTATCGGTGTCAGTGCCCGTGCGCGTAATTTGGACCTGAACGCCGTTTGTGACGGTCGTCAGTCCAACCGAGGTGTTGCTGGGTAAACTGGGGGATGCGGCAGTGACTGCATTGCCGGCCCCATCATCAGAAATGCTGACCGTGTATTCCGTGCCGTCGATCTCAAGCGTCAGGTCCAAAGGTGTCGTTGTCATGGCCGTACTGTCGATGACCCTGCCCGACATAACGGCCGTGCGTCCTGTGACGGACAGGCCAAAGGCTTGCATTGACGTGGCACTTGCCGAGGCGGCCACCCCAAGCATTTGACCACTTTCCATCCCGTCCTGAGCGCTGACCACAAGCTGATTGTTGTCATCAAACCCAGCACTCAACCGGCCCGCTTCCGGGCCGGAGACGACCACCTCACCCTCTTGCATGGTCAGGACATAGTCCTGTGCACCAAGGGTCAGTGTAATACTTGAACCATCACTCGGCAAATCCCCAACGGAGGCGAACGCAGAGCCTTTCAGTACCGGCACCGGCGCGGTGCTGCGGATGTCCTTGGCCAGAGCAGCGGCGATGGTCCCGCTCGACAAATCGTCCAACGCGCCAGTCTCAACCGTGGCAGACATCCTGTCGGCAGAGCCGTCCGTCTCCAGGCTTAGGCTGAAGGAAGCGGCAGCGGCACTGGCGAGGCTGCCATCCGGTCGGCCCTCATTGCCGTCTATGCCCTCGGTCGCTTGGAAGGCGAGGTCTTGCCAGCTCCCTGCCCCATCAATCTCACGCGCAACCAGACCTTGCTCAAAGCTGTTGGCGGCGCTGCTTTTTGTCCCTCCGGTTGCGGACACAGTGAAGGATTTGTCCGCCTTCAAGGTCACTTCACCGCCAAAACGCGCAAGGCTCTGTGCGCCAGTTCCCAAAGCAGTCGTCGCACTCAAACGCGCATGGCCGGCGATGCCCACTGGTACTGCTTGCAGCGCTGCGCCGGTCGTGACCACGTCCTGCATCACAATGTCGGAGCCTGCGCTGTTGACCAAAACCAGCTTTTGCAAATCGCTCGAAACATGTGCCGCGATCGACGTCTCAGACGATTTGGCGTTAATGAGCGCTGCTAGGTCGGTCAGATCGCCACCCTGCACATTGCTGGAAAAGGACACCGCCTCGTCGTTTTCCCCGATCAGCGAAAATTGCACCACACCGTCCGGCACATCCGTCAGGGCCACGCGGGTTTGCGCCACGGCTGTGACGCCAAGATCGCCTCGCAGGGCATTGATCTCGGACGCGATGTAGTCGGCCATCACCCCCTGAGGGATGGTAATTTCCGTAGCACTATCTGTCCCAACCGCGATGGAGACCGTCTGCGCCGGGGTGCCCACAATCTCTGCCGCGGTGTCGGCCGTATCGACCGAAGGCGTGAACCCCGCACCCGAAAGGCGCAGTACATGCGCACCTTCTGTCGATTGTCGCGCCACATCAATGCCTTGCAAGCCGCCTTCGGCCACGCCGTTCAGATAATCAGCGCGGTATTCCGCCGTCTCAGAAAAGCCGTTTGTGGGCGTCAAATAGCTCATCACCTCAGCGTCACTCAGCGGTGTGCCAGAGATTTGCCGCCCCTCGCGGGTGAAAATCTGAATGTCCGATCCTTGCGGGCTGGCGCTGGAAACCGCCCCGGTGATCGTACCGCCTGCCTCAAGGCGCGCCGCACTGAGTGTGGTTGTGCCGCTTGCAAAAGACAGCAAGCCACCCTCGCCTGCCGCATAAACGCCTAGACTGTCTAGGCTCACGCCATTTGTGGTCAGGATAGTGCCTGCGTTCAGCATATCCGCCAGATCAGACAGATCCACATCCGGCAAAGTGTCCAACTTCTGCGTAAAAGCGGTCGTGCTAAAGCTGTGCGCGGTGCCATCGACCGTCAATGTAACGGTGGTAAATTCGCCCTGCTGCGCGTCTGACAGGCTGAAAGTCACATTGTCTTGGGTCCTGAGCGAGAAGAGCTCAATCGCCTCAACAGAGGCCGGAATAACGCCTACGACCCCATCAGCGCGGAACCGTGTGGCTGCGGCAACGCCTGCATCATTGGGCAAGCTCGCGGTGAAATCGGGCAACCCGCTCGCAGGCGGCTCAACAAAACCCAAGGCGGCCAAGCTGGCTGTGCTTTGGTTGTCCAAACTCGCACTGGCGATCAGCGGGCCTGCCGCGGCAAACTCCTCCGCCCGGCTGAGCGCAAAGGACATATTTGCCGCCTTGCCCTGCGAGACGACCAGCGTAAACGTGTCCCCATCTGCGGGTTGACCGTTCAACGCGACCTCAACGCCCTCATAGGTAAACCCATCCGAACCACGCGCCAGCACCGTGCCCGTGGCCGTTAATCCGCGCCATTCCCCGGCGGCTTTGTTATAGGTGACCTCAAGCGTGAAATCGGCATCCGTAACCGCATCGGTCGGCGTGGCATAGGCAGTCACGCTGCCCAAATTATTTGCGTCGGGATTAAGTGTATAACTCGAGAGCGAAAACAGATCACTGCCCGGAGCACCGTCGAGGGTCATACCCTCGGCGTGAACAGTATTCAGATCGCTCGCAACCTTGCGGGCCAACGCATCGAGATCGCGCGTGGTTTGGCTAATGGTCTCATAGGCCGAAATTAACCCTGCCAAACCACCCGAAGTCAGCTGTTGTGTTTGCGTGGCGCCAGCACCGCCGCCAGCATAGACGTTGATTTGACCATCGGCCACCGTGACGGAAAGCATGCTGGCCTCTTTGCCCTCAACCAGCACTGGACCCGTACCCGTAGCCCCCAAGGTCAGTCGCACATCACCGCGCACGCTATATTCGGCGGACACGCCTGCATATTCCGCAAGGGCAGAAATAGATTTATCGCGCTGATCCATCAACGCGTTCGACGCCTTGCCACTGCCACCAGCTGAGATCAATTGCGCCTGAATATCGGCAAGCCCTGCCAATTCCGTATTCAATGCAGAGACCGAATTTTCGACTTCGCTAACCACCGCAGCCTGAAAGCTGCCCAGCGAGCGCGACAATGACGTGAAAGCCGCCGCCAACGAGCGGCCTTGCTCCAGCGCCACAACCCGGCCTGATAGGTCGCCCGGCGCCTGGGCAATCGCACTCATCCCGTCAAAGAAATCATTGATCGATTTGCCGAGGTCATAATCCTCCGGCAGCATCACAGTCTCAAGCGTATCTAGAGCACCCTTATAGGCGTCCGCCCGCGAAAAATCAGAGGCCGTGTCCCGCGCCCGCGTGGCGATAAAGCTATCGAACGCGCGCGTGATGTCGGAGACCCGAACACCCAATCCGGCTTGGTCCGAAATGCTAAGGATATCGCCCTGCGTCGCCGAGATTTCCTCCATCGAAGCCTCGCGCCGGCGGTAGCCTTCGGTGTTGAGGTTGGCAATGTTTTGCCCTGTCACGCTGAGCGCCTTGCGGTAGGCCTCAATCCCGCTGCTGCCGATATCAAAAAGACCAGCCATGGTTATTTGTCACCGCTGGGCAGGTGCCGGCCCAGTTGGTCTACCATCGCTTCAGCAATGCCCAAATCAACAGCTTTGGTGCTGCTGCGCGCCACTTCGACGTCAAGTAACCCTTGGAAGGTTTTGCCCGCTTCAGACGAAAAAATACCCTCGGCCAGTTCCCCGGCACGGGCCTGTTTCATAAACTCGGACAAGAACGCGGCCTCAAATTCTTTGGCCACGGAATAAAGCTGTTCGCGCTGCGACTGGCTGGTGTCCACTGTGGGCCGTTGCCACGCGGCGGTGCTGTTGGTGGTGTGACGCTGCGCCATCAGATCGGCCGCGCGCATGGGGGTAATGCCATCTGCCATCGCGCGCCCCTAGATCACGACCAGCTCGGCGCGCAAGGCACCTGCCTCGCGCAGTGCCTCGAGGATTGCCACGAGGTCAGCGGCAGAAGCGCCCACGGCATTAATCGCATCCACCATCGACGACAGCGACACGCCGGTATCAAACACAAAGGCGCGCGCTGGTTCCTCTTCGACATCAATGTCCGTATCGGGGGTCACCACGGGTTCGTTGTCCGCCACAATGGTCTGATCCCCGTTTGTGACCACGGTCTGTCCTTGGTCGACGTTGAAGTCCTCGTTCACCTTTACGGTCAGAGATCCATGGGTAACCGCCGCTGGCGTGACGCGCACATTGCCGCCGATTACGACCGTGCCAGTGCGTGAGTTGATAATCACACGCGCGGGTGGCTCGGCTTGGGTCACTTCGACATTTTCAAGCAGGGAAACAAAAGAAACCCGCTGGCTTGGATCTTGAGGCGCACGCACGCGGATAGAGTTTGCATCGAGCGGCACCGCCACATCTGGCCCAAAAATGCTATTAATCGCCTCGGCGGTGTTCGTGGCCGTGGTGAAATCACCTTTGTGCAGGTTCAGCACCAAGTGTGGCGTCTCAAGGAAAGAGCTGGGCACCATCCGCTCAACCGTTGCGCCGCGTGGAACGCGGCCTACGGTAGGGACGTTTACCACCAGCGAAGATTGATCCCCGCCCTCAACACCAAGGCCCCCAACAACAAGGTTACCCTGGGCAATGGCATAGGTTTCACCATCTGCTCCCAAAAGTGGCGTCATCAAAAGCGTCCCACCACGAAGTGAGTTCGCCCCGCCCATGGTGGAGACTGTGATGTCGAGCGTTTGACCAGGCTTCAGAAATGGCGGCAGCTCCGCAGTGACCATAACCGCCGCTGCATTTCGCGCATTGAGACCCGACACATCCGTCACCAGGCCAAAGCGCGAAACCATCGCCTGCATCGATTGCAGCGTCAGGCCCGAATTGCCATCACCCGTGCCACCAAGGCCCACAACGATACCATAGCCGACCAGCTGGTTGGAGCGCACCCCAGCCACATCCGCCACATCCTTGATCCGCTCTGCCATCGCGGGCAGCGGCGCAAGCGTGACCATGGCGGCGGTAAAGATCGCGCGGGCGATCCACTGCATCATTGTTCTATGCGTGGGCATGGCGCTCTCCTGATTAATAGGGCGAAATGGTGGTCAAGGTGCGCGTCAACCAACCGGCTTTGGCGCTATCGGCAGTGTCGCCTGCCCCGATGTACTTGATCTCGGCGTTGGCGATGCGGTCGGACAGAACCACGTTGTTGGAGGAGATATCTTCGGGCCGCACGATGCCGCGCACGCGAATATATTCGTCCCCATTATTAAGGGTAAGCTTCTTTTGACCCAAAATTTCGAGGTTGCCACCTTCATAAACCCGCGCGACCGTGACCGACATTTGGCCCGTCAGGCTATTGGACTGCGCAGCAGAACCTGAACCGGTAAATGACGACGTTGCGCCGGTGCTGAGGCTGTCTTCCAACTGATCTAGCCCCAGGACACCCGGCAAGCTCATGTCAAACGTGCTGGCTTTGCCGTTCGCAGCGTTTTGCGATTTTGTGGCTTGAAATCGCTCCGAAAAGGACACCGTTAGAATGTCGCCCACTTTGTTCGCGCGCCGATCCGTCGCAAAAAGCCCCGCCTGAGACGGGTTATAAATCGCCCCCGTGGCAAAGCCCTGCTGAACCTGCGGTGTGACCATCGGCATGACGGGTCGGTATTCAAGGCTGTTTTGCTCCTCGATTGTTGTGGCCCCGCAAGCCGCTAACGTCAGCAGACCGAGGCCTGCCACTGCTATGCGTGTATACCGAAAATGCCCGTTAAGATGGCGCATTAGTCGCATCCTTAGAGGTTGTTGGAGAGGTAGCGCATCATCTCATCCACAGATGAGATTGATTTGGAGCTGACCTCATAGGCACGCTGTGTCTCAATCATATCAACAAGTTGTTGAACGACGTTAACGTTGGACCCTTCGAGGTAGCCTTGCACCAACTTGCCAAATCCACCGTTCAACGGAGCGCCTTCGATGGGAGCGCCGCTGGCCGGTGTCTCAAGAGCAAACGTCTCTCCGATGGGTTGCAGGCCGCGGGGATTGGCAAAGTTCACAAGCGTCAGCTGCCCAACCTCTTGCGGCTCCGTTTCACCCGGCGTCTTTACCGAAACAATGCCATCCGCTGAGACATTGATCTCATCCACATTGTTTGGAATTTGAATTTCGGGCTGCACCACATAACCACTCGATGTGGTCAACGTGCCTTCCCCATTTCGCGAAAACGTACCGTTGCGCGTGTAGCCCATCTGCCCGTCTGGCAGCAGCACCTGGAAAAAGCCGTTACCGTCAATCGCGATGTCCAGCGAGTTGTCAGTGCTGATCAAGCTACCCTGCGAATACAGCTTTTGCGTGTTCACCAGTTTAACACCAGTGCCGACCGCATTCGCCGAGGTCAGCATGTTGCCTTCCGCTGTTTGCGCGCCACCCGAGCGGGTGTTTTGGTAGAGCAGGTTTTCGAAATTGGCCCGATCGCGCTTGAACCCGGTCGTGTTAACGTTTGCCAAATTGTTGGCAATCACCTGCATTTTGGTTTGCTGGGCGTTAAGGCCCGTTTTGGCCACGTGCATCGCGCTGGTCGACATTGCTTTTCTCCTGCATCACAGACTTACCACCTGATTTGCAAAAGCCATGCCAACGCCGGCTTAATTCTGCGGTAGACGCATTAATTCGGAACCGCCACGGTCGATGTCTTCAGCCATCTTAATGAATTTAACACCCATTTCGAACTGGCGTTGCGCCTCAATCGACGCCACCAATTCCTCGACAGGGTCTACGTTTGACGCCTCAAGCGCGCCTTGGATCACTTTAGCCTGTTGGTCCGGCTCTGGGACCGATCCGTCAAAGCGGCGGATGCGGCCATCCAAACCTTTGGTCAGATTTTCACCAAGCGCCGTGGTGGTGCCAAGCATCCCAACGTCCTGAAACACATTCGGTGGCCCATCAAGAGGCGTCACCGAAATCTCGCCAATGTCTGTAATTTGTATAGCGCTAAAGGGCGGCACTTCGATCGGCTGCAACCCATCGTCCAGTACTAATTCATTGGCGCCATTCACCAAAAACCCTTCGGAGTTTAGGCCCAGATCCCCGCGCCGCGACAATGCAACGTCGCCGTCGGCGGGCTGTACGAAAAAGTACCCCTCCGACACCAGCGCCACATCAGTATCCTCGCCAAGCTGGCGCAGAACACCTTGCTTTGTCGAAAACCCCGCCTTGCCAGTCTCAAGATTGACTGCACGCGCAGAAGCTTCGTCCATCGCCTGGACAAAGGCGCTTCCACCATCATTGTTCAAATCACGGCGGAAGCCTGGCACGTCAATGCTCGCCAAGTTATGCGCCATCGTGTGACGGATATCTTGCAGGTTTTTCAGCGAGTTCAGCGCCGTGTGGATCATTCTATCCATCAGAAAATTCCCTTACCGACCGCTTACATTCGGATGTTGATGATGGTTTGAGTCAGGCTTGTGGTTGTCTCGATCGCTTTCGCAGAGGCCTGATAATTCCGCTGCGCTGTGATCAAGTTGACCAGTTCTTCGGTAATATCCACGTTCGACCGCTCCAAAGAGCCCGACAGAATGTTACCAAAACCTTCCGCGCCCGCTTCACCAACCTGCGGCGTCCCGGAAACGGCTGTTTCCACATAGGTCGCGTTACCAATCTGTTTCAGACCGTTTTGGTTGTTAAAGTTTGCCACAACGATCTTACCCAATGGATTGTTTTGACCATTGGTGTAGTTGGCGCGAATGGTACCTGAGCTGTCAATTTCCAGACCGTCCAAACGTCCTGATGTGAAACCATCCTGCTCCACCGATAGAACGGAAAATGGCTGCGCAAACTGAGTGGAAGCGGAATAATCGATGTCCAGCGAGATGGAGAAGCCTTCCGCCTGCTGCTCATAGCGAACGTTATTTTTGGGGCTGACCAGCTTACCTGTTTTATCGAAGGTCAACTCACCCTCATCGATGTAGAGCGGGAAATAGCCATCCACCATGTCTTCCGGCGGAGTTGTCACCACGTTACCCTCCGGATCGACATAGAGCGCGATCCCGTCTGCATTGGTAGCTTGTACGAGATTAAAGATCTTTGGCACCGATCCAACGCCTAAAGGCACATCATCGAGGCCAAGCCGTGCGGCGCCTTTAACCTTGATCGTGGAATCGTCGCCTGTAGTCCCAGTTTGGAACACAAAACCATTGTCAGCTGTGGAATAGCGCACGGTAACGCCGCCTACGGTTTGACCTGTTTCAGGATCGGAAATCTGGTTAATCCGCTCCTCAAGTGCGGCCGCAAGCGTGGTGCCGACATAGTTGCCGGGCGGAATGTCGATAATACCCGCATTGCCGTTCACAGATACGTTAAACCGGTTTTCGCCGTTGTTAGATGTCAGGCGGAAGACTTCCGTAAGGTCGCCCTGCGCTGCGCGGCCCGTGGCCACCGCTGGCTCGGCTGCCAAGCCGCGTCCCTCTTGGAACGTGAAGTCTTGCTTTGAGGCGCCAAAACCAAAGAGCGCATTCTCGCCGCCACCGATAATCCGGCTATCGAGGTTGATCACCTCACTCTGGTCGGTGCTACCATCGCCACTTGTAGGAATGACGCGCCGGCCGATTTGAATATTGGACGATTTTTGATTTGCGTCCACGCCCAAAGCGCCGTTGGCGGCGATTGTTTCGCCGGTGGTCCCGCTCGCCACGGTGAAGGACTTCGTATCACCGTTGTAGCTAACGGAAACGCCGTAGCGCTTGTCGTTGAGCTGGATTTCCTCACCGTCTGCAATAAAGGATTCCGCTGACAGAACCTCACCACCCCGGATTAGGACCTGCTCCGCGTTGCCGCTCGCAGGGATGCCAAGACCGTTTGTGGAATCCGCATCCGCCGCGCCGTACACGGTGAAGGCGTTAAAGTTACTGCCTGTCCCGGTGCCCAGGACCGTCCGGTCTACAGTAAACTGCAAACGCTGGTTGGTCTCATCATAAGCCACTTTGATCGGTGGGTTATTCTCGTCAACCCAAGCAACTTTGCTGCCGGCACCGTTAGAAACGGTCTTGATGTTCACAGCCCCGAGGTCGGTATTAACTGCGTTGGCGGTCACGACGAGATCTGCCCCGGTCGTGGAAAACGTGACGCCCGCTGTTGCAGTCGCATCCAGGGCGTTAAGTTTGGCTACAACCTCCGCCATAGTCGTCAATTCATCGGCTTGGAAATCTGCGGTAATCGTGTTTGTCCCAACCGAAATTCGTGTGAATTTTTCGGAAAAGTCTGTCGCTGCCAACGTAAACGTGTGCACCTCAGCGACCGTGCTAGATCCGGCTGTTGTCTCGGCGGCGACCGTTGCCGTGCCCGAGGTAGGTAGACCAAGGGCCGTGAGCGATGCCCCCGTCGTGTCAATCATGGTGTCGCCGAACACAATCGCCTCGTTGATCGACACATCAGCGCTATCACGCTGGGCCGCGGCACCAGTTTCACGCACAACAATTCGCTTTGAGTTAAACGTCTCAAATCCACCTAGAATTGTGGACTCCGCCCCCTCAAAAAACGCTTCAAGCTCCTGAGAAGGTTCATACAAAAGTGAAACGTTATCGCCATCAAGAGAAAAACCAGACTCCGGCAAGTTCAGTCCAGAGGTGTCGATCCGAAGCGTGCGATATGCGACGCTGCCATCGCCCGCTGCTACCGCAACGTTCTCAAAGATCCGCAATTCGCGACCGTTCAGGTGCGTTTGAAAGTCATCATTTGTCGATGAGCCCACCAAACGGATCGATGATGACGTTGGCGTGCCAAATTCTGCGGGGACGTGCACCGTCAATGTGTTTTGCGTGTTGTCGTAAATCACCGATTTGCCGCCAGACGATACGACCGCGCCATCATCGTCTACTGACTTAAGCGCGGTATTCTCGTCATAAACAGACAGGCTCGGGCGCTTGCCGTAATAGGAATACGCCAAATACCGGTCATCAGTTTCAACGCCACCGCCCTCTTTATCTTGCGTGTGCGCAATCGTTACCACTTCGGGCTTATTGTGCGGCTCGGCCATAGCCGTGCCGATGCTGCGCACGAACAAACGCCCCTCTACACCAAGGGTCGCGGCACCACTGCCAAGCGAGCCATCACTGTCATAGAGATAGTTATTCATCTCATCGACTAAGCGGGTTTGGGTGTGCGCAAGGAACTCTTCTTTGGTGAAATCTGGCGAGGCGCCTTCGACATCCAAGCCCATCTGTTCGGAAACAGATGTCGGCTGAAGCAGGTCGATCTCGAGGCGGTTGTCACCGAGACCCTGCAACGATCCATCCGGTGCCAACTTGAACAGGTCAATGGTTAGGCGATCGTCAATATTCTGGAAGACTTGGATCTTTTTGTCATCGCCGTAGGCTTCGTTGATCGCGCGCTCCACCTCAGAGGCAAGCTGTTCGGCGTTATATTTACCTGGGCGCAAATCAATGGACACTGGCGCGTCACTGTCATCGACGTTGACGGTCAAAAAGTCCTTACCCCAGAACAAATCACTGTCGGAATTACCGGCCTCGCGCGTTGCTTTGAACAGCAACGGGTCGGTCACAATCTCGACTAGCTTGTCGCCCTCTTCTCCGAAGTCAAAGGCCGACTGCTCGCCCTGCAACGTCGCAGGCTGCGACTCTACCTGTTGGTTCAAGTCGTCGAGCTTATAAAGCGGCGCCCCCTTCCCTTCGAGGAAGTAGTTATCGTCTGGCACGCTGGTTGTCTGGTTCCCGAAACGGTCAATAAAAATCTGTTTGCCGGTATCATCCACCGCATTCACGAGGTCGGGGTCAATGATCGTGTCATTAATCACCAGGCGGGTGTCATATTTGTTAGTGGGATCCTCGGCCGAGGCGTTCTGGGTCTTGATGAAATAGATCGTTGCAATCGTCGGGTTACCAAGGTCATCGAAGATCGTGATCGAGGTCGAGTTCGTATAACTATTGGCATCATTTGGATCAAAACGGTACCCATCAGCAAACTGATCAAGCTCCGTTACCACGGGCGCGTCGGCGGGCACGTTCACGCCCAGATCAATCTTACCAGTCGCTTTGGGATCCCCAGACGTGACCGGCAGCTGAAGCGGCACCGCACTGTCCAGATCCTTCGCCGTGACCGAACCGTCAAGGTTGACCGGATAGGTCATCAAATACTGACCGGCGCTATCTACAACATAGCGGTCGTTATCGACGTTGAACGAGCCGTTTCGCGTATAAACCGTCTGCGTCGAGGTCAGCGAGGGCTTCAACGCAAAGAAACCCTGCCCCGAGATGGCAAGGTCAAGCGCGTTCAAAGATGAGGCGATGTTACCTTGGGTGAACTGCTGTTTCACCCCTTTCAAAATGGTACCAGAACCAATCGAGGAGGACGCGTTCTGCAAGGGAGAGGTCGCAAAGATGTCGCCGAATTCCGCACGACTGCGTTTAAAGCCGGTGGTGCCCACGTTCGCGATGTTGTTCGACGTCGCAGAAATGTCGGCCTGGGCCCCGTTTAGGCCCGTCAATGCGGTGTAGAATGACATATATTACCCTCTCGTCTTGTGGTTGGGGTGGCCTGCGCGGCCTTTACCTGTGCGCGCCTTAACGGATCCGGCTCACGGTGCTTGCATCAATCGTGCCATAATCTTCGATGTCCAAGGTCGGCGTGTCAGAGGCATCGGCGAAAGAAGATGCAGACAGCACGCGGGCGTAGATCGAAGGCCCCATATTCTCCATGCCGTTGCCAGTGTTGGCCGCCACATCCACCTTGATCCGGCGGTTGCCCTCACGCAGCTCTACCGGGATATCAATCCAGCTAAAGCCCACCAAACCCGAGCCTTGCGGGCCCAAATCTTGGCTGTGCAGCAACTCGCCTGTCGCATCGTCGGTAAAGGAAACGCGTGCAGCACTTGCCGCCTGCGACAGCTCAAACACACCGTGAATTTCGCCATTGTCATCCGGGCGCGCCATCTGGCCCGGCACCAATACCGAATGGCCCAACAGTGTCGCCGTTGTGGAAATTCGCATTTGACGCGTCTCATCGGTCAAAGCCTTGAGGTTAATGTTCATTTCCTCGATGCCTGACACGGTTGAGAACTGCGCCATCTGCGCAATAAAGTCCCCGTTCTCCATCGGCGCAAAGGGGTCTTGATTTTGCAACTGTGCCGTCATGAGCTGGAGGAAATCTTCCTGTCCAAGCTTGTCATCCATGGCTCGCTCAGCTTCTGCGTTTTGTGTCGATATGCCCAATTTATCAAAGAGCGCTTGCTGCGCCGCAGCACCGGACGATTCAATATTTGACATGGCTTTTCCTTTACTTAGCGGCCCATGTTCACGGTGCGCATCATCAGAGAGCGCAGCGTTGACACGACTTCGATATTGTTTTGATACTGACGGGACGCTTCAAGCATCTCGACCATTTCTTCCTCGACATCCACGGCGGCCCCCCAGACAAAGCCCTCGTCGTCAGCCTTGGGATGCTCGGGTTGGTACACCTTTGTAGGCTCACGGTCGGCGCGTACAATAGACTGCACGTTCACAGTCGCGATGCCGCTATTTTTGGCGTGGGTGGCATATTCGGTCTCAAACACTGGCTTGATCGCCTGATAGGCCTCTTCGGCGCTGCCCGAGACGCTGCGCGCGTTGGCAATGTTACTCGCCACAGTGTTCAGGCGGGTCATCTGCGCGCTCATGGCGCGACCGGCAACGTCAAAGATGTTTTCAATGCCCGCCATCTTATTCACCCTTAATCGCGGAAAGGAGGCCAGACACTTTGCGGTTCATAAACGTCAGAGACGTTTGATACCGCACGACATTTTCCGAAAACTGCATTTGCTCAACGGCCAGCTCGACGGTGTTGCCATCCAGCGACGGGTTCACTGGATCACGGTAGAGCATACGATCAGCAGTCAGATTGTTTGACCGCGCAACGTGCCGCTCATTGGTTGTGGCCAACGGGCCACCGGGCATCTGCTTTGCCAGCGTTGCTTCGAAATCGATGTCGCGCGCCTTGAAATGCGGTGTGGCCGCATTGGCGATGTTGGAGGCCAGGATGTTGTTACGTTTCGAACGCAACGCCAAGGCCTCGTCATGCACGCCGAAATGTTGTCTGATGCCGTCCATGCCTGTCCTGCTTGGTTAAATTAATTGGTACAAAGACCAAATCTTGGAGCGTTATTTGCAAGTTGGATGCCAAACAATCAGAGAGGATGAAAAAAAATGGTAAGCCCTCGACAAAGCAAATCGGATACGGATGCAAAAACATCCCCCAGCGTTCCGCCCCTATCGGCGCAAATGAAACGATTGCGCCTGCGTTTTTTGAAAAGCGTAAAGGCAGAGCCGTTGGATAACGCGTTGGAAATTCTGCGGTCTGGTATGGCTGCGGAAAAGGAGGAGAACGCGCGTTTAGGGTCTTTGGCCGCACAGACTTGGTTGATCCGCGAAAGGTTCAATAACCTCGGGGCAGACGCGTTGCCTATTGTCGACGATTGCCTTGGCGCCTTGGACCCAACCCGCGCAAAAATGGCGAGCCTTAAAAAAGCGGTTGTAGAAGTGGAAGCCACCGGAACGGAAGAGGAAGCGCCCGCGGCACCGCAAAACTGGCAGAAGGTCAAAATTCTCGAAGAGACTGTCGTAAACGGTATGCGTTTCTTTAAGGACTTTGTGATTGAAGTGAATGAAGACGATGCCAAAAAGCTCGTGGAGGCTAATAAGGCGGAAATTGTAGCCGGCGACACAGCGGCGGCGGAAGCGGTAGATGGCCGGGAAGGCTCTGAAAGAGCAAACGCCGAAACAGAAAAACCGGCCGCCAAGAAAGCAGCCAAAAAGACCGCAAAAGAATAAGGTCTGGTGCACTGGGAGGGATATAGATGCAGAAATGGATTTTAGGCGCAGGCGCCGTTGTCGCGTTGGGTGCAGGTATTTGGGCCTATCAAAATGGGGCGCTGACCCGATTTGAGCATCGCAGCCTGGCTTGCTACACGCCAAGCACTGGCCCGTTCGAGCTGGTCATTAACAAGGTCAAGCGCGGCCAAGACATCCAGATGCTGCACCCGGAAGGCGTACGCCGGCTTGAAATCAGCACAGTGGAAAAACCGTCGGTAACCGCGCAAACCACAGGCTTGATTATGGAAATCGATATTGAGACCGGGCGCGTGCGCATTCAAAAGCGCGCAGATGTCACGCTAACCACCTGTGACATGTCCACCTTTTCAATGTAGCAGACGTTGCGTCTTGGCTTAGGCTGCGTCTGTCGCGCCGAGACCCATGAATGCGGTCATCCCATTTCGCAGATTTGAAATCGCAGACTTTTTAATCTGCGATATGCGCCCAGTTGTGACGCCCAAAATCTCGGCGATCTCATAGACGTTCAATTCTTCGACATAATAGAGCTGCATTACCAGCGCTTCGCGCTCTGACAGCTTTTCCAACTCAGCGCGCAACCCACGTTGAACTTCTTGTGTGCTTAACGCCTCTTCTGGGTTTGCATCGTCGGAGACAAACCAGATCGAATGCTCATCATGCACTTCGTCGATGGATTGGTGTAGATTAGCTTCGAAAGCCTGCTGCCATTTGCGCAACTCATCGACTGTGATGGCCATCGATTGCGCCACCTCTTCTTCTGATGGCGCGCGCTGCAATTTACGCTCTAATCCGAGGATTGTTTTGTTCACCTTTTGCTTCATCGCAATGGTGGAGCGGCAAAGATTGGAATTGCGGCGCAGGTAATCCACAATAGCGCCACGAATGCGCACTTTGGCATAGCTGGAAAAGCTCACGCCGGGCTTTTTCACATATTTTTGGCTCGCATCAATAAGTCCTAAGTAACCGTTTTGAATAAGGTCATCGACTTCGACCGCACCTTTAACCCGCCCATGAAAGTAAAAGGCGATGCGGCGCACTGTGTCTAATTCGCCCTCAATGAGCCTTTCGGGTGACGGGTCTTGTTCGGGATATTGATTGCGCAGGTTCATAGGCCCCCCACTTTCGTCTCATCGGCGAAAAAGCGAATGCCCTCATATGTGTTTTCAGGGGCTTTCAAGACCGCAGCCGCGAGGGCTTTGAAGGCCAGCAATTCTTTGTCTGGTGTATTATTGGCTGCCGCTAACAACGGTTTGCGCTGCAAAACAGAGCGTCGCATCGCAGCCGAAAGCGGCACATGCCCCGCAAGGTGCAATTCAACGTCCAAGAAACGCGCCGCGATGTTTTGGAACTTTTCAAAATTACGCCGGGCGTCTGTGGCGTCTTTGGCCATGTTGATCACAATGGAGAAATGGCGCAGCCCCTGTTCGGTATGCGCGGCCTTAATCATCGCATAGGCATCCATAAAGCTCGTAGGCTCGGCCACCACAACCACCAGAACGCGCTGTGATGCAGCCACAAAGGCCAGCGCATTATCGCTCGCACCTGCCGGCGCATCGGTGATGAGCACATCCACATCGTCGCGCAGGCTGTCGACGTTGCGGATCAACTGAAAGCGTTTGGCGTTGTCGATATTCATCATATCGACCAGCCCACTGCCCCCCGCAAGCAAGCGCACACCCTGGGGGCCTTTCTCGATCACATCCGACATCGGCAACGTCCCAAGCAAGGCGTCATGCAACGTGTGTTTTGCATTTTGCCCCATCAGGATATGCGAATTCGCGAGGCCAAAGTCCGCATCAAACAGGCAAACCCGCTGACCCAAGCGCGCATACATGATCGCAAGATTTACTGCGATGCAGGTTTTTCCAACGCCGCCCTTGCCACTGGCAATTGTGATGGAATGGGTCATTGCTCGGGTTCCATGCTGCTGTCCGGCCCAGCGTCTTCGCCGGGCGTCATGCAGCCTTGCAAATACTGTTCCATAATAGGGGCTGTTGCTTGGGCAAGGTTGCCGACCAAGGCCCGCGTGCCCGCAAGCCAGCCGATCTGTGCCTCTTGTGCGACGATCTGCGACAGCTCTGTGATGGTGCATTCGCACTCGTCCAGTTTGGTCAAGACAACCTCCGGGCGCACGTCCTGTGTGGCGCATAGACTTTGCGCAATACGCGCGCTGGATTGTCCGCTGCTCAGAGCGAGGACCACGTGACAGCGCTTGCCCTCAAACTGCGCTTGTATGGTGGGCCATTGCGCAACAAAGGCATCCATACCGCAGGCGAGGTCCACCACAAGGCTTTGGCCCTGCCGCGGGGATTGCCACTGAGCGGGCGCGTCGATGCGCCAATGCGCGCAGGGCACATTAATCAAGCGCCCGAGGTGACCGAGCCAACCAATCTGCGGCGTCATCGCATCTTCAAGGCTTATAAGGCTGATGTCGCGGTCTTCACGCGTTTCGCGCAATAGCGCTGCGAATTTTGCTGCAAGCGTGGTTTTCCCACTCCCAGATGCACCGATAACAAAAAGGACATCTGCATCTAGCGAAAGGCTTGGATCATCGCCCACCATATCCTCAGCCAAGATCGACAGGACATCGCTTCGGCTTGGGTTTTCCAGTTCAAGGCGCGCATGTTTCACCGCTTCGGCGACCAATTCAGGCGCCATACCGGCCGCGACAATATCGGCACCCTCATACCGCTCTGGTTCTGTGGCTTCGGGTGCAGGAGGCAGGGTGGTTTCCATCTCGGGCAGGCCGAGCGCCTGTTCCAGCCGGCGAAGGCGTGTTGCAAAATCTGTCGGCGCGTTCAGGGCCGCTGTTCCAAACGGGTTTGTGGCCCCCAAAAGCACGTCCGCCGGCGTCTCCGGCATCTCCTCTTCGGCAAGAGCAGGCGTCTCCTCCACCGTTGTAGTCACAGCCTCTGGCGCGGCATCGCGCGCATCCGCGCTGCGATGGCTGCGGAAAGCGGTCGGGTCATAGACAAATTCGGTTTTCCTAAAGGTAGGTTTCGCATCTTCCGTTTGCGTGTTCTCGGCATCCGCGCTCGCGTCAGACCCCTGTGCACCCCCGCCGGAGGCAGCGCCCTCGGTTAGGCCACCATTTACCGCCACCAGCTTTGGCCGGTCGCCTCGTGCCGCCGCTTCGGCCAACGTATGAATGTCGGGCTCTGCATCAATCGTGACAGCAACGGCTGGCTTTGCGGCTGCTTTTGCGCCGCCCGCAAACTGCCGTTCCATCTCATCCTCAAAGACCGTCTTGACCAAATTCGCGCGCGGCGGCGTCGCGGTCATCGGCTCATTGGTGGCCTTGATCTGGATCATGCCATCCTGCTGCGTGGTGGACAAAATATAGGCCCCATCGCCGAGCTGGCGGACGACCTCATCCATGGCAAGTGCGCTGTCAGGCGCCATAACAGTGATTGTTGGCATCTATAAGGTCCCTCAGACGGTTTCTGGTTCAGGCTGGGACGCGGTGCGGTCGGATGCACCGCCCGCCTCCGCGCTTAGGGCGTCAAAGCCCCCAATGGTGGTAAAGACTTCGACGCGGCGGTTCTCTGGCAGCTCGGTAAAGCTGAGAATAATCATATCCGGCAGGTGCGCCCGTACGAAATCGGCAAAGACGCGGCGGATCTGCGGGGCGACGACCATGATCGTGGGGCGGCCTTCGGCGCTCAATTGTTCGCTCGCGTCGTTGATCGCGCGCATCAGCTGTTCGGCAAGGCTGCCCTCGAGGATCAACTCACCCTCGCCGTTCTGACGGTGGGTCCGCAACATCAGCTGTTCCAGTTCAGGCGTGAGGGTCATCAACGGCAAGACTGTGCCAAGGGGGGCGACCTGTTGTATCAACAGCGGGGCCAGTCCGGGGCGCAACGCCTCGGCCATTTCGTTTGGCCCCATGTTGGGACCAGCGAGATTGGAAAGCCCCTCAAGGATGCGCCGCAGGTCCGAGATCGGGATCCGTTCGGACAGCAGGCGGCGCAAGACCAGCGTAAGCACGTGCAGCGGCACCAGCTTGGGCACGATAGATTTTACAAGGTTGGGGCTTGCCTCTGCGAGCTGGTCCAGAAGCGCCTGCACATCGTCTTGGCCAATCAAATCGGCCGCGTGCTTGTGCAACAGCTGGCTGAGGTGGGTCGAGATCACGGAGTCTGGTTCAATGACCACATAATCATTCGCTTCCGCCTCTGCCTGCTGCTGAGGGCGGATCCATACCGCATCCATCCCGAACGAGGGATCCTTTACTTGGATGCCGTCCAGCTGCACCCGCGAGCTATCGCCCGGCAGCGCCAGCTTGCGGTCCGGATAGGCAATGTCTTCGCCGACAATAGTCTGGCCGATGCGGATGCGGTACTGGTTCGGCTCCAGCGACAGGTCATCGCGGATACGCACGCCCGGGATCACAAAGCCCAGACCGCGCGAAACCTCGCGCCGGATGCCCGTGATCCGGCTCACCAGCGCCCCCGATTGTTCCTCATCCACCATACTGATGAGGCCGTACCCCAGCTGCATCGACACGGCGGAATAATCCGTCACATCCGCGAGCAACACGGCATCACTATCGCCTTCTTCGGGTGCTGCGTCTTCTTCGGCCTCCTCATCAGCTTCCGCCTCTGACAGGTTCTCAGATTGGCGGGCGAAATAAGCCGCCCCGGCAATCGCCGCAGCAAAAAGCATGAACAGCTCATTAGGCATACCCGGCACCAAACCCAGCACAAAGATCACCGCTGCGGTTGGGATCCAAGCGCGCGACAGGTTCACCTGACCGCCGATGTGGCGCGCCATATCTTGAGTGGAGGACACGCGTGTCACGATAATCGCAGTGGCGATCGACAAAAGCAGCGAAGGGATCTGCGCAACCAAGCCATCCCCAATGGACAGCAAGATATATGTCTGTGCGGCATCGCCTACAGCCATCTCATGCTGTGCAACACCGATGATGAGACCACCGATAATGTTTATTGCAAGGATCAGCAGGCCGGCTATCGCGTCGCCCTTCACAAACTTCGACGCACCGTCCATGGAGCCATAAAAATCTGCCTCATCCGCGACCTCTTGGCGGCGGGCGGTGGCCTCTTCGGGCGTCATGATGCCGGCGTTCAAATCCGCATCAATGGCCATCTGCTTGCCCGGCATCGCATCAAGCGTAAAGCGGGCGGAGACTTCGGATACACGGCCTGCGCCTTTGGTAATCACCACGAGGTTGATGATCACAAGGATGATAAAGACGAAGATACCGACCGCGTAATTGCCGGCCACAACAAACTGACCAAAGGCTTGGATCACTTGGCCTGCCGCATCCGCACCCGAATGGCCCTCGCTCAGCACCACACGGGTGGAGGCCACGTTCAGCGCAAGGCGCAGAACCGTGGCGATCAGGATCAAGTTAGGAAAGGAGGAGAAATCCAGCGGCCGGTGCGTATGCAGCGCCACCATCAAAATCAACAGCGACAGCGCAATGTTGACCACAAAAAACGTATCCAACAAGAACACAGGCAGTGGTAGCACCATCATGGCGACCAGCACCAAAATGCCGATCGGCAGGACCGAACTGCCGAGCGAGGCTTTTATCTCATCCATCCAGCTTCGGTTGCGCGTCAATTCCATGACAGCCCCCTCGCGTCAGCAAACCGACAAGCACGCGCCGCATAAGGTGCGGATAACGCGGCAAAAGCCTTTATGTATGGCGTCTGGTTCACCTGTCGTGCCTTGTTACAAAACCGAACAATTTTGCCGGCGCACCAAATATGCAAGGCGCGTGCCAAGCGATTTTTGGCCAACCTGCCATGGGGTTTTTGAGCTCGTAGCAGAGGCCATACCGGAGATCCGCCCAGTGGCTTGCCAAAACACTTCCCCCAAAGCTGGCACAGTTCCTGCACCACCGCGGGCAACACAACACCGGACAGGAGCCGATAATGCCCCCTCTCTTCCCTTCCCGCCTGCGGCCTGCACCCGTCCGCGGCTTTGGACTTGGCCTTTGCGCCCTTTTGCTGACGGGTTGCCAACTGCCTGAGCCTTTGATGCTGGGTAGCGCAGCCAGCCGCACTCCGTCGGAGCTTGCGTCGGCGCACCAGACACAGGAGCTGCACCGCACCAAGCAGGTCTTGGATGTGAGCACCGTAACCATGACACCGCTGCCGACAATTTCAGCCGTGGGTTATTCGGTGATCTCTTCGCAGCCGGGCAAAACGCTCAACCAGCGCCGCCTGATGGCGATCCGCGCTGCACGGATGGAGGCGATGCGTGACCTGACAGAACAAATCCATGGACTGACCATTGAAAGCGAGACGGCGTTGTCTGAAGCGGTGCTGCAATCTGACACAATGCGCGCCCATGTGGCAGGCGCCGTGCGCGGCGCGCGGACCGTCAAGATTGAGCCCAAAGGCGCCGACACCTATTCGGTAAAGCTCGAAATTGACCGCGCCACCATCGATCAGCTTCTCAAATCTGCGCGCCGCTGGCGCCTGTAAAGGGAGCGGAGGGCGTTGAGATGTCATTGGTGTTGAACCGCATCCGTATGCTTTATGTGGCGCTGGTGCTTGCCTGCCTTGCAGCACCCTTGGCGACACAGGCTCAGGTCATGACGGTCGAGACAACCGGCCAGGCCCGCGCAACGGGAGCCGCGGCCGATGCACATCTGGAACGGCGCGCGCTGCAAGAGGCGCTTTATCAAGCAGCCCTAAAGGGTGGCGCGGCGGTCAGCGGCTATACGGCCGTGTCACAGGCCGTGATCCAAAGCGATGTGCTTGTCGTGCGTCCCGATGCCCGCGTGCTTGACTACGACATCCTTAGCCGCGAGACGACATCCGAGGCATCAACCGTTAAAATTCGCGCCGTCGTCGGGCAACTCAACACCGCGACAGCCTGTGAACGGCGTGCCGATCTAACGATTGCGCTAGAGCGCCCTGTCATCAAAGCCTCGCACCTGGCCCCGCCATGGGTACCGCAAATTGCTCCTGACCTGCACCGCGCCTTGCGCGCCCACCTGGAGGGGATGGCTGGCATCACGGTTGTAGATGCCGCCCCCGCATTTAACGGCATGCGCAGCAACGTGCCGGATGAACTTAATTATCGCAGCCTCACCACAGGTATTTCCGGCCTAGCGCCTGAGGGCACAGGCACGCCTGCCCTGCCCCTACAAAGCCAAGTCACACTGGACGCGACAACGCTGGACCAAAACGCGGCATTGCTACCTGTTAAGATTGAGCTTTTTCTCGGCAGCGGCCTTGCGGGCCAAGCCCCGCTGCGCGCGTCGAAAACCAAGGTGCTAACCGTAAAACGCCGTCATAAGGTCGCGCAATTTGCCAACCCCATCGGTGATGTCCGTTCCAACGTGAGCGACACGCTTGCACAAGCGCTCGGCGATATGGCGCAGGACCTGACGGCTCAGCGGGCCTGCCAACCTCTACGCGCGGCTCTCACGCTGACGGACGGACAGTTAAGGCTGCCTTTTGGGCACAAGGACGGTTTGGGCACCCACCATTTGGCATATACTCAAGGCCGCGATACTGCCTATGACGTGCTTGAGATTGTAGAGCTCGCCGCCCATAGCGTCACCCTGCGCCCACTAGACAGCACCACCCGCCCCGGCGCGCTGGCCGGCAAAACCGTGCAGTTCATGGAGCTAAGCAAATGATGCAACGCAGGCTTTCGCGCATCTTCAAAACGAGTAGCTTGGCACTGGCCTTGGGTGTCGCTGGCTTTCCCGGCTTTGCTGGTGACACGGTCACAGGCGTCGAAGTGAAAGCCGCTATTGTTGCGCACCTGTCAGGCGAAGGCATAATCGCGGAACCGCAAGTGTCGGAACGCCGCCGCTATTACGGCTGCGCCAGCGCCCTCACCGTCAGCCCCAAATTCGCGGGCAGCTGGGAAACCGCCAAAGTCACCTGCCCTGACAAGGGACGCGAGTGGAGCATCATGGTGCGCACCGGACAGGTCATCGCTGATCTACCCGGAACTGAGGCCACAGAAGATGCGCGCCCAGATATTGTCGCGCTACTGGCCAGCGTTAAAAAAGGCGCGGTCATAACCGATGACATCGTGGCCCTCATACCAGCGGGCCCTGGCAGCCGCTTGGGCGGCTTTTACCGCACCGAGGACGTCGTCGGACGCCGGGCTACACAAAACATCAGCGCCATGCAACCGCTCAAAGCGCGCCATCTTGAACACGACTGGACCGTGGAGGAAGGGCAGCCTGTTCAGATCGTGCAAATTGTCGGCGGTTTCCGCGTTTCCAGCATCGGAGAAGTGCTTGAAAACGGGCAAATTGGTGATATCATTGGCGTAGAAAATATAAGGTCTGGCAAGAAAATCAGCGCGTTAGTCGAAAGTTCAAAAAAAGTGTCCCCAGTGGCTAACATGAACTGAGAATGCGTCGTTAGCTGTGTATCAGGAGGATGTCATGGTTGACTCTATTAAACAAAATCTAAGGCAAATGGCAGCACCGGCGCCGCAAGACGCCAAGACTGCCTCCAGCCGGACCAGTGCCGCGCCGGTACAGGCGCCCACCGCAACGCCAGCGGTGGACAATAGCCAAGTGTCCGTCAAAGCGTCGGTCGCGCAGCTCGCCGAAACGCCCCCCATTGATATGGAGGCCGTGAGCCGCATCAAGCAGGCCATCGCAAACGGAGAATACCCGATTAACCTCGGGTTAGTGTCCGAACGGCTTATGGAAAGCTATATCGAGATGAAGGGCTGAGGCAGCCAGCCGCAGCCCTGACATCATGCAACTCGATAGCGCCCTAACCCGTTTGCGTGACCTTGTTCATGCCGCTGAAATCGCCACCGGTGATCCAGCAGTGCTGTCGGAAAATTGGTCTGAAATAGATACTTTACTCAAAGACGTCATCGCGCCCGCCCTCGCAGGTGGTGGCGCTCTTCCGCTTGGGGAGGAGAAAATTTCTGAAGTTGAAAATTTAGTACGCGACATCGCGGCGCTGGAACAAAAGTTGCAACTCAAGCTCGACGCAATCGCAACCTTCGTGCCGCAGAAATCCGAGGACACGAAAGGCTAAGACTGCGTAATCGAAGCAGGAGTTTTTTTATGATCAACGCCCTTCCATTTGATGTGAACACGACCCTTATTTTGGGCGGATTTGCGATAATTGCCCTCCTGCAAATCGCAATCGCATGGCACGGAAACCGCAAAGCCACGCAGCAACTGGCGCATTTGACGGCGCAGCAAAGCAAAGCGGTTACCCCCCTTCGAAATGATATCAATGCATTGCAGCGCGACCTTGATGCAGTTGCAAAAACCGTAACGGACGTGCTCCACCACAAATCCGAGGCCGACAGCGCCATCAAAACGCAAAAAGCCGTAGAACAGGCCATTTCTCTGGCAAGCATCGGTGTCAGCGCAGAGAATATTAAGCGCGAGACAGGCCTGCCCGATGATGAAATCGCGGCGATCATGCGTTTTCACGCTAAAACTGGGGCCACCGCAGAAGACACAATTCTGCGCGCAGTACGCAATGCAGGGCCCTCGCCCCGCACTCATTGAATTACTATGTCACTTATTCGACGGCGAGTGCCATCTGCGCAAAAGGCGATGCGTTGAACACATCAAGCGCCTTAGATTGCGCCGCGATCAGAGCCTCAGGCTCAAGCTGGCTCGCCATCTCCGACGTGCCCTCAGACGCCCCCCAAACGCCCAAAGCCTGCGCGATCGAATACCAAATATAGGCCGTTTCAAAATCTGGTTCGGCCAAGAATTCTGCATGTAGGCGAGCGTATTTCATGATCGCCGACTTCGTTCCTTCGGCCAGCTGCGCATCAAGGCGATTAGTGATCCGCGCATACACGTCAGCTTGCGCGGGTTCCGGCAGATTTCCCGCCAACTCCGACACCATGCGCGCAGCACGCTGTTCACGACCTAGGTCCGACAAAACGGCCCAATAATAGGCATCCACGTAGTTGCGCGGCTGGCCCAGACCCGCTTTTTTCAGCAAAGCGAGGTTAAACTGGGCATCCGCAGCACCCGCTTCCGCCAGCGGCGCAAAAAGCTGAAGAGCGAGGCCATAATTCTTGTCCCGCACAGCAGACACAGCCTCGGCAAAAGCAGCATCGGCGGCCTCTGCCGCGGCGATGGCAGGATCCACCAGAGCCATTGCCGCATCCTGCGCACCCGCTGGTGCTGACAATGCACAGGCGATGCAAAGCGCGGAAAAGGGCCGGCTCGGCTTCATTTGCCGGCAACCATTACCAGCTGAAGATACAGGACACGCGATTTAAATTTTGAGCCTTCTTGCTGCTCATAAACCACGATCTTGGGGCGATCCGCGACGGATTTCGTCACCTCGATGAGCATGGTGGCCGGCAAATGCACGCCGCCCTCTTGTAAGGCCCTAATTGGGTCCAAGCTGAAACCACGTTCAAACTCAGGATCCAGCCAGGCCCGGGCCAAAGCGCGCCCCAAAATATCCGGCAGTCTTTTGCGTACCTCTTCGCGGTCATGCAGGGTGACGTCTTCCCCCGCGAGCAGCATCGCACGCGCAGCGGCAGGTTGCGCCGCCGCCAATTGCGTCGCCCCTTTTGAGATCGGAACCAAAGCTGTCGATTTACCAGAAGTCATAACGTGCTCTTGTGTCGTGAGGAAAATAGCCCACTCAACCCTCTTATCCAATGCCTATTATGCAATTGTAGCTTCAGTGTGTGAAACAAAGCGTAATGTTCACAATGATTTCACGGTGACTTCAATATTATTTGATAAATGCACCCAAATCTGATTTATAGTTTTTGCACGAAACTAAATATTCTTGGGCGATTTTCGAATACTGAAAATGACCAACCAGGAAAACGGCAGACAATCAAAACAGGGCACGTGATTTCCATGACCGATGATTTACGCTCTGAAACGTCGAAAATCATCATTGGAGATGCGGCCAATACGCTTCAAATGAAGCGCCTGATTGAAACGGTTGCCCCCTCAATTGGGCCGGTTTTGGTCACAGGTCCAACCGGCGCGGGCAAAGAATTAGTGGCCGAAGCACTCCACGCAGACAGTGGGCGAAAAGGCAAATTGGTTGCGGTAAATTGCGCCGCCATCCCCGCAGAATTGATGGAATCTGAGCTGTTCGGTTATGAAAAGGGGGCTTTCACTGGAGCGGATCGGCGCCGCGCCGGGCGCTTTGAGCAGTCGCACAACGGCACTTTGTTCCTCGATGAAATCGGTGACATGCCGCTAAGCCTTCAGACAAAATTGCTCCGCGTTTTGGAAAATCATAGCGTACAGCGTGTCGGCGGCGGTGAAGAAATTCCCCTGAACTTACGCCTTGTTTGCGCGACACATAAAAACCTGCTCGATATGGTCGAAGAAGGCAGCTTTCGCGCTGATCTTTATTACCGCCTTAATGTCTTTCCCATTACCGTGCCATCCCTGGCAGAGCGCAGCTCGGACATCCTTTTGCTGCTCGACGCGCTGGTTGAAAAGCGCCAAGAAAGAGACAAAAGCGGAAAACCACCGCAATTTACTGAGACAGGGCAACAAGCCCTTCTAGCCTATGATTGGCCCGGAAATGTTCGCGAATTGCGAAACGTAATTGAACGCGCATTTGCTCTTTTCGGTGGACATGAAATTACCGGCCAACATGTGCGCGAAAACCTTTTGTCGTTACGCCTGCCCAGCGAATTAAACCCTGCCGAGCAAGACGCGCTGTGGGAAGCCACCAGCGATCTGTTTGAAAACCCCAGCCCCGAAATGGCCGCCTTTATGGCCGAGCCGCCCAAGCCCGAGGATTATAAACCTTGGTTCCTGCACCACGACACAATCGATTTGCGGCGCCATTTGCGCGACATCGAAGTGGTACTGATTGAGGCCGCGCTTCAGACCACTGACGGGATGGTTAGCCACGCTGCGGACCGCCTTGGCATCGGGCGCACCACCCTAATTGAGAAAATGAAAAAACTGATGATCGACAAAAAACAGGACGCCTAGTCCTCTTTGTTCCATGCATCCATCATCGACGTGATGTATTCGCCCGTTGATTTGAGCTGCGTCACCGCCTGTTCCATCTGTGTGAACCGCTTCAACTCGCGTGCTTCCAAGACCTCGGCGCGCGTGTCCAAATCGGCCAAAGCCTCCGTGTATTCACCCGATTTTTCGTTGAAATATGTCTCTTTCGTCGAAATATCGCCCTTCGTGCCCAGTACTTCGGTCAGATAGCGGTTCATTTTATCAACCAGTGACACGCCCACATAGGCGGTAGCGCTTTGCGCACTGCCTTCGAGGACCTTGATCGTAACGCTGTTGAAATCCCCAGTCAGTCGGTAGAATTCCTGCTGGCCATCGGCATTTGTGCGCGATGAGAGTGTCTCGCCGTTCAGGGTCGCTGTGTCATCACCGCTGTCATAAACAAAGTCATAAGCACCCTCGGGTGGCTCGGCCGATAGGCCAAAACTGATGCCCAAATTGCTCGCCGACATCGAGGCGGAAGAGCGAAAGACCGCTTGGAAAAGCTCGGGTCGGTTGTCCAAAGTTTGCGACAGCTTGTCTTCATCCACGCTGAGCGAGCCGTCCAATTCCGTACGCACCCCGATTTCCGCTAGATAGACTGGCGTATCGCCAAAACCGGTGAGCGGCGCGGTCGTCAGTGCTGCAAGTTCACGCTGGATCGCGGCGATCCCTGCATCGCCCGCCAAGGGTCCCGCTTTGGCGCCGTTAATGCCGCGCGCAGTAGCGGTGTCGAGGAAACCGCGCAGCGTGTTGATCTGATCGACCAGCGCGCGCAGCTCGGCTTTTGCGGTGTCCTCATCCTTCGACACGCTAATGTTTTGTGCGCCCGTGGTCACGCCCGTCAGGTTCAATTCCACACCCGCGATCAGGTCGCTGACAGTATTGCTCGCCCGCTCCACTGTGATGCCGTTCATAACGATTTGCGCATTGGCCGCGGCCGAAACTTGGTTCGAGCCGTCTGTCGTGTCAAAATCCGTAGGCGCGCCGCCCGATGCCGTGATTTGAAGCGCGTTCGCCGCCCCAAGGGCCGATGATACGCTGAGGGAAAATGTGCCGTCCCCTTTGTCAAGAACCTGCGCCGACACGCCTGATAGCGCATCCAACGATGTCGCCAATTCCGCCAGCGTCGTGGTCGCCGAAAGCGTTACAGTTCGCGTGCTGCCTCCCGACGTTGCGGTAAATGTACCGCTGTCCCAGGTACCCGTATCAATCGACAAAGTGCCCGCGTTCAGCGTCGCGTCTTTACTGGAATAGCCCGTAAATTCAAGCACCTGCGCACTGGCCAACTGCTGCACTTCGATGCCTGTAATGCTCTCGGTTAAGGCTTGCGGATCGGTAACGCTCACCCCGATGGCCGTTGACGCGCTTTGCACCGAAAAAAGGCCGCCATCGCCGGCACCTTCCAGCACGTTTTGCGTAGAATTCATACGCGACCGCAACAACGCAATCTCAGAGATCGAAAGGTCATTCGCGCTGGATTTATCGTTAATAAGCGCCTTTGCAGGCTCAATCTCGGCATTGACGATACTGTCGACCAACTGCGTCACATTGAGGCCAGAGCCCTTGGAGTTCAGCGTGCTCAAATAGTCAACAGTCATGCTCGGGTCCTCCCGCGTGTTCGTCTGCCAAGAAAAACGGCACGCGCGCGCCAAACTATAGCGGCGCGTGCGGTTTAATAACTGATTTCGATTTCAATTCGGCGGTTTTGCTCGCGTCCCTCAGCAGTCGCGTTGCTGGCAACTGGCGCGGTTTCACCGAGGCTAACGGCTTTCATCTTGCCCGGCGCCACCAGCCCTGTGGATTGCATGGATTGCACCACGCTGGCCGCACGCGCGGCCGCCAAATCCCAGTTGTCGCGGAAGAGGGCACCGTCCGAAATCGGCACATCATCCGTGTGGCCCGTTACCGTCACCTCGCTGTCGCCCTCCATCGAGGCGAAGGCAACACGGCTGAGGATCTCGGTTGCTGCCCCCGTCAAATCGGCAGATCCCGATGGGAAAGCTCCGCCAGCGCCCACGGTGATAAAGACCGAATCTTCACGCTGCTCCACGGTGACGAGGCCCTGGCTGACCTCTTCGCTTAGCGCGACGGCCAGCCGGTCCGTGGTAAGGCCTGCGGCCTCCACAGCGGCGTCTTTTTTCTGTGCTTCTTCAATTTCTTCTTCTGTCGGACCCGGTGCTTGCATGTCAGCACTCGCGACCTGCGCCAGTTCCTTCAGCTGCTGTTCCAACCCACCAAAGAGCACTTCGCTCTCCGCTTGACCGCTGGCATTGCGCGCCTCCGCAAGCGCGTTCAACGTCTCTTCGAGCAGGCTCGGCAGATCTTTTTCCGTCGTATCTTCGGTGGGGAAATTGATAACGACATTGTCGCCCATCATCTCAACCGACACCTCGCCATTGGCCACCGCTTCTTGCAACGCCTCGCCCAATTCCGCGGCGTTCATCTCAGAGGCGGTTTTTTGACCCTCTGTCTCGCCCGCTTGACCGGAGCCTTCTTCTTGGCCGCCCTCATCTAGGCTGTCGCCATCCACAGCGTCTTCTTGTTTGCTGTCGACCTGAATTTCAGGCTTTTGCACTTCCGTGGTTTCTTGCGTCATTTCGTTGGTGACAGATGGGCTCGGCGAAGGGCTGAACTCCATCGAGATCACAGTGGTGCCTTTGGGTTGCTCCACCACAGGCACGACTTTTTGCACACCAAAAGCGTTCTTGAGCGAGCCGGTGATCATCTTGAACTTGGGCGTGTTAAATTCCGCAAATGACAGAATAAGAACAAAGAACGCCATCAACAAAGTTGCCATGTCCGCAAATGTGGCCATCCACGCAGGGGCCCCCACCGGCGGACACTTTGGACATTCTTCTTCTTCCTGTTCTTCTTCTGCTTCGACTGCATCAGCCATGAGGCTCTCCTTGCCGCGTGGGGCGTATGAGGAAGATGGGCGGCGTTAGGCCGCTTCCATCTTGGCTTGCAACTTGGGCGGCAGGTTCGCCACCATCTGGTCTTGGATGTTACGGGGGCTTTCACTGCGGGCGATCCCGCGCAAACCTTCGATCACCATCTCGCGGTAAGTGACCTCATAGGCGGTGTAGCCCTCCAGCTTGGTCTGCATGGGCATAAAGAGCACGTTGGCGATGAAAGCACCGTAAAGCGTTGTAAGCAAGGCAACGGCCATCGCCGGACCAATCGCCTTTGGGTCCGCCATGTTGCCCAACATGAGAACGAGACCAATCAAGGTCCCGATCATGCCCATCGCAGGCGCCAAATCGATCCATGCCTTCACGCACCCTTGGTTTTGCTCGTGCCGGGCCTTCATCGATTTTATCTCTTGCTTGAGCTGTTGAACGAGCTTGCCCTCGTCTGCCCCGTCGACCAGCATTTGTAGGCCTTTTTCAAAAAACTTGTCTGGCACCTGTTGCCCCTCAAGCGCCATCATGCCGTCCTTGCGTGCGACGGTGGCCAATTCGATCATGCGTTCGATCATGGCGTCCATCTTTTTGACCGGGGGAAGGAAGGTTTTGGCCATCGCGCCAAAACTGCCCAAGAACACCGGCAGTGGCGCGGTATACATCGCAGCAAAGAACGTGCCGCCAAAAACGATCAAAAGCGAGGGGACGTCGATAAATGGTCCAATGCCGCCGCCCGACAGCATCGCGCCCACGATCATGCCAACCGCGCCGATAAGTCCAATGAGGGATGCGAGATCCATAGCTGAAACCTTTTCGTCAGTACCCCATCATCCTATCAAAAATCATGCCAACCCCACGGGAAGAGGCCAACAAATACAGGCTTTCTTTTTCGTCGGGCTCCGGCCATCCTACGACGCGTGCAGCACCGTAAGACACAGGCGCGAGGCGGCGCAGTCTTGGTCCGTTTCTTGCAAGCCTTGCGCCAGACCCGCACACACCGGCCAAAGGTCTGTTTTGCCTACGCTTTAAGGCCTGCTCCGGGGGAGGAAGAGATGCAGCGTTTCGTTTTTTGTCTGATGGTTATGGTGCTCTGCACCCCACTGCAGGCCCAATATTATGAGCGTGGAAACACCGTAGATGACCTTGTACAGGGCATCACGTGGCTGCGCTGTAGCCTCGGTCAGCGATGGAACCCCGACATTGAGCAATGCACCGGCGACGCACAGCGTCTGAATTTTGACGAAATTCGTCAAGCAATTGACCAAGCCAACGCACAATTGGGCGGCGAATGGCGCTTACCAACCCGAGAGGAGCTGCGCAGCCTGATCTGCACACGCTGCGCAGAGGATCCCGATCCCGAGGTTGATCCAGAGGTTGGCCGCCCCCTGCCCGCGATGATCGATACCGAGACGTTCCCCAACACCGCCGCCGAGCCTTATTGGACCTCGGACAAAAACTGGATGGCGCCGCGCAACCGCTGGAGCGTGAATTTCATGACCGGCAAGAGCTATGCTCGGTTTTTTCCCGAGCAACGCCTTGCCGTGCGCCTTGTCAAAGACCGTTAATCAGGCAGATTGTGCTGCAATCTTCTTCTTTGGATCATAGAAGGGCCGCGGCACGATCTGGGCACGCAGCGCGCCTTCGCGCGTTGTGACCGTCACTTCTGCTCCCATTTGTGCGGCCTCCGCATCGAGCATCGCAAGCGCGATGTTCTGCTTCAACCGCGGGGAATAGACCGCCGATGTGACCTTGCCGATGGGCGCGTCCTCCGACGGCGCAAGTACGGGCCAGAAGGTGGTATTCGGCCCTTTAAGCGGCGCACCGTCAATCACGAGGCCAACTTGCTGACGCGTTGGACCTTTTTCCTTGATCCGGCGCAGGGCATCTTTGCCGATGAAATCCGCGTCCATGTCGAGGTTTACCAACCGGTCAAAGCCTAACTCGTAGGGGTTCGTGTTGATGTCAGCGTCCGCATGATAGGACAGCATGCCCCCCTCGATCCGGCGGATCGAAGAGGTGTGGCCAGGCTTAAGCCCAAAGGGCGCGCCCGCGGCCATGATCTTTTCCCATAGGGTATCGCCCTGCGCGCCATCACGCAGGTAGATCTCATACCCTAGCTCACTCGACCACCCGGTCCGCGATACAACGAGCGGGATGCCATCCAGATCGAGTTCGCGCAGCCAATAGTATTTCAAATCAAGGATCTCATCGCCGAACAGCGCCTGCATAATTTGGCCTGACTTTGGCCCCTGAAGCTGAAGCGGCGAGACATCCGGCTCCCGCAGATGCACGTCCAGGCCCGAATGCACCGCAACTCCCTGCGCCCACAACAAAATATCACTGTCCGCCAAGGATATCCAAAAATGGTTTTCCGCCAGCCGCAACAGGATCGGATCGTTCAGGATGCCGCCATCCGCATTGGTGATCAGGATGTATTTACACTGCCCAACGGCCATCGTGCTTAGGTCCCGCGGTGTGAGCATTTGCACAAAGCGCGCGGCGTCGGGGCCTGTGACCTCTACTTGACGCTCAACCGCCACATCGCAAAGGATCGCGTCGTTGACCAGGTTCCAGAAATTCGCCTCCGGATCTCCAAAATCGCGAGGGATGTACATGTGGTTGTAAACAGAAAATCCAGCAGCCCCCCAACGCACTGTTGCATCGAAGTAGGGGGATTTGCGAATTTGTGTGCCAAAGCCAAAATCATCTGCGTGCATCTGTGTCTCCTCTGCGCCCGTGAGGCTGCAAATGGCCCATACACAACGGCTGTCGAGAGGCGAGCAAGCCCTTATTTTACGGGTCGGAACAAAAACGTCGCATTCGCTACCTCACCCGCCGCAAGCGGCCTGCGTATGAACAAATTACTTGCGGCTCATTTTAGGTCTACCATGCTAGAGCCTGCGCAATTGGGTTGTACTGGCAGAGACGCGCGGTTTGCCCCCCATCAAATCCATCAATAGCCACACCCGCTGATCCGGCGCGATGCTTTCCACCTCGGCGATAAAATCGACGAAAGGCCCTGTGCGCATTTTGACCTTCTCACCCGGCGCAAAGGACGTGTCTTCCGCAACTTCCGCCACCCCCGCGGCCCGCGCCATCAAGGCGCCGATCAGATCGCCAGGCACAGGGGCGGGCGCAGATCCGAAACGCACCAAAGAGGTGACACCTGAGGTCGAATTAATTTTGCACCAAAGGCCCGCACCGGCATCAAAGGCCACAAAGATATATCCCGGGAAAAGTGGGCGCACGGATGTCACAAAGCGCCCGCGCCGCGTGTCCGTCTTGGCGTGCATCGGCAGAAATGTCTGAAAACCCTGCCTGTTCAGGTGCCGTTCTGCGATCGCAGCACTGTTGGGTTTAAGCTGCGCCAGATACCATGTCTCATGCGCACCGGCAGCGGCCGTGACACGGGCCGCATCGATATAAAATGTCATAATAAAACCAAATAATAAAATATACCCCCACCCTAATCCGTGGATTTGGGTGGGGGCAAGAGGTCGTTCAAAAAACCTTAAAATATGCACGAGCCGTTCAAATCATCACGTCAAAGTCCGAGCGCTTAGGTAATTTTGGAAAAAAGCGTTCCGCGTTCAGCTTTCGGGCGGAGCGCCGCCTTGCTCTGTTTTCTTGGCAATGTAGGCCTGCAACGCCGCCAGCTTATCGCCATCGACATCTGGTCCTTTCCCCTCGGCCAACATGCGCTCCCACACGTCTGTGGCGCGGGTGTTGGCATCTTGGCTGCCCCGCTCGGTCCATGTGCCAAAATTGGCGTAATCATGCACGATCGGCTCATAGAATTCTGTGCTATAGCGCCCCATTGTTTGCTCTGTAGCAAAGAAATGCCCGCTCGGTGCGACTTCTTGCAGTGCGTCAAAGCCAATTTCCGCAGCGCCTGCTTTTGCCCCTAGACACACTTCTGCCACCATGTTGAGCACTTCCACGTCGGTGACCAGCTTTTCATAGGACACGCTCAGTCCCCCCTCTAACCAGCCAGCAGAATGGAGGATCACAGTCGCCCCCCCCATCAAGCAGCCCCAGAGGCCCATTTGGTTTTCGTTGGCGGCTTGCACGTCGTTCACATTGGACGCCGAGCCTGCGGCCGAGCGCCATGGCAGGCCAGTAAAGCGTGCCATCTGACCAGCCGCCAAAGAAGCCTGGAAATGCGCCGGTGTCCCAAAGGCAGGGGCGCCAGATTTCATGTGCACATTGCTGGTGAACGTGCCGTAACACACGGGCGCACCGGGACGCACCAACTGCGTCAATGTAAGTGCCGCGAGTACCTCCAGGTGACTGAGTGTGATCGCGCCTGCGACCGTGATCGGCGCCATGGCCCCCATCAGCGTGAAGGGTGTGATGATCGACAACTGTCCCGCCTGCGCGAAAT
>CBFHKQ010000016.1:0-44369 GCA_965656435.1 uncultured Pseudosulfitobacter sp. | reverse complement strand
CTCGCGGCCTTTGTCACGCACCGTTTGGTCAAGCGCAGCCCCCTGCGCCGTGCCGCGTCGCATTGGCAAAGCTGGGACACGGGCAAGAAATTTCCGATGGGCTTTGCCCTTGGCACAACATTGGCCATGTATTTAGCGTTGGGCGTATTTTGGGGCGCATAAGCGTCTGATTTTGACCTTCCGCCCCTCTTTGGGGGCGATATTTAAGACATTAATTTAAAGGCAGATACCCCATGTCCGCACCTCCTTCTGACGCCGTTCAACCGCCTCCCGCACCGCTGCGCTTGCACGATATGCGCCTGCCCGTGGTGATGATGCGCGACATCCTGATCAAGACCATGTTCCGCGGCGCCATCGACGTGATCAGCGCCCTTGCCCCTGCCCTCTGCCTACCCACTGCTGTGACACAAGAGCTGGTCGATATGTGTCGCGATCAACGCCTGATCGAGGCGATGGGCACGCTGAACGCCAATAATGGCGCTGAAATGAGCTATCAATTGACCGAGGCCGGGAAAGCACGGGCGCTAGATGCTTTGGCACAATCGGAATATTTCGGCCCGATGCCTGTGCCGCTCGCGGTTTACCAAGAGCAAGTGCACCGCCAGTCCGTGCGCAACATCCAAATCAGTCGAGCGCAGTTGACAGAGGCGATGGGCCATCTGGTACTCTCGGACGGTCTGCTCGATCATTTGGGGCCAGCTGTCTCTGCGGGCCGCTCTGTCCTGCTCTACGGCCCGCCCGGCAACGGCAAATCGTCGATCTCAAACGGGATCCGGCGCGCACTTTGCGACAGCATCTATGTGCCTCGCGCGATCGAGCATGCAGGTCAGGTCATCACTGTCTACGACCCGCTGATCCACGTCCGCACGGAGGCAGAGCCTGACGATCCAAGCGCCCTGCGCCGCAGCCTACGGTTTGATACCCGCTATGTCCGCTGCGCGCGCCCGACCCTTGTCACGGGGGGAGTTGACGTTGGATATCCTGGATTTGGTCTACAACCCCACCGCGCGCACCTATCAGGCGCCGCTGCAACTCAAGGCCACGGGGGGCATTTTCATCGTGGACGATTTGGGGCGTCAGTCCGAGCCGCCACAATCGCTCATCAACCGCTGGATTCTACCGCTGGAGGAAGGGCGCGATATCTTAGCGCTGCAATCGGGGGAAAAGTTTGAGGTTCCCTTTGACACGCTGTTGATTTTCTCCACCAACTTTCACCCCAATGAAATCTTCGATGCTGCAGCCTTGCGCCGCATATTTTTCAAGATCAAAATCGATGGCCCCAATCAGGCAGATTTCCTCAAGATTTTCGCCCAAGTGGCCAGGCACAAAGGCATGACTTTGGATGAGGACACGCTGGTGCATCTGTTCAAGGTCAAATACCCTCAAATCAACAATGTCTTTGCCAATTATCACCCAGCCTTTTTGATCGACCAAATGCGGGCGGTTTGTGATTTTGAGGGGATCCCCTATACCATGTCACCGGCGCTGATCGACCGCGCTTGGGCGAATATGTTTGTGACGCATGAAGAGATTTTAAGATGACAACAGATCAAGACATCGTGGGCGTGGCAGGCTGTGGCCGCATGGGCGCGCCGATGTTGGACGCGCTACGCGCCGCAGGGCGCGCAGCATATGGTTTCGACGTAAAAGCCAAAGATGCAGATTACATCACCCAAGACTGCGATGATTTTGCCGCTCAGATCAGCACGCTCATCACCGTGGTGCGCGATGCGGATGAAACTGACGCGCTGCTGTTTGACGTGCAAAACCTTGTCACAGCCCCGAACCTGCGCCGCATCATAATCTGCTCGACCCTCTCGCCCAAATATGTGCTGGGCTTGCGGGCGCGGGTGCCGAACCACACCACACTGATCGACGCGCCCATGTCTGGCGCGCAGATCGCAGCAGAGGCCGGCACGCTGTCGTTCATGTTGGGCGGGACCACAGAAGATATCGCGGCTGTGCAGCCTCTCCTAAATGCGATGGGCCAAAGCTTTCATCACATGGGCGATTTCGGTGCCGGTATGCAGGCCAAGGTGCTGAATAATCTGCTGGCCGCCTCACACACTGCAATGACGCGTCTTGTGCTGGAGTGGGCGGATGATGCGGGCCTTGATGAGGCCAAACTGCTTGCACTGATCGCCGCCTCCTCCGGGCAAAACTGGCTGGCGTCCGGGTTTGAGCAGATCGAATTTGCCCGCGATGGCCACGCAGAGGACAACAGCATCGGCATTTTGGTGAAGGACGTGGCAGCCGCCCTAGACGCCGCCCCCGATGGCGCAGACACGCGCCTGCCCCGCATGGTTCAAAGCAACATCAAAGCGTTGAAACCGCGCGCATAATTAGGGCATGCCCGATATATGCGGCCCAGTGGCGCTTTGTCCCGCTCAGGGCTGGCCGCTGACACTGCGCACGCTACACTCTCCTCCATGAACGCATTGCCCCCCAAATTTGCGGACTGGTTTGCGGCCAAAGGCTGGTCGATCCACCCACATCAGGCCGAAATGTTGGCGCGCAGCGCAGCCCCCGCACAGCTGCTGATCGCGCCCACCGGCGGCGGCAAAACGCTGGCCGGATTTTTGCCCAGCCTTGTGGAGTTGGCCGACGATCCCAGTGCGGGCTTGCACACGCTCTATGTCTCGCCGCTCAAAGCGCTGGCGGCGGATATCAAGCGCAATTTGCGCACCCCAGTCGAAGAAATGGGCCTGCCCATCCGGATAGAAGACCGAAGCGGCGACACCACCCAGACCCAGAAAAAGCGGCAGCGTGCCGATCCACCCCATATCCTGCTGACCACACCTGAATCGCTTGCGCTTCTCATTAGCTATCCAGACGCGCCGCATATTTTCAAAGGCCTGCGACGGATCATCGTGGATGAAATTCACGCCCTCGCCGAGAGTAAACGCGGCGATCAGTTGATGCTGGCCGTCAGCCGTTTGCAGCGCCTATGTCCCGACTTGCGCCGCGTGGGCCTGTCCGCGACGGTTGAGGACCCGGCCGCGATCGCACACACCCTCGCCCGGCATCCTGACCCCTGCCCGATCTTGTTGGCCGATTCAGGCCCCGCGGCGGACATCGCCATGTTGGAGACTGAGACTGCCCCCCCTTGGGCAGGCTCTGGCGGCAAATACGCCATCCCCGCCGTGCTGGAGGAGGTCAAAAAGCACAAAACCACGCTGATTTTCCATAACACGCGCGCTCAGGCGGAGCTGTTTTTCCACAACCTCTGGCTCGCAAACTCAGAAGGTTTGCCCATCGGGATCCACCACGGATCTCTGGACAAAACGCAGCGCCAAAAGGTCGAGGCGGCGATGGTGGCGGGTCAGCTTAAGGCAATTGTCTGTACCGGCACGCTCGATCTGGGCATCGATTGGGGCGATGTGGACCTGATTATCCAGATCGGCGCGCCCAAGAATGTGAAGCGTCTGGTCCAGCGCATTGGCCGCGCGAACCACCGCTATAACGCGCCGTCCAAGGCACTGCTTGTACCGGCAAACCGCTTCGAAGTCGTCGAATGTGTGGCCGCGATGTCGGCCGCCCGCGAAGGGGCGCTCGACGGCGAGCCGCGCGGACCGGGGCCGCGCGATGTTCTGTGCCAACACATCCTCGTTATCGCCGCCTCCGGTCCGTTTGATGCGGATGCGCTTTTTTCTGAGATCACCTCCGCTGGCGCATATGCAGCGTTAACGCGGGCGGAGTTTGACGCCTGCCTCGATTTTGTGGCCACGGGCGGTTATGCGCTGCGTGCTTACGATCAATGGCAACGCCTCAAACAGGGGCCAGACGGCCTGTGGCATCTGCGTGACCCGCGCAGCGACCGCCGCATTCGCATGAACATCGGCACCATTCAGGACACCGATACGCTCAAGGTGCGCATGAAAAACGCGCGCGGTGGCAAGCCATTGGGCGAGATTGAGGAAGGCTTTGCCGCGACGCTGTCGCCGGGGGATACGTTTTTGATTGGGGGCAAAATCGTCCGCTACGATAGCCTGCGAGAAATGACCGTACAAGTCACGCGAGACGCTGCGAAAAAGCCCAAGATCGCTACGTTTTTGGGCACAAAGTTCGCCACCTCCACACAGCTGTCGCAACGCATCTTAACCCTGCTGCAAGCGCCCGACTGGCCGCAACTGCCGGCCCATACGGCCGATTGGCTACACCTCCAACGGCGCATCAGCCGCCTGCCAGAACCGGGGCGTCTTTTGATCGAATGCTTCCCACATGATAACCGCACGCATCATGCGATTTACGGCTTTGCCGGGCGCAATGCGATGCAAACTCTGGGGCTGCTGCTAACCAAGCGGATGGAGGAGTTGGGCCTTGATCCATTGGGTTTTTTAGCCACCGATTACGCAACATTGATATGGGGTTTAGAGGCGATCAAGGATCCCACCCCGCTTTTTGACATCGCCGCCCTGCGCGAAGGGTTGGACACTTGGCTCGCCGGAAATGCGGTGATGAAGCGGACGTTTCGCGCCTCTGCAACGATCGCTGGGCTGATTGATCGCAACACACCCAGCGCGCGCAAAACCGGCCGGCAAGCAGCGTTTTCGTCTGACATCCTTTATGACACGCTCACGAAATACGACCCCGAGCATTTGATGCTCAAGATCACCCGCGAAGAGGCGATGCGCGGGCTTGTCGACTTTGCGCGGATTGAGGAAATGGCCGAGCGGACGCGCGACCGCATCGACCTTGTAACGCTCGACAGGGTGACCCCGCTGGCGGCACCGCTTTTCTTGGAGGTAGGGCGCGTGCCGGTTAAGGGTCTCGCGGAAGAACGCCTGTTGGCCGAGGAGGCTGCGCGTTTGATGGCAACTGCGGGCCTGTCGGAGACCCCCATGCCCGCCCCGCCCGCATGGCGCGTGGGGTGGTAAACGGACACAGAAAACGCACTGGTGTTGGGCGCCTAGCATCGCTATGAACAAATCATGAACGATTTGCCTGCACATGTGCCTCTTTCCTTGAAGGGGGCGGACCTGATGGCGCTCGGCTCCGGCGCTCTGTGGTGGCCGGAGGCCGCGCTTTTGTGTGTGTCGGACCTGCACCTGTGCAAATCAGAGCGGATGGCACGACGCGGGGGGCCCTCGCTGCCGCCCTATGAGGTGCAGGACACGCTCACACGGCTTGCCGCTGCGATTGAGGCGACCAAACCCCAAACAGTCGTCTGCCTCGGCGATAGTTTTGATGATACCGCCGCCGCGCGGGCCCTGCCCCAAGAGGCCCGAATGTGGATCGCACAGTTGCAGGCAGGGCGGCGCTGGATCTGGATTGAGGGCAACCATGATCCCGGCCCAATTGATCTAGGCGGGACACATCTCGCGCAGCTTGAGGTCGGTTCGTTGCGCTTTTCCCACATCGCTGATCCTCGTGTTTCTGGCGAGGTTTCAGGGCATTACCACCCAAAGGTCACCCTACCCACACGCGCACGGCGCGTGTCCAGACCTGCGTTCTTGGCCGATGCGCAGCGTATCATAATGCCCGCCTTTGGCACTTACACCGGCGGACTACGTAGCGATCATGATGTCTTACAAAATCTTATGGAGGCGGAGGCGCGGGCCGTTTTAACCGGCCCGCAGCCTGTGGCGGTGCCTCTGCCGCGCTAGGGTGCTGCGCGCGCTATTACATCAGGCGCGCGCAGGCGTGTTCGATTAAGCGATCAGGCCCTCAGGCTCTTCCAGCCCATGTGCACGGCAGCAGGCCGTGACCGTATTGGCCAGCAGACAGGCGATGGTCATCGGCCCCACACCGCCCGGCACCGGCGTGATCGCACCGGCCACCGCGGCGCAGCTGTTGTAATCCACATCACCCACAAGGCGTGTACCACCCTCAGGCTTGTCGATGCGGTTGATGCCAACGTCAATCACGGTGGCACCCGGTTTAATCCAATCGCCGGGCACCATTTCAGGCCGCCCCACGGCCGCCACGACGATGTCCGCACGGCCCACAACCGTTGGCAGATCCTGCGTTCTCGAATGGGCGATCGTTACCGTGCAGCTGTCGTTTAGCAACAGCTGCGCCATAGGCTTGCCGACGATGTTGCTGCGGCCAATGACCACCGCGTTTAGGCCAGACAAGCTGCCGTGGTGATCGCGCAGCATCATCAAACAGCCCAGCGGGGTGCAAGGCACCATGCTCTTTTGTCCCGTACCAAGCAGACCGACGTTTGAGATGTGAAAGCCGTCCACATCTTTGGCTGGATCAATCGCATTAATCACCAGATCTTCGTTCAAATGACCGGGCAATGGCAGTTGCACCAGAATACCGTGAATTTCAGGATCATTGTTCAGCTGGTCAATCAAATCCAGCAAATCCGCCTCTGGCGTGCTGGCGTCCAAGCGGTGCTCCACGCTTTTCATGCCAACCTCAACGGTCATCTTACCCTTGGAGCGGACATAGACCTGGCTCGCTGGATCTTCGCCCACCAAGACCACGGCAAGGCCCGGCGTGACGCCATGATCCGCCTTGAGGCGTGCAACATGCCCGCCCACCGTTTCGCGCAGTCGGGCCGCAAAAGCCTTTCCGTCAATGATCTCTGCCGCCATGGGTCTGTCCTTTGTCTTTCATAATCTGCACGCCCCGATGTCGAAGCGTTAGCCGGCGGGGCCCGCATCTGGGCCCCACCGATGGCGTTTATAAATCGCCTGTGTTGCGAGGAACCAGTGCGCCTTAGAACAGGCCTTCGATCTCGCCTTCATCGTTGAGCATAATCGTTTCGGCCGCAGGCGTGCGCGGCAGGCCCGGCATTGTCATAATCTCGCCGCAGACGGCGACAACAAAGCCCGCACCGGCGGACAAGCGCACTTCGCGCACCGGCACCGAATGGCCCGTTGGAGCACCGCGCAGGTTCGGATCGGTAGAGAACGAATACTGCGTTTTCGCCATACAGACCGGCAGATGGCCATAGCCCTGCTCTTCCCAGTCCTTCAACTGGTTGCGGATCTTCTGATCCATCAGGGCCTCATCGGCACGGTAGATCCGCTTGCAGATGGTCTGGATTTTATCCGCCAAAGACATCTCATCGGCATAGATCGGTGCAAAGTTTGCCGTGCCGCTATCTGCGATTTCCGCGACGCGGGTCGCCAACGCCTCAGAGCCTTTGGAGCCGAATTCCCAGTGCTGGGACAGGATGGCCTCGGCGCCTTGGGCCGCGACGAAATCCTTGACTGCCTGCACTTCGGCATCGGTATCGGTGACGAAGTGGTTGATTGCGACCACAACCGGCACGCCAAAGCTCTTGAGGTTTTCAATGTGACGTCCAAGGTTCGGACAGCCCTTTTGTACCGCTTCCACGTTTTCGGCGCCAAGGTCGGCCTTGGCCACGCCGCCGTTCATCTTCATCGCGCGCACGGTGGCCACGCAAACCACAACAGCTGGCGCGAGGCCCGCTTTGCGGCACTTAATGTTCATGAACTTTTCAGCGCCCAGATCCGCGCCAAAGCCTGCTTCGGTGACGACATAATCCGCCAGTTTCAAGGCAGTTTGCGTCGCAATCACCGAGTTACAGCCGTGCGCGATGTTGGCGAAGGGACCGCCATGCACGAAGGCGGGGTTGTTCTCTAGCGTTTGTACGAGGTTCGGTTGCATCGCATCTTTTAGCAACACGGTCATCGCGCCGTCAGCCTTGATATCACGTGCAAAAACGGGGCTGCGGTCGCGTCGGTAGGCCACAATCATATCGCCCAACCGCTTTTGCAAGTCTTGCAGGTCCGTAGCCAAGCATAGGATCGCCATGACCTCAGAGGCCACAGTGATGTCGAAACCAGCCTCACGCGGGAAGCCGTTGGACACACCGCCCAGAGACGCCGTAATTTGACGCAGCGCACGGTCGTTCATGTCCACGACCCGACGCCAAACGACGCGGCGGGTGTCAATTTCCAGCTCATTGCCCCAATAGATGTGGTTGTCGATCATCGCTGACAACAGCGAGTGGGCAGAGGTGATCGCGTGGAAATCGCCGGTGAAGTGGAGGTTCATCTCCTCCATTGGCACGATCTGGGCATAACCACCGCCCGCAGCGCCACCCTTCATGCCGAAGTTTGGCCCAAGCGATGCCTCGCGGATACAGACGGCCGCGTTCTTGCCGATCCGATTCAGGCCATCACCCAAGCCTACGGTCGTCGTTGTCTTCCCCTCGCCTGCGGGCGTCGGGTTGATCGCCGTGACCAAGATCAGCTTGCCATCTTCGCGGTCTTTAACCGAATTGATAAAGCTCTGGCTGACCTTTGCTTTGTCGTGGCCGTAGGGCAGCAGATCATCGCTCGCGATGCCCAGCTTGGCACCAATTTCTTGAATGGGCAGTTTGTTCGCTTCGCGTGCGATCTGAATATCGGTCTTATAGGCCACGGTCGGTTCCCCTTCTTGGGCTTGGCAAGTGTCAAAGGCGCGTTGGCGGCCTCATTGCGCTCTGCTTACGCGTCATTCGGTCGCGATGCGGCGCGCATTTCCGACATTTCCGCAGTCTCAAGCGGCGGGGGCACAAAGGTTGGTTTCTTTTCGGAAACGCAGCGCTCGGATAAGCCGCATCCGTGCGGCAGCTTGCAGCGGGGATTAACCAGCGCGCGCCGCCTCTAGATGTGCCCAAATCCGCTGGTCCGGAATATGCAGCGTGAGCATGTCACCGACGCTCAAGCGGCCGCCAAATTCCATCCATGCGGTCACACCGCGCCTATCCCGCGCGGCAGGTTTAAAGGCCTTGCCGAAACCAGGGGCCTCTTGTTCAATCTCGCGGCCCGGAAAGATGCAGGGGCGGTTTTCCATGTCGATCGTGATCCCGGCGCCGGAGGCCGCCATGAGCCGCGAGGATGGCGGCACATGGGTGAAATCGGGGATACCCTCAATCACCATAGATGCGCCCACCCACGCGGGATCAATCGCCGCCAGACCCATCTCTTGGGCAATTTCATCCAGCTCTTCGCGGCTTAGGATCGTCAACTGGCGCACATTTCGGATGGGCGTACCCTTGGGATATTGCGTCTTAACCCGCGTGCAAGACGGCCGCGTGGCTCCGCCGTGTGCCTCACCGGGAAAGCCTTCTAATGTGGCGTCCACAGCCGGAACTGCGGTGGCGCGCAGGCTGCCTTGATCGGCGGCCACAATACCAAGCCATGTGATCTGAGCCGTGAATGAGGTGGGTTTGAGCGCGGGCATAAATTTCTCCATCGGGGTGTGCGCGATCCTGCCGCCCCTTAGCACAAAAGAAAAGGCCCCGCAGTGCGGGGCCTTTGCCATGTAATTTCGAACGCGCGCCGGTCAGGTCGGTTCCGGCTCCATCCCACCATCATTTGCGGGAGGCGTTTTTTTCGACTTAGCCTTTGGAATGGCGGTCAAGCTGGGCTTGTCATCCGCTTTGCTGGCCGCGCCGCCGTCGTCATCATCCCCGGCAGAGGGCGGCAGACCATCCATCACGCGCTGGATCTCATCGCCTGTGAGCGTTTCATACTCCAACAGGCCTTGGGCCAACCGCTCAAACTTTTCTTCGTTCTCAACGATCAGCTTTAGCGCCCAGTCATAGCCGTCTTGGATAAAGCGGCGCACTTCTTCCTCGACTGTTTCCTTGGTATTGGCAGAGACGGAGAAGCCAGCGGTCGCCCCCTGATAGCCCTGCGCGGCCTCAGAATAGTCGATGTTGCCGACTTTATCCGACATGCCCCATTGCAGAACCATAGCTCGTGCCAGGCCCGAGGCCTGCATGATATCGCCCGCGGGGCCGTTCGATACTGCATCAGGTCCATATTTGTGGATTTCAGCTGCTTTACCCGCCATGGTCATCGCCAAACGCTGATGGCATTCGTCTTTGAACATGTTCAGACGGTCCATTTCCGGCAGGCTCATCACCATGCCCAACGCCCCGCCGCGCGGGATAATTGTGGCTTTATAGACCGGATCACATTTCGGCAGCAGCATCCCAACGAGCGCATGGCCCGCCTCGTGATAGGCTGTCATTTCCTTTTGCGCTTGTGTCATCACCATCGAGCGACGTTCTGCGCCCATCATGATCTTGTCCTTGGCCGCCTCAAAATCGAACATCGACACGAAACGGCGGCCCAAACGCGCCGCGCCAAGAGCTGCTTCATTCACAAGGTTGGCAAGGTCCGCCCCAGAAAAGCCAGGTGTGCCGCGCGCAATAATGCGTAAATCCACATCAGGACCCAACGGTGTCTTGTTCGCGTGCACGCCGAGGATTTTCTCGCGTCCTTTGATGTCGGGGTTGCCAACGCTGACCTGACGGTCAAACCGGCCCGGACGCAACAGCGCAGGGTCCAGCACGTCTTTGCGGTTTGTGGCTGCGATGATGATCACGCCCTCGTTTGCCTCAAAGCCGTCCATTTCCACCAGCAACTGGTTCAACGTTTGCTCACGCTCATCGTTGCCACCACCATAGCCTGCGCCGCGGTGCCGACCCACGGCGTCAATCTCGTCAATGAACACGATGCAGGGTGCGTTTTTCTTGGCTTGCTCAAACATGTCGCGCACACGGCTCGCACCGACGCCCACGAACATCTCTACAAAATCTGAGCCGGAAATCGTGAAGAACGGCACGCCCGCCTCGCCCGCAATCGCGCGCGCCAGCAGGGTTTTACCAGTCCCGGGAGGGCCCTCAAGCAAAGCACCTTTCGGGATTTTACCGCCCAAGCGGGAAAATTTCTGCGGATTACGCAAGAACTCTACGATTTCTTCGAGCTCTTCTTTGGCTTCATCGATGCCCGCAACATCGTCAAAGGTGACGCGCCCATGCTTTTCGGTCAGCATTTTGGCTTTGGATTTGCCAAAACCCATCGCCCCGCCTTTGCCGCCGCCCTGCATCCGGTTCATGAAATAAACCCAAACGCCGATGAGTAAGATAAACGGCAGGATCGCCATCAAGAATGACTGAAAACCTGATTGTTGCTGCTGCTCAGCGCGCACGGGGATGTCATTGGCGATCAGCAGGTCTGTGATCGTCGCATCACCCGGTTTGATCGTGACAAAATCGCTCTCGCCTTGGCGGAAACGCACCTGTTCGCCGTCCAGCGTCACATTGCTGACCGCGCCTTTTTCAACGGCGCTGACAAACTCAGAATAGCTTATCTCACGGCTTTGCAGGGTATTATTGCTACCGCTGAACATGTTGAACAGCACCAGAATAAGCAAAAACAGAACGACCCAGAATGCGATGTTGCGTGCATTTCCCAAGGAAACTCTCCTAAAAATTCGATGGCCCAGACGGCACAAGCGCCGCAAAGCCTTTACGCATAGATAGACACCCCTGCGCGATGTTCAATGCGTTACCGTGCACTACCCTGTGATAAGAGTGCGGCAAAAAAGGCATCTTCGCCTCGCATCAGCGCCGCTTGCCAGCCCTCTTTGGGTGCGATCACCGGCGCAGAAACTAGGCTATCATGTTCCCAAACGCCCGGCAAACCGATGGCTGCGGCCCGCGGCAAACCCGCCGCGCGCCAGTCCGGCACCTGCGACAACCCGCCCGCACCAAGTGCGCGGACTTGCAGCTTTGGATCGTCCTCGGGACCGGTTACAATCCACCGCCCATCCCAGAGGTCGCCAACTTCGCAGGTCTCCTTCATAACTGCTGCGTGTTCCCGGAACACCCAGACGAGGGACCCTGTGCTCTCAATCTGGCAACCTGCGAGCGTGAAAGCGCGCTCTGTGCGCACCGCGGCAATGGCTTGTTCAACCGTTGCGCCGCGCGGGGCATAGTCTGCGCCGGTCAGCCACATCACGGCGCGCACCAACAGGCGGCGGCAAATCTCTGTCGGCAGCGCCATTAAATCGGCGTGCTTCATGGCCACTGCGCCCGCCTGCACGCGCACAATCGACTGAGCGGCCAAAAACGCCTGCTGTTCAAGGGCCGCGCGCGCGTCCTGCATATTTTGGGCGACTTGCACGAGGGTCGGCACATCAAAGCCCAGCGGCTCGATATCCGCCAGCAGATCGCGCATGCGTATCCGCTCAAAGCGGCGATCAGCATTGCTCGGGTCTTCGGCCCAGCCGACATTGCGTGTAGCCAAAAAGGTCCGCAAATCTGCGCGCCGCACCTGTAACAGCGGACGCGCAAAACGCATATCATGTCGCACGAACTGCGCAGGCATTGCCGACAACCCATCTACGCCCGCGCCGCGGGCCAACCGCATCAAAAGCGTCTCGGCCTGATCGTCGGCGGTGTGGCCCACGAGCACCAGATCAAGGCTCTGGCGCTGCGCCCAATGGGCGATAATTTCATATCGTGCGGTGCGGGCGGCATCCTGAAGATTGCCCTCACCTTCCCAGCCGATCCATTTTTCAACCTGATGCGAGACCCGCAGATCCCCGCACACCTGGCGCACCAGATGCAGTTCGTCCGCCACATCGGCGCGCAATCCGTGATCCACGGTGATGGCATGCAGCGAAAGCCCGTGTTCCTGCGCCAATTCCGCCGCCGCCACCAAAAGCGCCATCGAATCGCCACCGCCTGACACAGCCACGCCCAATCGTGTCACGGCCCGTGGCAGAACCGCCGCAGCTACGACACCTGCAATGTCTGCATCTCGGGTTACACGCACCCCAAGGCCTGCATTTCTGCCTCCGCGGCGCTGGCCTCCGCGCTCTCTACGAAGCGCACGGTGACCTCCGCAAGCATCACACAAGCCTCATTCGTTTTGCCCAAACGGCTAAGCCCCGTTCCCAATCGGAACAAAGCCTGCGGCGCCGTGGCACCTGTTTGATCCGCGGAAAAGGCGGCGAGGTAAGCCTTAGAGGCCGCGCGGATGTCGCCCATTTTATCCAGCGCATCACCCCGCGCCAAATCCGCCGCGGGCGCAAGCGGCCCACCCGGATAGGTCTCATTGAAGACTATGAATTTATCCACGGCGGTCACAAAATCCCCTGCCGCAAGGGCTGCTGCCGCACGCTCAAAATCCGCACGCTCTTGATCGGCCAACTGCGCGTCACCCAACGCCGGCAACAGGCCGTTTTCAGGCGCAGCCGGAGGCGGAGCGGGCGGCAAATCCGCGCTGGCCATATCGCCACCCAAAGGCAATGTCTCGCCCAGCTCTGAGAAATCACCGCCCGCAAGTTCGAGCAAGCGAAACTCCAAATCGCCAATTCGGTTGGTGCCATCAACCACGATGCGCTCGATCCGAAACTCAAGCTCTTCGGTTTGGCCGATCACGCGCTGCAATTCCGCCTCTATAGTGTTGAGCCGGTCCAAAACGCCGCCCGTAACCACCGGTTGCGCCGTGCCTGTAGCGCCCGAGCCAGAAAGCGCAGCGCTGTCCGCGCCAAGGCCAAAGCCGGTGCCCATAGCGGGGGCCGTGGTCGACAGCTCGCGGCGCAGCTGTTGCAGCTCCACGTTCAAAATGACCAGTTCTTGGCGGATATCTGCAAGCGTTTGACGGTCATCCTGAGCCGCCAAGCTCAGCGGCCAACACACGGCAATCGCGGCACAGATCCTTCCAAGCATGGTCATCACCCTACCCCGTGACGCCAGCGGCCAGCACAGTGACCGCGCGGCGGTTGGCGGAATAACAGCTCTCGTTGCTGCAAATCTCAACCGGGCGTTCTTTGCCAAAACTCACGGTGCGCAAGCGCGATGCGGCCACACCGCGCTCAACCAGATAGGCGTGGGCTGCACTCGCGCGGCGCGCGCCAAGTGCGATGTTGTATTCGCGGGTGCCCTGCTCGTCTGCGTGCCCCTCGATGATCGCGGTATAGGCAGGGTTTTGGATCAACCAATCTGCCTGTGCGTCCAAGGTGGCGCGGCCCGATGCGCTCAGCGTGGACTGGTCCACTGCGAAAAGAACACGGTCACCGATGGCCTGCTGAAAATGTGCAGGCGACGTAGGATCATCCACACTGCCCATGAAATCTGCGCCCGCGTTGCCGCCAAAGCCAGCACCTGCGCCGTTCTGCGCACCGCGGCCCATCGGATTGGTACAGGCCGCCAAGGCCAGCGCCCCAGCCATCATCAAAAATGTGTTTGTCAGCTTCATTATATCGCCTCGTTTATTTTTCGATCTTGCTCGATCTGCTGTCATCTTATCACGGATGGCCCACTAATCCCATTGCTGCGTCGGCTATGCCTGTTGCCGCTGGCCTTAGCGCTGGAGTGGGCCCCAATTCGGGTCCGATCCGCCGTCTGGTGTGCGCACAGGGCGCAGGTTCCGACCGGTAATGTCCACCGAATAAAGCGTCGAGCGCCCGGAGGCTCCTTGCGTTTCGCGGTGAAACATCACCACGCGCCCATTGGGCGACCAAGTTGGCCCTTCGTCAAGGAACGATGCCGTGAGCAACCGCTCTTCCGAGCCATCAAGCCGCATCACACCGATGTGAAAGCGGCCCTTCGACTGTTTGGTGAAGGCGATGAGGTCACCGCGCGGCGACCACACGGGCGTGCCGTAGCGGCCACTGCCAAAAGAAATCCGCTTGGCCGGGCCGCCCTCCGCGCTCATAATATAAAGCTGTTGCGACCCAGACCGGTCGCTTTCAAACACGATGCGGTTGCCGTCAGGCGAATAGCTGGGGGCCGTTTCAATCGACGGGGCTGAGGTCAACCGCTCTGCCCGGCCCGTCAAGATATCGCGCACATAGATATCGGTGTTGGCCCCTTGTGACAGGGAATAAACCACTTTGCGGCCATCAGGATGGAACCGCGGCGCAAAGCTCATGGTGCCTTCTTGGCTTTCCAGCACGCGCCGGCGCACTGAGCCAACATCCAACAAATAGATCCGCGGAAAGCCTGTCTCATAGCTGGTATAAAGGACTTTTGAGCCATCGGCAGAGAAACGCGGCGCAAGCACGATCGCATCGCTGTCAGTGAGATACTGCACGTTCGCGCCATCGTAATCCATGACCGCCAGCCGCTTTCGGCGGTTGTCCTTGGGTCCGGTTTCAGCCACGAAAACAACACGGCTGTCGAAATAACCGCTCTCACCGGTGATCCGCGTATAGACGGCATCGGCGACCTTATGCGCGATGCGCCGCCAGCCTTCGGTTGTGCCTGAGAACTGTAATCCGGTGCCCAGCTCCGCGCCCGAAAACACATCATAGAGGCGGAATTTCACCGACAGACGCGTACCGTTCACGGAGACAGCGCCCGTGACGAGCGCCTGCGCGTTGACCGCTTTCCAATCGGCATATTGGACCGGCGCATTGAAGGCTGTGAGCGTGCTGATATAGGCCGCTTCGCCAATTTCGCGGAAAAGGCCCGTGCCCACGAGGTCGGCAGCCACCACTTGCGCCAGCTGCTGTCCCATCTCGGCACTTTGCGCGTTTTCGGCGACGAAGGCGGGCGCTGCGAAGGGCAAAGGCTCGATCACGCCTTCGGTGATTTCGATCCGCAAGGGTCCTTGCTGGGCCGCCACGGCCCCGGCCATCAACACCGACCAAAGGCACACCAATACGCGCATAATCATTTGATCCGCATCCTTTCAGGATTGAATGTCATTTCGATGTCTTTCCAATGATCGTATTTTTCAACAGGTAAATTAAATCCGCGGGCCCCGCAGCGAATAATTGCGCGGCGGGCGGCTTCAAATGCTTGGCGCGCCGCGGTGGATGATCCGCCTTCGCTGGAAATCAGCCGGATCGAGCCTTGAATCGGTTTTGCGTTTTGTAACATGCTCACTCCGACCACAACTGTGGTGCGTAAGGCCTCTGAGGACAAGGAGCCGACGTTCCAACAGGTCGACACCGCCACCCGCAGCGCCTCTTGCTCGCCCGTCGACAGAGGCGGGCCGCGCGGCGCGTCGGGGGCCGTGGGCGCATCGCTCGCGGCAAGTGCCTCGGCAAGGGCTGCGGCAAGCGGGTCTTCTTCGGGCGCGTCCTGGGCTGTTTCTTCGGCGGAGGCGGATGTCTCATTAGGTGCCGGCTCCGCTGCCTCGGCGGTTTGTTGCGGCGGCTGAGGTCGGCGCGACGGCGGACGTACCGAGCCCAGCGGCGCCGCAGTGGCCGCTGCGGCAGGCTCCTCGGCCTCTGTGACGATTTCGGTCGCAGCCTCTTCGGGGGCGGTGGCCTCTTGCGGCGCGGCGGGACTATCCCCGTCCTCTGCCGCCGTCACAGCCTCTCGGCGCTCCGGATCAGGGGCTGCTTCGGGGTCTGGAGCGGCGACTGCTTGGGGCGCCACACGGTCTGACGGACGCGGCACAGGCGTTTCAGCGCGCTCCGGCGTCTCCGGGCCCGCAGGCGGCACATCGGGTGCAGGCAGCGCCAGTTCAGGCGCCAAGTCTTCGACCGGTGCGGGCCGCTGCGGTGGCGTCGGCACTTGCGGCACATTTTCGCTTTGCGGCACATCCAGCGCGTCAGGCGCGTCCGGTGCGGGGCGCACTACGTCCGTATTGGTTCGTGTCTGCGGTGCAGTTTCTTCGACAGGCGGCGCGGGCTGGACCACGGGCGTGACATCCGGTGCCGGAGGGGCTGTCGCCGTAAGCGCGTCAAACGCCGCCGATGAGATGACCGACACTTGCTGCACCTCCAGCGGCGGCGGCGCAGGCCGCAGTAAACCGCCCAGCACGACCCAGCCGATCAGACCGACATGGCCCGCCCCGGATATGAGGTACCCGATCTGCATCGCAGCACTATTCGTCCAGACCGTCGAGCGCCGGCCCACCAATGTCTGTGACAAGGCCAATGTTGGCAAAGCCGCCGGCATTTAACGCGCCCATGACCTGCATCACCTGCGCGTAAGGAACGGCCCCATCGGCCCGCAAAAAGATCTTGTCGCTGTTACGCTCAGACGCCACCGCGCGCAGTTTTCCCACCAGCTCATTGCGCGGGGTGGGTGTGGTTTGGATTTGCACCGCCCCGTCTGCCGTAATGGTCACGGTCAGCGGTTCTTCTTGATCCACAGGCAACGCGCCCGCGGCGGTCTTGGGCAATTCAACCGGCACGCCGACCGTCAGCAAAGGGGCCGCTACCATGAAGATGATCAACAGGACCAACATGACGTCCACGAATGGCGTTACGTTTATTTCCGACATCGGGCGCGCGCCACCGCGACGGAGCCGCCGCCCACTGCCTCCGCCTGATTTTTGAACAACACCGGCCCCCATGGCTCAGCTGTCCAACTGGCGCGACAGGATCGTCGAGAATTCGTCGGCGAAAGCTTCATAGCCGGAGATGATCGCATCGCTGTCAGCGCTGAGTTTGTTATAAAAAATCACGGCCGGGATCGCCGCGAGCAGGCCCAAACCGGTGGCGAGCAACGCCTCTGCAATACCGGGTGCGACCACGGCGAGGTTCGTGTTCTGTTGCTCCGCAATCTCGATGAAGGCGTTCATGATCCCGATCACGGTCCCGAAAAGGCCAATGAACGGCGCGCTGGAACCGACGGTGGCCAGGACCGTCAGCCCAGACTGTAGGCTTTCAGCCTCCTTGGTGATGGCCACGTCCATACTACGGTCGATCCGGGCCGAGGCACCGGCGATAAGACCGCCATCCTCGCGGTGCGACCGCCGCCATTCGGTCATCCCGGCGGCAAAGACCTTTTCCGCGCTGCCCGTAGGCGCAGGTCCGATATCATCAAAAAGCGCATCCAGCGGCTCGCCAGACCAGAATTTGCGGTCAAACAACCCCGCCTCTGTGCGCGCGGCACGGTAGAGGATCATCTTTTGCGCAATGATTGCCCAGGCCCAAAAAGAGGCCACGATCAACATGATCATCACGAGTTTTACGGTAAGTGTGGCGCGCATAAATAGGCCCCACATTGAGAAATCGATCTCATGCGCCAAAGCCAGCGTCTCTGCTTCCATCTGCCTGCTCTTTCTAATGGCTGTTATTCAGCCTTTTGTTGGAACTTATCATAGCCGATGCGCGCAGGCAAAGCCATCACAATGGCGTGCGCGGCTGCGCTAGGAAGGCAATGCGCGTATTTCCGCCGGCAATCGGGTGGGTTTGCCGTCCACCGACATGCAGGCCGCTGTGACCTTAGCGCGGAAAATCACACGGCCATTCAGCAAGACCTCTTGGTCAAAAAGCCACCGCACCGCCCCTTTGGGCGCATGGGTTGTGTGCACCTCCAAGCGGTCACCGAGGCGCGCGGAACTGAGGTAGTCCGCCTCGAGACGCGTCACCGCAAAGACAATACCGCGGCTGCGCATCTCGTTTTGGTCAAGGCCAATATGCTCCACAATCTCGGAGCGGGCACGCTCAATATAGCGCAGATAATTTGCGTAATAGACGATGCCCGCCATGTCCGTATCTTCATAATAAACGGTCAGCGGAAAAATATGCGGGGAGGCCATGCTCATTGCGGCGCCCCGAGGCGCGCGGCAAGGCGCAAGGCGTGGCTGGCGTCTTGGACGGCACCCGGCATAACGGGATCGTAGGCCGCGCGCAGGAGCATTCCGATTTCAGGGCGTACGGCGACGCCTTCGCCCGCCACGACAAGGGGCGAGCGGTCTTGGAAGGCCAAATCGGACCACAAAACCATCGATTGCACCGCTTGGGACAAGGCCACAGTCTGTGCTGTTGCCTCAGCCATATGTGTGTCGAGGCAGACGAACACAAAACAGGCTTGGATCGCGCCCGCCTGATCGAAACGGAAAATGCGGTATTGGTTGGCCTCAACCGATTTTAGGCGCACCACAAGAGGCCCCAGATCCGGCACCAGGCGGTCCAAATTGGGCACCTCCATCAGCTCGTCCCATTCGGAGAAAAAGAACCACATGAAATTGGCGCCCAGCTCCGCATCGGCGTCCATCGTCTCGTGGCCCGATAGGGTGCAGACCGCCTCAATCGCAGATTTGACCACACCCAAAGTGGCATCATCGACGCCAAACACGACAGGCGCCAGCGGGCGGCCCCAGCGGGCAAAGGCATAGGTTCCGTCGGCGCGGGTGAACAGGTTTTCGATCTCGGCTGGGGTCATGGCGTCTCTGATATCCGGGCTACCTGCTCAGGCATAAAATCTCTGCGCTGCAAGCTCAACCAAACAAATCCCGGTCTTGTTTGGGCGCCTCAAGGCCCAGATGTGCCCAGGCCTTTGCCGCCAACATCCGACCGCGCGGGGTGCGCTGGATCAGCCCCATTTGCAGCAAATAGGGCTCAATAACCTCCTCCAGCGCATCGCGGCTCTCGCTCAATGCCGCGCTCATCGTCTCTACGCCCACAGGCCCCCCGCCATAATTCTCCGCAATGAGGCGCAGATAGCGGCGGTCGGCCCCATCGAGGCCCAGATGGTCCACCCCCAACCGTGTAAGCGCACCGTCCGCCAACGCTTGGGTTACGCGGCCGTCCCCTTCGACGACGGCGAAATCCACCACTCTGCGCAGCAAGCGGCCCGCTATGCGCGGCGTGCCACGGGCCCGGCGCGCAATCTCGCGCGCCCCACCTTCGTCCGCGGGGGTGTTGAGTTTGCGCGCGTTGGTCGAAACAATCTGAAACAGCTCATCCTCGGTATAGAATTGCAGGCGCGTGGGGATGCCAAAGCGGTCGCGCAGCGGGGTGGTCAGCAGCCCCATCCGCGTGGTGGCACCCACCAGCGTGAAAGGCTGCAACTCGATCCGTACGGTGCGCGCCGCAGGTCCCTCGCCGATCACAAGGTCCAGTTCAAAATCTTCAAGCGCAGGGTATAGCACCTCTTCGACCACTGGATTCAGGCGGTGAATTTCATCGATGAAAAGAACATCGCGCGCCTCAAGGTTCGTGAGGATCGCCGCCAAATCCCCCGCGCGCGCAAGCACAGGACCAGAGGTCATGCGAAAGTTCACACCCAATTCGCGCGCCATGATCTGCGCCAGTGTGGTTTTGCCCAAGCCAGGCGGGCCGTGAAAAAGCGTGTGGTCCATCGCCTCGCCGCGTTGCCGCGCGCTTTGGATAAAGACGCGAAGATTGGCGCGGGCCTCGGCTTGGCCCACAAAATCATCGAGCATCTGCGGACGCAGAGCGCGGTCATTGTCTTCGGGCATGGTTTCGGGACGCAGGGTCGGATCGCTTTGCATCATCTCAGCCCTTCGGTGCCAACAGCTTGAGCGCCGCGCGGATCAGACTGGGCGTGTCCGCCTCGGGCAGCGCGCCTGCGGCCTCGGCAACGGCGCCCGCCGCATCGCCCGGTGCATAACCCAGATTGCCAAGTGCCGAGAGCGCCTCGGCCTGCGCCGAAGCTGTGGGAGCCGGTCGCGGTGCGGGGGACGCGGAGGTGCTCGGTGCCTCAATCACTTCCGTCCCCTCAGCTTGGGACAAGGTGCCGCCCATCGCCATGACGCCCGGTGCTTTGTCCTTGAGGTCCAGCACGATGCGTTGCGCGATTTTGGGGCCGATGCCCTTGGCGGCTTTGACCGCATTCCAATCGCCCAGTGCAATCGCGCGGCTCACGCCATCCGTTCCCAAAGCGCCCAAGATCGCAAGCGATGCCTTGGCGCCCACCCCTTGGACCGAGATCAGCAAACGGTGCCACTCTTTTTCCACGAGGCTGAGAAAGCCAAAGAGCTGCATCAAATCTTCGCGCACGACCAAATCCGTATAGAGCGCACAGGCCGAGCCTGCGGCGGGCAGTGCCGACATCGTCCGGTCCGACACATAAACCAGATAGCCAACGCCGCCCACATCCAGCAGGACATGATCCAGCGCGCGGTATTCCAAACGGCCCGACAGCTTGCCAATCATGCGCGCACCTGCCGCGCCTCTAGGGCGGCATTCACCGCCACATGCAGACCTGCACTCGGTCCGTGGTGAGCGTGGCAAATGGCAATCGCAAGGGCATCGGCCGCATCGGGGCCGTGGATCTCAACACCCGGCAGCTGCATTTGCACCATGTGAAGCACCTGTTCCTTGGCCGCGTGGCCCACGCCGACAACGGTCTTTTTCACTTTGTTGGGCGCATATTCCCCAACCCGGAGCCCCGCCTGTGCAGGCACCAGCATCGCGATCCCGCGCGCTTGCCCCAGCTTGAGCGTCCCCGCGCCGTCTTTGTTGACAAAAGTCTGCTCGACCGCCGCACCATCGGGGGCATAGCGGGTGACGACGCCGCTGAGTTGATCATAAAGCGACACCAGCCGTGCGCCCAAATCGGCCCCTTCCGAATGGCACACGCCGTTGGCCACATGCTTCAGGCGCGGGCCGTCCACGTCGATCACGCCCCACCCGAGGTTTCTCAACCCAGGGTCAATGCCAAGTATTCGCCTCATGTGCCCGCCTTTTATGAACTGGCTTTATCATTTGGCCCACGACTAGCACGAAGCGCGAACATCCGCCAAGCCTTAACCCACATGTGGCCCATATCACCCAGCAGGTACGGCTTTGCGCATCCGATTTAGGGCGCAAGCGCGACATTGCCGATGTCGTTTGCTGCACATGCAATGCCGCATTGCGGCATTATTTAATTTAATCAAATATAAACAGCATCTTAACGCGACTTCGACCTATGCGAAAAACACATATCCCACATGCAAATTCGATGGCTTGTCACGCGCAACACTTGGTTCTAAAGGCGCTCTCGGGCTGCATAACGGCCCAATCGACTTTCCGAATAACATATCAAATATAAGGACTGCACCAATGGCTGCTTTCGACACCACCCGCACCACCTACGGCTCTGCCATCGTTGCAGGGCGCATTTCCCGCGCTGTTCAAAACGTTTTAGCTAATTTGGCCGCATGGAACGACGCGCGTATCACGCGTCACGCCCTGAGTGCCTTGTCCGACCGCGAACTGAAAGACATCGGCCTGATCCGCGGCGACATCGATACTGTCACCGGCGCGCGCTAAGCCCGCCCTCATCAAAGACTATGTTGCGCGTCACAGCCCGGCGCGCAGCATCACATCTGCCACATATTGCGTCCATGGCCCGGCCTGCATGACAAAAGCGCCGGCCTGCTCTACCCATGTGCCGCTTTGCAAAATCGCCAGCCTGTTTAAATAGGTTTGCGGGCCAAGGCTGGCCCACATGAACGCTTTGAAACAAATAAATCCAACGGCGATGCCCACGATCCAGCCCAAGGGCAGGCCCGTCCGGCGGCGATGTGGCGCCACGACAATCAGCCCATCAGCGCGCAGCGTGGTGCGGTAGCCTGAGGCCATTTGCCGGTGCCGGCGGGACAGCCGGAGTACACGAGATGAAAATAGGGCCTTGTTTCGCTTGCTCATCGCAACCTCGACGCATCCGGCCCCCACCGAAATCAACCACAGGTTAGCCTAAAATTGCGGCAAGACTGAGGCAAAGGCGCAAAATTAGGTGCCAAATTGGCCCGAATTCAGCCCGCTTTGTGCAGGGTAAGCGACGTCCAATCGCCAATCTCTTGGCGTTGGGTCAGATTGTTTCCGGAAGCCACATAGCGCGCGATCACCTCATCTGCCTGCTCGTTCAGGATACCGGACAGAATCGCGGCCCCACCAGGGGCAAGGGCTTGGGTGATGTCCTCTGCCAGCGCCAAAAGCGGGCCTTTGAGGATATTTGCAAAAATCAGGTCATAGGGCGCGCGGGCGGCAAGTTCCGCGTGATCAAAGCCTGCGGCCTCCACGCAATGCACCCCACCTGTCATATCGTTGGCCGCCAAATTCGCCACCGCCACATCCACGGCCACGGCGTCAATATCACTGGCGATCACCTCCGCCTCGGGCCAAGCGCGCGCGGCGGCCATCGCCAGCACTGCTGTGCCGCAGCCGATGTCAGCCACGCGGCGCGCGGCCGGCCCTGCGGTGACCAGCGCGTCTAGCGCCCGCAGACAGCCCAACGTTGTGCCGTGATGTCCGGTGCCAAAGGCCATTGCCGCCTCAATCAGCAAACCGATCTTATCGCTTGGCACTTTGTCCGCATCGTGGCTGCCGTAGACAAAGAAACGGCCCGCCGCGACAGGGGCCAGCTCGCGCTTCACATGGGCGACCCAGTCGGTTTCGGGCAATTCGGAGATGACAAAAGGCTGTGCGCCCATGGCCGTCGACAAAAGCGCAAGGCCCGCCTCATCAGGGCGCTCGGTGAAATAGGCACCGACCTCCCAGAGGCCGGAGCCGTCTTCGACCTCAAAGACACCGATGCCCGTGGGCTCTGGATGCAGCCGCTCCATCGCGGTGCCCAGCGCCTCGGCGGAGGATTTGCCAGGCAGGGTCGTCAGGGCAGTGAATGTGGGCATGTTAGCGTCTCCGAAAGCGATCGGTGTTCGGATAGGGGCGCGGCGGGACCGCGTCAATCTCCGATGACTGTGTCGCAAGTGCCGCTTGGCCCAGCTGCGTCAAATGCCGCCAACCCCACAGCCCGCCACAAATGCCCATGACCGCGCCTGCCAAGGCTTGGCCGTAGATCACGCCTGTGGCCCCAAAGCTCACCACCATGAGGGCGGCAAAAGGCCAGCTGAGCACCCCGTCTTTGAGCCAATTGAGCAGGGTTGAACGCCCGGCCTTGCCCAGATTGTTAAAGGCCGCGTTCGACACAAAAAGCGCGCCGACAAAGACAAAGCCCCCAACGCCCACATTGGTAAAGGCGCGCAAGACCTCTTCCCCCTGCCCCGTCAGCCCAAAGAGCGACACGACATAAGGCGCCAGCGCCCAAAGCAGCACCCAAGCCACGAGCGTATAAAGCGCCACAAAGAGCATCGCATCGCGGTAGGTGCTGCGCAGCCGGTCATATTGGCCTGCCCCATAGTTCTGCCCAAAGATGCCACCGATCGCACCTGAGAGCGCAAAAACACCGCCAAAGACCAAAACGGTCAGCCGCCCCACAACCGCCCAAGCGGCCACCGCATCATCCCCAAAGGGGGCCATCACTGCCGTGAGGATATAGTTGCCCGCAGGTGTGCTCATCTGTGTGGCAATCGTCGGGATCGCCAGCGCCATAAAGGGCAGAAAGATGCGGCGCAGGGTCGCCGCACTTGGACGCGCCACAAGGTTCATCTGAATGATGGAGAAATAGACCGCCAGCAGCATCAAAAGGACGCGAAAGGCAATCAGGCCAATCGCTGCCCCATCCAGGCCAAAGCGAAAGATCAAAAACGGATCGATCACCATCAAAGCAATGCCGGAAAAGAACGTTACATACATCGCCTTGGCCCCATAGCCATCGGCGCGGAGCACACCAGAGCCCACAAGCGCCACCGCCATAAAGACCAGCGATGGCACGGTCATCGCCAGATAGCGGGCAGCAAGGCGCAGCGTCTCGCCCGCAGCACCTGCCGCCTCCAGCAGCGGGATACGCCACCACACGATCACACCCGCAACGCAGGCTTGGATCACGCAGGCCATAAACATCGCAGCACCGGCCTGCTCGCGCGCTTCTGCGCGGTTGCCTTGACCAATGGTGCGAGACACCACAGCCGTTGCGGCGATCATCAAGCCCACCCCGACGGAAACAGAGAAAAACTGGATCGCATAGGCGAAACCGATGGCTGCCACGACATTTGGCGCGCCCAATTGGCTGAGCCAGAGCAGGTTCGCCGCATCCACGAGAAAGACGAAGGTGATCCCAAAAGCGCCCGTGGCCGTCATGCGCACCACATGGCCCATGGTGGAGCCTGTTAAAAAGCGCCCTTGATCCGGTGCAGCGGCGGCACTCGGCCCGCTCATTCCGCAGGCGCCTTGGGCATCAGATCCACAAACACGGTCTCGCGCCCAGGCTCAGGATGGCGCGGGATCATCATGGCCAGCACCAGAGACACGCCCGCCATGCCTGCCGCACAGAAAAATACCGCCGCCGGCGAGACGAGCCACAACAGCCCCAAGGGCACCGGCAGTCCGACCGCTGCAATATGGTTGATGGTGAAAGCCACCGCCGCTGTGGGTGCGATATCACCGGGGTCGGCGATCTTTTGGAAATAGGTCTTGAGCGCCAGCGCCAGCCCGAAAAAGATGTGGTCCACGACATACAGGAACGCCGCAACCATCAGACCCCAGCCCATGTAATAGACGCCGCCGTAGGCTAGAAATACCGCAACCAGCCCCGCATATTCGACGCCCAGCGTGCGCCGTTCGCCAAAGCGCTGCACAATCGCGCCCAAAAGCGGTGCCACCGCCATATTGATGATGAGGTTGATGAGATAGAGCGTCGTCAGCTCGTGCACTTCAAAGCCGAATTTCTCCACCATCATAAAGCCGGCAAAGACCATAAAGATCTGACGCCGCGCGCCCGACATGAACTGAAGCGCATAATAGAGCCAATAGCGGCGGCGCAGCACCATCCGTTTGATCTGTGGATTGGGCGCGTCAAACTGCGGATAGGCCAGCAGCGCAAACAGCGCCAAGGCCACAGTCACCCCGCCACCTACCATATAAACGATGTCATAGGTCAGGCCGAGCGGCGTCCAAAGCACCATAATCACCAGATAAACTACAAATGTCGCGGCAGAGCCCGCCGCCATCAACCAGCCCAAAGTTTGCGGGGCTGTGGCCTTGTCGATCCATTGCAGTTGCAGCGATTGGTTTACCGTCTCGTAATAGTGAAAGCCGATGGAGGACAGCATCGTCAGCGTCAGGATCCCCCCCATCGACGGGAACTGCGCTGTCAGCATTGTGGCGACACCGAGAAATATCAGCGACACAAGTCCCAGCACTTGCTCGCGGATGAAGATGATAATCGCGATCACACCAACGGCCAAAAAGCCCGGGATTTCGCGGATGGTGTGCAGCAACCCAATGTCTGCCCCATCGAACTGCGCCACCTCGATGACAAAGTTATTCAGCAGCGCCGACCATGTGTTGAAGGCGATCGGCATCGCAAGTGCCATAAGGAACAACAGCGCGATGGGACGCCGCCAGCGGGGCAGATGCGCTGCCTCTTGGGTTTTAATGAAGTCTATCATGGGATCGACATACGCCCAAACGGGGGGCATGGCGAGGTGCGATTTTGCACGGCTGCCGTGCGCGCCGACAGACTGATCGCCGGGCGGTTTGGATCAAAAGAAGCTTTGCGGGTCGATGTCGATGGCAAGCCGCGCTTCGCCGCGCACCTGTACTTGGGCAACCCACGCGCGCAACGCGGGCTGAAGCGCCACGCCTTTGGGCGCTTTGACCAGCATCCGGATGCGGTGGCGCCCGCGAACGCGCGCGATCGGCGCAGGGGCGGGCCCGAAAACCTGCGCACCCACAGTGCTCAGTGGACCCGTCGCACGGGCCAAATGCTGCGCCACCTGCGAGATTTGAGCAAGATCCGGCCCACTGAGGATGATCCCCGCCATGCGCCCAAAGGGCGGCACGCCTGCGGCCTCCCGCTCGCCGGCCTCGGCCTGCCAAAAGCTTTCTTCATCCCCCGCCAAAATAGCGCGAATAACGGGGTGGTCCGGCTGGTACGTTTGCAACAGCGCTGTGCCCGGCTTTTCCGCGCGCCCGGCCCGACCAGCGACCTGGCGCATCAGTTGAAATGTACGTTCCGCAGCCCGCAGGTCAGAGCCTTGCAACCCCAAGTCCGCATCAATCACGCCAACGAGGGTCAGATTGGGAAAATTGTGTCCTTTGGCCACCAGCTGCGTGCCGATCACAATGTCCGCGCCCCCATCAGCGATGCTTTGGATTTCGGCCTTGAGCGCACGGGCCGATCCATAAAGGTCCGAACTGAGTGTGGCGATGCGCGCCTCTGGCCAAAGTGCTGCGGCCTCCTCGCCCAACCGCTCCACCCCCGGACCGACGGGGGCCATGCGGTCGGCCACACCACAGGCGGGACACGCCTCGGGCATGGCTTTGCTCTCCCCGCATTGGTGGCACACAAGGCGCTTTTGAAAGCGGTGTTCGACCAGCCGCGCGTCGCAATGATCGCAGCCCATTTGATGCCCGCAAGCGCGGCAAAGCGTGATCGGCGCATAGCCGCGCCGGTTCATAAACAGCATCGCCTGCTCGCCTGCGTCCACACGCGCCTGCACCGCCTCTTGCAATTGCGGCGAGACCCAGCGGTCGGCGGGCAGCCCTGCGTCGCGCATATCAATCGCGGCCATCTGCGGCAGAACTGCGGGGCCAAAGCGGCTTTTCAGCTCTACCCGCTGGTATTTGCCAGACTGCGCGTTGGCCCAGCTTTCTAGGCTGGGCGTGGCCGAGGCGAGGATGACATGCGCGCCGCAAATCGACGCCCGCAGGACCGCCATATCCCGCGCATGGTACAGCACGCCGTCTTCTTGTTTGTAGGAATTGTCATGCTCCTCGTCGACCACGATCAGGCCAAGGTTCTGAAACGGCAAGAACAATGCCGAGCGTGCGCCGATGACCAATTGAGCGCCCCCGCTGCCGACCATGCGCCAGATCCGGCGTCGCTCGGTCATGGTCGCCCCGGAATGCCACTCGGCTGGTAGCGCGCCGAAACGTGCCTCCACCCGTTTGAGGAATTCCGCGGTCAGCGCAATTTCGGGCAAAAGGACCAAGGCCTGCCGCCCCTGCGCCAGGCATTTGGCCACAGCCTCTAGATACACTTCGGTCTTGCCCGATCCCGTAACTCCGCGCAGCAGCGTGGTGCCGTAGGTCTGTGTCCCCACGGCCTGAGCGATCTGCGCCGCCGCCGCCGTTTGATCCGCAGTCAGCGCCTTGCCTGCTTGGCCCGGATCCAGCGGACGAAAAGGCGCATCACGCGGCGCGTCCTCTTCGCGCACCACGCCTTGGGCAACTAAACCTTTGATAACCGAAGAGGTCACGCCCGCCAGTTCGGACAGTTCTTTGAGCGTGAAGGCCAGATCGCCGTAGTCCGCCAGCGTGGAGAGCACCCGCCCGCGCGCCTCCGTGGCGCGGTCCGGCTCGCCTGTCCCCCGACGGTAAATTTTGCGCATCGACGGCGGATCGCCCAAGCCCGGCGCACGGGTGGCCAGCCGCAGCATCGCGGATAGGGGCGTCAGCGTATAATCTGCCGCACGGCTCAGAAAGTCGCGCAATTCCAGTCGCATAGGCGCTACGTCCAGCACACGGGTAACGGCGCGCACCTTGGCCGCGTCCCACTCACCCCGCCCCGCGCCCCAGACAACGCCCGTGACCTTGCGCGGGCCCAGCGGCACCTCCACAAAGGCGCCTAGCAGGCAGCCGCCCTCGGGCGCTTTATAGTCCAACACGCGGTCCAGCGGCTGCGTCGTCAGAACGCCCACCAGCGCACCTTCTTCAAAGAATTCTGGCCCCATTTGCGTCGTCAGTTCCGTTTTTATGGTTTTCGCAGCATCGCATCTAGGCTACATCGCGCGCAGAGTTTTTGCCATCTATAACGCCCGAAAGGCTGCACATGAGATTCTTTGTAGACACCGCCGAAATCGATGCAATCGCCGAATTGAACGACCTGGGAATGGTCGATGGGGTCACGACCAACCCCTCGCTCATCATGAAATCAGGCCGCGACATCATGGAAGTGACCCGTGAAATCTGTGATCTGGTCGAGGGCCCTGTCAGCGCCGAAGTCGTTGCCCTCAAGGCCGACGAGATGATCGCCGAAGGCCGCAAACTGGCCGAGATCGCGGAAAACATCACTGTCAAACTGCCTCTGACATGGGATGGCCTGAAGGCCTGTAAAGTCCTTTCGAGCGAAGGCAAAATGGTTAACGTCACGCTGTGCTTTTCGGCCAACCAAGCACTTTTGGCAGCCAAAGCCGGGGCCACGTTCATCTCGCCCTTCATCGGCCGCTTGGACGACATCAATGTCGATGGGATGGAGCTGATCGAGGACATTCGCGTGATCTACGATAACTATGGCTTTGAAACCAACATCCTGGCAGCTTCCATCCGCTCGGTCGCCCACGTGCAAGACTGTGCGCGCATCGGCGCTGACGTCATGACCGCTCCGCCAGAAGTGATCAAGAAACTGGCCACGCACCCGCTGACCAACGCAGGTCTGGAGCAGTTCATGAAGGATTGGGCCAAGACAGGCCAAAACATCCTCTGATCCGGGACGGGATCACATTAGCCCGATCGAGGCTTTTATAAAAACTACAGATTTTGCGGCGGTGTCATGCTACACTGCCGCAAGACAAAAAGAGCGAGCAGGCCATGACCAGCAGTCCGAAAATCGATGATGCGCTGCGTGAAGCGATCATTTCCCGTCCTGATGTGATCTTGGACGACAAGGACATGATGCAAGCGCTGATTGCCGCGAATGAACGCGCGATGGGCGGCAACATTGTCGACCTGCGCGGGATTGCCATGGACCGCTTGGAAAGCCGACTGGACCGGCTGGAAGATACGCACCGTTCGGTGATTGCGGCGGCCTACGAAAACCTCGCAGGCACCAACCAAGTGCACCGTGCCATCCTGCGCATGTTAGACCCCATTGAATTTGAGCCTTTCCTGCGCGCTTTGGGCGGTGAAGTGGCCGAGATCCTTCAGGTCAGTGCCGTGAAACTGGTGCTCGAAAGCGACGCGCAGACCGAGGACCCGGCCCTGAGCCGAATTGGCGAGGTGCTGCATGTGGCCGAGCCCGGATTTATCCAAGGTTACGTCCGGCAAGGTCGCAGCGGTGAGGGGCGCAAAGTTGTGCTGCGCCAAGTTTACGAGACCAGTCCAGCGCTTTACGGCGAGCGGGCCGATTGGATCCGTTCGGAGGCTTGCTTGAGCCTTGATTTCGGCGCGGGCCGCGCGCCCGGCCTCTTGGTGATGGGGTCCGAGGATCCGCATATGTTTGCCCCCCAACAGGGCACAGATTTGCTGGCCTTTTTCACCGGTGTCTTTGAACGCGCCATGCGGCGCTGGCTGTCTTGAGCCTCATCTCTCCGGCAGCACGCGATGCCCTTGAGGCCTTTCTAACGCACCAAAAATCACTCAAAGGGGCGGCAGAGAACACGCTTGCCGCCTATTCTACGGATTTGGGTGCTTTTTTGACGTTCATGACGGTGCACCGCGGCGGGCCGCAAGGTTTGGGTGCGCTGGCGGATATCACCACAGCGGACATGCGCGCATGGATGGCACAGATGCGTGGTGCAGACATTGGCGCACGGACCTTGGCGCGCAAACTCTCGGCGGTGAAATCCTTCTATCGCTGGCTCGCGCCGCGCGAAGGCTTTGAGGCCACGGCCGTGCTGGCCACACGCGCGCCGAAATTCACCCGCAAACTGCCACGGCCCTTGGATGTCTCCGCGGCCCAAGCCGTGATCGAACGCACGGCCGTGCAACACTCTGACGAGTGGCAAAACCTGCGCGATGTGGCGGTCCTAACCCTGCTTTGGGGCTGCGGATTGCGCATTTCGGAGGCGCTGAGCCTGACGGGCCGAGACCTGCCGCTCGCCGAGGCGCTGGTGATCACCGGCAAGGGCGGCAAAGAACGGCACGTGCCGGTGTTGCCCGTCGCCCGAGACGCGGTGATCGCCTATGTGGAAGCTTGCCCCCTGCCCATTACAGCGCCGGAGCCACTTTTTCGCGGAGCGCGCGGCGGACCCTTGCGCGCGCGCGGCATCCAGCAGGTGATGGCCAAGGCGCGCCTGCAACTGGGCCTGCCCGCCAGCGCCACGCCGCATGCCATGCGCCACAGCTTTGCCACGCATTTGCTAAACGCCGGCGGCGATCTGCGCAGTATCCAAGAGCTGTTGGGACATGCCTCCTTGTCCACAACGCAGGCCTACACGGCTGTGGAAACAGCCCGATTGATGGACATTTACAACCGCGCCCATCCCAAAGCCTAACACTTGTTTTCCCTTTGCATTGCGGCCCACGATCCTTCATGACGGTTTGATGACACAAAATTTCAAAGCGCTCAGCGTTCATTTTTTAACAGCCACCGGCGCCGTTTTTGCCATGCTCGCGATGTTGGCCGCAACGCAGGCCAAATGGGACCTGATGTTTGTCTGGCTCGTTGTGGCCTTTGCGGTGGACGGTATTGATGGCCCGCTGGCGCGCAAATATGACGTTAAAACCCATGCGCCCGTCTTTGACGGCGTGCTGTTGGATTTAATCATCGACTACCTGACCTATGTGTTCATTCCGGCCTTCGCGCTGTTTCAGTCGGGCCTGATGGATGGGTGGACCGGATGGGTGGCGATTATCGTGATCACCTTCACCAGCGCGCTTTATTTTGCCGACACGCGCATGAAAACAAAGGATAACTCCTTTTCAGGCTTTCCGGGGTGCTGGAACATGCTGGTGCTGTTCATCTTTGCGATTGAGCCGAATTTTTGGGTCTCGCTGGCCCTCGTGACGGTGTTATCTGCGGCGATGTTCGCGCCCGTCAAATTCATCCACCCCGTCCGTACCGAACGCTGGCGCGTCATCAGCTTGCCGGTGGCGTTGGCATGGACAGGCTTTGCCGGCTGGGCCGCATGGGTGGATTTTCATCCCCAAAGCGGCGCGCTCTGGGGCTTGGTCCTCACATCCGTCTATCTGACCTTCGCAGGCGCTCTGCAGCAAGTGCTGTACGGAAAAGACGGCTAAATAAAAACGGGCACCGCGGTGTTGCTATGCCCGTCAATGTTTTCAAAAGTCTTCGTGCGATTAAGCGCTTAGGGCCGCATCACAGCGCCCACACACGGCCGGATGTGCATATTGACCCACGTCGGGCAGCACCTTCCAACAACGGGTGCATTTTTCACCCTGCGCCGCGACAAAGACCACGGCGATGCCCGCCGCTTCGGGCAGGCTAAAGGCACCCTCTGGCGCATCACCTGCCACCACAGTGATGTCCGATGTGATGCACAGATCTGCGAAAGGCACCGCGTTCAAGGCCTCGGCAAGGGCCGCATCCGCCACATAGACGGTCGGGGCCGCCTCCAGCGAGGCGCCAATGACCTTGTTGGTGCGCTGCACCTCAAGCGCGGCAGTCACCACCCGACGCGCTTGGCGCAGGCCCGCCCATTTTTGGGCAAGCTCCGGGTTATGCCAACTGCGCGGCGTGTCGGGGATGTCCTGCAAATGGACCGAGCTGCCTGCACCGGGGTTGCGCTCCAGCCAGACCTCTTCCATGGTGAAGACCAAGATCGGCGCGAGCCATGTGGTCAACCGCTCATAGAGCAAGCGCAGCACTGTACGGGCGGCGCGACGCTCTACCGTGTCGCCGTCGCAATAAAGCGCGTCCTTGCGGATGTCGAAATAATAGGCCGACAAGTCGAGCGTGGCGAAGGTAAAGACCGCCTGCCAGACCCCTTGGAAATCAAAGGCCGCATAGCGTGTACGCACGGTCTCATCCAGCTCCGCGAGGCGGTGCAGCACCCATTGCTCCAGCTCCGGCATCGCCTCAGGTGCGGTTTCATCAGCCGCAGTGTAATCGGCCAACGAGCCAAGCATAAAGCGCATCGTGTTGCGCAAACGGCGATAGCTATCGGCCACACCTTTGAGGATCTCCGGCCCAATCCGTTGATCTGCGGTATAGTCTGCCTGCGCCACCCACAGGCGCAAAATATCGGCACCGTATTGGCGGATGACCTCATCGGGCACGATGGTGTTGCCGATGGATTTGGACATCTTCAAGCCCTTTTCATCCAAGGTCATGCCGTGTGTAACGACATTGCGGTAAGGGGCCCGGCCCGTTGTGCCCACTGATTGCAGCAGGGACGAATGGAACCAGCCGCGGTGCTGGTCGGTCCCTTCCATATAGACATCGGCAATGCCGTCAGTGCTGCCATCCGCGCGGTCGCGCAGCACGAAAGCGTGGGTCGAGCCACTGTCGAACCACACATCCAGAATGTCCGTGACTTGGGCGTAATCGTCCGGATTGACGATCCCTGTCAGGAACCGCGCCTTTGCGCCTTCCTCATACCACGCATCTGCGCCCTCGGCCTCAAAGGCCTCGGCGATGCGCGCATTGACCGCGTCGTTGCGCAGCAGAAAATCAGGATCTGTCGGCAGCGCGCCCACTTTGGTAAAGCAGGTCAGCGGCACGCCCCACGCACGCTGGCGTGAGAGCACCCAATCCGGGCGCATTTCCATCATCGAGTGCAGACGGTTACGGCCCGAGGCAGGCGTCCAGTTTACATTGTCAATCTCGGTCAGCGCGCGCTGGCGGATCGTGGTGCCGTGAGTATCTAGTCCGTCGCCCACCGCTTGGTCAATTGCCGCAAACCACTGAGGTGTATTGCGGTAGATCACCGGCGCTTTGGAACGCCAGGAATGGGGATAGCTGTGCTTGATCTTGCCGCGCGCAAGCAGCCCGCCCACCTCGGCCAATTTGTCGATCACGGCGCTGTTGGCGTTGCCCTCTTTGCCATTGGGCTTGAGGATCGCCTTACCGCCAAAGAAGGGCAGATCCGCGCGGTAACGACCGTCTTCCATCACGTTGTAGGTGATGACCTGCCCCAACATGCCCAGATCGCGGTAAAGCTCGTATTCCTCCAAACCGTGGCTGGGCGCACAGTGCACGAAACCTGTGCCTTCGGTGTCGGTGACGAAATCGGCAGCGCGGAAATCGCGCAGATCATCCCATTCGCCATCGCCCCCATCGGCACCTGCCAGCGGGTGCATCAGGGAGATCTTGGCCAAGGCATCCGGCGTCACATCGGCAACGCGCCGGTACATCGACGGCTCCAACCTTGCGCGGCCCAACACGTCTTCGGCCAGGGCATCGGCCAGCAAATACCGCTCGCCAATGTGGGCCCAACACTCCTGGGGCCGGCCTGTGACCTCATACAGGCCGTATGAAATCTCGGGGCCGTAAACGACCGCCTTGTTGGACGGCATGGTCCAAGGTGTTGTCGTCCAAATCACCACATGCGCGCCATCAAGCAGCGCCTCATCGGTGCCCACAACCTTGAACTTCACCCAAACGGTAAAGCTTTCTTTGTCGTGATATTCGACCTCGGCCTCGGCGAGGGCCGTTTTTTCGACGGGCGACCACATCACCGGTTTGGAGCCTTGATAAAGCGTGCCGTTCATCAGGAACTTCATGAACTCTTCAGCGATTACACGCTCGGCATGGAAATCCATGGTAAGATAAGGCTGCGCCCAGTTGCCTGTGATGCCCATGCGCTTGAACTCATCGCGCTGGATGTTGACCCACCCAGCAGCGAAATCGCGGCATTCGGCCCGGAATTCGTTGATTGGAACCTGATCCTTGTCGCGGCCCTTTTTGCGGTATTGCTCTTCGATCTTCCATTCGATCGGCAACCCGTGGCAATCCCACCCCGGAATGTAGCGTGCGTCAAAGCCCATCATCTGGTGGCTGCGCACGATCATATCCTTGATCGTTTTATTCAGCGCGTGCCCGATGTGCAAATGCCCGTTGGCATAGGGCGGGCCATCATGCAGCGTGAAAGGGGTGCGCCCCGATTTTTCCCGCAAACGGTCATAGATGCCGATGTCTTCCCACCGGGCCAGCCACTCCGGCTCGCGTTTCGGCAGGCCTGCGCGCATCGGGAAATCAGTGCGCGGCAGGTTCAGGGTCTGTTTATATTCGGGGGTCTCGGCGCACATGGTGGGCGTCCTTCGGATCGGTGAATTTCAAGGGGTAAAGAGCGGTGTGAGAGGTCCAACACCTTGTGCCCGGCAGCTCCGATTTCAGAGTGCCGGGGATGTAATTCGCTGCATAATCACAAAACGCATCCACATGGCGCAGCTATAATCAGCCCCAAGGCGACCCACAAGCCCCCCTTTTGGCGCAAGCCTTGCCTGTGACGCGCGCCCCGGCGACCCCGTTGCCGCCGCAAAAGCGCCTGCGCTCGGCTTGTCAGCGGCCCCTGCAAGCGCTAGGCACAGCGCTATGCCGCGTTATGCCCTGAAAGTTGAATACCACGGCGCCCCCTTCGCAGGCTGGCAGCGACAAAAAGACGTGCCCAGCGTGCAGGGCGCGATCGAGACGGCTTTGGCCAAGCTCGAGCCTGGCCCCCATACCATCGCCGCTGCTGGGCGCACCGATGCCGGTGTACATGCATTGGCGCAAGTGGCCCATTGCGACCTGAGCAAAGATTGGCAGCCGTTTCGCCTGTCCGAAGCGCTGAACCACCACCTCAAGCCCCTGCCCGTTGCGATTGTCGACTGCGCAGAGGTCACCCCCGATTGGCATGCTCGGTTTTCAGCGCATGAGCGGCGTTATCATTTTCGGCTGCTGATGCGCCGCGCACCGGCCGCGCACCAAAAGGGGCTGGTGTGGCAGATCAATCACTCCCTCGATGTGTCCGCGATGCAAAGCGCCGCCAACATGCTGCTGGGCCAGCATAATTTCACCACCTTTCGCTCCTCCATTTGTCAGGCCGACAGCCCTGTCAAAACGCTGGACCAGTTGACTGTGACAGAGGTGCCCACGCGTGCTGGGCCAGAGGTGCATTTTGACGTGCGCGCGCGATCGTTTTTGCACAATCAAGTGCGCAGTTTCGTGGGCACTTTGGAGCGTGTTGGCTCCGGCGCTTGGACCCCGCAGGACGTGGCCGATGCCCTTGCGGCTTGCGACCGCGCACGCTGCGGTCCCGTTTGCCCGCCGCAGGGGCTATATCTGGCAGGCGTTGGCTATGCCGACGATCCCTTTGCGTAACGTCGTGCTGCGGCGTTAATCGTTATCGCTCAGGCCCGCGCCGGCACCTTTTATGCGCGAGGTTTCGGTTTCTGGCACGAGAGTGCGTGCCGCTAATTCCTGCCAATGCTCGATCAACACAGGCGCTGGATGGAGGCGCGCCGCAATACCTGTGCGCCGCGGCGCGGTAAGGTCCAGATAAACCCCCATCGACGTTTTGCGCACTGGGAAGGGTGCGGCATCCAAATAGCTTTGCATTAAGGCTGTGACCAACAAGGGGTGCGGCCCCGTGCGGCAGGCGTCCACCTTGCGCGGGAAGGCCAGCGCCTCGCCCGAGATCAACGCCGAGAGCAAAACCGCCGCACTGCGCCCTGCGGCCAAATGATGCGCCGCCGCCGCCCCATAGCGCGCGGCCTGCTCTGGCGGCACCCCTGCCCCGCGCGCCGCTTTTGTTGCCAGCGCCGTGATCTCAGAGGCGGCATATCCGCTCATCGCTTAGGCATCCGCGCCAAAAACAGGCAACCACCAATCATCCGCATCCGCCAAATCCTGCGGCAGAGGCGCCCCTTGGCATAGGGTGATGCGCGTCCAGCGGTCCGATTTGGGATCAAACTTTGACGCGCCGAAAAAGCTCAGCTTGCAGCGCAGCATATCGATGGGCGCGCAACCTGCGGCAATCAGATTGTCCCGGATCTCACCATAAGGATAGGCCACGGCCATTGCGGCGCGCTGCACGGCCAGCGCATGTTCAGGGTGTTCCGCCAAAAAGACAGGCAAGCGCATCGGCGCATCCGGCAGGTCGCGGTACAGCGCTGCTAGCCTGCGTGCGATGTCGAGCGGGCTTTCACACTCCGCCCCCGGCTCCTCATAGCGGTTGCCCAAACGCGGCTCTTGCTTGGCGGCACTCACGTACCAGAATTGTGCCGCATTTTCAGGCGCGCTAAAGTCAATATCCAAGGCCCATGCGCAGGCTGTCTCAAGGGCTGAGCGTAACGCATCTGTGTCGGCCAGCGGCGGGTTCAACGGGCCAAAGGGATCGTCCATGCATTCCGTCAGGCCGTCCACGAGATCGCCAAACGGTTCAAGCAGTAGAGCCGCCATCAGCTCCTGCACATCCACGCTGAACTGGGTCATGTCGTCCATCACGCGGGCCAAAGGTGCTTCGCCTTGCAGGGCTTTGAGCGTTTGGCGAGCGACCTCCCAATCCTGGCGCAGCCGGTCGATACGCGCTTGGTGCGCAGGATCAGGGACATGCCATTCGCCCAAATGCGCAGCGGCACGCAGCCCCAAGGCCTTCAAACGCGCCGCCTGCGCCGCACTGACATGAGTCACCCCGCAGACCCGTGCCAGCGCCGTTTCACGCGCCAACATCCAATTATTCAAGAGCACCGGATGCGTAACCAAAAACGGCGCCATGCCCAGCCCCGTGGAATTGCCCACACCCAAGTGCCGCTTTAACGCGGGATCCAGCGACGCGCCGCCCACGTGTTCCGTAAGGTCATGGGTAAAGTTGCGGATCAACCACACCGTCAGCATTTCAGCGGCAAAGGCCCCGGTCAGCCCTGGCCTGTCCACAATCGCCGCGCGGTCTGCAATCCCGAATTTACCGTTGCCGTAAACCGCCGTGGTGCGCATCAAATAGCCAACCTCACGGATCTTGGCCACATCGGGTTGACGACCCGCGCGCAAGGCATCCGTGACATGGGCAAAAAGGCGCACGGATTTATTGGCCCGGCTGAGCACCAGATCGCGTTCGGTAAACCGCGTGGCCTCTTGCAGCGGTGCTGTGGCTACGATCCGCGCGATCTCGGATGCGGAAGGCACGCCGTCATAAAGGACATAGGCGCTGTCCCAAGCGGTCGCGATCACCCGGTCGGTGCGCATGTCGTCTGGCAAATCAGTCGACACCGCAACAAGGCTATAGTCGTGCCCACCGATGCGAACCGTGTAGACCGCATGGCCAAATCCGTTGGGACACATCTGCCACACGGGGCGCAAGACTTGGGCGTTTTCCGCCGCAAGTTGGCGCATCAAGCTGCGCAGAAAGCTCAGCCGCGTGGGAAACATCGCGCCCATACGCGCCAAACGCATAACGGTGTCTGGCGTACGCAGCGGCGCTTGGGAGGGGACCGCATCCAACATCAGGCGGGTCCGAAGCTGTCGTTATAAAAGCGGTGCCAATTGCCGCCCATGACGGCATCCACCTCTGTGGGCGCAAACCCCACATCGGCCAAGCCTGCCGCAATGGTGCCAAAATCCCGGTTATCCTTGAACCAGCTTGGCATTGGCGGAAAACCTGAGTTGCTGGCGGAGCCTTCGCCGTAGTCGATCACCTTGGACCAGCGGCCCACACGCATCCATTCCACCACGCTGTCAGGCTGGTCCTGGCACAGATCCGTACCGATGCCCAAATTGTCTGCACCGTAGCGGACAGCAGCCTCGGCGATCATCTCGCAGAAACTGCGCAGGGTACAATCAGATCCGCCTGCAAGGTGATGCGGATAGACCGAGAACCCCAACATCCCGCCCCGCGCCGTCAACGCGCGCAAAACTGCGTCCGATTTGTTGCGCAGCGCCGGGTGCCACCAATGCGGATTGGCGTGCGTGATCGCGATGGGCCGGCTGGAATGGTCAATCGCCTCAAGGGTGGAGCGTTCGGCCGAATGGCTCATGTCGACGACCATGCCGACGCGGTTCATCTCCGCTACGACTTGGCGGCCCATCCGGGTCAGACCGGTATCGTCATCCTCATAACAGCCCGTCGCCAGCAGGCTCTGGTTATTATACGTCAGTTGCATGAAACGCACGCCCAGCTGATGGCAGATTTCAACAAGGCCAATGTCGTCCTCAATGGGGCTGGGGTTTTGAAATCCGAAAAAGATCGCGGTGCGTCCAGTTTCTTGAGCGTGGCGCACGCAAGCCGCGGAGGTGCCTTTGAAAATCAGGTCCGGGAGCGCTTCAAACCAGCGATTAAATGCCTCAAGGTTCAGCACCATTTCGCGAAAACTCTCGTGGTAGGCGATGGTGACATGCACCGCGTCCACTCCCCCTGCCCGCATCTGGGCAAAGATCTCGGGCGACCAGTTGGCGTATTGCAGATTATCGATGAGAGGCGCTTTCATTCCGCGATTTAACCCTGCGATTTCAGCGCTGGCAATCATAAATGCGACGCTTTGTGCACCGACTGCGGGGGGCTACCAGGCGATGTGAAGCTGCCCGTTTACGACCTGCCCTTGGACCACCCGCATAGGATCACGCAGCCACTTGTGGCGCTTTGCGTGATCCCGGAACCGGTCATTAGACAAGACACGCGCGCCTGTTTGCGCCGCATGTTGAAGGAAAAGCGGGTCCGCAGGGGTGCCTTTGGGAGCGACAAAAACGGTCTGCGCCGGTACGTGGAGTGCGGCGGCGAGCGCAGGAGCGACCATATGCTGACCTGTCAAAACATATCCCACATTGGCGTCAAAATAGATAACGACCCGCAGCTTCTTTTTCTGCGCGGACTTTAACGCAGCCATTACCGGATCCAAATTGGGCCCGGTGCCGTCCCAGTAGATCAAGTTCGAACCATCAATAATCAGATCATACTCTTGCTGCGAAGTTGCAGCTGCGGGAACGGGACTGGATCGTGCAGGCGAGGCGCGCAATAGGCCCAGCAGATTTTGCCAGAGCCGCCGGATCATTCTGTGGCACCTTGCCCGCTAAACGTTTTTGTCGGGAAACAGATCTGTCCATCGAACGTAATTGGCGGCTTTGCACACGACGCCTCACTGTTTTCTATGGCCATTGCTGGGCACCTTATCCACTTCGCTTGCACCCCATCTATGGCGCATAAAAGGGCGTCAAAACAAGGCGATCACTCTAGCTCTTATTCTGCGGCCATGACCCTAGGCGTCCGCTTTTCTTGCAAGTTCCTTTCCGCCTTTTGGACCAGTCGCCGAAACTGCGGGTGCAGGAAATCCGCCTCGTAACCAGCAAGCGCGCACACCTCGCTAAACTCTCGCGATGGAAAGGTGCCAACCCACCGCGCAGCCGTCACGAAATGCGAATAGCCTTCCACGCCCCGGTCGGCTTTCTGGATGTCCTCGAGCACGCGCATCAGGACTGCTTCCCATAAGGACTGAACCGTGTCCTGATCAAGCATCATGTCCCTCACAGGACGTCGTGCACCGTGCCGAATCGACGAAAAAAGGTAGTATTACTGAGGCGACTTGTACGCCCCGTGAAGCGCCAACACGAAACTTTATTCCATAGGTACTGCGGAAACCTTGCCTTCGAAACATGTGCTAAGAGCTTTCGGGATGCTGTTTTCCGAATCTCTAGCATAGGGAGGTTGGCAGCAGAATACTGGGACGCGGGTATGAAACTCCTATGGGTGAGTCGTATTTAAGTCGTTGTATTTAAATTACTTTAAATGAGACACTAAAAAGGAAAAAGCTATATTTTTCAGCCCAGCCGGCTAAACTTCCGGCTCTCAACCTTGCAAAGCTTGACCCAGCTCTAAAATTCTTTTCCCGAAGTGATCATCAGCCTGTTTCACAGAACGAACAAAGCTTCGTGTCACGCTGCCATCTTTTTCGTAAGCAACCACCAAACTTACATACCCATAATTGTACAGCAAACGAATTGATTGTTCGGCGCTCCACGTTGGCGTTACCGTCCTGCTAAAAACGGGTGAAGCTATTGCCAGGATAGCTTCCACGGACAAATGCAATGAGTGCTTCTGGTTCGATCAACATAGCTTGCTTTCGCAAAGATTTTTTTGGCGCTGCGCTCATCGTCAGCGTCCTCGTAATTGCATCAACTGCATCACGACGGACATATCGCTAATCAAAATTGAAACTAAAATCCTCCATTGGACCACAAGTATCTGAGAAATAATGAGGATTTTCGGAATACTTAAATCAGACGGCTGTCTTTTTGGAACAGGCGGGCAAGGCGTCGAACATGTATGAAATGCTTTGCGTAATACTTTAACTACTTTGTACATATGCTGAATAAGTATGCACCAGACTGTAGTGACCTGAAAAAAGGCATCAACTGAAGACGACTAAATGACCAAACCACTCGCGATCACAAATTTTGACTTCTCGAAATCACCTGCAAAAAGAGCCGATTTAATCCGCGCGTGGGTACCTGAAATCGAAGAAATAGCCAACGTTACAATAACGGATGACAAATTTAAGTCATTTCTCCTCGCTGCAATTAGGCTCGGTGCCAAGCGGCAAAGCCTCAATATTCTGACCGTTGAAAAACTCTCAAACATTGCGGGCTACTCAAGATCGACTTTCTTCCGGCTTTTTGAGAGCCAAACGCAGTTTTTCCTGCGCGGCTATCAACTTAGCTGTCTATTGAGCATCAAAGTCTACGAAAAGCATTTATCAGATCAGGTCTTGGATCTTGATGCGTTCTGCACGTTCACGACAGATGTCTTTTTTGGTGCAAATTTTACCATTTCTCCTGAAATCATCCAGTTTTTGTGGCGCAAGCACAAGCGTAGCCAAGCAGAATTTCACCCGCATCTACAAGAGCTTGCGCGCATCATGCAGGCCTATTTACAGCAGAACTCACCGACTAAAAATATTCAAATCGACATCGATGAATTAACAGCCGTGATAACGCTACTCGATCTCGATCTCCTAACAGCACGCCTCGAAAACGACCCGATCTTGGGCACAGCAGACCATTACTTACGCCTCAAACGTTTGCTTAGAGGATACTTTTTATCACTCAATGAAGCAGCCGCATAGCGAGCAAGGGCGTGTGCTGGGACTGTGCGCGGGATAGTCGAATTGAAACCCCGTCAGACCTGTCTATTTCAACCAAAGCAGAATTTGTAGCGAGACCAAAATATGTACGCCGTCACCCTCACAATTACATTTATCAACAAAGAAGAGATGAAAGCGGCCGTGGCGAAAATGCCGAAATATATCACGTCCGAGGTCCAAGATTGGCTAAGGGATCATGGACAAATTTCCTATGACATAACTTTGGTTCCCGACGACGAAATCGCACGTATTGTTATGAGCTATCGGTTCCAAGACGAGGCGGCTTATGAGGTATGCTGGCGGGAGGTCTGGGGGAAATGGGATAATCAAGGCGGCCCGCGACAGATTGACAAGCGTTCTATTTCCAAAGGTCCCGTGATCCTTCAATGGGACAGCGGCACGCATTAGTGTTTTGCTAGCAAAAAGATCTGCGTGCGCGAAGATCACTGACCCAAGCATCAAACTCTGAGTAAGCCACTGGGTATACGCCGCGGAAATCATCCTCTCGAGCGTGCTCCAGATTCTCCACCTAAACATGCGCACTCTGCCACACCCCACACAATATTTGACCCCAAACACCTCAAACACCTACTATTTTTGTATCCATAGTATCCCCTTATGATAGATAAGTATTAGATCAGGGCGTTGTTTTCACCCAGTCTTGCTGAACGCAGCCGGAACCGGCTCTGATTTCTTGGGAGGAACAACGTGAAATCTTTATTCAACACAGTCGCCGGTCTGGCGATTGCTGCAACCGGTGTAACAGCCGCCTCTGCAGACGAACTGACAATTGCGATCGTGAACAACGGTCACATGATCAACATGCAAAAAGTGGCAGAGGCCTACACCGCAGAGACCGGCGTTAAGCTGAACTGGGTCTCGCTGGAAGAAGGCGTGCTGCGCGAGCAAGTAACCTCTGACACGGCGACCGGCGGTGGCCAGTACGACATCATCAACATCGGCATGCATGAAGCGCCCATCTGGGGTGCCGCGGGCTGGATTGAGCCGCTGAACTTTGGCGCCGACTATGACGTAGACGACATCCTGCCCGCGATGCGCGCAGGCCTGTCGCATGAGGGCACGCTCTATGCAGCGCCCTTCTACGGCGAATCCTCCATGGTGATGTACCGCAAGGACCTCGCAGATGCGGCCGGCGTTACGATCAACGACAACGATAGCTGGGCGCGCGTCATGAACGCGGCAGCAGCGATGCACGATCCCGACAACGGCGTTTACGGCGCATGTCTGCGCGGCAAGCCCGGTTGGGGCGACAACATGGCCTTCGTGACCACGGTTGTGAACTCTTTCGGCGGCGCATGGTTTGACGCAGACGGGCGTCCACAGCTCGACAGCGCGATGTGGAACCAAGCGGTGAACTTCTACGTTGATCTGCTGGGCTCCTACGGCCCTCCCGGTTCGGAAGGCAACTCGTTCAACGAGATCCTCGCCCTTTATAACGAAGACAAATGCGGCATGTGGATCGACGCGACAATCGCTGCGTCCTTCCTTGAGAACGACAACGTGGCCTACGCACAATCACCAAACGCAGGTGTTGCAGCTGGTGCGAATTGGCTCTGGGCATGGGCGATGGCAGTTCCCGCAGGCTCGCCAAACTCTGAGGCAGCAATGGCCTTCATCGAATGGGCAACTTCCAAGGAATACGTCCAAGCCGTCGGCAACCACCCCGACTTTGGCTGGGGCTCTGTTCCCACAGGCCAGCGTGCGTCCACCTATGCGTTGCCAGAGTTTCAGGCCGCAGCCGGTTTCGCAGCCGCAGAAATGGCGGCGATCGACTCCGCAGCGCCTGCGGCTTCTGACCTGAAGCCATACGTCGGCGTACAGTTTGCAGCAATTCCGGAGTTCCCAGAAGTGGGTTCGGCCGTTGCGCAGGAAATCGCGGCCGCGCTGTCCGGTGCGAAATCTGTCGAAGATGCTTTGGCATCCGCCCAGTCTGCCGCAGACGCGATCATGCGTGAAGCGGGCTACTACGACTAATCGGGACTTCCCGGAGGGGTGGGGCATGAATTGCCCCACCCTTTTTTGTCTCTGCCGCACAGCCCATCCTTAAGGACACTCCGCCATGGCCGACCGGACCTTGCCTAAACTTCTCCAGACACCTGCGGTGATATTGCTGCTGATCTGGATGATCGTGCCTTTGAGCATGACGCTGTATTTTTCGTTCATTCGCTATGTTCTGAACAACCTGCGAAATCCACAGTGGACCAAGCCCCTGCCCTCCAATTGGCGTGGCTTTGGAAACTATGAATTCGTCCTCAACAACAAAGACTTTTTGCTCGCCGTTCAAAACAGCCTTTTCATAGTGGGCAGCATTTTGATCCTGACGGTAATTTTGGGATTGGCGATTGCTGTTTTGATTAACCGTAATTTTCCGGGACGCGGGATTGTGCGGGTCTTGTTGATCTCGCCATTTTTCGTGATGCCCGCGGTGAATGCCGTTCTGTGGATCAACATGCTGCTCGATCCCGTCTTGGGCCTTCAGGGCATCGCCGTAAGCAGTATAAATGACATGATCAGCGGCCTGCGCGACTTCCCTGTCTTAGGGAATTTCTTTGCACTTTGGCCCGAGCTTACGCCGATTTCCTTCCGCGCAACGCAAACGTCTGCCTATGCGGTGATCATGATGGTGACATGGCAATGGACGCCCTTTGCCGTGCTGATTTTCATGACCTCGCTGCAATCTGAGGACCAACAACAAAAAGAAGCCGCGATCCTCGATGGCGCCAGCAACTGGTCACAGTTCATCAATCTGACGGTGCCGCATTTGGCCCGGCCCATTGCGATTGTTGTTATGATCCAGTCGATTTTCCATCTGTCGCTTTATGCGGAAATCGAAATCGTCAGCCGCGGAAACGGCAATAAAAACCTGCCCTATCTCATTGGCGAATTTGCCAATAACAACATTGGTGCAGCCAGTGCCACGGGTATTTTCGCTGTAATCCTTGCCAATATCGTTGCGATCTTTTTGCTGCGGATGATTGGCAAGAGTTTGATGGATTAAGGAACGCACCATGGCAGCTGTCACCAATCAATCAAAATTTGGCGCGCTCTTTTGGCCTGTCTTGGCTTGGGTCGTCGCCCTCATTTTTTTCTTTCCGATCTTTTACATGGTCATGACCAGTTTCAAGACGGACGCGGATGCAGTGAAACCAGAGTTTCTGTTCAGCTTTGTGCCGACGCTCGAAAACTATATGAATATGACGGAAAACTACGACTATTGGCGCTTTGCGGCCAATTCCGTTATCACGGCGACCTTCGCCACGATCTTTGCGTTGGTCGTGGGCGTGCCGTGCGCTTATGCAATGGCGTTCAACCCCAGCCGGCACACCAAGGACGTGTTGATGTGGATGCTGTCGACCAAGATGCTACCC
>CBFHKQ010000015.1:0-44512 GCA_965656435.1 uncultured Pseudosulfitobacter sp. | reverse complement strand
ATGTAGCAATTTCTAACTAATTACTGACCATTTGATAAAAAGATAATGACACCTCAACACCCTGTCTATGCCAAATGTTTGAAAACACATAGTTTACGTGAATAGAATTACGTAAAGTAATCTTAGGTAATTCCGCGAAGTACTGCTTATTAAATGTGACATTTGCACAACAAGCCGAGAGGTAGTATCGCGCAATAGCGCACCCGGTCTCTCAATCTCCTCAAAACCCAACAAACAAACGCGTTTCCCATTGAAGAAAAGCGCCATTTTAGTACTCTATATTCGTAAAATTAATGAGGCTAATTATGGCAAACGCGGACGAAACACCGAATACAATTACCATTGATGGCGTTGATTATGACGCAAGCAATCTCACCGATGCAGCGCGGGAAACACTTGCCAGTATTCAATTCGTAGATGCGCAGGTTCAACAATTGAACAACGAATGGGCAATCGCGGATACGGCGCGCATGGGGTATCTGAACGCGTTACAGCGCGAGATGATCAAAATCCCAGAATAGGTGTTTTAATGGCACAAAAGATATCCCTCGATGGCATCGAATATGATCTTGATCAGCTATCGGCAGGGGCCCGCGAACAACTCGCGAGCCTGCAATACGTAACCGGTCAACTGCAAGAAGCGACCAACATGCAGGCCCTCCTCACAAAAGCCAAGAACGCCTATGTGGCCGAGCTTAAGGCCGAGATGGTCCAAGCGCGTACCGGCTTTCTCTTTGACGACGACTAACCCAAACAAAGGATACACCAATGCCCAAAATCACAGTGGATGGCATCGACTATAACACCGAAGACCTGACAGAGAACGGCAAGGCGCAATTGGCCTCGCTTCAGTTCCTTGAGGTTCAAATGGCCAAGCTGAAGAATGAAATCGCCGTCTATAACACGGCAAAGAACGGCTATATCGCGGCTCTCAAGGCCGAGCTTGCCAAAGCCGACGCCTAAGGCGCAGCCAGCCCCAGACACAGAAAACCCGCCTCAAGGCGGGTTTTTTTAATTCAAAAATACGGTTTAGCGGCTCAAGCCGCCGTGTAACGTCGGAACGTCGAGAGCCGAAAACCCGTAGTGGCGCAACCACCGCAAATCACTATCGAAAAATGCGCGCAGATCCGGGATCCCGTATTTCAGCATCGCAATGCGGTCGATCCCCATGCCAAAGGCAAAGCCTTGCCACTCGTCGGGATCAATGCCACCCGCTTGCAACACCTTTGGATGCACCATGCCAGATCCGAGGATTTCCAGCCAGTCATCCCCCTCGCCCACCTTAAGCGTGCCGTCTTTCCATGAACAGCGGATATCGACTTCGGCGGACGGCTCTGTGAACGGGAAATGCGAGGCGCGGAACCGTAGATCGACGCCATCAACCTCAAAATAGGACTTCACAAATTCCTCAAGCACCCATTTGAGGTTCGCCATGCTGATGTCTTTGTCGATGGCCAGTCCCTCGACCTGGTGGAACATCGGCGTATGCGTCTGATCGTAGTCGGCGCGGTACACACCACCGGGGCAGATGATCCGCGTCGGCGCGCCTGTGGCCTCCATGGAGCGGATTTGAACCGGGCTGGTGTGCGTGCGCAGCACGTGCGGCGGGCGGCTGTCGCCCTCTGCCCGCGCCATATAAAACGTATCCATCTCGGCACGCGCCGGGTGATGGCCCGGGATATTGAGCGCGTCGAAATTATACCAATCGGTGTCAATCCGCGGCCCCTCCGCCACGGAGAAGCCCATTTCAGCAAAGATTGCGGTCACTTCTTCCGTGACCTGTGAAATCGGATGGATCGTGCCCACACCGCGCGTCCGGCTTGGCAGGGTGACATCCAGCCATTCATCCCGCAACCGCGCATCCAGCGCCGCATCGCCCAGCGCCTGTTTCTTGGCGGCCAAAGCCGCGTTGATCTCATCCTTGAGGGCGTTAAGCGCGGGGCCCGCAACCTGACGCTCCTCTGGTGTCATTTTGCCCAACTCGCGCATTTTCAGGGCCACTTCACCCTTCTTGCCGACCGCGGCCAAGCGGATGTCTTCCAATGCAGCCTCGTCTGCAACGTCTGCAATTTGGCCCAGATATTTTGCTTTCAGATCGTCCATGACGCCCCTCGAATGACTTGGGCAAGGTGCTAGCAGAATGACCGCTGAATACAAGACCAGCGCGGGAACGCGATACCAAATCAAACGTGTGACTAGAACGCAAAAAGGCCCCGCACAAGCGAGGCCTTTTGAATTTCGTCAGGTGCGTGGGGCTCAGGCCGCCAGCGCGCCTTTAGCTTGGTCAACGATTGCTGCGAATGCCGCAGGCTCGTTCACGGCCAGATCAGCCAGGACTTTACGGTCCACTTCGATACCAGCCAACGTCAAGCCATTGATAAAGCGGCTATATGTCAGCGCCTCGTCATGGGCGCGCACGCCTGCGTTGATCCGTTGGATCCACAGCGCGCGGAAATTACGCTTACGGTTCTTGCGGTCACGCGTTGCATATTGGTTGGCCTTATCAACCGCTTGCGATGCAACTTTGAACGTCGATTTGCGACGACCATAATAGCCTTTTGCGGCTTTGATGATCTTCTTGTGACGCGCGTGCGTGACGGTTCCGCCTTTTACTCGGGACATATCTCTGGCTCCTTCTTAGCGGGCGTAGGGCATAAAGCCCTTGATGATCTTTGCATCGGGTTCGGACAATGCTGCCGTACCGCGTGCGTTGCGAATGAACTTGTTGGTCCGCTTGATCATGCCGTGCTGTTTGCCAGCTTGGCTGCCGATCACTTTTCCGGTCGCCGAGACCTTAAAGCGCTTTTTGGCGCTCGATTTCGTCTTCATCTTGGGCATTTCCGTCTCCTTAGTCTGAGTTCGGTAGACGCGCGACTCGGCATGCCGCTTAGGCCGGACGCGCAGAACGAGGCTGCCTTCTAGGGCGCATTGGGCATAATGGCAAGCTGGAAATCGCGACCGTTCCCACCCGCTTAGGGCAGAAACTGCGCCACAACGCGGACAAATACATCTGGCAGCGTGCTCAGCTGATACCCGCCCGGTTTAATCCACAGCGCATAAAGCACCAATGCGCCAGCGATCAAAAGGGTCACCGCCGGCACACGCGGGCCACGACCATCCACCACTGCCGATAGGATTGAAGGCACCATCAGCACCGCAACGACCAGCCCCAAAACCAAGGCAAGATCTGCATCCACGCCCGCACCCCCCACAAACCACTTACAACTGTGGGTTAGGCTACTCTGGGTCTGTGCTGTAAATCAAACGCTCGTCACAAGGCGCCACACGCAGGATGTTGGTTGTGCCCGGTACGTTAAACGGCACACCAGCTGTCACAACGATCTGATCTTCTTCGCCGGCAAACCCTTCGGAGCGGGCCGCCTTTGCCGCGGATACCACTGCCATCTTAAAGCGTTCCAGATGCCCCGTGATCACACAATTACAGCCCCAGCTAAGCGCCAAGCGCCGTGCGGTGCGCACCAGCGGCGTCATTGCGATGATCGGCACCCGTGGCCGCTCGCGTGCGGTCAACAGCGCGGTCGTCCCGCTTTGGGTAAAGCAGGCAATGGCCTTGATGTTGGTGGTCTCGGCGATCTCACGCGCCGCAGCAACGATACCATCGGCAATCGAGGTGCGCTTGGCGTCGCGGCTGGCCTCGATGATCTGGGTATAAGTCGGGTCCTGCTCCACCTCGCCGGCCACATTATCCATCGTTCGCACAGCCTCAACTGGATAGCTGCCCGCAGCGCTTTCCGCGCTTAGCATGACGGCGTCCGCACCCTCATAGATTGCGGTGGCCACATCGCTCACTTCTGCGCGGGTCGGCATGGGGCTGTCGATCATGCTTTCCAACATCTGCGTGGCAACGATAACCGGCTTGGCGGCTGTGCGGCACTTGCGCACCAAACGCTTTTGAATGGGCGGCACGTTCTGCACCGGCAATTCCACCCCCAGATCGCCGCGCGCCACCATGATGCCGTCGCTAACCTCTAGGATTTCGTCAAAACGCTCTACCGCAGAGGGTTTTTCGATCTTGGATAGGATCGCCGCGCGGTCCCCGGCCAGCATCCGCGCCTCTTCCACATCGCCGCGCCGCTGCACAAAACTCAGCGCCAGCCAATCCACTCCCAGATCGCAGACAAACGCCAAATCCGCACGGTCCTTATCGCTCAGCGCAGCAAGCGGCAGTTCCACATCCGGCACGTTCACGCCCTTGCGGTTGGAGATCACGCCCCCTGCGATCACGGTGCAATTGGCAAAATCTGGCCCGCAGCTGTCGACCTTCAGGCGGATCTTGCCATCGTTAACCAATAACGTAGCACCATCCTCAAGCGCTGCAAAAATCTCCGGATGCGGCAGGCACACCCGCGACGCGTCCCCTTCGGCAGGATCCAGATCAAGGCGAAACTTTGCGCCTTCCTCCAGCATCTCACTATCGCCCGCGAACACGCCCACGCGCAGCTTGGGTCCCTGCAAATCGGCAAGGATGCCGATTGTGCTGCCCAGGTCTTCTTCCACTTGGCGGATGATCGCGTGTTTCGCGGCGATCTCTGCGTGGCTGCCGTGGCTCATGTTCAAACGGAACACATCCGCGCCCGCCTCGTGCAGCGCTCGGATCATGGCATAATCATCTGATGCTGGCCCCAGTGTCGCTACAATTTTCACATTCCGAAGCCGCCGCATGCCTGTTCCCCTTTGTGGTCCGTTGGGCTGTTATTCTGCCGTGGTTGTGTATTGCCCAATTCCATTCCAATCACAACTCGCCTACACCTCGCGCAAAAGAGTTACCGCAAGATGACAAACCCTGCTTTCTTTACCTACGGCACGGATCGGCCCGGCACTTGGCTGGTGACCTGCGATCATGCCACAAACCACGTACCCAAGGCGATCGGGGGCGGCTCGTTAGGCCTTGCTGATCGCGATATGGCCCGCCACATCGCCTATGATGTGGGCGCTTTGGGTGTGAGCCGCGCGCTGGCGGAGCACCTGAATTGCCCCGCAGTTGCCTCTCACTTTTCGCGCCTCGTGATCGACCCAAACCGCGGGCTGGATGATCCCACATTGCTCATGCGCCTCTATGACGGCAGCATCATTCCTGCCAACCGTCACGCCGACGCCGCGGAGCGTGCACGCCGGATCGCGCTGTGCTGGCAGCCCTATCATGAAGCAATCGCGACCCTCGCCGCCCGCCCCAGCACCGCAATCTGCGCTGTGCACAGCTTTACTCCACAACTTCAGGCTGGACCAAAACGGCCCTGGGAAATCGGCGTGCTTTACGCAGAGGACGACCGGCTGGCACGTCCGCTGATTGCGCGCCTGTCGCAGGCGCTGGACACGCCCGTGGGCGACAACCAGCCCTACGTGGGCCATCTGCCGGGCGATTCGGTCGACCAACACGCCCTGCGCTACGGGCGCCCGAATGTCCTGATCGAAATCCGAAACGACCTGATTGCGAGCGAGGCCGGCCAACGCAAATGGGCCGCCTTCCTCGCTCCGCACCTTGAAGCGGCACGCAAAGACGCCAATCTTTGATCTGACGCCGCCGCCCACACACATGAGAAAGGGATACCGACATGACACCAGATGCCCAAACACAAATTGAGCTTGAAGCCGCTGCTTTTCGCCGCCTGCAACAGCATTTGATGCAGGACCGAACAGATGTGCAAAACATCGACATGATGAACCTCGCCGGCTTTTGCCGGAACTGCCTGTCGCGCTGGTATCAAGAAGCCGCTCAAGAGCGCGGCATCGACATGGACAAAGACACCGCCCGCGAGGCGTTCTACGGCATGACCATGGCCGAGTGGAAAGCAAACTATCAATCAGACGCGAGCCCTGCGCAGCAACAAGACTTCGCCCAGAGCTTTGCAGAGAATGTGACGAAAGGCGGCTAGACTTCCGCCCAGACGGCGGTCACGCTGCCTCAAACCTGAGGGAGGAATATCGTGACCGCATTGCACACTTATAAGGTTGGGGATCGTCCCGACGCCCGGCCAGAGCTGACACAGTTTACGCCCAGCCCGTTTGTCAAAAGCCGCCCGCCTGAGCTGTTACAATTTGAGGTCAACCTCAGCGCAGAAAGCACAGGGCGGAACCGCAAAACCGGGATGGTTGAGGTGAACATCCCCGGATTTTCGGCCCTACGCCTTTATTGTGACGAACAACCGCCCGTGGGCGACGACAGCGCGCCGCCGCCGCTTGCGTATTTTTGCGCAGGGATCGGATTTTGCCTCATGACGCACCTTACGGATATTTATACCGCGCGCGGGATCGAGGTCACGTCGATGAAGCTCGAACAACGCGTCCGCTTTCAAACCAACCTCGGCACGATGCGCGACATGGGTCACACGACCGAAGGCAAAACCGAAATGGTCGAAACCCACGTCATCATCGACAGCCCTGAGCCGTCTGAGCGTATTTCCGCCCTGCTGGAGGAAGCCGAGGGCGCCTGCATGGCCCATTTCGCCCTGCGAAACCCCATCCCTTGGTCCACCCGCCTTGTTCATAACGGTGTCGAAACCGTCAGCCGCGCAGGATAACCAGATGATATTTTATGATTGCAGCACCGCCCCTAGCCCCCGCCGTGCCCGGATGTTTCTGGCCGAAAAGGGCCTGACCCCTGAAGTCCACGAAGTGTCCATCGCCAAGGCGGAGCAGCTGTCGCCCGACTTTTTGGCGATCAATCCGCGCGGCACAGTGCCCGTTTTGGTCACGGAAACAGGCATGACATTGACCGAGAATTTGGCCATCGCCGACTATCTAGAAAGCACGCACCCCACGCCTGCCCTTATCGGCACCACGCCAGAGGCCCGCGCCGAGGTGTTGCAGTGGACCGCAATCTGCGAGGCCCAAGGCGGCGCACCAATTGCCGAGGTCCTGCGCAACACCAACCCGCATATGAAAGACCGCGCCCTACCGGGGCCCACAAACTTTGCGCAAATCCCCGAGCTCGGCGACCGAGGCCGTCTGCGCGTGGCCACGTTCAAAGACATGCTGGAAGCACATTTGCAGGATCGGGAGTTTATCGCAGGCGACGCCTTCAGCCTCGCAGACATCACCGCCTTTGTCTTTTGTGACTTTGCGCGGGTAATCAAAATGGGCGTCGATGACGCACACCCGGCGCTCTTGCGCTGGTACCAAGCCACCAAGGCAAGGCCCAGCGCGCAGGTCTAGATTGACATATAAAAAAGGCTGCGCCCCAAAACGCGGGGCGCAGCCTGTAAATTCACCCTTAGGTCGAAACTTAGATCGCAGCCTTGCGGCTCTCATCCAGATAGATTTCGCGCAAACGCGGGGCCACGCTGCCTGGCGCGCCGCTGCCGATGGCCGCCCCGTCGATCTCAACCACAGGCATCACAAATGTGCTGGCAGAGGTGATAAAGGCCTCGTCCGCCTCTTTCGCCTCATCAATCGTGAACAAACGCTCTTCTACGTCCATCTGCGCCTCTTGGGCAAAGCGCAGCACGGCCGCCCGGGTGATCCCATGCAAGATGTCATTGGTCTTGGGGCGCGTGATGATCTTGTTGCCCTTCACGATATAGGCGTTGTTGGACGTGCCTTCGGTGACATGCCCGTCCTGCACCATCCACGCATCATCGGCACCGGCCTGTTTAGCCATCATCTTGCCCATTGATGGATAGAGCAATTGGACCGTTTTGATATCACGGCGGCCCCAGCGAATGTCCTCAATGCTGATAACTTTCATGCCCTTCTGGGCAGCCGGGCTATTGGCCAGGCCGGGCTTGTTCTGGGTGAAGAGGACGACCGTGGGCGCGACCTCATCCGGATCAGGGAACACGAAATCGCGGTCGGCAGCCGCCCCGCGCGAGACCTGAAGATAGATCATCCCCTCGTCGATCTCGTTCAAGCGCACCAGTTCGCGGTGTACCTGCAGCCATTCCTCTTGGCTCAGCGGGTTGCGCATGTCCAAAGCATCCAGCGAGCGCTGCAACCGCACCGCGTGGCCGTCAAAGTCAATCAGCTTGCCGTCCAGCACGCTGGTCACCTCATAGACCGCATCGGCCATCAAAAACCCGCGGTCAAAGATCGACACGGTGGCCTCGGCCTCTGGCAGATAGGTGCCGTTCACGTAAACTGTTCTCATCGCTTTACCCCCACAAGGCTGCGCGTGGCGGATGCACGCCCGCTGCGTCAAATTTCAATGGCTCGGAACGGTCTTCCGCCAACAAGAGCGGGCCGTCAAGGTCCACCACCGCCGCACCTTGCGCCACTAGGGTCGCAGGCGCCATCGCCAGCGAGGAGCCGACCATGCAGCCAACCATTACGTCATAGCCCAACCCCCGCGCTGCGTCGCGCAGGGCCATCGCTTCGGTCAGACCGCCCGTTTTGTCGAGCTTGATGTTCACCATATCATATTTTCCAGCCAAATCCGGGAGGGACGCGCGATCGTGACAAGATTCGTCCGCACAAACCGGGATCGGCCGCGCCATCCCGCGCAGCGCCTCATCCGCTCCCGCGGGCAAGGGCTGTTCCACCATCGCGACACCCAACCGGCCCAAGTGCGGCGCGAGGTCAGCATAGATGGCCGCAGACCACCCCTCATTGGCGTCCACAATGATGCGCGCATCGGGCGCGCCTGCGCGCACCGCCTCTAGCCGCGGCATATCATCTGGCGTACCCAGCTTGATCTTCAAAAGCGGGCGGTGTGCATTTTTAGCGGCCTGGGCGCGCATCGTCTCGGGTGTATCAAGCGACAGCGTATAGGCCGTTACCTCCGGCCCCGGCTCAGGCAAGCCCATCATGGACCAGACCCGCGTGCCAGCCTGCTTGGCCTCCAAATCCCACAGGGCACAGTCCACCGCGTTGCGCGCGGCCCCTGCGGGCAACAAATCGTATAAAGCCGCCCGTGACAGAGACGCCGGCAACCCTTCGATCTGGGCGCGCACAGACTGCATCGTCTCGCCGTAGCGCGCATAGGGTACGCATTCGCCCTGCCCCACGTGACCGCCTTCTGCGATGCGCACGGTTAGCACCTCCGCTTGGGTGCGGGACCCGCGCGCAATGGTAAAGACCTGCGCGAGGGCAAAGATATCTTCGGAAACCTTAACCTCCATCGCCTAGAGCGCCGCCAGCGCTTCAACAAGGCGACCTGCACCATGGCGGAAAGGATCAACGGCGGGCAAGCCCTCTTCGGCCTCAACGCGGGCGAGATAAGCGAGAGCCTCTTCATCCGACATATGCTGCGTGTTGACGGCGATGCCGACCACTTCGCAGGCCGGATTGGCCACGCGCGCAAGGCTTAACGCCATGTCACGCACAGCGCCAATGCTGGGCAGGCTATAACCCGGTAGCCCACGCATGTGGTCCCGCGTCGGCTCGTGGCAGACGATCAGCGCATCCGGCTGACCGCCATGCACCAGCGCCATGGTCACGCCGGAATAGCTGACGTGAAACAAGCTCCCTTGTCCTTCGATGATGTCCCAGTGATCGGCGTCATTGTCTGGCGTCAGATACTCAACTGAGCCGGCCATAAAATCCGCCACCACCGCATCCAGCGGCACACCGTCGCCCGTGATCAAAATCCCGGTCTGGCCCGTGGCGCGAAAGGTGCTTTTCATCCCACGCTCTTGCATCGCGGCATCAAGGGCAAGGGCCGTATACATCTTGCCCACCGAACAATCGGTACCCACCGCGAGCACACGCTTGCCCGTCCGCCTCACCCCATTCGCGATAGGATAGTCAACAGAAGCGACACGTACGTCATGCAGGCGGCGCCCCTGCTCCGCCGCCACTGCGACCAAATCCGCCTCATCGCGCAGCAAATTATGCAGCCCACTCGCCAAATCATAGCCCGCCTCCAGCGCCGCGATCAGCACCTCTTTCCACGCTTGCGAAATGACCCCACCGCGGTTCGCCACGCCGATCACCAGCGTTTGCGCCCCCGCCGCGCGGCCTTCCTCTAGTGTCATATCCGTCAGGCCCACATCCGCCTTACAGCCCGCCATGCGCAACTGGCCCACCGCATTATCCGGCCGCCAGTCAGCAATGCCTTGCGCCACTTTGGCGGCTAATTGGTCGGGCGCATCGCCCAGGAACAGCAGGTAAGGTGTTTTGATCATGTCAGGCTCCCAAAGGTGTTTTGAGCAATTTGCCCCAAGCCCAGTGCAATTCTGACCACTTTTACGCGAGATTCTATTTCATATGCGCAAATTTTTTCGAATATTTAGGCATGTTATCGAATTATCTTCTTTATTGCACGGTCGCAGCGCTGAATGCTGCATGTGCGAAAAACCACCTTGCAGGCGGTTGCGCAATTTAATACCCATTTCCACAATTGGATGCGCAATATAATTTCGCGCACCCGCAGTTTAATAAAGGTCTAATGACATGAGCTTTCGCCTCCAGCCTACGCCGCCTGCACGCCCCAACCGCTGCCAACTCTTCGGGCCCGGGTCCAACACCAAGCTTTTTGCAAAAATGGCCAGCTCAGCCGCGGATGTCATCAACATCGACCTCGAAGACAGCGTAGCGCCTTCGGACAAAGACAGCGCGCGCGCGAACGTGATTGCTGCGATTTCGGAATATGACTGGGGAAACAAGACCTTGTCGGTGCGTATTAACGGTTTGGACACGCCTTATTGGTACCGCGATGTGGTCGACCTTTTGGAACAAGCCGGCGAGCGCCTGGACCAGATCATGATCCCCAAAGTGGGCTGTGCCGCAGACATTTATGCGGTGGACGCGCTAGTGACAGCAATTGAGACCGCAAAAGGGCGCAGCAAAAAAATCAACTTTGAGGTAATCATCGAATCCGCTGCGGGCATCGCGCATGTCGAAGAAATCGCCGCCGCCTCGCCCCGCCTTGTCGCGATGAGCCTGGGTGCCGCAGATTTCGCAGCCTCCATGGGCATGCAAACAACAGGCATCGGCGGCACGCAGGCCAACTATTACATGCTGCACGACGGCACAAAGCACTGGTCCGATCCGTGGCATTGGGCCCAGGCCGCGATCGTGGCTGCTTGCCGGACCCACGGTGTCTTGCCGGTTGATGGACCCTTTGGTGATTTCTCCGACGACGAAGGCTTCCGCGCCCAGGCGCTGCGGTCGGCCACATTGGGCATGGTCGGCAAATGGGCAATCCATCCGAAACAAATCGCACTGGCAAATGAGGTTTTCACCCCCTCCGAGGCCGCTGTTACCGAAGCGCGCGAGATCTTGGCCGCGATGCAAACTGCGAAAGACAACGGCGAAGGCGCCACTGTCTATAAAGGCCGTTTGGTCGACATCGCCTCGATCAAACAGGCCGAGGTCATCGTCAAGCAATACGAGATGATCTCTTAACGCTCTGTTGATCCCAAATCCTGCGTGAGGCGGCAGCCGCAGCATCCCGCCCCACGCAGACCCGCTTTGATTTGACGCCACCGATTTCGGCGTCATAAGTCGCTGCATGACTTTTGAATTGCTCCCCGCGCTGGCCGCTTTTGCCTTTGTCAGCTCCATCACACCCGGCCCGAACAACCTGATGCTGATGGCATCGGGTGCTAATTTCGGCTTTGGCCGCACTCTGCCGCATATGTTGGGCGTGGCGATTGGGTTCTCGCTGATGGTGGCCTTGGTGGGCTTGGGCCTTGCGCAAATTTTTGTGGCCTACCCGATTGCAGAGACAATCCTAACGGTGCTGTCGCTGCTCTATTTGCTGCATCTGGCCTATAAGATCGCCACGGCAGCGCCAGCAGAACAAGGCGCGCGCGCAGGCACGCCCATGACATTTACACAGGCCGCCGCCTTTCAATGGGTAAACCCCAAGGCTTGGTCGATGGCGCTGACCGCGGTCACGCTCTATACTGCGGACGCGGGCGTTGCAGCGGTGCTGCTCACAGCGGCGGTCTTTGGCGCGGTCAACCTGCCCTGCGTCAGCCTGTGGGTCATCATGGGCCAGCAGGTCGCCCGCTTTTTACGCAGCCCGCGCCGGCTACGCGCCTTCAACTGGGGCATGGCAGGCCTGCTGATCCTGTCATTATACCCTGTTCTCTTTCCATAAGATTGCATTCCAAAGCACAGAGCGCCATATACGAGATCAAACGAGCGGGAGCGGGCGCATGACGCAATATATGGACTTTGAAAAGCCGCTGGCTGAGATCGAAGGCAAGGCAGAAGAGCTGCGTGCGATGGCGCGGGCCACGCCTGAAATGGACACCAGCGCCGAAGCTGCCGCCCTGGATGACAAAGCTAAAGCGCTGCTCGAGGACCTGTACGGCTCGCTCACACCATGGCGCAAATGTCTGGTTGCACGCCACCCGGAGCGGCCGCATTGCACCCATTATATTGACCGCCTCTTTACGGACTATACGCCGCTGGCGGGGGACCGGAACTTTGCCGATGACCATTCGGTTATGGGCGGCCTTGCGCGGCTTAACGATCAGCCGGTCGTGGTGATCGGCCATGAAAAGGGCAACGATACCAAATCGCGGATTGAGCGGAATTTTGGCATGGCCCGCCCCGAAGGATACCGCAAAGCGATCCGTCTGATGGACCTCGCGGGCCGCTTTGGCCTACCGGTTGTCACGCTGGTGGACACGCCCGGCGCGTATCCTGGCAAGGGCGCCGAAGAGCGTGGGCAATCTGAGGCCATTGCACGCTCCACGGAAAAATGCCTTCAAATCGGGGTGCCGCTGGTTTCCGTAATCATTGGTGAGGGTGGCTCCGGCGGGGCTGTGGCTTTTGCCACAGCGAACCGTGTCGCGATGTTGGAGCATTCGGTCTATTCGGTGATCTCACCCGAGGGCTGCGCGTCGATCTTGTGGAAAGATGCCGAGAAGATGCGCGAAGCCGCTGAAGCGCTGCGCCTTACAGCACAAGACCTCAAAAAGTTGGGCGTCATAGACCGCATCATCCCGGAACCGATGGGCGGTGCGCACCGCCATCCACAAGAGGCCATCGATGCCGTGGGCCGCGGCATCTCGGAAATGATCAAAGACCTGTCCAAGATGGACCCCAAAGCTTTGGTCGCTGATCGGCGCAGGAAGTTCTTGGACTTGGGTCAAAAAGGATTGGCAGCCTAACGCGCCAGCATGCGCAGGCCTTGCGTCACATCCGTACGCACGGCCAGACGCAGGCCCGGTTCATCGCCCGCGCGCAGAGCCGCAATAATATGTTTGTGATATTGCGGCGGTTCGGTCCGCCGCAGCCGCCCATAGAGCGCGCGCATCGTTGGACCCATTTGCAGCCAGACCGTCTCCGTCAGGGCCAACATCGCGGGGGCCTGCGCACGCAAATAGAGCGTGCGGTGGAATTCAAGGTTGGTGCGGATATAGCGGACCGCGTCGCGGTGTGCCACGGCTTCGGCCACCGCGCCGTTGATGGTTTGCAGCCGCTCAATCAGGGCCATATGCGCGCGGGGCAAGGCGCGGCTGGCGAGCTCCACCTCTATCAACGCACGCAGGGCGGCCAATTCCTCGATCCGCTCGCTAGAGAGTTCCGGCGTGCCCATCCGCCCGCTATTGGACATGGTCAGCGCCCCTTCGGCCACCAAACGGCGCACCGCTTCGCGCACAGGCGTCATGCTGACATCATATTCTTGGGCCACCCCGCGCAGTGTCAAGGCGTGGCCCGGGGGGATGTCCCCGTGCATGATGCGGCTGCGTAACCGGCGGTAAACGCGGTCATGCGCGGCAGTGATGGCTTCGGTTGTACGGACGGGCGTTGTCATAGGCGCTTATGTGATCACAAAAAACGCCCGCGTCAATAACGCTGCGCGCTAGGTGGAGAACCGGTACCGGTGCACCGTGCCGCCTTCGCGCCGCAACCATGCCCGCGGTGCGTCATAGGCACCGTAAAGATCCTCCACCACCTGCCAGAAGGCCGCGGAATGGTTCATATACGCCAAATGCGCGACCTCATGGGCCGCAACATAGTCCAGCACCGCAGGCGGCATCATGATCAAGCGCCACGAATACATTAATCCACCCGCCGCCGTGCATGACCCCCACCGCGAACGGGTATCGCGCAGCGTCATCTGGCGATAAGGACGCCCCAACGCCGCGGCATAGCGATCCGAGGCCGCAGCCAGCTCAGCCCGCGCCAGCGCTTTTAGATGCCCCTGCACCCGGCGCGCAACCTGCGCCGCAGGCCCCGGCACCCGCATCTCTTCCCCCTGCACCACAATGCGCCGCCCAGTGCCCGGAACCACGCGCACCGTTTCGCCGCGCAGCATCACGGTGCTGTCCAAAGCCACCGGCACATCCGATCCGCGTGCGGACAAATGGGACCTGATCCAGTCCTCTTTGGTGCGTGCAAAGGCCAAAGCCTCCGCCTCCGAGGCATCTGGCGGCAAGGTCAACGTAACCCTCCCGTCCAGCGCCGACACCCGCAGCGAGATGCGCCGCGCCCGCGACGATCTGCGCAATACCACCTCAACGGGCGCGCCATTTTGCACAAGCTGCATCAGATCCCCTTTGTGACATGGCGCGCAGAGCGCAGGTTGCGGCATAAACTGGCCCTAACGGATTGAGCCTTTGACTCCGCCGCCACCATATGGCACTCGCTCTGAATCAGCCAGATGCAACACATCAAAGAAGGGGATACCATGCCCAAAGAAGAATGGGGGACCAAGCGTCTCTGCCCCACCACAGGCAAGCGTTTCTACGACCTCAACGCCAATCCAATTATCAGCCCCTATACTGGCGAAGTTGTCACCGTTGACGCCAGCAAGAGCCGGATGATCGCAGCAGATGCCGAAGACGCCGTGACAGCCAAGGCAAAAGCTGCCGAGACCGACGATGACGCCGTGGTTCTGGACGATGATGATGTCGAAGTGGATCTGGGTGATGATATCCTGGACGACGAAGATGATGACGGCGACACCGTCCCGCTTGAAGAAATTGCAGACGTCGCCGCCGAGGACGACGAAGCGTAAAACCTTTGAGGGGCGGGATCTTTTCCCTTGATCCCGCTCGCCAAAGTGCCTAACACCCGCACACGGTCGGCCACGACCCTAAAGATGGGGCATTAGCTCAGCTGGGAGAGCGCCTGCATGGCATGCAGGAGGTCAGCGGTTCGATCCCGCTATGCTCCACCAAACACCCCCCAGATTTTAGGCTTTTACGTCAGACAGCGTTTTTTCACGCCTCATGCGTAGGCGCGCAAATCAGCGCAAACAGCGTGCGCATATCGCCGCCTTTCCCCAAGTCCAAAACAGCCTCGTCAATGCCGCGGGCCCGTGCGCTGGGTAGAATGCCTGCCACATTCGCGTGGAATTTCGCCTGAACTGTTGCCAGATCCACGGGATTTTCCGGATCGCCTGCGGCCTCTGTATCAGGTGAGGTAAGGATCCGCCCATCCCGCAGCACCAATTGCACCCGCGCGATGCGCCGCCCCGGAAAAGCCGCGTTATAGCGCGCGTCCTCTTCGATCGTCATGCCCTCGGCCAGCCGTTGGATTTCGGGATCGGCAAAACTGCTTTCCATAATGTCCTCGGCTGCAACCTGACCGCGAACCATGGCAACGGCCGTTGGGAACGCGGTGGAATATTGCGCCTCTTCGGTCGTGCGGGGGCTGCGAGTAGCAAGCCGTTTGGATTGATGGAATGTTGTCACATCGATCCGCGCCACATCCTGTGACGTGAGGCCATGCGCGCGGCGCAAATCCAACACGGCTTGAACTGGCGGTTGCGCCCACCGGCACACCGGGAAATGCTTGAAATACTGTTCTTTGATCCGCCAAAGGCTGCCGAAGTCTTGCCATAGGTCCGCAACATCCGCGCCCTCGACCGTGATCGCGGGCGCGCCTGTAAACCCGTCTGCGGCCAGATAGGCGGCTGAAACGCCCGCCATCGCCCCCCAGCCTGAGCCATCCTTGACCATGGTCGGATGGTCAATTGCCCGCATCATTTGGCTGCGCGGACCGTGGTATTCGGCAATGCCAATGGCCTCGCGTGTGTGCGCCGCACTCAGCCCCTTGATCCGCGCGCCCAAGGCGGCCGCGCCAATCGCGATCCAAGCCCCCGAGGTATGGTAGTCGGTGGCTGTGCGGTGCAGCGCGATGCCCGCGCGCGTGCCGACCTCGTAGCCGATCACGAGCGCCGTCAAAAAGTCTTGTGCATCGAATTTTTGCTCTGCTTGGCAGAGGGCGATCAGCGCTGGTACCACACCGCAGCCGGTATGCCCTTTGGTGATTTTATGCCCGTCATGCCCGTCCAGCGCGTCGATGGTCATGCCGCCTGCAAGAGCAGCACCTGCCGGGCTGACACTGCGACCATCGAAAAGCATCTGCGCTGCCGCACCGCCCGCGCCAAAGTGCTGTACCGCGTGGTTGCAGATCACTGTGGACAGCTTGGTACGCGTCCCGCCCACGGCGACCCCCAGAATATCCAAAAGCCACAGGCGCGCCAAATCCATGACATCGGCGGGGATCAGCTCCGCCTTAGTGTCGTGCAAAAAGTCCATGAAATCAGATGTCATTGCAGCCTCCTTGACCGCAAGGCTGGCACCCGCCGCAGCGCAGATCACGCCCAAAGACGACAAAAAACCCGGCACAGAGGCCGGGTTCGATGTATCTTTGGTGGTTAGTCATAGCCGGTGCGGAATCAACCTTTACCCTTCCACGGCACCAACATCGCCTCGGCCCAGCGCATTAAAATGTCGATACCAAAGCCAATAACGCCGATCAGAATGATGCCCATGATCACGATGTCGGTGTTTTGGAACTTGGACGCGACCATGATCATCATACCTGCCCCTTGTGAGGCGGCGACTAATTCGGCGGCCACAACCGTGCCCCAACAAACGCCCATCGCCACCCGCGCGCCGGTGAAAATCTCCGGCAGCGAGTTGGGCACGATGACATAGCGCATGATCTGCGCCTTACTCGCGCCCAGCGAATAGGCTGCGTGCACCTTAGAAATTTTGACACCGGACACGCCCGAACGGGCCGCAATGGCCATGATCCAGAGCGCCGCAAGAAACAGCAGGATGATCTTGCCCTGCTCTTCGATCCCCGCCCAGATAATCACCAGCGGGATCAAGGCGAGCGGCGGCACCGGGCGCATGAACTCTACGATCGGGTCAAACCAACCACGGGCCCAGTTACTTAGACCCATCGCATAACCCAACGGGATGCCGATGAGCGCGCCAAAGAAAAATCCGACAACGACGCGGAACAGCGAATACCCCAAATGCTCCCACAGCGAGAAGTTGCGGAACCCCTCATCGGCGATGCGCAGCGTGCGCTGCCACACGGCCTCGGGTGCAGGCAGATAGAGCGGTGCCATCTGCCATCCGGTGGCCGCCTTAAAATTGGGCGTGCCTTTGTCAGTAAGGGTGATCTTGCCGCCGTCCACGTCCACTGTTTGACCTGGCGCAATAGCGGTCCCATTGATGGCGACCACGCGGGCGCCTTCACTTTTCTTAATCAGGTCGTTGTTTTGCACCGGCACAATGCCAGAGCCCCATTTTTTTATCGTGGCCGCATCATTCAGCGCAAAGCCCTCGCCCGGCGTCACCGCCGGCTTGTCCGGCGCGCTGGCCCCATCATAAACGATCAGGGATACGGTGCCCGTGTCTTGCACGCCATTTGCATCTTGGGCTGTGTACTCAAAGGTTGTGGCCCCTTCAAACGGGCCTGGCACATGCAAAAACTGCGGCAACAGGGTCGAGCCTGTGAACGTGCCCCACATGAAAAATACTGTAAGGACAGAGATCACGCTGGCTGTTCGATTGGGCGTCACAGCGCTTTCGTCGCCAAAGGTCACGGTTTTGAGCGCGCGATAATCGCGGATACCCGAATTGGACGCGATGGTGCGCACGATGAAATAAGCGCCCAGAAAGATGGCGATATAAAGGATAAACGGGATCATGCGCTTGTCTCCTGACGGCCCATAATTTCTTCTTCCATGTCCCAGATCATGCCGAGGATTTCCTCGCGACGTTCCGCAAACTCAGGGTGTTTTTTAACCTCGCGCAGGTCGGCATCCACGCCCATTTCCGCGAACGGCAGGCGGTATTCCTTGTGGATGCGCCCAGGGCGCGGTGCCATAACGACCAACCGCTCGCCCAGCAACAGCGCCTCTTCGACAGAGTGGGTGATCAAGATGATGGTCTTGCCCGTCTCTTTCCATAGTTTCAGCACAAGGCTTTGCATCTTTTCGCGCGTCAACGCGTCCAGAGCGCCCAGCGGCTCGTCCATTAAGATTACGTCAGGGTCATTGGCCAAGCAACGTGCCAGCGCCACCCGTTGCTGCATCCCACCCGACAACTCATAGACCGCTTTTTCCTTGAAATCTTGGAGGCCGACCACGTCGAGCAGGTGATCGACCGTCTTCGTTTTTTCCGCCCGCGGCATGCCCTTCATCGACGGGCCGAAGCCTACGTTTTCGCGCACCGACATCCACTCAAACAGCGCGCCTTGCTGGAACACCATGCCGCGCTCGGCATCAGGCCCCTCAATCGCATGGCCGTTTAAGGTCATCTGCCCATCCGTGGGGGCCAAAAAACCCGCCACAATATTAAGGAGCGTGGTCTTGCCACACCCAGACGGGCCCAGCACGCTCAACAGCTCGCCCGCTTTGAGATCCAGCGAGACATCTTTGAGTGCCTGAACCGCGCCCCCGCCGGGCAAGTCAAACCGCATGGATAGGTTTTGGATGGATAATCCGGACATTGCGTACCGCCTGTCACTGTCTTGTGTCGTTTTAAGTCATGAGGCCACAGGGCCCAGATACGAAAAAGGCCCGCGCGCCGCCACGCGCGCGGGCCTCGTTGTCGCGGCCTTTATTTGGCAGCAGCCAATGGGCCTGTGTTTACGGTGCCTTCATAGCTGCTCAGCGCGCTATCGATGGAACCCGCATCTACGAACACCTGCGCCACGCCTTGCATGAAGGACGCAGCAGTGCCGCCTAACCATGCATCGCTCAACTGCTCATCAATCGATGGGAACACGAATGTGGCGAGGGTTTCGGCTGTCGCATCAACGTCCATACCCGCATCTTTGGCGATCACGGGCAGCATTTCTGCTGTGTTGTCACCGCTGTTCCACATTTCGTTTGCTTTTGCGGTCACGGCCAAGAACTTGCTCAGCAACTCGCCCTCTTCAGCGATGAAGTCAGCAGGTGCCGTGGTTGCGTCAAACACCAAGATGCCCAGCGCTTGCTTTTCCGCGCCGGTCAACAGGATGTTGCCGCTTTCTTTCATGCGACGCAGTGCACCGCCCCAACCGCACGCCATGTCAACAGAACCCTGTGAGAGGGCCGCTGCACCCTCAGCAGGTGCCATGTCCACAACCTCAAGGCTGCCGACATCGACGCCAAAGTGGTTCATCTGGCTCAAGAAGCCATAGTGCGCCGCTGTACCCAAAGGCACGGCCACTTTTTTGCCGGCCAGCTCGCCTGCGGATGTTTTATCGATCTCCAGCGCGGATGCTACGACGCAGTTGTCGTTGTCGGAATAGGACACCGCAACGTCAACGATCTGAATGTCTTGGCCTGCTGAGGCTGCGACGACGAAGGGTGGCACACCTTGGCTGACGGAGATTTGCACATCGCCAGATGCCATCGCGGCCGACATGGCTGTGCCTGTGTCAAAGCTGACCCAGTTGATTTTCGTGCCCATGGCTTCTTCGTACATGCCAGTTTCTTTGGCGTACTGGAACGGCATCGGCCATTCGAGGAAATAGGCAACCGTGATTTCGCCACCGTGGCCTGCCGCAAATGCGGATGTGCCCGACATCGCCATAACGGCGCCCGCCAGCATCGCGCGTGTTGTAGTTTTGATCATCGTGTTCTCCCGTGTTGATCGGTCCGGCCCTTTTTGGACCCGTTTTTGACATCCGCTATGTTCGTATGAACCAGCCAAAGTACACGCCCCGGTCCGGTCCAGTCCTCTGTCCACGCCCCAGTGCAGGGTCAGACTGAACGAGGACACCTTATTTCGCAATGCACTCTAGGAAAATTAGGACGGTTATATAGCCAAACCCGGTTCTAGGTGCTTCATTTTTCTGCATAGCGTCTGATGTAGGAACACTCTGGTAAAATGAGTGAGAATAAAGGACCAAATTCCTTAACGCGATAAGTCCAGTTTAAGCTGCGCCGCAGCAAATAAATTTCTGAATTCGTGCAATTGCAGCATCGAGGGGCTTATATTCCAAACACAAGCCACACGCGGCAAATACAGGTACACCGCCAACAATACCTTGTTTTCGCCCAATTTATAGCCTCTGCGCCTCGCTTGCGTGCTATGAACGGGCGCATTTTATGGCATCAATTTCGCTAATCCGCTGATATTTTCATCAAGCGCCACAATTTTTGGTCCTAATCAGGCCTACAATCTGGCGCTATTCCAATGGGCGAGAAAAAAGTGATTACATGAAGCAAGGCGCATACTCTAGCGTGGAGTGATTGATTCTCAGGCGCCAACTTCTGCGAAAGGTTCTCACCATGGATGGTACGTTCACTGAAAATGACATCTCTCGTGTTGTAGAGGCAGACCGAAAGAACGTCTGGCACCACCTGATCCAACACCAACCCTTCGAGAGCGCGATCGATCCGCGCATTATCGTTGAGGGCAAGGGCATGAAGGTCTGGGATCAAAAAGGCAAAGAGCACTTGGATGCGGTTTCAGGAGGCGTGTGGACCGTCAACGTGGGGTACGGCCGAGAAAGCATCGCCGATGCCGTGCGCGACCAGCTGGTCAAGATGAACTATTTCGCAGGTTCCGCAGGCTCAATCCCCGGCGCGCTGTTCGCGGAGCGTTTGTTGGAAAAGATGCCCGACATGTCGCGGCTCTATTACTGCAACTCCGGGTCTGAGGCGAATGAGAAAGCCTTTAAAATGGTGCGCCAGCTGAGCCATGCGAAATATGGCGGCAAGAAACACAAGATCCTGTACCGCGACCGCGACTATCACGGCACCACGATCGCATGCCTGTCCGCGGGCGGCCAAGACGAGCGCAACGCGCAATACGGCCCCTTCACGCCAGGTTTTGTCCGCGTGCCGCATTGTCTTGAATACCGCGCTTTTGAACAAGACGGCGCACCCCGTGAGGGTTACGGCGTCTGGGCAGCGGACCAGATCGAAAAAGTCATCTTGGCCGAGGGCCCTGAAACCGTGGGCGCGCTGTGCCTTGAGCCTGTGACCGCCGGCGGCGGCGTGATCACTCCACCCGATGGCTATTGGGAACGCGTCCAAGAAATTTGCGCCAAATATGAGATTTTGCTGCACATCGACGAAGTCGTCTGTGGTGTGGGCCGGACCGGCAAATGGTTTGGCTATCAGCAATATGGCATCAAGCCTGACATGGTGACCATGGCTAAAGGTGTGGCCTCCGGCTATGCGGCGATTGCCTGCCTTGCGACCACCGAAGGCGTGTTCGACAAGTTCAAAGACGCGCCCGAAGATCCGATGAATTACTTCCGCGACATCTCCACTTTTGGCGGGTGCACCGCGGGTCCGGCGGCCGCCTTGGAAAACATGCGCATCATCGAAGATGAGGGCCTGTTGGACAACACAACGGCCATGGGCGACTATATGGTTGCACAGCTGAACGCGCTGGCGGACAAGCACAGAATCATCGGCCAAGTGCGCGGCAAAGGCTTGTTTATTGGCGCAGAACTGGTGTCGGATCACACCACTCGCGCGCCCGCTGAAGAGAAAAAAGTACAGGCCGTCGTGGGCAACTGCATGGCCCAGGGCGTCATCATTGGGGCGACAAACCGGTCGTTGCCAGGCAAGAACAACACGCTCTGCTTCTCGCCCGCGCTGATCGCAACGGCTGATGATATCGACCACATTTGCGATGCGGTCGACCGCGCATTGGCGGATGTTTTTGGCTAATTGATCAACGCTGAAGGCTTGGGCGGAGGTTAAACTTCGCCCCGCCACCCTAAATGATCTGGCTGGCATTCAGCCCCTTGGCAAGCTCCGATGTGGGTGAAAAACGGTGCGCCGCAACGTCCTATTTCAGCGCGCCTTAGGGCCACATTGAAACCAGGATAAGTCCAAAGTAAGCTGCTCTCATGGCCCTTCCTGTCGAAACCTTCTTTTTGCATCCGGATGCGCAAGGCACGCTGCAAAGCCAAATCCAACAGATGATCGCCCAAGGCATCCTGTCGGGGCGTTTTCAACCGGGTGAAAAGCTGCCCTCGACACGCAAACTGGCCCACCACCTCGGGGTCAGCCGCATCACCGTCACGCTCAGCTATACTGAGTTGTTGGCCAACGAATACCTCACCTCGCGCGGGCGGTCGGGATATTTCGTGTCCGAGGATGCGCCGGTCCCGCCCAGCTTTGATCACACGCCGCACACCCCCGATGCAGTTGATTGGAACCGCGCGATTGGACAGCGGTTTTCAGGCGGGCAAACGCCGCGAAAGCCGCAGGATTGGGCGCGCTACCGCTATCCTTTTATCTATGGGCAGGCCGATCCGACGCTCTTTGATCACGCTAATTGGCGTCTCTGCGCACTACAGGCTTTGGGCCAGCGCGATTTTGGCCCGATGACCACGGATTATTTTGATCAAGACGATCCGCAGCTGATCGAATTCATCGTGCGCCACACGCTACCACGGCGTGGAATTTCTGCCCGCCCCGAAGAGGTGTTAATTACCATGGGCGCGCAAAATGCGCTGTGGCTGACGGCGCAAATCCTACTCACACAGCGCCGCAAGGCCGCGCTCGAGGACCCGTGCTATCACGCGCTGCGCGATGTTCTGACCCAATCGCGGTGCCATTTGGCCCATGTCAGAGTGGACCAGAACGGTCTTCCACCAGATGCGATCCCCCCCGATACGGATGTGATTTTCACCACGCCTAGCCATCAATGCCCGACGACGGCCACCATGCCCATGGACCGCCGCCGCGCATTGTTGGACCGCGCCGCCGAGATGGACGCGATCATCGTCGAGGACGATTACGAATTTGAAATGTCCTTCCTCAAGGCACCCTCCCCAGCGCTTAAATCATTGGATAAGGACGGGCGCGTGATCTATGTTGGCTCCTTTTCCAAATCTCTTTTTCCAGGCCTTCGGCTGGGATATCTGGTGGGATCTGAGACGTTCATCAAAGAAGCACGCGCCTTGCGCGCCAGCGTTTTGCGGCACGCACCGGGCCATATCCAAAGGACGGCTTCTTATTTCCTATCGCTTGGTCATTACGACGCTTTGGTGCGCCGCATGAGCAGCGCGCTGCACGAACGTCGCCGCGTCATGCAAGAGGCGATCACCCAACACGGGCTGCAAATCGCGGGACAAGGCGCCTTTGGCGGCTCCTCTTTCTGGATGCGCGCACCGACCCATGTTGATACCCGCGTCTTAGCCCAAGACCTTGAGGCACGCTCGGTCCTGATTGAGCCGGGACAGGCGTTTTTCAGCGGCTCTGATCAGCCGCAAAATTTCTACCGTCTCGCCTATTCATCGATCCCTGCCGCACGTATCTCGGGCGGCGTTGCCTTGATCGCAGAGGCCATCGCACAAAGCCACCGCAGCCCCACTCAGGGACCCGGACCATAACGCCAGTTTGGCCCTATTCAGCGGGCATAACTGGCCCTAACGGGTTACACCCGCCGACTTTACGTTTACCGACAACTTTGAATCATCCCAATCCCCCTACTCTGAACCAGACCGGAGCGCCTTTCATGAAAATGACGACCGAAGAAGCATTCGTAAAAACCCTTCAAAAGCACGGTATTGAGCACGCCTTCGGCATTATCGGCTCTGCTATGATGCCAATTTCGGATTTGTTCCCGACCGCGGGTATCAAATTCTGGGACTGCGCCCACGAAGGCTCCGCGGGCATGATGTCGGACGGCTACACCCGTGCGACGGGCAAAGTGTCCATGATGATCGCGCAGAACGGTCCTGGCATCACCAATTTCGTAACTGCGGTTAAAACCGCCTATTGGAACCACACGCCGCTTTTGCTGGTCACGCCGCAGGCCGCCAACAAAACCATCGGCCAAGGTGGTTTCCAAGAAGTTGAGCAAATGAAGCTCTTTGAAGATATGGTTGCTTACCAAGAAGAGGTGCGCGACCCTACCCGCGTGGCCGAAGTCCTGACCCGTGTGATCAGCCAAGCCAAACGCCTGAGCGGGCCGGCCCAGCTGAACATTCCACGGGATTTCTGGACCCAGATCGTCGACATTGAAATCCCGGACCCAATTAATTTCGAAGTCTCCCCCGGCGGTGAAAACTCTGTGGCGGAAGCGGCCAAGCTGATCTCCGATGCCAAGAACCCCGTGATCTTGAACGGTGCGGGCGTGGTGTTGTCAGACGGTGGCATCCCATCGTCCATGGCACTGGCCGAGCGGCTCGATGCGCCCGTTTGCGTGGGATACCAGCACAACGACGCCTTCCCCGGCTCGCACCCTCTTTTTGCAGGCCCCTTGGGCTATAACGGCTCAAAGGCGGCGATGGAGTTAATCCAAGAGGCCGACGTTGTGCTGTGCCTTGGCACGCGGCTGAACCCGTTCTCCACTCTGCCCGGATACGGCATGGATTACTGGCCCAAAGACGCCAAGATCATTCAGGTCGACATCAACCCGGACCGTATCGGCCTGACCAAGAAAGTCACGGTTGGCATCGTTGGCGACGCCGCCAAAGTGGCGCGCGGCATCCTGAACCAACTGTCGGATCATGCAGGCGACGCTGGCCGTGCGGACCGCAAAGCGCGGGTCGCCACAGCAAAATCCACTTGGGCCCAACAGCTCTCGAGCATGGACCATGAGGACGACGATCCCGGCACCACATGGAACCAGCGTGCGCGCGCAGACAAACCCGATTGGATGAGCCCGCGTATGGCGTGGCGCGCGATCCAGTCTGCGCTGCCCCGCGAGGCAATTATTTCGTCCGACATCGGCAACAACTGTGCGATCGGTAACGCCTACCCTGATTTCGACGCAGGCCGCAAATATCTGGCGCCCGGCCTCTTTGGCCCTTGCGGCTACGGTCTGCCTGCCATTGTCGGCGCCAAGATCGGCCAACCGGACGTGCCGGTTGTGGGCTTTGCCGGCGACGGCGCCTTTGGCATCGCAGTAAACGAGCTGACGGCGATTGGCCGGGGCGACTGGCCGCCTGTCACGCAGATTGTCTTCCGCAACTATCAGTGGGGCGCGGAAAAGCGGAACTCCACGCTGTGGTTTGATGACAACTTTGTCGGGACCGAACTGGACACCGCCGTATCTTATGCCGGCATAGCACAGGCCTGCGGCCTGGAGGGCGTACAGGTCAAGACGATGGAAGAGCTGACCACCACGCTGAACAAGGCGATTGAGGACCAGATGAAGAACGGCAAGACCACCCTGATCGAGGTTCTGTTGAACCAAGAGTTGGGCGAGCCGTTCCGCCGAGATGCTATGAAAAAGCCTGTGTCGGTGGCGGGCATTTCCAAAGAAGACATGCGCCCGCAAACGGTCTAACGCATGGCCTTTCGCCCCATCCTCGTTTTGAACGCGGGATCATCGTCGATCAAATGTGCTTTGTTCGACGGTGATCTGCGCGAAGTTTTGCGCGTGGATGCCACGGGCATCGGCGAGGCGTCGGGCACGATCAAGACGGCAACAACCACGGCGGGCGAAGTTAAAACGCCCGCCGCTCTCGCAGATAATGACGCCGCCCTGACCGCGATCTTGGCGGCGCTAGAGGCCGCACATGTGCGCCTTTCGGATCTGCGGGCTGTGGCGCAACGCGTGGTGCATGGCGGCAGCACGCTTACTCAAACGGTGCGCATCACAGAAGCGACCCGCGCTGAAATTGCGGCCTGCATCCCGCTGGCCCCCCTGCACAATCCGCATCATTTGGCAGCCATCGATGCCATCACCGCACGCGCACCGGACCTGCCGCAATACGCGAGCTTTGACACCGCTTTTCACGCGACAAACCCCGACGTGGCGCGCGCCTATGCGCTGCCGGAGGTGGCCGCGACCCAAGGAATGCAACGCTACGGCTTTCACGGCAACAGCTATGCCGCCCTCGTGCGCGCCCTCGCAGAGGAAACCGGCGGCGCGCTGCCGCGGCGGTTGCTGGCCTTGCACCTCGGCAATGGCGCCTCGCTTTGCGCCATTTTGGACGGGCGTTCTGTTGCCACGACCATGGGCTATTCTCCCACCAGCGGCATCACGATGGGCACACGCACCGGCGACATTGATCCCGCCGCCGTGCTCAGCCTTGCGCGCGATTTGGGGTTAGAGGACGCAGCAGACTTGCTAACCCGCCGCGCAGGTCTGCTGGGCCTGTCGGGGATCAGCGGCGACATGCGCACGCTTACGGCCAGCCAAGACCCAAAGGCCCGCTTTGCGATTGAGCATTTTTGCTATTGGGCCGCGCGCCACGCTGGATCGATGATCGCCGCAATGGGGGGCTTGGACGCTGTCGCTTTCACCGGCGGGATCGGCGAAAACGACCGCGACATCCGGGAAGACATTCTAAATAGACTTACCTACGCAGGAAATGTTCCCCAGTTTGTGATCCCCGCCCAAGAAGAGCGCCATATCGCGCGCGAAGCCGCAGAATTAATGGAGACCGCCCCAGATGACGCATAAACAGCCCACGCTGGATCTGTCGCCCAAAGTGTCGGACGAGGTGCGCAAGACCACCTGTTACATGTGCGCCTGCCGTTGCGGGATCGACGTGCACATGAAGGACGGCAAGGTCGCCTATATTGAAGGGAACCGCGACCATCCGGTGAACCAAGGCGTGCTTTGTGCCAAGGGGTCGGCCGGGATCATGCAGCACAACGCCCCCTCGCGTTTGCGCGCACCGCTCAAACGGGTCGGGCCGCGCGGGTCGGGCGAGTTTGAGGAAATCAGCTGGGATGAGGCGCTGAGCATCGCCACGGATTGGCTGGCCCCGTTGCGGGCCGAGGATCCGTCAAAGCTCGCGTTTTTCACCGGTCGGGATCAATCCCAGTCGTTCACGTCCTTCTGGGCGCAGAATTTTGGCACACCAAACCATGCGGCCCATGGTGGCTTTTGCTCCGTCAATATGGCGGCGGCGGGCATCTATACCATGGGCGGCGCGTTCTGGGAGTTTGGTCAACCGGATTGGGAGCATACCAAACTCTTTATGCTTTTCGGGGTTGCCGAAGATCACGACAGCAATCCGATCAAGATGGGCCTCGGCAAATTGAAGGCGCGCGGCGCGCGTGTGATCGGCGTGAACCCGATCCGCACCGGCTATAATGCAGTGGCGGACGATTGGGTGGGCCTCACACCTGGTACGGATGGCCTGTTTATCATGGCGCTCATCCATTGTTTGATGAAAGCGGGCAAAATCGATCTGGATTATTTGGCGCGCTTCACCAATGCGCCCTGCCTCGTGAATTCAGACCCCGCATCGGCCGAATACGGCCTTCTTTTGCGTGATGCAGCAGGCAAAGAACTGGTCATGGACCGCAAAACCGACGCGCTGACCCCCTTTGACCAACCGGGCGTGCAACCCGACCTATCGGCCACCTACATGAAGGACGGCATCACCCACCGCCCCGTCATGCACCTGATGGCAGACCGCTATTTGTCGGATGACTATGCCCCCGAAGCGGTGGCTGACCGCGTGGGCATCCCCGCCGACCGCATCCGCAGCATTGCCGCTGAGCTGGCACGCGTGGCCTTTGAGGAAAGCTTTGAGCTGGCGCACAAATGGACCGATTTCCGCGGCGATGTACATGAGACGATGACGGGACGGCCTGTTTCTTTCCATGCAATGCGCGGCATCTCGGCCCATGCCAATGGTTTTCAAACCTGCCGTGCGCTGCATGTGTTGCAGATCATTTTGGGCAGCGTCGAGGCCCCGGGTGGCTTCCGTTTCAAGCCGCCCTACCCCAAGCCTGCCACAGCACATCCCAAACCGCATTGCAAAGTCACCCCTAACGGGCCTCTGGACGGACCACATTTGGGCTTTGTCCACGGGCCCGATGATCTGGCTCTCAAGGACGACGGCAGCCCCGCGCGGATCGACAAGGCGTTCACTTGGGAAAACCCGATGTCCGCGCATGGCCTGATGCATATGGTCATCTCGAACGCACATGCGGGCGATCCCTATAAGATCGACACGCTGTTTATGTATATGGCGAACATGTCGTGGAATTCGTCGATGAACACGCGCGGCGTGATCGACATGCTCACCGATCAAGACGAAAACGGCGACTATGTCATCCCGCGCATCATTTATTCAGACGCCTATAGCTCTGAAATGGTGGCCTATGCCGATCTGATTTTCCCCGACACGACCTATCTGGAACGCCACGATTGTATCTCCCTGCTGGACCGCCCCATCTGCGAGGCGGATGCCGCCGCGGATGCAATCCGGTGGCCTGTGGTGGAGCCGGACCGCGATGTGCGCGGCTTTCAGTCAGTGCTCTGTGATCTGGGTGCGCGGCTAGGCTTGCCAGCCTTTGTGAACGCCGATGGCACGCAAAAATGGCAGGACTATGCCGACTATATCGTCAATCACGAACGCCGTCCTGGCGTAGGCCCGCTCGCCGGCTGGCGCAAAGGCCCAGACGGCCCCCAAGGCGGGCGCGGCGACGTAAACCCCCGCCAGATCGATACTTATATTGAGAACGGCGGCTTCTTTGTGGAGCATATTCCTGCCGCGGCCGCCTATTTCAAACCTTGGAGCACCGCCTATCAGGAATGGGCGGTTAATATGGGTATCTATGACAGCCCGCAGCCCTACCTTTTCTCGCTCTACGTCGAACCGCTGCGCCGGTTTCAGCTGGCCGCCGAAGGGCATGGCGAGCGGCAACCCCCCGACCATCTGCGCGCACGGATCAGGGAAACCATGGACCCGCTGCCGATCTGGTATGATCCAGCGCAGGATAATCAGGGCGATGCCTACCCCATTACAGCACTCACGCAGCGGCCGATGGCGATGTATCATTCATGGGGCTCGCAGAACGCATGGCTGCGGCAATTACACGGGCACAACCCGCTTTATCTGCCCACAAATCTGATGCGCGCGCACGACTTGCAGGACGGGGACTGGGCGACTGTGACCTCGCCACATGGGGAGATCACCGTACCCGTGCTGGAAATGGCCGCGCTGAATGAGAACACCGTCTGGACCTGGAACGCGATCGGAAAACGCAAAGGCGCTTGGGCGCTGGAGGAAAATGCGCCAGAGGCGACGCGGGGCTTTTTGCTCAATCACCTCATACATGAGCTGTTGCCCCCTAAGGGCGATGGTCTGCGGTGGGCCAATTCCGATCCAATCACAGGCCAAGCCGCGTGGTTTGACCTCAAGGTGCGCATCGCCAAGGCGGCAACACTCGCTGGCGAGAGCCAACCGGCCTTTGATCCGATCAAATCACCCGTGGCCGCAGCGCCGCGCAATCTGGCTTGGAAGGTGGGCGAATGACACCAAAGCAACGCACGCTTTTAATCATCGGCGGCTTCGTCGTCTTTATGATCGGCACCTTCATCTGGTTCGTGGCCACATGGGATCCTAGCGCCGAGGAGCCTGTCTCTGCCATCCCATCCGAGGAGCCGTTTGCATGACCCAATTGCCAAAAAAGACGCAGAAAAAGCTTGGTCTTGTGATTGATCTGGACACCTGCGTGGGCTGCCATGCTTGTGTAATTTCCTGCAAAGGCTGGAACACCGAAAACTATGGTGCGCCCCTGTCGGATCAGGATGCCTATGGTGCTGCGTCCGGTACGTTCCTGAACCGGGTGCACAGCTATCAGGTGCAGCCCTTGGCCGAGAGCGCCAAGGTCCAGCCCGCCGCGCAGACCATCCATTTCCCGAAATCCTGTTTGCATTGCGAAGACGCGCCTTGCGTCACGGTCTGCCCCACCGGCGCGAGTTATAAGCGTGTTGAGGACGGCATCGTGCTGGTCAACGAGAGCGATTGCATTGGCTGCGGTCTGTGCGCTTGGGCCTGCCCCTACGGCGCCCGCGAGCTGGATCAAGAGGCTGGCGTGATGAAGAAATGCACCCTCTGCGTGGACCGGATTTACAACGAAAACCTGCCCGAGGTGGACCGTGAACCTGCCTGCGTGCGCACCTGCCCGGCGGGCGCGCGCCATTTTGGTGATTTTGCAGATCCCGACAGCAACGTGAGCCAACTGACAGCGGCGCGCGGTGGCATGGACCTGATGCCAGAGCAATGCACCAAGCCTGTGAACAAATATCTCCCCCCTCGGCCCAAGGACGAGATGCCCGAATTTGACGTGCTTGCGCCCTATCTGGCGCCAGTCGCCGAAGATACCGGCGGCTTTGTCAGCTGGCTTGATAAAACACTGGAGAAGCTCTGATGCATCCAGCGCCTTCCGTTATCATTTTCACCACGTTCTCGGGCTTGGGCTTTGGCCTTTTGTTCTGGCTGGGGTTGGGGTTTCCCAATGTGACAGGCGTGTCCGCCTTTGCCTTTTTCACCATCGCCTATGCGGCAGCAGTGGGCGGGTTGATGGCGTCGACCTTTCACTTGGGCCGGCCTGAGCGGGCGATCAAAGCGTTTAGCCAATGGCGCTCTAGCTGGCTCAGCCGCGAGGCATGGTGCGCGGTCGCGGCCCTGTTGTGTATGGCGGTCTATGCTGTTGCTTCTATCTTTTTCGCGCAAAAGCTGGTGTTCGTGGGCATAGTCGGCGCGGCCCTCTCGCTTGCGACCGTGTTCACAACCTCGATGATCTATACCCAGCTGAAGACAATTCCGCGGTGGAACACGCCTGCGACGCCAGCGATGTTCCTCAGCCTGTCTTTGGCAGGTGGTGCACTGTTGGCGGGGCAAGTCACGCAGGCCATCGTCTTGATCCTCGCGGCGGGTGCAGCCCTTGTCATAACCTGGGTTCTAGGCGACCGGGCCTTTTCAAAATCAGGCACCACCACGGCAACGGCGACAGGCCTCGGTGCGGCGGCCACCGTCACCGCATTCGAGCCGCCGCACACCGGGACGAATTATTTACTGGGCGAATTCGTCTATGTGGTGGGTCGTAAACACGCGGCCAAGCTGCGCGTGATTGCGCTGCTGCTCGCGGTGGTATTACCCGTCATTCTGTTGATCGTGCCATTCTCACACTGGATCGCAGGCATTGCCGTACTGAGCCATATTGCCGGTGTGCTGGTCGCGCGGTGGTTGTTTTTTGCCCAAGCCGAGCATGTGGTTGGGCTGTACTACGGCAAACGTTAACACACGCAAAAGCAAAGAGCAGGCCTTGCAACCTGCCCATTTACCTAGTCTCGCAAAGCGTCAGAAAATCAGATCAGACCCGCATGCGCCAACGCCGCATCGATCAACGCCTTCGTGCTGTCCATCAGCGGCACATGCGGCAAGCGCACCTCATCACGACACAGACCTTGGCGCACCATCGCGTATTTCGCGCCAATCAGGCCCGGCTCCGTAAAAATCGCCTTGTGCAGCGGCATCAGCTTATCCTGCACCGCAAGTGCTGCGGCGAAGTCGCCTGCGGCGCAGGCCGCTTGCATCTGGGCACATAGCACCGGCGCTGCATTGGCCGTAACCGAAATGCAGCCCACGCCGCCTTGCGCGTTAAAGCCGTGTGCGGTGCCGTCTTCGCCCGACAATTGGATAAAATCAGACCCGCACATCAGGCGCTGATCGCACACACGTTGCAAATCACCGGTCGCGTCCTTAACGCCCACGACCCGCTCCATCTGCGCGAGCGTCGCCATGGTCTCGTTCGAGATGTCGACAGCAGAACGGCCCGGGATGTTGTAGACTATGATGGGCAGGGACGAGGCCGCGTGTACCGCCTCAAAATGGGCAATGATGCCGCGCTGGGTTGGCTTGTTGTAATAAGGCGTCACGACCAGCACCCCGTCCGCGCCCGCAGCTTCGGCATGTTTGGCAAGGCGCACGGATTCCGCCGTGCTGTTGGAGCCCGCACCTGCGATCACGGGCACGCGGCCTGCGGCCTGCGCCACGACAACCTCGACCACTTGGTCGTGCTCTTCATGGCTCAGCGTCGGGCTTTCGCCGGTTGTGCCCACTGGCACAAGGCCGCTGGAACCTGCGTCGATTTGCCAGTCCACCAGTTTCTTCAGGGTTTCCAGATCCAGCGCGCCGTCCTGGAACGGCGTGATAAGTGCAGGCATCGAGCCTTTAAACATGTTCACGCTCCTATGTAACTGATGGCCGAAATTAGCCGATTGCGTTCTGTCCCGCAGAGAGGTCAGTTGATCCTCCGCCTCACCGCGGTATGTTGTAGCCACTAGCCTTGCCGTGATGGGAAATGCAAGTGATCCTCCGATTTAGCATAACGTGGCTGTGCCTTTTTGTGCTCGTCCTGCCGGTATCGGCGACCGAGCGACCGCGCCCCTTGGGCTGGGCCATGGATGCCGTGCGCGCCGGCAATTGGGAGGCCGCACAGCGCATCGCGGCCAAGGACGGCGCCCTTTCTGCTGACATCATAGAATGGCACCGCCTGCGGGCTGGGCTTGGGTATTTTGACCAGGTGCAGTCCTTTTTGGCCCGGCGCAGCGATTGGCCGGGCGAGCCGTATTTACGCCGCCAAAGCGAAGCCGGCGTGGTGGCCAGCGGACAGGCGGCCGTCGCGAGCTTTTTCGCAGAGCACCGCCCGCAAACGCCCGTGGGCGCTCTGGCACTGGCCGCGCATTACGAGAGCGTTGGACAAACGCGCGAGGCCCACACCCTCGTGATCGACGCGTGGCGGCGCATGGCGATGTCCGCCGAAGATCAGGCGGCGTATTTGTCCCGCCACGGGGTGATCCTGACCCCGCATCATGCAGCACGAACCGATGCGATGCTCTGGCAAGGGGATCTGAGCGATGCGGCACGGATGCGAGATCTGCTACCCACAGGACAGCGTGCTTTGCTCGCGGCCCGCATCGCTTTGCTGCGCGGCGCACGTGGGGTGGATGCCAAAATCGCAGCGGTGCCCGCCCGCCTCCAAGACAACCCGGGCCTCCACCATGCGCGCTTTGTCTGGCGCGCGGGCAAAGGGCGATTTCAGGACGCCAAAGACCTGCTGCGTGACCGCTCCACCTCCTTGGAAAGGCTGGGCCGTCCAGAGGCCTTTGCCAATCGCCGCCGCGCCCTGGCGCGCGATGAAATGCGCGATGGCAACCCCGCCCATGCCTATGCGCTGGCGGCAAATCATTATTTGACGGAAGGCTCCAACTACGCGGATTTGGAATGGCTGGCGGGCTATATCGCGCTGCGCAAGCTTCAAGATCCCGGTCGTGCGCTGGCACATTTTAAAAATCACAGTGCAGCAAGCAGCTCGCCCATCAGCCGCGGCCGCGCCGGGTATTGGATCGGCATGGCACATCTAGCGATGGGCAATGCAGCAGCGGCGGACCAAGCCTTTGCCGATGGCGCACAATACCAAACCTCCTTCTATGGCCTGCTCGCCGCCGAAGCGGGTGGTCTTGCCTTTGACGTCGCACCCAGCGCCGCGCCGCGCGCCAATTGGCGCGAAACACCGCTGGCCCGCGCACCTTTGTTTCAGGCGGGCATGTTGTTGCAAGCCTCGGGCGAGTTGAGCCTTGCCGAGCGGTTTTGGACCCACCTCGCCGAGCAGTTGGACCCTGAAAACGCAGCCCATCTGGGTGCCGCCGCGCTGGCCACAGGCAAACCGCATTTGGCGGTCATGGTCGGCAAACGGGTCGCGCAGCGGGGTCTGACCCTCACAGCGCCCTATTATGCGCTGCACCCCTTGCGCCTGCAGTCGCTGCCCATGGCCCCCGAGATGTCCTTGGCCATTGCACGGCGCGAGTCGGAGTTTGATCCCAACGTACAATCAGGCGTCGGCGCGCGCGGCTTGATGCAGGTCATGCCCAAGACCGGGCGCGCGGTTGCGCAGCGTCTGGGCCGCGGAGGCGAGCACAGCACAGAACGCATGATGCGCGATCCCGTCTATAACGCCGAGCTGGGGGCGGCATATCTGTCGACCCTCGCAGGACAGTTTGATGGCAATGTGGTGCTGATGTCGGCGGCCTATAATGCCGGACCGTCACGGCCCGAGGCCTGGCTGCAACGCTTTGGCGATCCGCGAGCCGCGGGCGGTATGGACATCGTCGATTGGATCGAACACATCCCCTTCCGCGAGACCCGAAACTATGTGATGCGCGTGACGGAAAGCCTGCCTGTCTACCGCGCGCAACTGGGGCTGACGCCGCTGCCGCAACCCTTTAGCGCTGAGTTGCGCGGCTCAACCCTGAAGGCGTTCGCGCCATAGCGTAAAGAGGCCCGCGCCCACAACGATGCCTGCACCTACGGCTACATTCCAGGCGATGATCTCTCCGAAAACAGCGACGCCGATGATTGCGCCAAAGACAAGTTGCAAATAGGCGAAGGGCTGCACCGCGGAGGCCTCGGCAACCTCGTAGCATCGGATCAAAAGCCAATGCCCTGCCGCGCCCGTGACGCATAAGAAGGCCATCCAGGCCCAGTCGCGCGGCACCATCGGCTCCCAATACCACAGTCCCACGGCCGTCATCGCAACGGCCCCCGACACACCGGTCCAGAAAAAGCTGGTTGCCGTACTGTCGCGACGCGCGGCAAAGCGTGTAAGCAACCCATAGAGCGCAAACATTGCCGAGGACACAAGCGGGATGATGGCGGCCGCATCGAACACGCCGATGCCCGGTCGCAGGATGATCAGCACGCCAACGAAACCCGCACCAATTGCAGCCCAGCGCCGCCAGCCCACACGTTCGCCCAAAATCGGCCCGCTAAGGGCGGCCACAATCAACGGATAACACGTGAACACCGCGAGGCTTTCAACCAGCCCCAAGATCGTGAACGCGGCCACCATCACGCAGATCTCTGCCGCAAGCAAAAGCCCGCGGAAAATCTGTAATGCGGGCTGCGAGGTTTGTGCCGCGGCACGAATGCCGCCCGCTTTGGCCCGCGCCACAGCCACCACAAAGGCCGCAAAGAACCAATAGCGGATCATCACCACCATCAGCACGTTATATTCAGAGGCCAGATGCCGCGAAACGCCGTCCTGCACCGCAAAGACAAATGTCGTGGCGATCATGAGGGCCACGCCAAGCTGCGTATTGTTACCCGCACTCATGGTTTTATCCCCACGCTCATATGACGTTTGCGGCCATATCCCGGCACGCGGCGGACCTCAAAACCAGCCTCGGCAAGACCGCGCCGGACAAATCCTGCGGCCGTGTAGGTGGCAAAACTGCCGCCCGGAGAAGTGTGCGCGCCCACGGCCGACATCAGGGCTGCTTCCCACAGCTCGGGGTTTTTGGCAGGCGCGAACCCGTCCAAGAACCACGCATCCGCACGGCCCTGCCACTGCGGCAAAGCGGTGCGCGCATCGCCGGTGATGACTTCCAACACCGCATCCCCGAAGTCATAGCGCCCGCCTGTGCCATCCCACATCGCTGCCAAATCCACCCCGATCCCAAAGGCGCTCAGCGCGCGGGCCATCTCATCACGCGCCATGGGATAGGCCTCAAAGCTGGTGAACCGCAGCACCCCCGACACACCCGCGGCACGCCACGCGGCATGTGCAACCGCGAAGTTTAGCCCTGTGCCAAAGCCCAACTCGGCAATGTGAAACCCGTCACAGAACCGCGCCGGCAGGTCATTACCGGTCAAGAACACATGTTGAGTTTCGGCCAAGCCGTCTTCGAGGGAGAAATAGGGATCGTCAAATTGCGTGCTGACCGGCACATCGCCGTCCCGCCATTCTAAATTCGCGCGCTGGTCCTGCATGCCCTACCCCTGTAAGAACGCCCCCAATCCTTTGGCGAAAGAGGCGCAGCTTGGCAATGGCAGACATCACAATCCGCGGCGCGGGTGTTTTTGGACTTGCGACCGCTTGGGTCTGTGTGCGCCGAGGCGCCAAGGTGCGCCTCATCGATCCCAACGGGCCGGGGGCTGGTGCTTCGGGCGGGATTGTTGGGGCCTTGGCGCCGCATGTGCCTGAGAATTGGAACGCGAAAAAGCAGTTCCAATTCGAAAGCCTGATCTTATCACGCCACTTTTGGGCAGAGGTTGAAGCGGCAGGTGGGCACTCCGCAGGCTATGCTGCCACGGGGCGCTTACAACCCATCGCGGATGCACCGGCGCAGGCTTTGGCCACAGCGCGGGCACAAACGGCGCGCACGCTATGGCAGGGCCAAGCGGACTGGACCCTGCGCCCGCAGTCCGGTGACTGGACGCCGCAAAGCCCCATCGGTCATGTTATTTTCGACACTCTATCGGCGCATATTCATCCCGCGCAGGCCTGTGCCGCCCTCGTGGCCGCGTTGCGTACCCACGGGGTAGAGGTGCAAACAGACGGTGCAAACGCGGGCCCCACGCTCTGGGCGACTGGGATTGCAGGGCTGGAAGCACTGAACCGCCCGGATGCGCGGCCGATGGGGGCGGGCGTTAAGGGGCAGGCCGCCCTATTGGCCTATGATGCCGCGGGGCTGCCGCAACTTTATGCCGATACACTGCATATTATTCCGCATTTGGATGGGACGGTCGCTGTCGGCTCCACGTCCGAGAATACCTATGCGCATAACACGCCAGATACGCTGTTGGAGGACGTGATTGCGCGCGCGCGAGCGGCTGTCCCAGTGCTAAGAGATGCGCCCGTAATCGCGCGGTGGGCTGGCATCCGTCCCCGCGCCCGGTCACGCGCGCCGATGCTGGGGGCATGGCCCGACCGCCCAGAGCATTACATCGCCAATGGCGGCTTCAAGATCGGCTTTGGCATGGCCCCCAAGGTGGCCCAAACCATGGCAGATTTGATCCTTGAAGGACGCGACACCATCCCACCAGGCTTCGAGGTCGAAGCCTCAGTGTGATCCGATGCGCGCCTTCATGCACAAACGCCCCTCAGGCCCGCGCACCCATAAATCATCGCCGCGCCGGCATAAGGTCGCCGTCTCATGGTGCATCAAGGGCGCAGTCGCTTGATAAGAAAACTCCGTCACATCACCGGCAGCCAACATTAGATGCTGCGCCAGCAAGGGGCCGTGCACGACCAGCCCGTCATAGCCCTCGAAGTCGCGCGCATAGGGTTGATCGTAATGAATGCGGTGGCCATTGAACGTCAGCGCAGAATAGCGAAAAAGAAGCGTTGGATCAAAGCGAAGGGCCTCTTCCTGCGCGGTGCCCTCCGGCGCTTGGGGTGGCGTGGCTGGCACGTCCACCTCCAGGTCCGCCGCAGCGCGGTAGATCAGGTTTTGCCATTCTGTGATCCGCTTGAGCCCACTTTGGAAAATCTCATGACGCAGGCGCACGACGGCTAAGGGGCCGGTACGGCCCTCTTTGCGGGTGACGCTTTCGCAAACGCTGTGCTTTTCGGCGACCTCGCCCGCGCGCAGGGGCCCATGGAATTGCAGCCGACCCCCGGCCCACATGCGCCGCGGCAAGCCCATATCGGGGATCAAACCACCCACCCGCGGATGGCCGTCTTGGCCCAAACCATCAGGTGCCACCGCATCCCAGAAATAGATGTGGTGAAAGAACGGCGGCAGCGGATCACCGACCAAGATCTGCGGATCACGGCCCAGTGCTGTCAACAAAGCGTGCGCCCGCGCGGGGTCGAGTGTGCAAGTGATGATTTGTGCCCCAGTGTCCATCGATGCGCCTCCTTTGGTCGCCACAGGCCTAAAGGCCCCAGCGGCGCAATTCAACGAAAGAGCACGCAGCGCTTACGCGATGCGCCACCTAGGTGGTCGGCAAAATCACGATCTCTACCCTTCGGTTGCGCGCTTTGCCGTCCACTGTGAGGTTCGAGGCCACGGGCTGCGACTCACCCTGCCCAAAGGTTTGCAGCCGCGAAAACGGCACGCCGTTTTCAGACAGCACGTCCGCGACCGCATTCGCACGTCGCTCGCTTAGCCTTTGATTATAAACCGCATCGCCATCCGCATCCGTGTGTCCGATGATCTGCACTGTGCTGCTGGGATAGCGTTGCAAGCTGTTGGCCACAGCCGCCAAATCTTCGCGCAAAAGGCCGCGCACCGCGAAGCTGTCGGTGTCGAACAGGACGTCCTGCGGCAGGGTTACGATCAAACGGTCGCCAGCATTGATAATCTGCACCCGGTCATTGGCGAGTGCTGCGCGCAGCTCGGCCTCTTGGCGGTCGAGGCTATAGCCTACGCCCGCGCCAACCGCACCACCCAGAAGCGCGCCTTTTAACGCACCATCAGCGCGGTCGCCATCATCGCTGGTAATCGCGCCCAAAAGCGCGCCTGCCGCAGCCCCAAGGAACGCGCCTTCGCGGGTGTTGCTGTTGGGCGTTTGCACGGCCTCTTCAAAGCGGCCCGGGTCTGTGCAGCCGCTCAGGCCGATGCCTGCACCCAAGACGATTGCGCCTAAAACAGTCCGGTTCAAATGTGTTTTTGTCATATCATACTCTGCCTTTGATGCGGCCCCGTTGCGGCGGAGCACCTTTTGCCACGCATATTATATAGGATTTTCGCAACAACACTTAATGCCTAAAACGCACCGGCATAATACCGCGCATCTTTGGATCCGCTCCGCAATCAAGCGTCGGCGCGCGCAGCCTCATAGGCCAGCATCGCCCGCTTGACCGGCAGGCCCCAGTGATACCCGCCCAAGCCGCCCGATTTGCGCAGCGCTCGGTGGCACGGGATGAGCCAGCTGACAGGATTGCGGCCCACTGCGGTGCCCACGGCGCGCACCGCGCGGGGGTTGCCGACAGATTGTGCAATTTCGGAATAGCTTGTGACATGCCCCGATGGGATGCGCAGCAGCGCCTCCCAAACTTTGATCTGAAACGGCGCACCGATCAGAAAGAGCGGCGCAGGCGCCTCGCCTGACACAGCGTTGAACGCAGCCGAGACCCAAGGAGCAAGCCGCATAGGATCCTCCACGAATGCCGCCGCAGGCCAGCGGTCCTTTAGGTCGGCAAACGTAGGCTCTGGCCCCGTTTCGGCGGCAAATCCGATGCCGCAAATACCACGCTCCGTGCCCATGACCAACGCCGGGCCAAAGGGGCTGGGAAACCACCCCCAATAGATCGTCAAACCCGCACCCGCCTTGGCATAGCTGCCGGGGCTCATCGCTTCCCAGCGCAGGAAAAGATCATGCAGCCGCCCGCCCCCCGACAACCCAGCGGCCTGCGCAGCCTCCAGCGTGGTAAAGCGTTGCGACAAGAGCGCCTTGGCATGCCCAAGTGCGAGGTATTGTTGAAACCGCTTCGGACTAACTCCGACCCAACGGCTAAAGACCCGCTGAAAATGCGCCGCGCTCATGCCCATCTCGGCGGCCAAATCGTCCAAGGCCATACCCTCGGGGCGCGCGTCCAAAAGCTCGATCGCGCGGCGCACGATGTTGTAATGATAGCCGGTGTCTTCTGCGTCTTGCTGTTCCATGAACAACAGCTTAGCGCGCCCGCACACAACCCGCGACCCGAAAGCTGCGCAATCTCTGGAGTGTTCTGCCCCGGTCTGTGCCTGCCACCTAGCTGCCGCTTTCGTTCTGTGCCTCAAAGGCCACACGCGCCTCACGCTCGGCCGCGAGCAGCGCCTTTGCCTCGGGCTCAGACAAGACTGGCCGTGCGCTTTGCATGGGCGATTGGACCTGCGCACCAGAAACAGGATCCGTCGTCGGACAACCCAGCGTGGCGCGATTTGGCACAAAGAGGGAAGCGATCCACATGCCGTCCACCCACAACAGCTCATGCCGCTGCATCACAATCTGAGTATAGACAAAACCCGCGTCCGTCGGCCTGCGCAGGGGCAAGGATGTTGCCACGCTAGAGACGGGGATCAAAACCTCTTTTGGGTTACGCGGCGCATGGCCATATGCGCAGGTGTGAAAAATCAGCTGTTGAGGCGACATGCGCACCGTGTGGGTTGGGCTGTCCGGGCCAAAAGCACCGCGCGCGACCAAAACAGGGGACAGGTCCGGGTGGGCCACCGCCTCTGCCCGGCTAAGCCGAAGCCGGCGGATGGTGATGATTGGCTGCAAGCCATTGTCACGCGTGCGCAGCCGATGCGAATGGTCCAACCACTCTGCCGGCACGGGCCCCTCGTCCGTGTCAAACATCGTCCCCGGCCCAAAGCCGCCCAACAGCGCCGCAGCCTGCCGCGCCCTGGACTGCGCTAGCATTTGGGCCTCAATTTGCGCCCGCATGGGCATATCAAACAGCGGCGACGCAAGGGTACGTTCCCCCTCTTTTGACAGCCCCACGCCGGGTGCTTTCACTGAGGTTTCCACAGGGGTAGCACCTTGATCGAACTTGTCTTTCATCAATGGATCTCGCTTCGGCATAAAATCATCTAAAATTATGTTCAAAAGCCTAAACAATGTGTGCAGCGCTGGCTTGCGCGTTTTGATCTGATGGTAAATTTCAATTGCAGCCTTGCCCGTTTGGCGCAAAACGCCCATACCCAGCGCCATGGCCAAGCAACTCGATTATCACAGCCTGCACGAGATTTTCAGCCGCTTTCAGGCCGCCGATCCGGCGCCTGAGGGCGAGTTGGAACATGTGAATGTCTACACGCTTGTGGTGGCTGTGGCGCTCAGCGCGCAGGCAACAGACGCGGGCGTAAACAAGGCCACGCGCGCCCTCTTTCAAATCGCAGACACGCCGCAAAAGATGCTGGATCTGGGTCTTGAGGGCGTGACCGACCACATCAAAACGATCGGCCTTTTCCGCCAAAAGGCGAAAAACGTGATCAAGCTGAGCCAGATCTTGGTTGATGAATATGGCGGCGAGGTGCCTTCGTCGCGCGCCGCCCTGCAATCGCTGCCGGGGGTAGGGCGCAAGACCGCTAATGTCGTGTTGAACATGTGGTGGCAGTTTCCGGCGCAGGCGGTCGATACGCATATCTTTCGCCTCGGCAACCGTGCGGGCATCGCGCCGGGCAAAACCGTGGACGCCGTCGAGCGCGCCATCGAAGACAATATTCCCGCCGAATTTCAATTACATGCGCATCACTGGATGATCTTGCACGGGCGCTATCACTGCAAAGCGCGCAAACCGCTATGCGGCACCTGCCTGATCCGGGATCTGTGCCAATTTGAGGACAAAACCGAATGAAAACCTACGACGTTGTTGGCATTGGAAATGCCGTGGTGGACGTGTTCAGCCATACTGATGATCAATTTTTGAAACAAATGGGCATCGAAAAAGGCATCATGCAACTGGTGGAGCGGGACCGTTCGGAGGCGCTCTTTGCGGGTATGACCGATCGGGTGCAGACCCCCGGTGGATCCGTGGCCAACACGGTTGCAGGCATCGGCGCCTTGGGCCTGCCCACCGCCTTTATCGGGCGCGTTAACGATGATGCGCTGGGCCAGTTCTATGCCGACAGCATGGCTGAGGCCGGCACAGATTTCGTAAACGCTCCCGTCGTGGGCGGCACATTGCCCACGTCGCGGTCGATGATTTTCGTCTCCCCTGATGGTGAGCGGTCGATGAACACCTATCTTGGCATCTCGACAGATCTTGGCCCCGAGGACGTGCCACAAAAGGCCGCCGAGGGTGCCAAAATCATGTTCCTCGAGGGTTACTTATTCGACAAACCCGCGGGCAAAGAAGCCTTTCGCCAAGCCTCGCGCCTGACCCGGGCGGCGGGCGGCAAATCCGGCATCGCAATCTCGGACCCGTTTTGCGTCGACCGGCACCGCGATGATTTTTTGCAAATGATCGGCGAAGAATTGGATTTCGTGATCGGCAATGAGGCAGAGATCAAATCCCTCTGGCAGACCGACGATCTGGAGGCCGCTTTGGCCAAGACTGCGGCCCTGTGCGACATCACGGTCTGCACGCGCTCCGGCGACGGTGTGACATTGCTGCGTGCAGGCGAACGGGCCGATGTGCCCGTGACCCGCGTCACGCCCGTCGATGCGACGGGGGCAGGCGATCAGTTCGCAGCCGGATTCCTATACGGTTTGAGCACCGGACAAAGCCTTGAGGTTTGTGGCCGCATGGGCAATCTGTGCGCCGGCGAAGTGATCAGCCACGTAGGCCCCCGCCCGCAGACCGACATGATGTCCCTCTTTCGCCAAGGAGGGTTGGTATGACGCCGCCGATCCTTGAGGACGGATTTTACGATGTGCCGCCCGGCAAAGTGGCGACAGTCGTTACCCATCTTGAGATGCGCGCGGACCCTGCACAGCCCCTGCCGCCTGCCCCCGAGGGCTGGACGCTGCGCGCTGTACCTACGCCCGATGTGGCGTGGTACCGCGCGATCTTTGACAAGGTCGGGGCCGACTGGCTGTGGTTTTCCCGCAAAGAGCTGAACGATGCGGCCCTGTCCGCGATTATTCATGACCCAAAGGTGATGATCTGGACCCTATCTAACGGTGGCGCCGATGGTGCCCTGTTAGAGCTTGATTTCCGCGATGGAAAGACCTGTGAAATCGCGTTCTTTGGTGTTGCGGCCCCCCTTATCGGTCAGGGTGCCGGGCGCTATTTGATGGCGGCAGCGATTGAGGCGGCCTGGCGGCAGCCTATCACACGGTTGCATCTGCACACCTGCACATTGGACAGCCCGCAGGCCCTGCCCTTTTACCGGCGCGCCGGGTTCACACCCACGCGCCAGCAGATTGAGATCGCGGATGACCCGCGCCTTGCGGGCGGCATTGACACCGCCTGCGCGCCGCATGTGCCGATGTTCCGCCCTTAGGCGACGGCGTGGCTCACTGCGCACTGCTTCCACAGATGGCTCAGCGCGCGCACGAGGTGGTCGATATCGGCATCCGTGTGCAGCGGTGACGGGGTAAAGCGCAGCCGCTCCGTCCCCTTTGGCACAGTGGGATAGTTGATGGGTTGGACGTAGATATCCCATTCCGCCATCAGGTAGTCTGCGAGCATCCGCGTTTTGACCGGATCTTTGATCATGACGGGCACGATGTGGCTTTCGTTCATTAGATGCGGGATGCCCGCGGCGTCCAAACCCGCGCGCAACTTGGCCACTTGGGCACGTTGGCGCTCGCGTTCTTGCGAGGAGGATTTCAGATGCGCAATAGACACGCGCGCTGCGGCAGCCACCGCGGGCGGCAGCGCCGTGGTAAAGATAAACCCGCTGGCAAAGCTGCGGATAAAGTCACAGAGCGCCACGGACCCCGTGATATAACCGCCAACCACACCGTAGGCTTTGCCCAAGGTGCCCTCAATTAGTGTAATGCGATCCGCAACGCCGTCGCGTTCAGACACACCACCACCGCGCGGCCCATAGAGGCCCACTGCATGCACCTCATCGAGATAGGTCATGGCGCCGTATTTTTCGGCAATATCGACGATCGCCTCAATCGGGGCCACGTCACCGTCCATGGAATAGACGCTCTCAAAGGCGACGATCTTGGGCACATTGGCAGGCAGGCTGCGCAGCTTGGCCTCTAGGTCCGCAACATCATTGTGTTTCCAGATGACCTTTTGGGCGCGCGAATGGCGGATGCCTTCGATCATGGAGGCGTGGTTGCCGGCGTCCGACAAGATCACGCAGTTCTCCAACCGGCTGCCCAGTGTGCTGAGCGCAGCCCAGTTGGACACATAACCGGATGTGAACAACAAGGCCGCCTCCTTGCCGTGCAGATCCGCAAGCTCTGCCTCAAGCAGCAGGTGGTCGTGATTGGTGCCCGAGATGTTGCGCGTCCCGCCCGCACCCGTGCCCGTGCGCTGCACCGCCTCGCACATTGCATCAATGACCAGCGGGTGCTGACCCATGCCCAAATAGTCGTTGGAACACCAGACGGTCACATCGCGCTTTTCACCGTTCACATGGTTCGACGCGCGCGGGAATTTCCCGCATTTCCGTTCCAGCTCGGCAAAATAGCGATAGTTGCCTTCCTCTTTCAAAGCATCAATCTGGGTCTGAAACAGAGCATCAAAGTTCATGGGGTCGGTCCTTGGGTTGTGAAGGGGCGTCGGGCAACATCCAACGCCATAGTTTTGCGTCTGGCAGGGGCACCACCATCAGCCAGTGTTCAAGTGCGGCCAAAGCAGCCAGCGCCGTTAGAAGGGCAAAGCCCAGTGCCGCAGGCCCATCGCCGGACGCAACCATGCGCTCGGCAAAACAGGCCGCCGTGATCGACAGTAACGTAACGCCCACGGGAAAGGCCAAGGTCACAGGGCCCTTGGTGAAATAGGATTTCAGGTGCTCCAGCGGGTGCGGCACGAATTCGGTATTGATCCGCGGCACACCGAAAAAGAGGTTCAGCTTCGCCGAAATTCGAGCAAAGAACAAAATCAGATAGGTCCAAAGGCCCACTTTGTTTTCTGCCCCGTGACTGATGATCACGAGGGCAAGCACCCCCAACAGCAACAACAGTTCATGGTGGCTCACCGTGTGCCAGGCCCGGACAAACCGCGCGCTGCCTTGCAGATGCGCCGGACAGGGCGCGCGCTCTGGTCCGGTTATGACGCCAGACAAAAACGCCAGCTCGATCCAACCCCACACCAACATCACACTAAAGAACGCCAGATAGATGTTTGCCGCCGTCAAAGCAGGGGTGGAGATCACCAGCCCCGCAACGCCCAACGCACAAAAAGGCACAGTCAAGAAAACATTCCGCCGATGCGCGACCATGCCCCCCTGATCGGCACGGCGCACCATCATCAAGATCACGCCGGTGAAAAACCACCAGGCGAAAACCGCGATCAATGCTGCACCGAGGGGCGAGGTCACAAGCATCTCTCCTTAGTAGACCGGTACAA
>CBFHKQ010000014.1:0-49376 GCA_965656435.1 uncultured Pseudosulfitobacter sp. | reverse complement strand
ATAACTTTAAGGATTCAATGGTGCTCAAAACGGGCACCACCGCGATTGAAATGGCGCTGCGCCCCCATGCCGACATCCTTTTTGCCAAACGGCGCAAGCATGTCACGGCCACTCGCTTTGCCAATAAGATCGCGCCGTTCCTGCACGACACACTTGATTTGCGGGTCGAGACCTTCGCGGTCATCCGCGATCCGATCTCGCAAATACGCAGCTGGTATCGCTACCGCAGCGGACCCCGACAAGCAGGCACAGCGGTCAGCACCGGCGGATGCAGTTTCGATGATTTCGTGCGCGCCGTAATCGCGCCTGACCCACCCGATTTTGCGGGCATTGGCAGCCAGCACCGGTTTCTGACCTCAGGCGCGGGCGACGTGCTCGTCACACATCTTTTCGCCTATGAAAAACCGCAGGCGCTGCACAGCTTTGTCGACAGTCGTTTTGGGCAGGAGATCACATTTGGGCGCAAAAATGTCTCGCCCCCACTGCCAGCGCCGCTGTCTGCGGAGGTTGAGGCGGAGCTGCGCGCAGCGCGGGCGGCGGAATTCGCGTTATATGAGAGGGTTATGCAAGCGGGCGGGCATTTGACAACCGCTTGACCTGCGCGCCAATCATCGGAATGAGCACAGCGACCGCGAAGGCCAACACAACGCCGATTACGTAAAACGACACGCGCAGGCCAAAGTATTCCGACACGATGCCCATCAGCGGCGGCCCTACGAAAAAGGCGCCGTACCCCATAACCGATGCGCGGCTAATCGCAGTCAAACGGTCCTCCGGCGCCACCATTTGCCCCACAAGTGCCAAAGCCATCGGGGCCACCACCGACATGCCCAAACCGCCAAGCGCAAATCCCGCGTAGGCAATTGCCAGCGTCGGTGCGGCACCCGCCATCACCATCCCTAGCCCAGAGAGGATACACGCACCGCTCAGCAACAGCATCGGCGCGACGGCCGCCGACAACAGGTGCCCAAAGAGCCGCCCAAACCCCATCGTAATGCCCAAAATAGCAGGCCCGAGCGCGCCTTGCGCTGCCCCACCACCCAGCGTGCGCTCCAAATGCAAGGCGGACCATCCCTCGGACGAGGCCTCGGCTAGAAAACCCGCAAAGACCAGCGCACCCACAAGCATCACCAACACCCGTGGGAAGTTTGCGCCAGCCTTGGGCGCATCCTCGGGCGAGGGATCGTCACCCCACATCATCGCAACCAAGGGCAACATCGCCAAACTGATGAGCAGGCAAATCGTGCTCGGCCCCAAGCCCACCTCACGTGCAGCGCCCGCAATCAAGGCGGTACCGCCATACATGAACGAATACATCGCATGGTTGAGGTTCATGAAATGACGCCCATGTTCGGTCTCCATCTCCGACACCCGCGCATTGATCAGGATGTCCACGAGGCCACTGCCCAAGGACACCACAGTCAGCGCCGCCGTTAGGGCCAGTAAGTTGGGCGCAAACCCCGTCCAAACAAAACTCGCCGCCACGAGCAGCGCACTGGCCGGTAGCGCCAATGTTCCCGCCAAGCGCCGACAGATCGGGGTCACCCACATGCCCGCAATCGCCCCCAATGTGGCAATTAACACCATCGAGCCGTAGGCCCCATCGGACGCGCCCACTTGGGCCTTGATCACCGGCATCTGCGCAAAGAACAATGCCCATCCCATCCCGATCAGCAGAAAACCCGCAAGCGGTTTGCGGGTGAGGTAGAGGTCTTTTAAGATCGCCATGGCATAGGGCTGTCACGCGGGGGGTGGCCGCGCAAGCCTGAACTGCGCCAAAGCCCTATCAACAGGCGAAATATACCCTTTTCATATCATAGATTTTGGCCTATACGCGCGGCTTCACGCGGGGTGACAGCCTTGGAGGCACCCCCATTACATATTGGAGAAATACTATGGCTGGTGAGATTCCTGATCTCGAAGCTCTGGAACGGACGGGGACAGGCAAGGGCGCCGCTCGTCAGGCACGCCGTGACGGCATGGTTCCGGGCATTGTTTTTGGTGGCGACAAAGAACCGACACCCATCAACATTCCCTTCAACAAGCTATTGAAAATGTTGAAAGCGGGCCGGTTTAAGTCGACGCTATTCAACATGAAAATCGACGGTCACGATGACGTGCGTGTCATCTGCCGCGACGTTCAGCGCCACGTTGTCAAAGACCTGCCAACGCACGTCGACTTTATGCGCCTGCGCCGCACCACAAAAATCAACCTCTTTATTCCGGTTGAAGTCGTGGGCGAAGACGTCTCGCCCGGCCTCAAAAAAGGCGGCACACTGACGCTGCTGCGTCCAGAAGTTGAATTGGTGGTCACCGCCGGTGATATTCCAGATCACATCACAATCGATGTATCTGAGGCACAAATTGGCGACAGCATCACGATCTCTTCGGTGAACTTACCAGAAGGCGCCAAAGCCACGATCGACCGTGATTTCGTGATCGCGACCTTGTCTGCACCGTCCGGTCTGAAATCCGCAGGCGACGACGAAGAAGCCGAGGAAGAGGCTGACGCATAAGCGTTGCCGCCTACCTGAAATTAGAAAACGGGGTCCCTTGGGGCCCCGTTTTTTTGGGCGCAGACTGTGCGTCACCCACGGGATGCGGGCCTAGACCGAAACCCGGTGCGCGCCTATGCTGATCGGATAAAAGGCACAGGCCAGAAGGCATAAGCCAGAGGACGTAGAGGCATGATGAAACTCGTTGTTGGTCTTGGAAACCCCGGTGCGAAATATGCCGCACACCGCCATAACATAGGCTTTATGTGTCTGGATGCGATCGTCGCCGCGCATGGCTTCGGTCCGTGGAAATCGAAATTTCAGGGGGCCGTAGTGGAGGGGCGCTTTGGCTCCGACCGCGTGGTTTTGCTGAAGCCCGAAACCTTTATGAACAACTCAGGTCAATCGGTCAGCGCCTGCGCCCAGTTCTATAAAATCCCCCCCCAAGACATCATGGTTTTCCATGATGAGCTGGACCTCGCGCCGGGCAAAGTGCGGGTCAAACAGGGGGGCGGGCACGCAGGACACAACGGCTTGCGCTCCATCCATGCCCATATAGGCGCAAACTATGGGCGCGTGCGTTTGGGGATCGGTCATCCCGGTCACAAAGACCGCGTCGCGGGCTATGTGTTGGCCAATTTTGCCAAGAGCGAGCAGGATTGGCTCGATGATGTGTTGCGGGGCGTGTCTGACGGTGCCGCAGATCTGACGGCGGGCGACAACGCAAAGTTCATGAACGCCGTGGCATTACGGGTCGCGCCGCCGCGGTCTGGCACCGGCATGGGACAGAATCCGGGCCGTGATAAAGCGTCCAACAGCGCCGACAAGAAAAAGGCCCAGAAACCCAACACCGACAGGGCGCCCAAAGCCGCCCCAGCCTCAGAGACCCCGCCCGAGCAGGAGGCGCGCAGCCCACTACAACGGCTGGTCGATCGTTTTAAATAGTTCAAAAGGTTCAATAATATGCGCTCAATTCTAAAATGGTCTGCCCGCCTCCTGATTGTTGCAACCCTTGCAGCGGCCGCTGTGGGGCTTTGGAAGCGCGAAGAAATCATGCGCCTCATGGCTGTGCAGTCCTTGTTCCAAGCGGACAAAATCGTGGCGAATTTCTCGGATATGGGCGGCGCTTTCTTGGTGCGCGATATCTCCCGCGGCGACGGGCCCATCAGCCCCCTGCCCCAAGGCAAACCGCTGGTCCTGCCTCCACAGACCCAAGACTGGATCGCGCGCCGTATGCTGACCTCGCTCGTCGTTCTGAAAGACGGCAAAATCATCTATGAAGACTATTTCCAAGATACCAAGGACACCGACCTGCGGATCAGCTGGTCCGTCGCCAAAAGCTTTCTCTCCGCGCTTATGGGCGTGATCGTCGATGAGGGTCACATCGACGATTTAAACGATCCCGTCACCAAATATGCACCCTCCCTGAAAAGCGGCGCTTACGATACCGCAACCGTGTTGGACGTGCTGCAAATGTCTTCCGGCGTCACCTTTGACGAGGACTACCTTGATCCCGACAGCGACATTAACCGCATGGGCCGTGTGCTGGCCTTAGGCGGCAAAATGGATGATTTCGCCGCCGCCCTGACGGATACGTTTCAACCTGCCGGTGCCGGTATGAAATACACCTCCATCGATACGCATGTGCTGGGCATGGTCATTCGCGGTGCCACCGGGCGCGACATCGTGAGCCTGATGAGCGAAAAAATCATCACCCCTCTGGGGCTGGAGGCCACGCCCACCTACCTCACCGACGGCGTGGGTACCGCCTTTGTGCTGGGCGGGCTGAACCTGCGCAGCCGCGATTATGCGCGCTTTGGGCAGATGGTTCTGCAAGACGGCATGTGGCAGGGCCAACAGGTCGTACCCGCAGATTGGATCGCAACGTCCATGCTGCCAACAGCCAAGACGAAACCCGGCAAAATCGGCTACGGCTATCAATGGTGGATCCCTATCGGTGCCACACCCGGTGATGAGGTCACAGGCCGCGGCATTTACGGCCAATACCTCTTCCTCGACAAATCAGCCGGCGTGGTGTTGGTTGTCACAGGTGCTGACCGTAACTTCCGCGCAAAGGGCACCGAGGCCGAAAACATGGTCGAAATGCGCGCCATCATCGCAGCAGCGGAGGCACAAAATGACACCTGATCCATCCGTAAATGTTCTGGGCGGCCCTTTGGCTGCCTGTGGCATGGACCCCGTGACCGGCTTTTTCCGCGACGGGCATTGCAATACATGTGCTGCCGATCAGGGCAGCCATACCGTCTGTGCCGTCATGACGGCGGAGTTTCTGGCCTATTCCAAATATGTCGGCAATGACCTGAGCACACCCAACCCCGCCTTCGGCTTTGCTGGGCTAAAACCGGGTGACACGTGGTGCCTCTGTGCGGGCCGCTTTTTGCAAGCGCATGACGAGGGCTGCGCGCCCAAAGTCACGCTGGAGGCCACACATGTCCGCGCCTTGGACGTGGTGCCGATCGAGGTGCTTAAGGCGCATTCCGCGACCTGAGCGGAGCGCGGGCGGCGCATAGACCCGCGCCGCCCACGCGTGGTGGGGATCGCGTTATGCGAACTCTCCCATTTCGAAGTCCAAAGCGCGCGCCACGGTAAAGATGTCTTTGTCGCCGCGCCCGCACATATTCATGCAGATGATGTGATCCTTGGGCAGCTCAGGCGCGATTTTCATCACATGGGCCATGGCGTGGCTTGGCTCCAGCGCCGGAATGATGCCTTCCATGGTGCAGCACAGTTGAAACGCCTCCAGCGCCTCCGTGTCCGTGATGGAGACATATTTAGCGCGCCCAATGTCGTGCAGCCATGCGTGCTCCGGCCCGATGCCAGGGTAATCCAAGCCCGCCGAGATTGAGAAGCCTTCAAGGATTTGCCCATCGTCATCCTGCAACAGATAGGTCCTGTTGCCGTGCAGCACGCCGGGGCGTCCGCCGGTGAGGGACGCGCAATGCTCCATCTTGGCGTTGACGCCCTTGCCACCAGCCTCGACGCCGATGATGCCCACCTCTTTGTCATCCAAAAACGGATAGAACAGGCCCATCGCGTTGGAGCCACCGCCGATCGCCGCAATCAGCGTGTCGGGCAAGCGCCCTTCGGCTGCGGTCATCTGGTCGCGCACCTCTTTGCCAATGATCGACTGAAAATCACGGACCATCGCCGGATAGGGGTGCGGGCCTGCGACCGTGCCGATGCAATAGAAAGTGTCATGCACGTTGGTAACCCAATCGCGCAGCGCGTCGTTCATCGCGTCCTTTAGCGTCCCGCGGCCTGACGTGACGGGCACAATCTCGGCCCCCAAGAGACGCATACGGAAGACATTGGGCGCCTGCCGCTCCACATCATGTGCACCCATATAAACGACGCATTTCAGGCCAAACTTTGCGCAGACCGTGGCCGTCGCCACACCGTGTTGGCCCGCACCCGTCTCGGCGATAATGCGGGATTTACCCATACGGCGCGCCAGGATGATCTGGCCTAAAACGTTGTTGATCTTATGCGCGCCAGTGTGGTTCAGCTCGTCGCGCTTCATATAGACTTTGGCGCCGCCCAAATGCTCTGTAAGACGCTCCGCGAAATAGAGCGGGCTGGGACGCCCGACGTAATTGGCCCACAAATCGTCCATCTCGGCCCAGAAGGACGGATCATCCTTGGCCTTCTCATATTCTTCTTCCAGTGACAAAATCAGCGGCATCAATGTCTCTGAAACAAAGCGCCCCCCGAAATCGCCGAAGCGGCCCTGTTCGTCGGGCCCGGTCATGAAACTGTTGAATAAATCGTTGGCCATTGTGCACTCTCCCGCCGTGTCCTGCGGTGGTACAATGCGCAACTGCCCGCCACAAGAGGCCGCGGAGCCGCAGGGCTGTGATCTTTAGGCAGCGTTGTTCAAGTCGGCGCGCGCAACGCGTCCGCAAAGGCATGCACGAGGCCCAAGTCTTTCTCACCCACAGCGCGCTCCACCCCAGAGGACACGTCAACCTGACGCGCGCCAGTCATCGCCACCGCCTGCGCTACGTTGTCAGGGGTCAGCCCGCCCGCCAGCATCCACGGAACGGACCAACGACGCCCTGCGATCAAGCGCCAATCAAAGGCCAGCCCATTGCCACCCGGCAGGTCCGCCCCTTTCGGCGGCTTGGCGTCGACCAAAATCTGATCCGCCACCTGTGCGTAGGCATCCAAAGCGGGCAAATCATCCGAATTTGCAACACCCACAGCCTTCATCACCGGCAGGCCATAGCGCGCTTTGACCTCGCGCACACGTGCAGGCGTTTCACTGCCGTGCAACTGCACCATATCCACGGGAACCTGCGCCATCAGGTCGTCTAAAAAGGCGTCTGTTGCGTTCACGACCAAGGCGACTTTGACAATGCCGGCGGGCACCTCCACGCTCAGCGCGCGAGCCTGTTCGATCGTCACATTGCGGGGGGATTTTTCAAAAAAGACGAAGCCCAAATAAGCCGCCTGAGCCTCTGCGGCGGCCACAACATCCGCGGGCCGGGACAGGCCACAGAATTTAACAGCGGTTTTGAGTGACATTCAGGATCAGCCTGCTTCGTCCAAAAGGGCAAGCACATCGTCTTTGCCGGCATTCTTTTCGCCCTTGAGGCGTGCAATCTCACGTTCGAGGCGGCGCACCTCGCGTGCACGGGTCGAGGCCTCCGAGCGGATCGAATATTCGCGCATCCATTCCCAAACGAAGCCGACAAGCAAACCCACAATAATCCCACAGAAAATGACGATGAAAAGCGGCAGCTCGACCGTGAAATTGCCAAGGCCCCAATCCGACATCTCAGAAGGTAGGGCCTGCAAAGTGACGATACCGCGGTTGGCAAGCGCCACAACAATCAGCGCTACGGCAAAGGCCGCGATGCAGGCATAGCGCAGATAGCGCATCTAGGCCTTACCGTTCAAACGGTCACGCAGCAGTTTGCCCGTTCTGAAAAACGGCACGTGCTTTTCGTCAACCTGAACGGTCTCGCCAGTGCGGGGGTTGCGTCCCACACGGGCGTCACGTTGTTTCACGGAAAAGGCCCCAAAGCCGCGCAGCTCAACCCGGTCGCCTCGGGACATCGCATCGGTGATCTCTTCAAAAATTGTGTTTACGATCCGTTCCACATCTCGCTGATAGAGATGCGGGTTTTCGTCGGCAATTTTCTGAATCAGCTCACTTCTGATCATTTTCTTATCCCCTGCGATGAGTGTCGGCGCCTGCGACGCCCCTAAACTTATAGGAATATTTTTGCGCTGCGGGAACCTGTGCTGATGCACAGCGGCACAAATTCGGCCGTGAAGCTGCTGTTTTTGGGGCTAATTTCCGATTTTACCCGTCGCGAAGGTCTAATTTCGATAGGTTGTGACCCCAGCGCCGATAAAGGTGTTCCTACGCGGGGGGATCGATTCGGAACGAAAAAGGCCCCACACGTCATCCGTGCAGGGCCTTAATTGCCAGCACCTCAGAGGTGCGGTGCAACGGGTTTAGTCGTCGCCGGTTTTGAGTGCGGCACCCAAGATATCGCCGAGCGACGCACCGGAGTCGGACGAGCCGTACTGTTCCACGGCTTCTTTCTCTTCCGCAATCTCGCGCGCTTTGATCGAGACGCCCAAGCGGCGCGTCTTGTTGTCCACATTTGTGATGCGCACGTCGACTTTGTCACCAACCGAGAAACGCTCGGGGCGTTGTTCGGCGCGGTCACGGCTGAGGTCAGAGCGACGAATGAAGGATTTCATGCCTTCGTATTCGCACTCAATCCCGCCTTCCTCGATCGCTGTCACGGTCACGGTCACAACCGAGCCACGCTTCACGCCATCAACCGCTTCGGCGAATTTGTCACCGCCAACGCCTTTGATCGACAGCGAAATGCGCTCTTTCTCAACGTCCACTTCGGAGACAACGGCCTCAACCATGTCGCCTTTACGGTAGTTTTGGATCGCATCTTCGCCGCGCTCGTCCCAGGACAGGTCGGACAGGTGAACCATACCGTCGATGTCGCCGGGCAAGCCCACGAACAGACCGAATTCGGTGATGTTTTTGACTTCGCCTTCGACTTGCGTGCCCTCTGGGTGCGTCTCTGCAAAGACTTCCCATGGGTTGCGCATGGTCTGCTTAAGACCCAAAGAGACGCGGCGCTTGGTGCCGTCGATTTCCAGAACCATAACGTCGACTTCTTGGCTGGTCGAAACGATCTTGCCAGGGTGGACGTTCTTCTTGGTCCAGGACATTTCCGAGACGTGCACGAGGCCTTCGACACCAGGCTCCAGCTCCACAAAGGCGCCGTAGTCGGTGATGTTGGTCACGCGGCCTGTGTGCGAGGATTCCAGCGGGTATTTCGCGGCAACCAGATCCCACGGATCTTCTTGCAACTGCTTCATGCCCAAGGAAATGCGGTGCGTATCTTTGTTGATCTTGATGACTTGCACCTTGATCGTCTCACCAATCGTCAGGATTTCCGACGGGTGGTTCACACGGCGCCACGCCATGTCTGTGACGTGCAACAGACCGTCCACACCGCCCAGATCAACGAAGGCACCGTATTCGGTGATGTTCTTCACGACACCGTCCACGTTCTGACCTTCGGTCAGGTTGCCGATCACTTCGGCGCGCTGTTCGGCACGTGATTCTTCCAAGATCGCACGGCGCGAGACAACGATGTTGCCGCGGCGGCGGTCCATTTTCAGAATTTGGAACGGCTGCTTAAGACCCATCAACGGGCCTGCATCGCGCACGGGGCGGACGTCAACTTGGCTGCCAGGCAAGAAGGCCACAGCACCGCCGAGATCAACGGTAAAGCCACCTTTGACGCGGCCAAAGATTGCGCCTTCGACGCGTGCTTCGCCAGCGTAGGCTGTTTCCAGACGGTCCCATGCCTCTTCGCGGCGGGCCATTTCACGGCTGATGACAGCTTCGCCACGGGCGTTTTCGACCTGGCGCAAGAACACTTCAACCTCATCGCCAGCAGCGATTTTGGGCTGTTCACCGGGGTCTGCGAATTCTTTGATGTCGACGCGGCCTTCCATCTTGTAACCGACGTCGATAATGGCTTGGCCCGCTTCAATCGCGATGACCTTGCCTTTGACAACAGACCCTTCTTCGGGTGTGTCCATTTCGAAGCTTTCGTTCAAGAGTGCTTCAAACTCGTCCATCATATTTGCCATGTGGCGCTGTTTTCCTAATCTACGTTTGTTTGCGGGCCGTGCGGTTGTCTCCGCCGGTCTTTGGGTTTCAGTTGGTCAAGGGTGATACAAAACAAAGAGGGCCGGAAATGTCCCGACCCCTGTAATCGATGTAATGCGGTGTGTTCACCTTGCAGACACGCGGGCGTATAGCGCCAAGCGGTCTAAGATGCAAGGCCGCCACAACACAAGCGCGAGACTTATACAGGCCACAGATCGCTACATAGGATGGCTTTGCGACTAGTTGGCCGGAACTACTGCCGCCACGATATCGATGGCTGCCTGCACCGCTTCGGATATCGACAAATCCGAGGTGTCGAGTTGATGCGCATCCACCGGTGCCACCAGCGGCGCAGTGCTGCGCGCGCTGTCGCGGGCATCGCGGTCGCGGACCTCTTGGGTCACTTGCGCAAGATCCGAGGCAACACCCGCAGCCACCTGTTCTGCATGACGCCGCACACCGCGCACCTCGGCGCTTGCGGTCACGAATATCTTAACCTCCGCCAGCGGACAAATCACGCTGCCAATATCGCGCCCATCCAGCACAGCACCCCCGACACGGCGAGCAAAGTCACGCTGAAAGGCCAAAAGTGCTTCACGCACTGGCGCGATCGTAGCCACTTTCGACGCGCTTTGCGCCACTTCCGGATCGCGCAAGCCGTCTTGGTTTAACTCCTCAGGCGTCAAATTCTGCGCCGCTTCGCGTGCATCTGCACCGCGCAACACCGCAGCACCCACAGCGCGATACAACAACCCTGTATCCAGATGCGCCATCTGGAAATGCGCTGCAACGGCACGCGAGATTGTGCCCTTGCCCGCCGCCGCAGGCCCATCAATCGCAACCGTAAAAGGCCCCCTCATCTGCGCAGCCCCCTATGTTCGCTGAACATCAGCACCTAGTTGCGCCATCAAGGGCTCAAAAATTGGGAAGGACGTGGCGATTGGCCCGCCGTCATCGACACGCACCGGCGCGTTGGAGGCCATCCCCATGACCATAAACGCCATGGCAATCCGGTGGTCCAAATGGCTCTGACACACGGCTCCGCCCGCCACATTGCCATGCCCTGCCCCTTGGACCGTCCACCAATCAGGACCATCAGTGACGGTAATACCATTGGCCTCAAGCCCCGCCTTCATCGCAGCGATCCGGTCGCTTTCCTTGACACGCAGTTCCTTGACGCCAGGCATATGCGTCGCACCTGTGGCGAAGGACGCAACAACCGACAGGACGGGGTATTCATCGATCATGCTGGCTGCGCGGTGCGCCGGCACCTCAATGCCCCTAAGGTCGGGCGAAAAGCGCGCGCGGAGGTCCGCCACGGGCTCGCCGCCCTCTTCACGGCGATTTTCATAAGTCAAATCAGCGCCCATTTCGCGCAGCGTGGTAAAGAGACCTGCGCGCGTGGGGTTGAGGCCAATGCCGGGGATCAACACATCAGATCCCGGCACGATCAGCGCAGCACAGACAGGAAAGGCCGCCGAGGACGGGTCGCGCGGCACTTCAATATGCTGCGCACGCAGCTCTGGCTGGCCTTTCAGCGTGATGACCCGGCCCTCATTGGTCTCTTCGGTAGTGATCTGAGCACCAAAACCCGCCAACATGCGTTCTGTGTGGTCGCGGGTGGCTTCCGTCTCAATCACAACCGTCTCGCCCGGTGCGTTGAGGCCCGCAAGCAACACGGCCGATTTCACCTGCGCGGACGGTACCGGCACGGCGTAATGCGCCGGCACCGGGTCTTGTGCACCGCGGATAGTCATGGGCAAGCGCCCACCTTCACGTCCCATCGCCTGCGCCCCGAAAAGCGCCAGCGGATCGGTGACCCGCGCCATGGGCCGGCTGTTGAGGCTCGCATCGCCCGTAAAAGTCGCGGTGATCGGCGAAGAGGCCATCGCCCCCATAATCAGGCGCACGCCAGTGCCAGAATTACCGCAATCAATGACGTTCTCAGGCTCGGCAAAGCCTCCAACGCCGACACCCTGCACGGACCAATTGCCCCCGCCGTGGTCCGTCACGGTGGCCCCAAACGCCCGCATCGCCTTAGCGGTATCAAGGACATCTTGCCCCTCCAAAAGGCCGGTGATCGTCGTCTCGCCTACCGATAAAGCGCCCAAGATCAGGGACCTGTGCGAAATAGATTTGTCACCCGGCACATCGGCTGTGCCGCGCAGCGGGCCGCAGGCGGTGGAGGTCATGGGAATGGGCGCGCCGTGGCTCGACATAGGGTCTTCCTTTTCGCAACTGTCGAAAAGGTCTTAGCCCGCCAAAAGCGCCGCGTCCATGCGCCAAGGGCGAAATCACCCGCGGGCGCGTTGGGCGGCGCTAGTCCGCGTCGCGCACGAAGGTCAGGTAGTGCGGCACACGGCCTTCGCGCAGGGCCTTCATCTCATAGCGGGTGGAAATCCAGTCTTGCCAAGGCCTCCGCCAATCATCGGGCTTTTCCGCCAGCCAGCGAAAGCCCGCGCGCGGTACTTCTTCAAGCGTTTGGCGCACGTAGTCTGGAATATCCGTCGCAACGCGGAAAATTGCGCCAGGTTTGAGCACGCGCGCCAGCGGCTCCAGATGTTCGGGCGTCACGAAACGCCGCCGGTGGTGGCGCGCTTTGGGCCACGGATCGGGATAAAGCAAAAACGCGCGGTCAATTGAGGCCGCGGGCAGGACATCAAACATATCACGCACATCGCCAGGATAGACCGCCAGATTGTCCACATTCGCCCGTCGGATTTTGCCCAGCAACATGGCAACGCCGTTGATATAAGGCTCGCACCCAATGATGCCGACTTGTGGGTTTTCAGAGGCCTGATGCACCATATGCTCGCCGCCGCCAAAGCCGATTTCCAGCCACACCGGCCGCGCGTCAAAGAGCTGGGGTAAGTCCAGCGGATCGCGTGCGGGGTTCACATCCCAATCGACCGGTCCCGGCGACAGCGCCTCCAGATCCTCTGCGAGATAGCCTTCTTGCGACGTCTTTAAGTGCTTGCCTTTGCGGCGGCCATAAAAGTTGCGGTGCGGTCTAATGGGTGTGTTCATGGCGCGCGGTTTAGCGAGGGGCGCGCCACAACGCAACGTCGCAGGCACACGCGGCGTTATTTCTGGTTTTGCGGCGCGTTTGGGAAAAGCCTGCCCCGCTTAATTGGTAATTTATGCGCCCCAGTCAAACTGATCAGCAGCGGATATGCCCCACGGCAACACACGCAACCCGACAGGCATCATAAAAAAACGCCCGCGAAGGATATGATCCACGCAGGCGTTTCCTAGCTTTTGGCCTCATCAAGCCCTCTATTTCAGCTTAAACAGCAACGCGCAGCGCCGCCGCAAGATCGGTCCGTTCCCAGCTGAAACCGCCGTCCGCTTCGGCCGAACGGCCAAAATGACCGTAGGCCGCAGTGCGCGCATAGATAGGACGGTTCAAGCCCAGATGCTCGCGGATGCCGCGCGGCGTCAGGTCCATCACCTGTGCAATCGCAGCCTCAATCGCGGCGGGATCCACCTCGCCCGTACCGAAGGTATCGCAATAAATAGACAGTGGTTTTGACACGCCAATGGCATAGCTCAACTGGATCGTGCAGCGCGCCGCCATACCAGCCGCCACTACGTTTTTCGCCAAATAGCGCGCGGCATAGGCGGCTGATCGGTCTACTTTGGTCGGGTCTTTGCCCGAAAAAGCGCCACCACCATGCGGCGCGGCTCCGCCGTAAGTGTCCACAATGATCTTGCGGCCCGTTAGGCCCGCGTCGCCATCCGGCCCGCCAATCACGAACTTGCCCGTTGGGTTCACATGCCACAGCGTCTCGGCATCAAGCCACCCCTCGGGCAGCACCTCAACAATATAGGGTTCCACGATCGCGCGAATATCGGCGCTGCTCAGGTCGGGGTCCAAATGCTGGGTCGACAACACCACGGAGGACACGCCCACCGGGCGACCGCCCTCATAGCGCACGGACAGCTGGCTCTTGGCGTCAGGGCCAAGCGCAGGCTCTGCACCTGACTTGCGCACTTCGGCCAAGCGGCGCAGGATCGCATGGGAATATTGAATGGGGGCCGGCATCAGCGCGTCGGTTTCATCGGTGGCATAGCCGAACATGATGCCCTGGTCCCCCGCACCTTCTTCCTTATCGCCGGCCGCATCCACGCCCTGGGCGATATGGGCCGATTGCTCGTGCAGCAGGTTTGTGACCTCCAACGTGCGCCAGTGGAATTTGTCCTGCTCATAGCCGATATCGCGTACACAGTCGCGCACCACGCTGGACAAGCGATCCTTCAACTCGGTCAGCTTGCCTGCGTCCGACAGACCCACCTCGCCGCCGATCACCACGCGATTGGTGGTGGCGAATGTCTCGCAGGCCACGCGCGCTTCCGGCTCCTCCGCAAGGAATGTGTCCAGCACCGCGTCCGAGATGCGGTCACATACCTTATCGGGATGACCTTCGGAGACGGACTCCGAGGTGAAGGTGTAATTCTGTCGTGTCATGAAGTGCTCCAGTAGAATTCAGGTGCCACGTCAGGAAGCCGTTGTGACACGATTAAAGTAGCCTACAGCCCTAGACCCGCCCCCGAGGCGCGTCAATCGAAATGCGCCGGATGAACAGCAGGCAAAGGCCGAGCGCCAACAGCAGTGCAATCGGCACATCTCCGGTGCGCGCATAAAGCGTCGGCGGCAAAGGCGCGGGAAGGCGGGCATCGATATGCCCCGACATCCCCATGGGCAACTGGGCCAAGATGCGCCCCCGCGGCCCGATCATGGCGGAAATCCCGGTATTGGCGCTGCGCGCAAGGGGCAGGCCCTGCTCAATGGCACGCATCCGCGCCTGCGCCAAATGCTGCTGCGGACCGGCACGCTGCCCGAACCACGCGTCATTCGTCACCTGCATCAGAAAATCCGGCCGTGTCGGCGCGCCGCCTACATCATGGGCAAAAACGACCTCGTAACAAATAAGCGGCAGCGCCTTGCCCAAAGGCCCAAGGTCCAGCACCTGGGGGCCCGGCCCGCGGTCAAATCCTGCCCCCATCCGCTGGGCCAAGCCGCGCAGACCCAGTCGCGCCGCAAGCGGCGCCAGCGGCATGAATTCGCCAAAGGGCACCAGATGATGTTTGTCATAGGTGGCGATGACTTGGCCCTCATCCCCCAACACTACCAAAGAATTGGCATAGGCCTCGTCCGTCAAACGCTGCGCTCCCAGCGCCACGGGCACACCGCCCGATGCGTCGGCGATTTGCGCGAAAATGGGGCCTGAGAAAGACACCAACTCGGTCACCGCACTCTCGGGCCAGATGACTAAATCCACGGCCGGTACCGCCGCGGTCGCCCGCAACTGCCGGGCCAAAAAGATCGGCGCGCGGATCGGATCCCATTTTTCAGACTGCGGAGCGTTGGGCTGCACCAGGCGCACAGTCGCCTCTGACAAGGCCGGCGCAGGCAGATTTTGCGGCACCACAACTAGGCCCAGCGCCGCTATCCCGGGCAGCAAAACCAACAGCGGGCGCGTCAGAAATTGCGCCAAAAAGGCAGCGCCCGCGCAGAAAAAGAACATCATGCCATGCGGCCCGCCCCACGCGAGGCCCTGCGCCGCGGGCGTGTCCAGCACCGCTTGCGGCAACATCGCCCAAGGAAAACCGGTCAGCACATAGGCCCGCAGCAGCTCTGCTACAGGCCAACACAACGCCAAGCCCACCACAGCTGCGCGCAGCCAATGCGCCAGCGCAAAAGCCCCCGCCCAAAAAAGCGCCAGTCCCCCCGACATGAGCAATAGCGCAAAGGGCGCCATCCAACCGTGACGGGCGGCATCCACCTGAAAAGGAGCCGTGATCCAAAAAAGCGCAACTACGAAATAGCCCACGCCGATCAGACCACCTGCAAGAGCAGCCTGCCCCAGTCGCGGCAGAGCTTGGAACAGAACAAAAGCGCCAAGCAGCATCGCCAGCATCACGGCTGGCAGTGAAGCAGGCGCTTGCCCCAACGCCATCAGCGCCCCGCAGCTTAGGCTGAGCGCCACCAGCCACGGGAGGCGGATCATTTTTGCGCAGTCTGGGCGGCGGCGATTGCGGGTGCGGAATGGGCGCCCGCCTCCGCATTCACGGGCGCTTTGGGGGCCACGGCCCCGTTCATGCGCACACGCAACCGCTTGATCCGGCGCGGATCTGCATCGATGACCTCAAACTCTGGCCCCTCTGGATGCACCACCACCTCGCCGCGCGCAGGCACACGGCCCGCCAGCATAAAGACCAGCCCGCCAAGGGTATCGATCTCTTCGCCGTCGACATCCTCGTGGTTGGTAAGGGAATGGCCGACCTCAGCCTCAAAATCCTCCAGCGGGGTCTTGGCCAGCGCCAGATAACCGCCGCGCTTGGCGTCTACGCTGAAGAACACACCCTCATCGACGTCATGCTCGTCTTCGATCTCGCCGATCACCTGCTCGATCAAATCCTCAATCGTGACCAGACCGTCCACACCGCCATATTCGTCGATCACCAGGGCCATGTGCCGCCGTTCCGTCTGCATCTTGGTCAACAACACGCCAATCGTCATCGATGGCGGCACATAAAGCAACGGCCGCAGCATCGCCGCCAAATCAAACGCCCCATTTTGATCGCCGTTAAAGCCGTGGTTCAGCGCCAAATCCTTGAGATGTGCAAAGCCTTTGGGCGTATCAAGCGTGCCCTCAAAGACAGGCAACCGCGTCAAACCGCTTTCTTTGAACACGCCCACCAGTTCGGCCAGTGTCACCGTGTCAGGCACAGATGTGATATCCGCTTTTGGGATCGCCACGTCCTCGACCCGCATGTGTCGCAGGTTCATCATCCCGTGGCTGGCGGGACCTGCAATAGGCGTCTGGGAGGGGTGAGGCGCCTGCGCCTCCGGGTCCGAAGGGCTAAGCGCATCCATGACCCGAGAGAAAAAGCCCCCCGGTTTCGAGGGTTCCGCGGTGTCGGTGCTGTCGTCTTTTGTGCCGCGTGGCACTGCGCTAGACGAGCCGTCTATATCGTTCATGTATCCTGTCCATTTGGCGCAGATGTGTCATCCGCTGCCGTGAAGTATGGGTTATCTATACCCATTTTGCCAAGTATTTCGATCTCCGCCCCCTCCATCAAGGCCGCATCTGCGTCCTCAATATGGTCGTAGCCCAATAAATGCAGGGTTCCGTGCACAATCAAGTGGGTCACGTGATGCGCAAGCGGCCGTTCAAGCGCCTCAGATTCGCGCACACAGGTACCAGACGCAATGGCGATATCGCCCAGCGCAATCAGCCCATCTGGCCCCGCAACGGGTGCACGGGGGGCGCCGCCTGGCACCTCGGCCTCCAGCGCCTCCGCAGGCCAGCTGAGCACATTCGTTGGCACCGGCTTGTCGCGAAAATCTGCGTTAAGGGTGGCGATTTGCGCATCATCACAAGCCAGCACCGAGACCTCAACCGCGTCTAGATCAAAGTGCAGGCAGACCGCATCAATTGCCGCCTCCGCCAGCGCCTCCAGCGGCGCCCCCCCTCTCAGCGCGCTGTGCCAAGCAGGGTCCGTGACCTCGATGTCAATTTCTGATGGCGGCTGCGCCATCAAAAGAGTCCCGCACATACAGCGCGGCCTTTGTTCGCAGCAACAGCCCGATCGTCAGCCCGCCTCATGCCCCGGTGTCAGCCTCATAGGCCTCGATGATCGCGGCCACCAAGGGATGGCGCACAACATCTTTGGAGGTGAAATAGTTAAAGCTGATCTTTGGGATCGCCTTCAACAACCGCTCCGCATCGGCCAAGCCCGAGGCCGTTCCACGCGGCAGGTCGATCTGCGTGCGGTCGCCCGTGATAACCATACGCGAGCCTTCACCCAAGCGGGTTAGGAACATCTTCATCTGCATCGTCGTCGCGTTCTGCGCCTCGTCCAGCACAACGAAGGCGCGGCTCAGCGTCCGGCCGCGCATAAAGGCCAGCGGCGCAATTTCGATCTGCTTGTCTTCGATCAGCTTCGCAAGCTGCTTGCCCGGCAGAAAATCATTCAGCGCATCATAAAGCGGCTGCATGTAGGGATCGACCTTGTCCTTCATGTCGCCCGGCAAATAGCCCAGCTTTTCGCCCGCCTCTACCGCGGGGCGGCTCAGGATGATGCGGTCGACATGACCACCGATGAACATCGAAACGCCCACAGCGACGGCCAAATAGGTCTTGCCGGTGCCGGCCGGGCCAATGCCAAAGGCCAGCTCATTCTCAAAAAGCGACTGAACATAGGCCTTTTGGGCATCTGTACGCGGTTCAACCAGCTTCTTGCGGGTCTTGATCTCCACCTTTGTGCCCACGGGCATTTCAAGCTGATCGCCCTGCATCGGCTCTGCCGGTGCCTCGGTGGTGTGTCCCATGCGCAATTCGCGGTCCACATCGCCGGGCTCGACCGCGCGGCCAGCCTCCAGACGCACATAAAGCGCGTTGAGAACTTGGGCGCCGCGCGTCCGGGCGTCTTCCTCGCCCAGTACGGACACGTGGTTGCCACGGCGCACAATCTGGACCTCCAACGCGCTCTCAATCGCCGTTAGATTGCGGTCAAAAGGCCCGCATAAATCAATGAGCAACCGGTTATCGGGAAATTCCACGGTGGTTTGGGTGGCCGTGTCGGGGGGGGGCGCCGTGCCTGTGGGCAATACCTGCTCCTGCGTCAAATGGTTTGCGTCAGCGTTACAAGATTACCCACGCGGCGCAACTGCGCTATCACAAGAAATAGGGCCAAGCGCACGCTTTTCATGAATATTTCACATCAGGTTGCACAAAAAGGCCAAAGCCCCACAGAGCTTCGGCCTTTTTCGGCCTCAATCACGGCCCAATAGGCACCATGCGCGCCTAAAGCGGGTCGTTGATTGTCTGGTTGCCCTTGTAAGCGCCTGTTGCCGTGTTGGGCGCCGCAACTCCGGAACACACCGGCTTGCCGTATTTGTCCAAACGCGCGGACAAATAGCCCTCCACACCGTCATCGATGATCCAGTGGTCACAGCCCGTGGGGTCCACCCACACGCCCGCCACCAATTGCGTCAGGCTTTTTTCGCGGTTGCCCTGCCCGTAATCGACGGTTTTGTCGGTATCCACGCGGCCATTGCCCCCCTCACCTGTGACATCACAAGCCGCAAGGGAAAGCGCTGTCGCTCCGGACAGCAGAATTTTGATCAATTTCATGTTCTGTGTCCTCAACGAATGCAGATGATTTCGACGCGGCGGTTCTTGGCCATGCCTGCGTGGGTTGTGTTGTCGGCCACAGGCAAACGTTCGCCGTAGCCGCGCACATCAGCCACCCGGGCACCCGCAGATTTGGCGAGGCTGGCCACCGAATTGGCGCGGCGCTGGGACAGACGCATATTATAGGCGTCAGAGGCGCGGCTGTCGGTGTGGCCAGTAATGATATAGGACACCGCCTGCGTCTCGTTAAAGAACTCGGTCAGGCGCGCTTTGCCCTGCGGATTGATCCGATGACTGTTGGTGGCAAAGAATTGATCCGACTTCATCACACCGCAGACATTACCACGCCGGCAAACCGGAATACCCTGCCGCGAGACATGCGGGGTCATGTACCCTTCAAAGCCATCATCCATCACCCAGTGTTCACACCCATCGGGGTCGACCCAGATGGTCGGTTCGTACCGCTCATTTGCGGTGATGCCGCCGCGGTCAAATAACAGACTGTCGGCAGCCGCCGGTCCCGCGGCCAGTGCGATCACAGCCGCTAAGGCCATCCCCGCCACAGCAAGCCGGTCTTTCATATTGGAGAAGTGAAATCCCACTCTACTCATTCCTTTTTTGCTAATATTCCGGGTCCAAGGCCCATGACAGTGGGGCGGCCGGATACCTTAAAATAATAGAACGAAGCTAATAAAGTTTTACAGACCTGTGAAGCCAGTAAAAAAGGCCATTACGCCCTAAAACAAGGCGATTTCGACCATTTCAGACCCACTGTCGCGGCACTAGAAACAGTGCCGCAGTGCTGCGCTGCGTTACGGCAGCAAGACACCACCCAATGAGTTGCGCCCGGCACTGGCGATTCTCACCCGGCGGATGTCGCCCACAGCTACATCGGCATCCGGTACATGGACCGCATGCAGATATTCGGATTTGCCCATCATCTGGCCCGGATCGCGGCCCGGTTTTTCAAATAGAACGTCCACTTCGCGGTCAACCATGCTCTCTTGGATCTCGCGCTGATGCTCAAAAATCAGGGCCTGCATCTGCTGCAAGCGCGCGTCCGCCACTTCTGGGTCCACCTGCGGACGCTCGGCTGCGGGCGTGCCGGGGCGGGTCGAGTATTTGAACGAATAGGCATAGCCGTAGCGTACGGCGCGGATCAACGCGAGCGTGTCCTCAAAATCGGCATCGGTTTCTTCGGGAAAGCCGACGATAAAATCGCCCGACAAGACAATGTCAGGGCGCGCAGCACGGATCCGCTCGATCACCCGCAGATAACTCTCTGCCGTGTGGCTTCGGTTCATCCGCTTGAGGATCTTATCGCTGCCCGACTGTACCGGCAGATGCAGATAGGGCATCAACTTTTCACAACTGGCGTGCGCGTCGATCAGGTCGTCCGTCATATCATTGGGGTGGCTGGTGGTATAGCGGATGCGCGCCAACCCCTCGATCCGGTCCAATTCCGCAATCAACTGCGCAAGGCCAACATCGCCGCCCTGCAAGCCCGTGCCGTGATAGGCATTCACATTCTGACCCAACAGCGTAATCTCGCGCACGCCACGATCCACGAGCGCCTTGGCCTCGTCCACAATGCGCGCCACGGGTCGGCTGACTTCGGCCCCGCGGGTATAGGGCACCACGCAAAAAGCGCAGAATTTGTCGCAACCTTCTTGTACTGTCAAAAATGCCGTCGCCCCGCGGGCCGCCTTGGGGCGGCTGCTCAGATGAGCGAACTTGTCCTCTTCGGGAAAATCGGTGTCGAGCGCCTTTTCACCCTGCGCCACACGCGCCTCCATCACCGGCAGGCGGTGATAGCTTTGCGGCCCCACGACCAGATCCACCATCGGCTGGCGGCGCATGATCTCGGCGCCTTCGGCCTGCGCCACACATCCTGCAACCCCGATCTTGAGGTCCGGATTGGCCTCTTTCAACGGACGGAAACGCCCCAATTCGGAATAGATTTTCTCCGCCGCCTTTTCGCGGATGTGGCAGGTGTTCAGCAAAATCATGTCCGCGCCGTCCGGACTGTCGACCTGTATGTACCCCTGCCCGCCCAGGGTCTCGGCCATCCGCTCACTGTCATAAACGTTCATCTGGCAGCCATATGTTTTGACATAAAGCTTTTTCCCAGCAGGCGTCGGGCCTGCGTCATGGGCCGCCGTTTCGGCATGGCTCAAGGGGGCTGTGTCCGCTTTGGGATCGGTCATGGGCGCGTGTCCACACATAAAAAGGGGGTGTTTCGAGGCGTGCGTGGTAACAGGCGCAAGCGCACGTTGCAATGCAGGGGGGCTTGCATTGCGCTGCTGTTTGGCCGACCTTCCCGTCAAAGTTGTTTTTCAAAGTGATCTGATGCCCTCTTTTCCCTCTCTGGATGCCTTTTTGCGCGCAGACCCTCTGCGTTCCGCGCACCGGGTCGCAGCAGGCTCAAGCCCTGTTGCCTTGATCCTCGTGGAGGATGACGTGGAGGTCGCCACAACGTTGCGCCACCACCAGCAGGCCGGTTTTGACCCTGTCGTGGCCTTTATGCCCGCCAGCTTCGCGCTGCCCTCGGATCTGGAACAGACGGTATTGCGCATCGATTTCGATACCAGTGCTGCGGATGCGCTCACCGCCTCCCTGAACCCGATGATAGCAGCCCATACGGGTCTATGGTTTTATTACTGCTACAACGCGGAATACTTGTTCCACCCGTTCTGCGAAAGCCGGAGCGTCGGCGAAATGCTAGCCTTCCACGCCGAGGAACGGCGCGATGCGATGCTGACCTATGTCGTTGACCTCTATGCGGGCGACCTGGGGGCCAGTCCGAACGCGGTGTCGCTGGATGCCGCATTTTTGGACCGCTCCGGCTATTACGCCTTGGCGCGTAAGGATGCGGCAACGGGGCACCCTAAAGAACGGCAGCTGGATTTCTTTGGCGGACTGCGCTGGCGCTACGAAGAGCATATCCCCGCAACGCGCCGCAAAATCGACCGGATCGCGCTGTTTCGCGCCCAGCGCGGGCTGGTCCTGCAACCCGATCACACGTTCAATATCGCGGAATACAACACCTATGCCTGTCCGTGGCACCACAACCTAACGGCCGCGATCGTGTCGTTCCGCACGGCAAAGGCGCTAAAGTCGAACCCGGGCAGCACCTTCGACATCCACAATTTCAAATGGCACAACTCTGCGCCCTTTGAGTGGCATTCACGACAATTGTTGGACTTGGGGCTCATGGAACCGGGGCAATGGTTTTAGCAGCAGGCCCTGCCCATAAACCACCGAAAGGTTGATTTGAGTGAGGTAAAGAAAGCACTTTACCTACACCGCGGCACCAAGTTGCCGTCTGCTAATAGGGCTGAAAGCGCTGCTTAGTCCTTCTTGCGCAGGCGAATCACAACATCCACTGAGGCAATCTCTGCCCCTTGCGGCGTATCCGGCAGACGCGCGATGACCAGCTGGTCCGAAGGCGCATCCGTCAGGCGCGCCTCATCTTCCCAATAAAAATGCGGGTGGTCATGGGTGTTCGTGTCGAAATAAGATTTGGATCCATCAACCGTGACCTCTTGCATCAGGCCTACGTCACAAAAAGCGCGCAAGGTGTTGTAGACAGTGGCCAGAGACACCGCCTCCCCTTGGGTCTTGGCTGCCTCAAACAGGCTTTCCGCCGTAACATGGCGGTGCTTGCCGTCGCCTACCAACAGGCGCGCCAAGGTCACGCGCTGGCGCGTGGGACGCAGGCCTGCACCAGACAACCACGCTGTCTCAACATCATGAGCAGCATGCGCCTTCGATGGGTTTGCCTGTGGGGTCGCCGATTGGGTCATTGTCATTACACTTTCTCTTCGCAGCAATATAAGAGTGCCAAGGCAAGTTTTTCAAACAGAAAACACAAATCAGGGATGGACAGCCCCTCACGGGCATCCCACGCGCGCACGCGATCAGCCCCGCGCCCAGTCCCACTTGGCAAGGCCGCAAATGCGGTGTTAGAGGTGGCGACCACAAATAAGAACCGCGAAATCCCGCCCTCACGATGAATGGAGCCGCCAGATATGTCCGATTTTCCCAACAGCTTTGACCGTGACGATCTGTTGAAATGCGCCCGGGGCGAATTGTTTGGACCAGGCAACGCGCAGCTGCCCGAACCGCCCATGCTGATGATGGACCGGATTACCGACATCTCGGGCGATGGGGGCGCGCATGGCAAAGGCCATGTGTTGGCCGAATTCGACATCACGCCAGACCTTTGGTTCTTCGACTGCCACTTTCCCGGCAATCCGATTATGCCCGGTTGCCTAGGGCTCGACGGTCTGTGGCAGCTAACCGGCTTTAACCTCGGCTGGCGCGGCTGGCAGGGGCGCGGTTATGCGCTGGGCGTGGGTGAGGTCAAACTCAAAGGCATGGTGCGGCCCGACCGCAAGCTGCTGACCTATAAGATCGACTTTACCAAGGCGATCCAAACGCGCCGCCTGACCATGGGTATCGCAGACGGCATTGTCGAGGCGGACGGCGAAGTGATCTATGAGGTCAAGGACATGAAAGTCGCCCTTAGCGAAAGCTGAACCGCGCCCCTTTCCACCCTTGTGGGTTGCACCACGCCGCCCACCTATCCTACACGGGAGGCGAATTGCTGAAGGAGTGCGCCCATGCGCCGCGTCGTCGTCACAGGATTGGGCATCGTCTCATCCATCGGAAACAACGCCGAAGAAGTCTTGGCCAGCCTGAAGGCCGGGACATCCGGGATCGTCGCCAGCGACGAGATGGCCGAACACGGCTTCCGCAGCCAGATCGCCGGCACGCTCAAGATTGATCCGGCCGAACACATCGACAAACGCACCCTGCGCTTCATGGGACCGGGCGCGGCCTACGCCCACATCGCGATGTCCGAGGCAATTGCCGACGCAGGCCTTAGCGAAGACAACGTTGTGAACCCGCGCACAGGTCTGGTGGCAGGCTCCGGCGGGCCGTCCACCTCGGCCATGTTGACCGCACATGAGATCGTCAAAAATACCGGTGCGACGAAGCGGATCGGCCCCTTTGCCGTGCCCAAGTGCATGTCCTCCACGATCTCGGCAAACCTTGCGACCGCATTCAAGATCAAGGGGATCAATTACTCGATCACCTCTGCATGCTCGACCTCGCTGCACTGCATCGGGAACGCGGCCGAACAGATCATGATGGGCAAGCAAGACGTGATGTTTGCGGGCGGCGGCGAAGAACTGGATTGGACTTTATCGTGCCTCTTTGACGCCATGGGCGCGATGAGCAGCAAATATAACGACACGCCCGAACGCGCCAGCCGCGCCTTTGACGCAGACCGCGACGGCTTTGTCATTTCTGGCGGTGGCGGGATCCTGGTGCTTGAGGATCTGGAACATGCCCAAGCACGCGGCGCGAAGATCTATGCCGAGGTGACAGGCTTTGCGGCTACCTCGGACGGTGCAGACATGGTGGCCCCGTCCGGCGAAGGTGCGGAGCGCGCAATGCGTCTGGCGCTAGCGACCCTGCCGGAAGGCCGCCGCGTGGATTACATCAACGCCCATGGCACCTCCACACCCGCAGGCGACCAACCTGAGATTGAGGCCGTGCGCCGCACCTTTGAGGGCACAAAGCAACCGCCCGTTTCCTCGACTAAATCTATGACGGGCCACAGCCAAGGGGCCGCCGGTGCCCAAGAGGCCGTCTATTGCCTGTTGATGCTTGCCCATGATTTCATCACCCCGTCGATCAATGTCGAAACCCTCGACCCTGCCTTCCAGCCCGGTGAAATCGCAACCGAATTGGTAGAGAACGCAGGCCTCGACAGCGTGATGACCAACTCCTTCGGTTTTGGCGGCACCAACGGCTCCATGATTTTGTCCAAATTCATAAAGTGATTTCTGAAAATGTCTCAGCTTCTTGAAGGTAAACGCGGCCTCATCATGGGGGTCGCCAATGAACGATCGATCGCATGGGGCATTGCAAAAGCGATGTCTGACGCGGGTGCTGCGCTGGCGTTTTCATATCAGGGTGAGGCCTTCGGCAAACGGCTGGAGCCGCTGGCCGCCTCAGTTGGATCAGACTTTATGGTCGACGTGGATGTCACGGATGACGCGAGCTTGGACGCGGCCTTTGACGCACTCGGTGCCCGTTGGGCAAGCATTGATTTCGTGGTCCACGCCATTGCCTATTCAGATAAATCAGAGCTGACGGGGCGCTTTTTGAACACCAGCCGGGCGAACTTCAAACACTCACTGGATATCTCGGCCTATTCCTTCATCGACGTGGCACGCCGCGCACATCCGCTGATGGCGGAAAACGGCGGTACGCTCATGACCCTGTCCTATTTAGGCTCCAACCGCGTGGTGCCGAACTACAACGTCATGGGCGTCGCAAAGGCCGCCCTGGAAAGCACGACCCGCTATCTGGCCAATGACCTTGGTCCAGACGGTATCCGCGTGAATGCCATTTCGCCCGGCCCGATGAAGACCCTCGCAGGGGCCGCCATTGGTGGAGCGCGAAAGACCTATAAGCACACGGACCAAAACGCACCCTTGCGCCAGAACGCGACGCTTGAAGCCGTGGGTGGCACAGCGGTGTATCTTGCCTCGGACGCAGGCGCTTGCACCACGGGCGAAATAATCCGCGTCGATGGCGGGTTCCATGTTTTGGGTATGCCACAGCCGGATCATTTGTGAGAGCGCAGTTAAAGCAAAACTTTAAGTGCGTCCCTTAATAATATGTTAATGAACAAAAATCTGCGCCTTGAGGGCGGCGCCTCAGGCCGTCACCACTGGCTCAACGCAGCGCACCCGTCTGCCACAACCAAATCTTAAGCCCCCCATGCGCAATCGCCGGACCCTGCGGTTTCCAAGGTAGGTCGCAGGCCTTAGCAAGGCTTGGCTCGCTCGTGACAAGGCCCACACGCCAACCTTTGAAATGCGTGCGCAAGGTTTGGCCCAAGGTGCCATAGAGCGGGTACAGCAGCTTTTTATTCCCGATGCGCGCGCCATAAGGCGGGTTTACGATCACGAGGCCCGGTGGCCCCTCGGGCGGGCGCGCCTCGGCCGCGCCATGAACCGCAAAGGCGCAGCCGCCACCGACCCCGGCCCGCTCCGCGTTTTGGGTGGCCATGCGCACAGCCCCCTGATCTCGATCTGAACCGAAATAAAGGGAGGAGTCGGGCGTCTCCGATGTCGCACGCTTCAGCGCCGCAAAATCTGCCGCGTCAAAATTCGCAAGCGTCTCAAAGGCAAAGCTGCGGCTGCGTCCGGGCTGCATGCCTTGCGCGATCTCTGCGGCCTCAATCAAAAAGGTGCCGGAGCCACACATCGGATCGAGCACTGGCTCGCCGGGGAGGTACCCGCACATATGCAGAAAGCTCGCTGCGAGGTTTTCGCGCATCGGCGCCTTGCCCACGGCCGCCTTGTGGCCGCGGACATGCAAAGCCTCGCCCGTGCTATCGAGGCTGAGCGTTACGGCATTGTCCTCAATCCGCACCTTCACGACCAGCGCCGCCTCCACCGAAAGTGTCAAGCCGTGGCTTTCCACTAAAGCGCGCTCAATCCGCTGGGCGGCGGCACCGGCATGATAGATTTTGGAGGCTTTAGACGTCACCTGCACCCGCACAGGCACATCGGTGCGCAGGATCTGCCCCCATGCGAATTTACGCGCACGTTTGTCCAATTGCGCCAGGTGAAACGCCATAAAGCGGCCGATGCGCACAAGGACCCGCACCGCGCAGCGCAGCTCCAGATTAGCCCGCCACACGTCACGCCAATCGCCTTGGAACGTCACACCACCGGACGTGGCAACGGGATCCGCAAAACCTGCGGCCTGCACCTCATGCAGAAGCGCAGGCTCCGTGCCCGGCGCGCAAACGACATAGATTTCAAGCGCTTCCAACTGCGCGCGCCGTCAGGAGATCGACACCACTTCGATGTCAAAGATCAAGTCCTGCCCCGCCAGCGGGTGATTGGCATCGAGCGTCACTGTCGCCTCGTCCGCATCGACCACCGTGACCGGCATCGCTTGGCCCTCAGGTGTCTGCATTTGCAGCTGTGAGCCAATTTCCAGCGGAATATCGTCCGGGATGCCCTCACGCGGGATGGCCTGGCGCAATTCAGGGTTCAGGGGGCCGTAAGCGTCCACGGCTGCGATCTCAACCTTCTTAGTGTCTCCAACTGCAAGGCCCGGCATTGCCGTATCGAGGCCCGGAATAATCTCGCCGCTGCCAACGGTAAAAGACAGCGGATCACGGCCCTCAGAACTGTCGAAAGTGCTGCCATCCAGCAAGGTGCCGGTGTAGTGAATGGCGACCGTATCGCCGGATTTAATCTGTGTCATAGGCTCTCCAATCTGGTGAAACGCAGCGGGTGGCCTGCGCCGAATTGGCGGCCAACCCAACATAGTGAACCAGCCAAGTAAACCCCCCGACCTGGATTGTCTGCGCGCCTTTCAAGACGTGCATTTTGCGGCTTTTCCCCCAGCCTGCCCCGTGACAGTCTGTTGCAATAATTAAAGGAGCCGCCCATGGCCATTACAACCTGCGTTTTTGATGCCTACGGCACGCTTTTTGATGTGACAGCCGCCGCGCGGCAGGCCGCGTCGGAGCCTGCTTTTGCCGATCTGGCAGACACCTGGCCCGCTTTGGCCGAGCATTGGCGCGCCAAGCAGTTGCAATACACTTGGCTGCGCGCTGTGATGGGGGCGCATTGCGATTTTTGGCAGGTCACGCAGGACGGGCTGGACTGGGCGCTGGAGAAAGTGGGCCGGGGTGACGATGCCGCCCTGCGCCAGCGGTTGCTGGATCTCTATTGGGAATTGCAGGCCTACCCAGAAGTGACGGAAATGCTGCAAACACTCAAATCCGCAGGCGTGAACACTGCCATCCTATCGAACGGCAACCCTGAGATGTTGGACGGCGCGGTACATTCCGCGGGCATTGGTCCGCTGCTCGGTGCTTGCCTGAGCGTCGAGGCCGTGGGCATCTTTAAACCGGACGCCCGTGTTTATGATTTGGTGGGGGCTCGCTTTGACTGTGCGCCGTCAGAGGTTCTGTTCGTGTCGTCCAATGGCTGGGATGCAGCGGCGGCGGGCCACTACGGCTTTAACGTGGCTTGGGTCAACCGCGCAGGAGATCCAACTGACCGGCTGCCGCAGGTGCCGACGCAAATCCTGTCCGATCTGACCTCTATTCCCACATTGGCCGGGGTCGGTGCAGCGCACTGAGCCGCGCATTTGCCGCATACCGCAAGGAAACAATGCTATGAACATCGACATGATCCGCGCTGCTGCTGCCCGCCTGACCGGGCGCGGCCGCGTCACGCCCCTGCTCAATGCGCCACTCTTGGATGAGATCGCGGGGCGGCGTGTTTGGATCAAGGCGGAATGTCTGCAACACACAGGCAGCTTCAAATACCGCGGTGCATGGTCGGCGATATCCGCCCTGCCCGATCCGGTGCGCCGCCGCGGCGTGCTGGCAATCTCATCCGGCAACCACGCCCAAGGCATCGCCCTCGCCGCCGCACAGCATGATGCCCCTGCGGTTGTTATCATGCCCGCCGATGCACCTGCGCTTAAGATCGCCAACACCCGTGCGCTCGGGGCCGAGGTCGTGACCTATAACCGCGACACGGAGGACCGCGAGGCTTTGGGCGCAGCCCTCTCGGCCGAGCGCGGCTTGCATTTCATCCGCCCCTTTGACGACCCTGAAGTGATTGCAGGCCAAGGCACGGCAGGTCTTGAGATCGCCGCACAAGCCCAAGCGCAGGGGATCACATCGGCAGATGTGTTGGTCTGTTGCGGTGGCGGCGGACTGACGGCCGGGATTGCGCTGGCGCTGGCCGCAGATGCGCCAGGCCTGCGCGCCCGCCCGGTAGAGCCGGAGGGCTTTGACGATGCCGCGCGCTCGCTAGAAGTGGGCCGCATCCTGCGCAACGCCCCCGGTTCGGACAACATCTGCGATGCGATCGTCACCCCACAGCCCGGCGATTTGACCTTTCCCATTATGCAAGCGCAGTGCGGCCCGGGCCTGCGCGTGTCTGAGGACGATGTACTCTTTGCCATGGCGCAGGCGTTTTTGCGCCTAAAGGTCGTGGCGGAGCCCGGTGGCGCCGTCGCCTTGGCCGCTGCCCTGCGCCAGCCTGACCAAATGACCGGCGATGATGTGATCGTGACCATTTCGGGCGGCAACGTCGATCCGGCCATGTTTGCCCGCGCGCTGACGACGTTGACCTGATACAGCCCCCCAAGGAGACCCAAGATATGATGCAAATGACCCCTGTTGGCGACGTCAACCTCCACGTCCGAATTGACGGCCCCGAAGACGGCGCGCCCGTTGTGTTCATCAATTCGCTGGGCACCGATATGCGCCTGTGGGATCCCATTCTGCCCCTTTTACCGCAGGGCTTGCGCATCTTGCGGGCTGACAAGCGAGGGCATGGCCTGTCGGATTGTCCGGAAGGGCCCTACAAAATGGGCACGCTTGTGTCCGACATGGAGACACTGATGGAGGTGCACGGCTTTAAAGACGCCTTAGTCGTGGGCCTGTCAATCGGCGGCTTGATTGCCCAAGGCCTCGCGGTCAAACGCTTGGATCTTGTGCGCGCCCTCGTTTTGTCCAACACCGGTGCGCGCATCGGCAATTCAGATCTATGGGCGGACCGGATTGCGCAAGTGCAAGCCAGTGGCACAGAGGCCCTTGCAGATGGCACCATGGCACGCTGGTTTTCCAAAGCATTTCAAGCGGATCCGCGCCTCAAGCTCTGGCGGAACATGTTCACACAGCAAAAGCGCGAAGGCTATGTGGGGTGTTCAGCCGCCATTGCAGGGGCTGATTTTTATGCGACCACCGCAACGCTGCGCCTGCCCGCCTTAGGCATTGCGGGATCCGAGGATGGCGCAACGCCCCCGGATTTGATGCGCGAGACGATGGGCCTGATCCCCGGCAGCCAGTTCCATCTGATCCGGCGCGCAGGCCACCTGCCCTGCGTCGAGCAACCGCAGGAATACGCCGACACATTGGTCGATTTCATGCGCGCAACAGGACACATCTAGAATGGCAGCCTCCCTGTTTGCGAGCCCCCTTTACGGCGCGTTGTTCCCCACGGGCGACGTGGGCCGGCTGTTCACCGACAGCGCTGAGGTCCGCGCGATGCTGCTGGTCGAGGGGGCTTTGGCCCGCGCACAAGGGGCGATGGGCGTGATCCCTGTGGAAAGCGCCGGTGCGATCCACCGCGCCAGTTTGGAAATCGCCATCGACCCCGGTGCCTTGGGCGCCGCTACGGGCCAGAACGGCGTACCAGTACCCGCCCTTGTCGCCGCCTTCCGCACAGCGATGGAGGCGCCAGAGCACGCGCAATTCGTCCATTGGGGGGCGACCAGTCAGGACATCATGGACACGGGCCTCATGCTGCGCCTGCGCCAAGCGCTTGCGCTTTGCGAGCAAGACATCCGGGCGATTTTGACCCGACTAGGTACAGAAGCTGCGGCCCACGCAGAGCTGCCCATGCCCGCGCGCACATGGGCGCAGAACGCAACACCGACCACATGGGGCGCGGTGCTGGCCACATGGGGTGCGCCGCTGGCGGACGCGCTGGAGGGGCTGCCAGATTTGCGGGCGCGCAGTCTGATGGTGTCACTTTCAGGCGCGGCGGGCACGGCCAGCGCGCTTGGCTCGCAAGCGCCTCAGTTGCGCGCCGCCTTGGCCGAAGGTCTGGGCCTCACCGATCCCGGTCGCAGTTGGCATACCGACCGCGGCGCCATTCTGCGCATCGCGGCCTTGATGGCGCAGATCACAGCGGCCTTGGGCGGCATGGGGCAAACCCTCACAGCGCTCGCGGCCTCTGGCGTTGGCGAAATCAGCCTTCAAGGGGCGGGCGCATCCTCCACCATGCCGCAAAAGCAAAACCCCGTGGGCCCCAGCGCCCTCGTCGCGCTGAACACACAGATGGCCGGGTTGATGAGCACATTGCAAATGAGCGCCAGCCACCAGCACCAACGCGATGGGGCAGCATGGTTTGCCGAATGGTTGACCCTGCCGCAGATTGTGTTGGGCACCGCCAGCGCGCTGGCCCATGCAAAAGCCCTTTGCGACAACATAACGCCCCAGCCCATCCAAATGCGCAGCGCGCTCGAGGGCAATCTAGGACTTGTGCACGCCGAAGCACTCAGCTTTGCCTTGGCCGCACAGATGCCGCGCCCTGAGGCTCAGGCGGCCACCAAGGCGCTGTGCCAAGAGGCGCTGAACACGCAAACGCCGCTGGCTGATCTGGCCTTGCGCACCTATGACGACCTGCCGAAAACGCTCTTTGACAGCAGCGCGCAGCTGGGCCACGCACCAGATGCCGCGCGCGCTTTTGCGGCACGTGTAGACGAGCTTTGCGCGTGAAGCTGCCTGTTGTTTTCATCCTCTTCACGGTGCTGCTGGATGCGATGGGGATCGGGTTGATCATACCGGTGATGCCGGATCTGATCCGCGAAGTGAACGGCGGCACTCTGGCCACGGCTGCAATCTGGGGCGGGGTTTTATCCACCTCCTTTGCCGTAATGCAGTTCCTTTTCGGGCCTGTTTTGGGTGGGCTTTCTGACCGCTATGGACGTCGCCCCGTTTTGCTGATCTCGCTTGTGGTGATGTCGCTGGATTATCTGGTCATGGCGGTCGCGGGCAGCATTTGGTTACTGCTGATCGGCCGGATCGTAGGCGGGATTACCGCCGCCACGCAGTCCACTGCCAACGCCTATATGGCCGATATCTCAGCGCCCAAAGATAAGGCCGCGAACTTTGGCCTGATCGGGGCGGCCTTTGGCCTTGGCTTTGTGCTTGGCCCTTTGATCGGCGGCCTCTTGGCGGAATTTGGCACCCGCGCGCCCTTTTATGCCGCTGCACTACTCGCGGCGCTAAACGCCATTCTGGGCTGGATCGTGCTGAGCGAAACCGTGACGGACCGCATCCGTCGTGCGTTCTCGTGGCGAAGGGCCAACCCTTTGGGCACCTTGCGTGCGCTGCGGGCGTTGCCGCAGGTGGGTGCACTCTTGGGCGTCTATTTCATCTATCAGGTCGCGTTCATCGTCTACCCCGCGATCTGGAGCTACTTTGGCGTGGAGCGCTTTGGCTGGAGCCCCGCGATGATCGGCCTCAGCCTTGCACTGTTCGGGATCATGCTCGCGATAATCCAAGGGGTCATGATCCGCCCGATTTTGCGCCTTCTGGGCGAGCGGGGCACCGTAATTTACGGCCACGGCTTTGACATAGCAGCATTTCTGGCGCTGGCCTTTGTGACCTCCGGCACCTGGGCCTTGATCCTGACCCCGCTGGCGGCCTGCGCCGCCGTCATCACCCCAGCACTACAAGGCATCATGAGCAAAGCGGTCGGCGACGACCAACAGGGTGAGTTGCAAGGCGCGCTGACCTCCGTGGCGGCGCTTGCGATGATTGGCTCACCCATGGTGATGACCAGTATTTTTGCAGCCTTCACCGCGGACACGGCGCCTGTGTATTTACCGGGTGCGCCCTTCATCCTGTCGGCGGTCCTGATCGCGCTGGGGCTCTGGGTTTTTGTCAGGGCACCGCAGGCAAAGACACCCGAGGCGTCGGCAAAGACATAGAACCGTCGTGTTTCGACTTGCACCTCAAACGTGGACGCGACACCGTCGCGAAAACAGCCTCGGGACAGACCTCCATGACCATCATCAAAGCCGCCGTTTGCCATGCGTTTGGCGAACCCCTCCGTGTCGAAGACATCCACCTGCGCGCGCCGCTCACGGGCGAGGTTGAGGTCAGCATCGATGCCGTGGCGATCTGCCATTCAGACATTTCATTTATGGAAGGGATCTGGGGCGGCAGCCTGCCGGCGGTCTACGGCCACGAAGCCGCAGGCCGTGTCACGAAAGTTGGCGAGGGGGTGCAAACCCTGAAGGAAGGCGACAGCGTGATCGTCACCCTTGTGCGCTCTTGCGGGTCCTGTGCGTCCTGCGCAGGCGGCAGCCCGGTGTCGTGCACCACGCCCTATGACGGGGACGCGGGGCCGATCACGATGCCGGATGGCAGCAAGCTGCACCAAGCCATGGCAACAGGTGGGTTTGCCGAAAAAGTGGTGGTCGACCAACGCCAAGTCGTTGCTGTCTCGCCGAATATCTCCAAAGAGGCCGCAGCGCTTGTGGCCTGCGGCGTGATCACCGGCGTGGGGGCTGTGGTGAACTCCGCGCAACTGCGCGCGGGCCAAGATGTGGTGGTCATCGGCGCAGGCGGTGTGGGCCTAAACGCGATCCAAGGCGCCCGCATCGCCGGTGCGCGGCGCATCGTGGCCGTGGATATGAGCGCGGAAAAGCTCGACACCGCCAAGGAATTCGGTGCCACGCACGGCGTGCTGGCCAGCCACAAAGCCCCATGGCTCGCGGCGCACAAAGCCTTGGGCGGGCGCGGCGCGGATGCGGTGATCGTCACCGTCGGTGCCATCCCTGCGTACGACCAGGCGCCCAATTATCTGGCCGCCGGCGGTAAGGTTATCATGGTCGGCATGCCCCATGTCGGCGGCGAAAGCACCTATGAGCCCGTCAATTTCGCCGCCTCCGGCCAAGGCATGGTCGGCAGCAAAATGGGCGACGTCGTGATCCAGCGCGACATCCCCTGGCTGGTCGATCTTTACGATCAAGGCCGCTTGAAACTGGACGAATTGATCTCTGGCCGATGGCCGTTGGAACAGATCAACGAGGCCATTGCCGACACCAAATCCGGGTCGGCACGGCGCAACGTGATCGTCTTTCCGCCCAAATAGGCAACACTCCTAGAACCAACCAACAGTAACGTGCTGCGCCCGACAAAGAGGAGGCCCCAGATGAAGCTCAAAGACCTCGATGTGATCATCACAGCCCCACCCGCCCCCGGCTGGGGGGGGCGTTATTGGATTTTGGTCAAACTCACCACCGACACCGGTATCATTGGGTGGGGCGAATGTTATGCCGCCTCGGTCGGTCCGGAGGCCATGCGCACGGTGATTGAGGATGTCTTTGAACGCCACATGGCCGGGACAGCGCCCGAAAACATCGAGCTTATGTTCCGCCGCGCCTATTCCTCGGGCTTTACCCAGCGTCCTGATCTGACTGTCATGGGCGCATTTTCAGGGCTTGAGATCGCGTGCTGGGACATTTTGGGCAAAGCGCGCGACTGCCCTGTGCACGCGCTCCTTGGGGGACAAGTGAACGAGCGGCTGCGCGCCTATACCTACCTCTATCCGCTGTCCCATCATGATTTAGGCGCCTTCTGGACTTCGCCTGAGATGGCTGCGGAATCGGCCTTGGACGCAGTGGCGCGCGGCTATACTGCGATTAAATTCGACCCTGCCGGCCCCTATACACTGCGCGGTGGACACATGCCGTCGATGCGCGACATCTCGCAATCCGTGGCCTTTTGCGCCGCCATCCGCGATGCTGTGGGCGACCGCGCCGATCTTTTGTTCGGCACGCACGGCCAATTCTCGACGGCGGGCGCGATCCGGCTGGGCCAAGCGCTGGAGCCTTATTCGCCGCTGTGGTTCGAAGAGCCCATCCCACCAGATGCACCTGAAGAAATGGCCAAAGTGGCCGCTGCGGTGCGCATCCCCGTGGCGACGGGCGAGCGGTTGACCACCAAGGTCGAGTTTGCCCAAGCGCTGCGCAGCGGTGCTGCCACAATCTTGCAGCCCGCTTTGGGTCGTGCCGGAGGCATTTGGGAGATGAAAAAGGTCGCAGCAATTGCTGAAACCTACAATGCTCAGATGGCGCCGCACCTTTATGCAGGTCCAGTCGAATGGGCCGCCAACGTGCATTTCGCAGCCTCCATCCCCAATATCCTGATGTGCGAAACGATCGAGACACCGTTCCACGCAGCGCTCATCCAGAACACCATCCGCGTCGAGGACGGCTATATCGTGCCGCCCAATACGCCAGGGCTCGGGATCGAGGTGGACGAGGCGCTTGCACGTGCGCATCCCTATACCGGCGAGGGGTTGCACCTTGAGATGCAAGAAGCGCCTTGCAACTACAGCCAGCCCAACAATTTCGAAGGGGGCGCACCAGCACCACGAGACTAGGACCAGCGCGCCCTGTGCTCAGTATAACCAAAGGCCGGCACTGGCGATGTCGGCCTCAAAATCCGCGCCAATCGCCAAGATGCCGATGCGGCGCAGTCGCGCGGGGTCGAATTTAGCCTCTGTGCGGTGTGCCTCAAAAGTTTCGAACGGCAGGTCAACCTGCTGCCATGCAGGACCAGCCACAAAGCTGCGGCGGAAGGATTGCCACGGCCGCGTTAGATCGTGCGTGCGCAGGCGCAGGTCATAGCGCGCGCCATTGCCGTAAACCTCGATCCCGATGCCGCGATATGTCTCCGCACCGGGATCGAGATCAAAGGCCATCTGAATAAACCCACCGTTGTTGGCGGTGGACACGGCACCGCTCAGGCGCGCAGCTTGGCGTCCCGCAATGATGCCGTGGTCAAGACGGCCCTGCGACAGGCCCCCCATCACCCCGTCCGAGACATACTGCCAATCCGGTGTGAGCTGCATGTGAAGCCTCTTACTGCCTCTGCTTCATGGGCGGTGTCAGGTGCGGGCCGCCTCGAACGCGGCCCATGCTGCCTCAAATTCGTTGAATGTGATCCGCTTGCCTTTGACCGCATCAAACACAATCTTCTCGGCCGACATCATGGAACGCAGCGCTTCTGCGAGCTGCGGCACTACGTTGGGCGGGATCACAACGGCGCCGTGGCGGTCCGCGTGAACCAAATCGCCATGCGCCACATCCATGCCGTGGATGCGCACAGGCTGGGCAAAATCCACCACATGCACAAATCCGTGGCTGGGCCCGATGCTGCCCGCCACCACGGGATAGTCCTCGGCCACGTCCCCTAAATCGCGCATCTCCCCATCGGTGAGCGTGCCAGAAATGCCAAAGGCCTTGTGCACATTCGTATTCACCTCACCCCAGAACGCTCCGATTGCCCCCGGAACATCTAGATCTTGGACGACGCAGACCGCCGGCCGCGCGCCCTCCGACATGTATTTGTAATAGGCCATGCGCCGCGCTTTGATGACCTCGGCCGGCTCTTGCGGTGGGGCTAGCGCGCGGATGCGGGCGGTGCGGGCATAGCCCACCATTACGCCCGCAGGGTCAGAGGCCAGCATGGTGCCGCGCGTGAAGGCGTTAAAGCCGCGCCCCCCTTGGGCGACCTCAATCGCGTTACACACGGACGGGGTGTCCACCGATTGCAGCAGGCCAAGAAGGTCCGCGTCCAGTGTCGGAAGGCTGTCAGATGCGTCTTGGGTCATATCAACGCTCGCTCGCCAGTTTGGCGCCCTGTGACAGGGCTTCCAGCTTGGCGAAGGCAATTTCAGGGTCTACCGCGCCAAAGCCTGCAAAGGTGCCAAAACCGCAATCGCTGCCTGCGATCACGCGGTCCTTACCGACAATGCCGGTAAAGCGTTCGAGCCGTTGGGCCACAACCTCCGGATGCTCCACGAAGTTGGTGGTGGTGTCGACAACGCCCGGCACCAAGATTTTATCGTCTGGAATGTCCGCCTTACGATCGCGAAATACAGTCCATTCATGGGCGTGGCGCGGGTTGGACGTCTCAAACAGCACATAGCGCGCCTGCGCGGCCATCAGCGTGTCAAAGACCTTATCCATGCCGATGTCGCAGACATGCGGGCCTTCATAATTGCCCCAGCAGATATGGATGCGCACCCGATCCGAAGGCACATTCGCAAGCGCATGATTGAGCGCCTCCACATGCGACGCCGCAATCTTCAGGAACTCCGCATCCGACAAATCGTTAAACAGCATATGCCGCGACAGCGCCAAATCGGGGCAATCGAGTTGCAGATCAAGACCCGCCGCCACGATCGTCTCATATTCTTCACGCATCGCATCCGCGAGTGCGGCCAAATAGGCGTCCCGCGTGGCGTAGTGATCGTTCTGCAAAAAGAGCGAAATCACACCGGGAGAGGCCGCGTTCATAAAGCCACGCGTGGCCCCATGCTCGGCCATTGCCGCCTTGAGGTTATCTATGTCCTTTTGCAACTCGCCCTGCCCTTTGGAGGCCACAGGACCAGTGCACATGGGGCGCGCATATTGCGGCGTGCCTCCATCATCGGCCAAACGCTTGAGGAACGTCGGGAACCGCTTGAGGTCCGCCGGCGCGTTGCGCGGGCTATCGCCGGAAAACCCAGTGTAGCGGTCTTTGACATAGGTGGCATAGCTGATCTTTGAGGTCTCGCCGTCGCTCACGATGTCAACGCCCGCGGCCACCTGACGGGCCACCGTTTGCGACACGCCTGCGGTCATGGTTGCGTCAAACTCGGCCTGCGAAAACGGCTCCTCGCGTTCGCGGGCAAAGATACAGTCCACAACCTCTTGGCTGCGCGGCATCGAGCCTACGGATGTTGTCAAAATAGTCATGGACGCTCCTTAAATTTTCTGTGCCATCATTACGCTGTGGCGCTGTGTTTCCGGATCTTCGGCCAAAAACCCGGTCAGACGCAAGCCGTTGGCCTCCAACTCTGCGGCATAGGCGGCCGGCGACAACGAGGCGTGATAGACGGTTTCCGTGCCGACGGTGCCCGTCGCCTCGCCCGCTTTTGGCCCCACGGTCAATAACAGTGCACCGCGCGGGCGCAAGTGGCGCGCCATCCGAGCGATGCAGGCCCGCTGTTCGGCGCCTGTCAGGTGGAAAAAGCTGTTCCACGCAATGATGCCATCAAAGGGGCTGTCCAGCTCAAAATCGCGCAAATCTCCCAACTGCCATGTGACCGAAGGCAAGCGTTCGGCGGCGATCCGCAACATGGCGGGCGAGAAATCGAGGCCCGTGACGTCGAAGCCTTCGGCCGAGAACCACTGAGCAATCGGCGCGCCTGTGCCGCAGCCCAGATCCAGCAGGCGGCCGCCCGCAGGCAAACAGGCCGTAAACCGCGCCAGCCAGCGCGCCTCGAACAAGGCGCGCGAGCGTTTGGCGTCATAGGCGGCGGCTTGGCGGTCATAAATCGCCTGTGTCTGCGCCGGGTCCGCCTCCATTACGCCCCTGTCCAGGTGGGTCCTGCTGGATCGTCCGTCGCGATCACATGATAGAGCGAGGCTTGCCCCGTCATCGACGGCACGGCCGCATGGGCTAGGTTTTCAGGCACACTCATCGTGTCGCCTGGCGCAAGAACCGTCTCGCCGCCCTCCCACATCACGCGCCAATGGCCGTGCATCGGCATCAGCACCGAAGGGCGCGTGTGACTGTGCATGGTATCCGTGGCAGAGCTGCGTGTGATCAGGTCCACCTCAAAGCCAGGCTTGTCGCGAATGATGCCCGTCTCGCCAATCACCTTGCACGGAGTGTCTTTGGCCAAGGCGACCATGTCCCAATAGCGCCGCACGCCCATGCCGATGACCTGTTGGGGATGCATTTCGGGATAGGCCTCCAGATCTTCGGCGCTGAGCACGGGCATCGGGGCCACGCCCTCTGGCAGGTGCTCTTGCTTTTTGCTGTCATAGAGCTTGCCGTTTTCTCCCAAGACAAGGCCGTGATCTGCGGCCTCCTCAATGACTTGCGGTGCCCAGATGACACCGCCACCGGCATCATCACCGCCCAAAATGGCCATGATCATCCCGTAATCCGTGCCAACATTCTCAAACCCGCGGAAGATGCCGGTGGGAATGTTGATGATGTCGCCTTCCTCCAGGATGACTTCGCCAGCGGTACCGTAGCGGCCCCAGAAAAACCGCCAGCGTCCTTTCAGGACGAAAAACACCTCGGCTGTGCGGTGGCTGTGCAGCGAATTTCGGCATTTGGGAGGCTGGCCTGCAGCACCGATGTTGAACCCGTGCGGGAGGCTGATGTGCACATGCTGATCGGCACTTTCCGAGACGCCGCCGCCGATGATGGTGAAGTTTTCTTTCTGGTCGGAGCCAGGCGTGTGGGCGTCGATAAACGCCGTTTTGCAGGGGCGCAACTCACCATAGCGGACAATGCGCGGGGCCATCTCTTGGGGGGTCATTGCAGTCTCCTTCTAAGGGGCTGTAGGGGGTTAAAGGGGGCGGCGCGGGCGTTTAGACGCCGCAGCGCCCAACCCGCTGGAAAATGGGTTAGGGTTGGAGCAGCGCGGCTTAGCCTGTTTGCAACAGGATCTGTTTCCAGATCGCCGTTTCATCAAACAGCGCATATTCGCGGCGCAGGCCCCAAGGGCCAAACTCGGCGTGGCTAATACCCAAGACATAGACTTCCGCGCCCGTTGGTGCGCCGAAATAGCCCCATCCGTCATGTTTGCCGTGCAGCGACCAGCGCAGGGCGGCCCGCGGTGGCATCATCGGATCTTCGCGCCCGATCTGGTGCTCGATCTTGAAGGTGGCACTTGGGAAGGCGGCGCGCAGGCTCATCCAAAAGCGGTCAACAGGACCGTGGCTGTGACCGGTGCGCCCGCCCACGTATTCGGACTGCACGGCGCGGTCGTATTGCGCAGGGATCGCGGCCATGTCCGCGCCCATGATGCGGGTGACGATATCGGCGTATTGCGCGCCCCAGGCGTTGTCGTTGCCCCGCGCTTTATAAGGGCCTTCAACGTCATTGGCGGGCGTCAGCGGGCGCACGCACTTGTCAGGGCCGCCTTCGGCCTCGATCAAGTTGGCGGCATATTCCTTGGCGTCCCAGCCCAATTGCTGCACGATGGCGGTCTGGTCACGGATCAACCATTCATCGTTGATCTGGTCATTGATCGCATGGCAATCGGCCAAAATCCGGTAGGTCAGCTTTTTGCCCGTTGCTTTGCCGTAGACCCCATCCGCCAAATGGGTCGCAGTGCTCAGCAACCGGTGCGACGACAGCATCCCCTCCTCCGGCGTGCCGGACCAAATCACATCCTCGCCCAGCAGCGTCCGGTCCGGAAATTCGGCCAGTGTTGCCATCGTGGCCCCAATTACGCTTTCATTGCCCACCACAACAGAGGCGGGCGAACGCACGATGATATCGGGGCTGTAGTAATGGTGCAGCGTGGCGATGCCGCGGTCTTCCCAGATCTCTTTGGTGATGCCGATGATATAGTCGGGGAAATCTTTCCACCGATTTGAAAAGCCCTTCATGCCGGGTGTCCTTCTGGTTTGCGGGCCGATCCGCGCACACACAGCGGCCCTGGTATCTTAATCTGTTGTGGGGGCATGTCCGCCCCTTCCAGCCGCGCCATGAGCAGCGCCACCGTGCGCTCCACCATCTGATGCGCAGGCTGGCGCACGGTTGTCAGGTCATAGGCGGGCCAGGCCGCAAGGGCCACGTCGTCATAGCCCACGACGCTCACGTCGTCCGGCACAGACAGGCCCAACTCGTGGCGCAGCACATCCATGACGGCAAAGGCCATATGGTCATTTGCCACAAACACCGCATCAGGGCGCGGCCCCGTGGCAAACATCTCGCGCGTGGCCTGCGCCGCCGCATCAAGTTTGAAATTCCCAACCGCGCGCGCAAAAAGGCTCTGCCCCGCCTCGGCCAGTCCCGCGGCAAATCCGGCCTCGCGGTCCAGCTGGGTGGATGCGCCTTCCCACCCTGCGATATGCGCGATGCGCGTGTGCCCGCCTGCGGCCAAAAAGGTGGCAAGCGCGTGCCCGCCGGCCCAATTGTCAGAGGTCACCGACGACAGCTGTCCATCCGCTTGGCCGCGGTTAAACAGTACGATTGGAATGCCCGCCGCCTCGCAGCGTTGGGTCAGCGTGTTGGACATGCCCACCGACGCTGCGATGATCCCCTCGACTTGATAATCCAACAGCTCTTCGATCACATCATGGCGCGGGTCATCCTCGTTGCCGGCCATAAAGATCAGCACGTGATAGCCTTCAGCCTGAAGCGCGGTGGACAATGTCTCAAGGGCTTGGGGGTAAAATTGATTGTCGAGATAGGCCACCATCAACCCGATGATGCGGCTATTGCCGGTCCGCAATGAGCGCGCCAGCACGTTCGGGCGGTAGCCAAGGTCCTGCGCTGCGCGCCGCACCAGCTCTGCGGTGCGTTTGCTAACCGAAGCACCAGGCGTGAACACGCGGTTCACCGCCGAGCGCGAGACGCCCGCCCGCGTCGCCACATCATGCGAGGTGACCTTGGCGCGCATCAGTCGGCCGTCCAGCCGCCATCGATCATCATGGCGGTGCCCGTCACCAGTCCGCTTGCCTCAGAGGCCAAATACACGGCCGCCCCCATTATGTCCGAGACCTCGCCCACCCGTGGCAATTTGATCTTTTCCATGATCCAAGCGCGCTTGTCGGGGTCGTTGAACGTGGCCTCTGTGAGGGCCGTTCGGATGAAGGTCGGACAGATAGTATTGATCCGAACACCCGATTTGCCCCATTCGATCGCCATCGCTTTGACCATGCCTTCGACGGCATGTTTCGACGCACAATAAAGCGCGCGCTCTGGCCCGCCCACATGGCCCATTTGGCTTGAGATGTGGATGATGGAGCCGGGCTTGTCCGCGGCCATCAGAGCCTCAGCCGCCGCAGTCGACAGGAAATAGGCCCCCTTCACATTAACATCCATCACCGCATCAAAATCATCCGGCACGGTATCCACCGCTGCCGAATGTCGCGCCAAACCGGCAGAGTTCAAAACGATGTCAAAAGGTGTGCCGAAGGCAGCCTTCACAGCAGCCACATCGGACTGGTCCAGCGCCATCGCTTCGGCCAACAGGCCCGCTTCGCGCATCTGTGCAACGGACGCCTCAAGCACCTCAAGCCGGCGCGCGGCACAGACCACATGCGCCCCCGCCTCGGCCAAGGCGACCGCACAGGCCAAACCAATGCCAGAGGAGGCCCCCGTGACCAAAGCCCGTTTACCCTCTAGGCGGAATGACGGCGTGCGCGGCAGGTCTGTCATGACAGCGCCTTCCCGGTTTCGCGATCAAAGCCCGTGCGCGCCGTGTTGAACTCACGCATCCGAGCGAACACATCCACGCCGATTTGATCGTACATGTGCAACAAATCGACCATAACCCAGTTCTCGCGGATCAGGCCGTCCTCAAGGTGCCAAAAATCGAGGCTGCGCATCTCGACCTTTTTGCCCGCAGGCGCGATGCCCAACCAGCCGCCATGCGAAATCGTCTGATACATGTCAGGCCAGCCGGTGACGGCCGCGTAATCCCCATCGCCAAAGAAATGATAGGTAATCTCGTCCACATAAGCGCCACGGTCGGGCATGCCGGCAAGAAACGGTTTTTGATGCCAACGGCGGAACCCGTCAATACCACGGCCCGAACCGATGCCCGAGGGGCCATACCACATCATCTTGGGGTGCCAAAAGCGCGGCATTTCCATGACCTCGGGCCCGCCTTGGGCCGGATGGCGCTTCATATGCTCCAACATATCAACGATGTGCGCGCACGTGGCGGCCCCGGTCGCGGCGTCATAGGGGCCGGGAACAATGCCATCTTGGGTCGCGGGTCCGGGAACGTGCCACTCGCGGCCCAGCGACGGCACCATCGGCCAAGCACCCGCCTGCATCATAACCTCGGGGATGTCCCACAGTGCCTGCATCTCGACGATCTTGCCGTCCTCAAAGCGGTAGAATTCGTGGTGGCGCATGTGAACGATGTGCCCCTTGGCAGGGATGTCTAACCACGGCGACACAGAGGTCCCGCAATAATAGCCCCCACAGCCGACCCACTCCGCGCCGTTTCCATCTGGCCCCGCCATCACGATGTGATCGCGCCGCTCCAGGTCCGGCCAGGCAGCCAGCAGCGGGGCGTAGACCTTTTCCAGATAGGCATCCAAGCCCACCGTCGTCTCAAAGGGAAACGCAAGGCGGAACACCACATCGGGCGCACAGATTGCGGCAAAGGCCGCGCGCACTGCCTCAAGGTCAAAGTCGCGCATTGCCTTTCGCACCGGGGCTAGGGCTGCCTTGTTCTGCGTTTGAATATCCATCGGATCAGGTCAACTTTTCATCTGCTTATAGGGAGGGTGAACGGCCTATTCGGCCGCCTCAGTTGCCGGCGCGCCAGTGCCGTAGGGCACGTTCACCCCGCCATAGCGCCGCACCCGCAGGTTGCATTGCTCGGCGTGGCCAACAAAGCCCTCCAACATGCACAGCCGCGAACCATAGGCGCCAATCTCAACCGCCGCAGCATCCGAGGTGATCTTTTGATAGGAGTGGGTTTTCAGGAATTTACCCACCCATAGCCCGCCAGTATAACGGCCCGCCTTTTTGGTGGGCAGCGTGTGGTTGGTGCCAATGACCTTGTCGCCGTTCGCCACATTTGTGCGCGGCCCCAAGAACAGCGCACCGTAGCAGGTCATATGCTCCAAGAACCAGTCATCGCGGTCAGTCATGACCTGCACATGCTCGGAGGCCACATCATCCGCGACGGCCAACATCTCATCATAGGTGTCGCAGAGGATCACCTCACCGTAGTCCGCCCAGCTGGTACGCGCGGTATCCGCCGTGGGCAAAATCTCCAGAATGCGGTCGATTTCTTGCAAAGTGGCCTCGGCCAGCTTGCGGCTCTTGGTCAACAGAACGGCCGGCGAGTTATAGCCATGCTCGGCCTGCCCCAGAAGGTCGGTAGCGCAGATTTCGGCATCCACCGTGTCATCCGCAATGACCATCGTTTCCGTCGGGCCGGCAAAAAGGTCGATGCCGACCTTACCGAACAGCTGGCGCTTGGCCTCTGCTACGAAGGCGTTGCCGGGGCCCACAATCATGTGAACCGGATCGATGGTTTCGGTGCCGAGCGCCATGGCGCCCACGGCCTGAATGCCACCCATCACATAGATCTCATGCGCGCCGCCTAGATGCATCGCAGCGATCACGCCGGGGTTGGGACGGCCCTGAAACGGTGGCGTGCAGGCGATGATGCGCGGCACGCCCGCAACGCTCGCCGTGGCCACGGACATATGAGCCGAGGCGACCATGGGGAATTTCCCGCCCGGCACATAGCAGCCCACCGATTGCACGGGTATGTTCTTGTGCCCCAAGATCACGCCCGGCAGCGTCTCTACTTCAATATCGAGCATGCTGTCACGCTGCGCCTGAGCAAAGTTGCGCACTTGTTTTTGGGCAAACTCAATGTCGGCCAGCTCGCGTGGTGTCAGCTCTGCAATCAGCGCTTGGATTTCATCCGCGCTCAACCGGTAAGAAGCAGGCGAATAATTGTCGAACTTTTCGCTCAGCTCGCGTACGGCCGCGTCACCTTCGGCGCCGATTTTGGCCAAGGTTTGCTCTACGACGCTACGCGTTTTGGCGTCATCTGCATCCCGCTCTGCTTCGGGTTTGCCGCGCTTGAGATATTCTACTGTCATCGATCCATCCTAGGTTTGAGGCCGGGGGGCTTGCGCCTCACCACGGTCATATTTTTCCCAGCCGTGCCCGTCGAAAACGTCCACGCCCAACTGCGCTAATACATGTGGAAAATCGACCATCACGTAGTTGTCGGTGATGCGCCCGTCTTCCACTTTCCAAAAATCCATGTAGCGGATTTCAACTTTCTTGCCGGTGGGCTCCACACCCATGAAGGGGCCCGAATGCACCGCTTCTTGGCGCCCAAAAGCGGCCGCCCATTCGCCCATATAGAGCCGCGCCTCGTCCACGCAGACTTTGTCAGAAAAGGCCGCCTGAAAGGGGCGCTGCCAATTGTCCTGAAAAGCCTGCAAGCCCACTTTGGTGCCGCAGCCTTGATTGCCCATCCAGCGGAAGCTTTCGGCAAAAAACTGACCAATGTCGTCGATGCGGTGATCGTTCAGACCGTCCACCATGCCCTCGATGACCGCGCGGGTTTCATCGGTTTTGGACATATCGGTGTCGCGCGTCAGGACGGCTTGTTCGGGGCGTGCGCCGCTCATGATTGGACCTCATTTAGTTGCAAATGGTTCATCAGATCAACCCTTTACCGCACCTGCGGTCAGGCCCGACACAATCTGGCGCTGGAACACCATGACCAACAAAAAGAGCGGTGCCGTGATGCTAACGGCGGCCGCGACTGCCTCCACCTGATCGGTGGTTGTCGTCTCGCGGTTAAAATAGCCCGCAATCGCCGGCACCATTGTTTGGTTCTGCGCATCGAGCAGCAACGAGGTGACCAAAAAGTCATTATATCCCAACAGGAACGAGAACAGCCCCGTGGTAATCACCCCCGGCCACATCACCGGCATAATCACACGGCGGAACGCTTGGAAATGGGAACAGCCGTCAACACGCGCGGCCTCGTCCAGCTCGGCCGGAATGTTCTGAAAAAACGAGCGTAACATCCAGATCGTGAAGGGCTGGTTGATCGCCACCAACACAGCGATCACCGCCCAAGGCTGCCCGTAGAGCGTCGGAGAGATGCTACCGAAAATGGGGCGCAGGATCTCAGCCGAGTTGATGAACCACGGTAGATAACCCGCGACCAAAACCGAATGTGGCAACGCGCGAAAAACAAGCGCCAAGATCAACAGCCAAAACGCCAGATTGGAGCCAGAGCGCGCCAAACCGTAGCCTGCGAGCGTCCCCACAGTCAGCGAAATCGTCACCACACCGGCCGTCACAATCATTGAGTTCATGAAGTTGCGGTAAAACTCATTCTCACCCCAAACCGCGATGTAATGCTCGATCGTGAGGCCCAAAATCGGCGTGCCCAGTGGGCCCACCAAGCTGTTGAGCACGTCCAGCACCAGCGGCAACACCCCGAAAAAGACCATTACAAAGGCCACCGCGTAGAGGGCGGCACCGAGGACCCAGCCCAGCGCGATCAAACCCGCAGGTGTGGTGCGGCTTACCCATCCCGGTAACTGCGTGAAGGACCAGCGGATCGCAAAGTAAAGAACCGCACCACCGACAACCAAATCCAACACGGACAGGCCCGCGCCCGCCTCCAGCGTTGCAGGGCCGGTGATCACGTCCCATGCGCTGGCCGCAAAGGCATCACGCGGGGATTTGAACGACATGACGGTGATCCACAGGATCGGGAAGGCTGCGAGCAGGCACCAAAAGACCAAAAAACTGGCCGAGGCGGCGCGCAGGGCGAAAGGTTGGGCCAGAGCTTTGGAAGACATCAGTGCGCCCCTCCTTTGTGGTCGCGCCATGTGCGGCGCAGCGGCAGGATCAGCAGGATCACGATGCCAATCATGGTCAACATTGCCGAGGCAGAAGCTCGCGCAATCGCTCGGTTGCCCGCGTCATCCGGGGTCAACAAGTCGTAGGTCAGCCATTGCAGCGAAATCACGTGCGCTTGACTGCGGAAGCCTACGATTTCCTCAAACACGCGGTAGCAATCCATCAGGTGGATCAGTGCTATGAACACGATGAGCGGCATCAGGTGCGGGATGATCACATGACGCAGCCGCTGCCAGCGCGACGCGCCATCAATGACTGCGCTCTCCAGCGTATCCATGTTCACCGTTTGCAGGCCCGCATAAAAGATCACAAAGGCAAAGGGCGCCACGTGCCAAACACGGTAGAAATACATCAGCAGCTCGATCGTCCAAGCCTGCGCAAACATGGCAATGTCTTGGCCGGTCCAATGCTCCAACAACGCGGTCAGAATACCATCACCGACAAACAGCCAATAGATGCTCAACGAGCCAATCACCGGTGTGATGATGAAGGGCAGCAATGACACAAAGATGACCGGTCCCCGCACTGATTTCGCAGCATTATTGACGGTCAGCGCGATCACAAGGCCCACGCCCACCACCAGCGGCAAAGTCAGCAGGGTGAACATCAACGTGAACCGCAGCGCCCGCCAAAAATCGATTTGCAAAATGTCCTTGAGGCGCCCTGCGCCCACTGCTTCCCAGACTTTGTCCATCTGTAACACGTTGCGGTATGCGGCAAGGCCCGTCCATTCGGTCACTTTGATCGGCTTACCATCATCATCCAACACGGGGATGTTTTTCACCTCCGTGACGCAGGTCTGGGTCAAAAAGCCTGGCGTGCAGGTCTCAATCTCGACCTGCTCGCGCAGATCATAGGTATTTTTGAAACTCTGCATGAACACGGATGCCAACGGCAGCGCGATGAACAGGATCATCATAAAGACAGAGGGACCGACAAAGGCCGCAAAAGTCTTGAATTTCACTGCAATTCCTCCGGATCAGGGCCACGGGTGGTCTTGGCATCGGACAGGGGGGGCGCCCATGTCTCGAACAAATCCCACCGCTATTGGGGCGAAAGGGGTTGCGTGCAGGCCAACCAAGGCTCGCCTGCACGCGGGATCGATTTACTCTACAACGCCGGCTTCTTTTGCCGCTGTTGTATAGGCTTCTTCGATCGCGGCCAAAGTGGCAGCTGCATCACGCTCGCCCGTCATGAAGGCAGGCAACTCGTTGCCCAGAGCGGAGTGCAACAGACCCATTTGCGTGGTCGAAGGATAGGCAGGCGCCGCAGGTGTTGCAGTCGCCGTTGCAATTGCACCCTGCGCCATGGCTGTGGGCTCATAGCCTGGGATCAACCAGATGGCTGCGTCGTTGTTGGCTGTGACCATCTCTGTGTCGAGACCTTCCATCGCCAGACGGAATGCCGCATCGGCTTCCTCATCTGTGATGTTGGCCGCGATCACGATGCCGTCCCACCACAGTGTTGTCGCAGGCGCATTACCGGCCATTGCGCGAGGTGCCGCGGCCGCAGCCACTTTACCCACGACTTGGCTTTCGGCCGCATCGTTCATTGCACCACCGCGCGACGCCCAGAGGTTCGCCATGGCGATTTTGCCCTGCTGGAACTGCTGCTGCACATAGGTGCTGTCGGACACGAGCACTTCTGGATCTGTGTAGGCCAATGCCGCTTTCATCATTTTCAGCGCCATCTCGCCCGCGGGGCTGTTCACGGCTGTGGTGTTGTCGTCGTTAAAGAAGACGCCACCGTGGCCAGGGTACATGTTCACGAATTCCTGCGCGAGGTTCCAGCCGGACTTCATCGTCGCGCCCAGCGGGTAATCCACCACGCCTGCTGTTGCGATCTTGTCCGCTGCCGCGTAGATTTCATTCCATGTTGTTGGCACTTCGATGCCCAGATCCGCGAAGATATCCGAGCGGTACATCAGGTGCTGCGTGTTCACCATCATGGCGATCGCCATGATTTTGCCGTCGATGCGGATCAGCTGGTTTGGCGCGAGGTTTTGACCGTATTTCGCGACCAGATCATCCAGAGGACGGATGGTGCCGGCATTCAGCAATGGCGTGATCGTGCCGTTGGAAACACCACCTAGGTGATAGAGCGATGGGCTCGCTTCAAACGCCGCAGGCTGCTTTGTGCGGAACTCTTGGTCCAGCTCGGCCTGGAAGTTACCGCATTCCGCCATCGCGCTCGAGACCGCTTTCCACGCCTCAAAGCCTGCGGACAACATCCGCAATTCTGTCTTGTTCTCGTAGGAACACGCGGCAAAAGCCGATGTGCCCATCAGCGAGACGACGCCCGCCAGTGCAATTTTCTTCAAAAACATGTGCAAACTCCCTGTTGCGTTGTGATCAAGCGCACCTTGCAAGACTGCGCTTGAGGTAACCCCCGCGATTATAGGCTGCGGGGGAATTTAGGACAGGCCTAGCCCGCCGTGATCCGCTCGCCGCTTTGTGCGTCGAACAAATGACAAATGCCCGTAGGCACATTAAATGAAACCACGTCGCCGATTTCAGCGCGGTATTCTTTGCCCGCTTTTACCGAAATCAACTCGCCGCCGGCGCGGACCGTAAGCATGGTCGCATCACCCAACAGCTCAATCGTGTAGATCGGCGCGGTGATTTGCGCGCCTTCCTGGGCCAGGCCCGCATCTTCGGCGCGAAAGCCCAGCGTTGCAGGACCGTCAGGCGCCGTAAGGCCTGCGATTTCTACGTTGTCGCCGGTGAACACGCCGCCCGCAATTGTCCCCTGCATGAGGTTCATCGCCGGGCTGCCGATAAAGGAGGCGACAAATGTATTTGCTGGGTTGTCATAGATGTCGGTCGGTGTGCCGACCTGTTGGACCTTACCCTGCTTCATCACCACGACACGGTCGGCCAGCGTCATCGCCTCAATCTGGTCGTGGGTCACGTAGACGGTGGTAACTTTCAACTCATGACTCAGGTTCTTGATCTGCGCGCGTGTGCTGACCCGCAGTTTGGCGTCTAGGTTCGACAGCGGCTCGTCCATCAAAAAGACGTTCGGCTCGCGCACAATGGCACGGGCAAGCGCCACACGCTGGCGTTGCCCGCCCGACAGTTCCGCCGGTTTGCGATGCAGAAAATCATCCAGCTCTACCATCGCACTGGCGCGGCGGACGCGGGCGTCATGCTCGGCCTCCGGCACCTTGCGCACCTTCAGCGGAAATCGAATGTTTTCATAGACATTCATGTGCGGGTAAAGGCCGTAGGACTGGAACACCATCGCCACATCGCGGTCCTTGGGGTCCAAATCATTAACCCGCTTGCCGTCGATCAGGATGTCGCCCTCGGTGGCGTCCTCCAGCCCTGCGATCATGCGCATCGTTGTGGTCTTGCCGCAGCCCGATGGCCCAAGCAGCACCAAAAACTCTTGGTCCGCGATGGTCAGATCAAAGCTGTCCACGCCCACGAAGGACCCCCAGCGTTTGTTCAAATTCTTCAGCTGTATCTCGGCCATGCAGCCCCCCTGCGCCTTAGAGCCCTCCGCCCCTGACGGATAAG
>CBFHKQ010000013.1:0-49559 GCA_965656435.1 uncultured Pseudosulfitobacter sp. | reverse complement strand
ATGCAGGGTGAGACCTGCATGCGTGCTAAAGGCTTGGAAGAATTCTCGCACAAGCTCTGTATCGAATGTGCCGATTTTAGCAGTTGGCATATCAACATTCCAAACCAGGAAAGGACGGCCTGAAATATCGAGGGCTGCGCGCACAAGCGCGTCATCCATCGGTAAAAGGCAGGAGCCGTAGCGGTTTATTCCAGCTTTGTTGCCGACGGCTATTGCAAGCGCTTGGCCCAAGGCGATGCCTACATCTTCTACACTGTGGTGATCATCAATGTGCAGATCGCCTTCGCAACGTACATTCATAGCGGCCTGTACCATCAAGCGTTAGCTCGACAGTAATTTTGGTTTCGCTTGTGTGGCGAGAGACGGTAGCTTGGCGCATCGGGTTTTCCTTTGTTCTGGGGTGCTTATAAGGCGAGGATACGCGAGGGAAAAGCCCTGAGATCAAATGGCTTGAGAAGAGACGTTGCGCCTGTTGCAGACGCGTGGCAGTGTCAGGCTGCAATGCGAAAAGGAAAGCGCCATGTCAGATTGTGTGTTTGTTCAACTCAGATGCAAACCCGGCACGACCTACAAGGTCGCCGAAGCGCTTCTCTTGAAAGAGTTGCATTCGGAGCTCTATTCAACAAGTGGCGAATGGGATCTCCTTTTGAAAGTCTATGTCCCGAAGGGAGAGGACGTGGGGAAGTTTGTGAATGAGCGGTTGTTGGATGTGGTTGGGATTGAGCGGTCTTTGACCACGTTGACCTTCAAAGCGTTCTAATATTTCAAAAAATATTTTCGGGCGGCGCGTGAGCGGCTGTTTCTCTGATTTGAGAGGGGCGGCTTTGCGGGCGATTGGGGCATTCGCATGGCGATGCAAAACAGGTGCCCAGAACGACGAAAGGCCACCCGAAGGTGGCCTTGTCGTTTCTCTCGTGAGAGAGAAATTGGAGCGGGCGAGGCGATTCGAACGCCCGACCCTAACCTTGGCAAGGTTATGCTCTACCCCTGAGCTACGCCCGCTTCCTTTGGTACGCGGTGTCTACAAATGCCGCCCACCAACCGCAATAGGAAAATGCAATCTGTCCCAAACTTTTTTACAGTTTTGTCACGTCTGCGGTTTGGGCTTATGCGGGCATATCAGGACGGAATTGCAGCACGGCTTGTACCACCTTACTGCACATAAAAGCCCGCCACATCTGATGTGACGCGGCGGGCTTTGGATCGCTTTAACGCCAGCGGCTATTCGAATTCGATCAGCAAGTCTTTTGCATCGATTTGGCCCGCGGGGGCGACATGGACCGCTTTGACAACCGCGTCGCGCTCTGCGTGAATGCCCGTCTCCATTTTCATGGCCTCAATCGTCAACAGCAAATCCCCTGCCTTGACTGCTGCGCCCGCGGCCACAGCAACGGTTGCCACCACGCCCGGCATCGGCGCGCCGATGTGGTTGGGGTTACTTGTGTCGGCTTTGGGGCGGGCCTGCGTCGTGGCGGTCACCATGCGGTTGGGCACTCGGATCACGCGGGGCTGGCCGTTCAGTTCAAAAAAGACTTTGACCTCGCCGTCTTCATTTGTTTCGCCCACGGCTTGCAGGCGGATTTCCATCGTTTTGCCGGGGTCAATCTCAACGCTGATTTCTTCGGAGTTTTTCATCCCGTAAAAGAAAATCGGCGTAGGCAGCGTGCGTACAGGGCCATAGGTGCGATGGCGCCCCATGTAGTCCATGAAGACCTTGGGATACATCAGGTAGCCCGCCAGATCTTCGTCATCGACGGTTTTGCCTTCCATCTCGGCGCTCACGGACGCGCGTGTCGCCTCCAGATCGACGGGGGGCAGGTCCGCGCCCGGCCGGGTCTCAAGCGGCGCTTCACCCTTGAGCACTTTGTTCTGGATCGCGGTGGGAAAGCCGCCGGGGGGGTGGCCAAGGTTTCCGCGCATCATGTCCACCACACTATCGGGGAAGGCCACATCGGTGGTGGGATCTTCGACCTCGGCGCGCGTCAGCCCTTGGGACACCATCATCAAGGCCATGTCTCCGACAACCTTGGACGATGGCGTGACCTTAACGATATCGCCGAACATGTGGTTCACATCCGCATAGGTCCGCGCCACGTCAGGCCAGCGGTCGTCCAGCCCGAGGGAGGCCGCTTGAGCTTTGAGGTTGGTGAATTGCCCGCCAGGCATTTCGTGCAGGTACACCTCTGAGGAGGGCGCTTGCATGCCCGTTTCAAAGGCCGTGTATTGGCCGCGCACCGCTTCCCAATAATCCGAGATTGCGCGCACGGCATCCGTATCAAGGCCGGTGTCGCGGTCGGTGTTTTTAAGCGCTGCAATGACCGTGCCCATCGTGGCTTGCGAGGTGTTGCCCGACAGCGCGTCCATCGCACAGTCTACGGCATCCACTCCGGCCTCGGAGGCGGCAAGGATGGTGGCCGTTGCACTGCCTGCGGTGTCATGGGTGTGGAAATGCACGGGCAGGCCGACCTCTTGTTTCAGCGCGCGCACCAGCACCCGTGCCGCTGCTGGTTTCAATAGCCCTGCCATATCCTTGAGGCCCAAAATATGCGCTCCGGCATCGCGCAGCTCTTGGCCCATTTTGACATAGTAGTTCAGGTCATATTTTGCCCGCTTCGGGTCCAATATGTCACCGGTATAGCAGATCGTGCCTTCGCAGACCTTGTTGGCGGCAATTACCGCATCCATCGCTACGCGCATGTTTTCCACCCAGTTGAGGCTGTCAAACACTCGGAACACGTCGACGCCAGTCTTGGCCGCGGTCTCAACGAAATGGGTGACCACGTTGTCGGGGTAGTTGGTGTAGCCTACGCCGTTAGAGGCGCGCAGCAACATCTGCGTCATCACATTCGGCATTGCTGCGCGCAGGTCGCGCAAGCGCTGCCAAGGGCATTCCTGCAAGAAGCGGTAGGCCACGTCAAAGGTCGCCCCGCCCCAGCATTCGACGCTAAAAAGCTGCGGTACATTGGCAGCATAAGAGGGTGCGACACGGATCATATCGATGGAGCGCATGCGCGTTGCGAGCAGGCTCTGGTGCCCGTCGCGCATCGTGGTATCGGTAATCAAGAGTTGCGACTGCGCCTTGAGCCAATCGGCAACCGCTTGCGGTCCCTTTTGTTCCAGCAGGTTGCGCGTGCCCATTTGCGGCTCACCAAGGGGCGCAGGCGCGCGCGGGGTGCGGGCATTGGGGGCGGGCGCAGGTTTGCCCTTTGTCTCTGGGTGCCCGTTGTCCGTGATGTCGGCAATATAGGTCAGCACCTTGGTACCGCGGTCGCGCCGGCGCGAGAATTGGAACAGCGCGGGCGTCTCGTCGATGAATTTGGTGTGATAGGTATTGTCCAAAAACGTTGGGTGCTTGAGCAGGTTTTCCACAAAGGCGATGTTGGTGCTGACGCCGCGGATGCGGAATTCGCGCAGCGCGCGGTCCATCCGCGCAATCGCCATCTCTGGGGTCGGCGCTTTGGCCGTCACTTTGGTCAGCAGGCTGTCATAATAGCGCGTGATAACACCGCCCGCATAGGCCGTACCACCATCGAGGCGAATGCCGAGGCCCGTGGCCGAGCGGTAGGCCGTGATGCGGCCATAGTCAGGTATAAAGTTGTTTTGCGGATCTTCCGTGGTGATCCGCGTTTGCAGGGCGTGGCCGTTCAGGATTACATCGTCTTGTGTGGCTTTGCCCGTGGCTTCCGCGATAGATTTGCCTTCGGCGATCAGGATCTGCGCGCGCACGATATCGATGCCTGTCACTTCTTCAGTCACCGTGTGTTCTACCTGCACGCGGGGGTTCACTTCAATGAAGTAGAATTTGCCATCGGCCATATCCATCAGGAATTCGACTGTGCCTGCGCATTCATAGCCGACGTGCTGGCAGATTTTGCGGCCCAGTGCACAGATCTCCGCGCGTTGGTCTTCGCTCAGATAGGGGGCAGGGGCACGTTCCACGACCTTTTGATTGCGGCGCTGGACCGAACAATCGCGCTCATAAAGGTGGTAAATTTCGCCCTGTTTATCGCCAAGGATTTGTACCTCGACGTGGCGGGCCTTGAGGATCATCTTCTCCAGATAGCCTTCGCCATTGCCGAAGGCAGCCTCCGCCTCGCGGCGCCCCTCCAGCACTTTTTCTTCCAACTCCTCAGGCGCCATGATGGGCCGCATGCCGCGTCCACCCCCGCCCCAAGAGGCTTTGAGCATAAAGGGATAGCCCACCGCCTCTGCTTGAGCGCGCACCACATCCATATCATCGCCCAGCACATCCGTGGCGGGGATGACTGGCACACCGGCGGCGATGGCCACTTGGCGGGCAGAGGCCTTGTCGCCCAAAGCGCGCATGGTTTCGGCCTTGGGGCCGATAAAGGTGATGCCCGCCGCGGTGCAGGCATCCACAAAATCGGGGTTCTCTGACAGCAAGCCATAGCCGGGGTGGATCGCATCGGCCCCCGACATGCGGGCGACGCGGATGATCTCTTCGATGGATAGATATGCGGCCACCGGCCCCATGCCTTCGCCGATCCGGTAGGCTTCGTCCGCTTTGAACCGGTGCAGGCCCAATTTGTCCTCTTCGGCGAACACTGCGACCGTCTTTTTACCCATCTCATTTGCGGCGCGCATAATGCGGATCGCAATCTCGCCGCGGTTGGCAATCAGGATTTTGTTGAATTCGGGCATGGTGTGGTCCTTTGGCAGCGGCCGGCAGTCGTAGGGGGCCGGATGATGGCATGCGTGTAAAGCCTGCGCGGGCGTCCGTAAACTCGTAGTACTGGGTAGGTTTGTGGCGGATCCAGGTGGTGGGCATGGCGATGGCGGCGGTTAGCCCAAGGTGAAGCTTTGCGGCATATCGGCGAGGCTGCGCAGGCCCAACTGGCCCATGTTCGCCTCTAGGTCTTTGCGAAGGATATCTACGAGATGGTCGATCCCTTTGGGCCCCAACGCGGCCAGAGCAAAGTGCCAAGCCCGTCCCATCATGACGAAATCTGCGCCACAAGACAGCGCGCGCAGGATGTCCAACCCGCCCTCAACGCCGCTGTCAAAGATCAGCGGCAGCGTGGTTTCAGCCCGCACCTCTGGCAGGACTTCAATGGCGGCGGGTGCCCCGTCAAACTGGCGGCCAGCGTGGTTGGACACCCAAATGGCATCGGCACCCATTTGCTCCAACCGAGCGGCATCTGCACCGCGAAGCACGCCTTTGATAATGAAAGGCCCCTCCCAATGATCCCGCAGCCACTGCACATAATCCCAATCGGGCGAGGTGCGCAGAAGATAGCCGATATGCGCGTTGGGTGGCAGGTTTTCGGTATTGGCAGTGCTGTATTTGTCGAGCATCCGCATGTGCGGCATGCCAGCCCGCGCTGTTGCTATGGCCCAGCTGGGTCGCTGTGCCACTTGCGCCATCAGGCGCGGTGTCAGGCGCGGCGGTTGGGTCAGGCCCGAGCGCGCCTGACGTTCACGCCGGGACCCAACAGGCACATCCACCGTCAGGATGAGCGTTTTAAAGCCGGCCGCACGGGCGCGGGCCAGCATATCTGCGCGAATTTCCGGATCGCGCGGTGGATACATCTGAAACCAGCCATCCGCGCCCAGAACATCCGCTACATCCTCGGGCGCGGCGGCCGCAACGGTCGAGAGGCTATAGGGCATGCCGTGGGCGGCGGCGCGTGCCGCCAGGTGCCGTTCTGCACCGGGCCAAATCAGACCCGACATGCCCACAGGTGCGATGCCAAAGGGCTGCGCAAAGCGCTGACCCAAGAACGTCGTCCCCAGATCTGGCGCAAACTCGCCGTGCAACACCGACGGCATCAGGCCCACACGGTCCAACATCTGCCGGTTGCGCGCTTTGGTGGCTTCCGCACCCGTGCCACTATCGAGGTATTCCCAAACGAATTTTGGGATCCGGGCCTGCGCGCGGCGGCGCAGATCGCTGAGGGCGGGATATGTGGCGTGCAGGTCCATGGCCGCATTTGGGCGCGTTCGCGCTGTATTGTCCAGTGGGCGAGCGCTGGGCCACATGTTTTTTGCGGTGCTGCGCGACGAGTGGCGCTGTGTAGAACAAGGTGAGAACATGGGTTTTCCTTGCGCCTGTTTTGGCCTAGCTTAGCGCCATGAGCAGTTTCGACGAAATGGACGCCTTTGAGGGCGCATCACTGTCATCGCGGGCGATGGCGCAATCCATGGCCGCGCGGCCGACGCCCTATCTTGATGGGCTGAACCCGGAGCAGCGCACGGCGGTAGAGACGCTGGATGGCCCGGTTTTGATGTTGGCGGGGGCAGGCACGGGCAAAACCCGCGCGTTGACCGCGCGCATTGTGCATCTGCTCAACACAGGTCGGGCGCGCCCGAATGAGATTTTGGCAGTTACCTTTACCAACAAAGCCGCACGTGAGATGAAAAACCGCGTGGGACAGCTTTTGGGACAACCGGCCGAGGGGATGCCCTGGCTAGGCACGTTCCATGCGATTTGTGTCAAATTGCTGCGTCGGCACGCCGAGCTGGTGGGGCTAAAGTCGAACTTCACCATTCTTGATAGCGACGACCAGTTGCGCTTGCTGAAACAACTGGTGCGCGCAGCAGGCATTGACGACAAACGCTGGCCGGCGCGCCAGTTGGCCGGGATCATCGACGGCTGGAAAAACCGCGCGATCACGCCGGACAAAGTACCGGCGGCTGACGCCGGTGTCTATAACCACCTCGGCGCAGATATTTATGCGCAATATCAACGCCGCCTTGTTGAGTTGAATGCCTGCGACTTTGGCGATCTGCTGCTGCATATGGTGACGATATTCCAAACACATGGCGATATCTTGGCGCAATATCAGCGCTGGTTTGCCTATATTTTGGTCGACGAATACCAAGATACGAACGTGGCTCAGTATATGTGGCTGCGTTTGTTGGCGGGGGGACACAAGAACATCTGTTGTGTCGGTGATGATGACCAGTCGATCTATGGCTGGCGCGGTGCCGAGGTGGGCAACATCCTGCGCTTTGAAAAAGATTTCCCGGGCGCGCATGTGGTCCGGTTGGAGCAAAACTACCGCTCCACACCGCATATTTTGGCGGCTGCTTCTGCGGTGATTGCGGGCAACGAAGGACGGCTGGGCAAGACCCTTTGGACCGATGCGGAAGAGGGCGAAAAGCTGCGCTTGATAGGTCATTGGGACGGCGAGGAAGAGGCCCGTTGGATCGGGGATGAGATTGAGGCTGCGCAATCTGGTACCCGCGGCATGTCCCCGTTTTCGCTGGATGACATGGCGATTCTCGTGCGCGCAAGTCACCAGATGCGTGCGTTTGAGGACCGTTTTCTGACCATCGGTCTGCCTTATCGCGTGATCGGCGGCCCCCGCTTTTACGAGCGGTTGGAGATTCGCGATGCGATGGCCTATTTCCGCGTCGTGGTGAGCCCGGATGATGATTTGGCTTTTGAGCGGATCGTGAACACCCCCAAACGCGGATTGGGTGATAAGGCCCAGCAAACGATTCAGATCGCGGCACGTGCGAATGGGGTAAACCTTGTGGAAGGGGCGCAAATCGCGCTGAGCCAAGGCTTGATCAAGGGCAAAGGGGCGAGCGAACTGCGCATCCTGATTGAGGGCATCGCCCGCTGGCACGCCCAGCTGCGCGGCCCGCGCCTTGAGGTGCCCAACGATGGCGCAGTGATCGATGACGGGGCCGCTCCGCTGCGCATGGAGCACGGCCCGCCGCCCATTTCGCACGTTGCTTTGGCCGAGGTGATCTTGGACGAAAGCGGCTATACCGGCTATTGGCAGAATGACAAAACGCCTGAGGCACCGGGCCGTCTGGAAAACCTCAAAGAACTGGTGAAGGCATTGGAGCAGTTTGAAAACCTGCAAGGGTTTTTGGAACACGTCAGCCTGATCATGGACAATGAGCAACAAGGTGAGGGCGCCAAAGTGTCGATCATGACACTCCACGCGGCCAAAGGTTTGGAGTTTCCGGTGGTGTTTTTGCCGGGCTGGGAGGACGGTTTGTTCCCGTCGCAACGCTCTATGGATGAAAGCGGCGTCAAAGGTCTCGAGGAAGAGCGGCGCCTTGCCTATGTGGGGATCACGCGGGCAGAGCAGCTATGCACCGTGTCATTTGCCGCCAATCGGCGGGTGTTTGGGCAATGGCAATCGGCGCTGCCCTCGCGCTTCGTCGATGAGTTGCCAGAGGCGCATGTGGATATTCTGACGCCTCCTGGCCTTTACGGCGGCGGTTACGGTGCGGCTGGCATGCGCCAAGAAGAGGCTGTGACCTCTGGGCTGCACGAAGCGGCGGCCTCCGCCAATGTCTACGATTCGCCCGGTTGGCGGCGTTTGCAATCGCGCAGCCAGCAGCGCGGTCTGTCGCAGCCGCGTGAAAGTAAGACAACCACCATCGATCTGACTGCCGTCAGCAGCTTCAGCATTGGTGCGCGGGTGTTCCATCAGAAATTCGGCTATGGCAGCGTGACCGGCATCGAAGGCGATAAGCTGGATATCGCATTTGAAAAAGCCGGCGACAAAAAGGTGGTCGCGCGTTTTGTCTCAAGCGCGGACGACATTCCGTTCTAAGGCGTTTACCCGTTGCGAGCAGACAGCCGGCCGCCGCGCGTCCCATCTGGAAAGCGGTATGCTTAAGAAATCTCTTGTGTGAAGTTTCTTCGCGTCCTACCGTCAAGGTCCAAGGTGCCAAACCTCAAGTGGGGGGGCGGAGAATTGGGAAGCCGGTGCAAATCCGGCGCTGCCCCCGCAACGGTGAGGGTGGGAAGCAAAATGCAAGGCCACTGGGGCAATCCCCGGGAAGGCGCATGTTGCGGGTCTACGGACCACCCGCCCCGAGCCCGGAAACCAGCCTTGGATTACGTGGATCGCGGGTGGCGATGAAGGGTACAACGGTGCAGATGCGCCGTGTGTGCGCCTCATAGCCTTTTCGCAGAACGTCACGGGGCGTGACAGAAAGAGGCAAGATGTTTGCAAAGATCGTGGCTGGATTGGCCGATCTGGATGCGGCGGGGCAGGGCGGTGATGCCGCGGCGCGTGCTGGTTTCTTGGAATGGGTAATGACGCTGCCGCAGGACATAGGACCGCGACGGGCGGCGCGAAGTGCGCTTGCGGAGTGGTACGACGGGGCGGACTTTGTCCTGTCGTCCGCCGGCTCAGACGCGGATCACGGCCCTACGGTCCGTGCCTTCGTGACACACCTGCATGCAGCCACCCAAATACCTACAGCGCCTGTGCGCAAGGGAGGTGCAGCGGGCCGGCGACGGCTCCACTAAGGCCCCTAGGGCTTGCGGCACAAAAAAAACGGCGCACCCAGGGAGGAGGATGCGCCGCTCTTTTACACCGCAAGACTAGGGAGGAGGAACGCCCGGCGGTGATATCGTCCCGGGTGTTCCGGGGAAAAGTGCGGCGGCATCTGAGGGAGGAATGATGCCGCCGCCTTTTCTCAGGCGCCTAGGGAGGAGGAGGCGCCCGATCTGCAAAAACTCTCAGGCCAGGTTGCGGGCCGTTTCGTCCGCGATGCGGCGAATGTGCGAGCGGTGGATGCCCAGATCGGCCAGCTCGTGGTCGCTCAGCGCGGCCAGCTCGGCCACAGTCTGGCGATAGATGCGGCGGCGCGTCATGTAGCTTGCGGCACCCTCAGTCATGTGACCCAGAGTGTGCAATGCACGTGCCATCAGAGGTGCGAAGGAAGACGAAGTATTCATATATGCCATTGGGTTAGCCCTTTCGTAGGCTGCGTCGTTGTCTGTTGAAAGTGAAAATAGGCATTTGCTGCGGTTGCACAATATCCATCTCGTCAATGCCGCTATGCAGCATTTGCATAAGCGACCTATGGTCAACCTTGGCGCGTTCTTGACGGAAGTCGGGTATGCTAAGGCGGCGTTATAGAGCGCGTGCAGGTGCGACGTTGCGGTGGTCCTTGCGCTATCGCCTTGCGCCCGACGGGAAAAAAACCACATGAAGCAATTAGTACAAGAGGGAGCAGCACATGGCGATCAGCAGTGAGCAAGTAAAAGAAGCGTTGGCCCGTGTTGGCCTGCCAGATGGCGGCGATGTCATCAGCCGCGATATGGTGCGCGCGCTGCAAGTGGACGGCGAGACTGTGCGCTTTGTGATTGAGGCGCCAACGCCGGAGGCCGCGGCAGCCATGGCTCCGGTGCGTGCTGCCGCCGAGGCTGCGGTTGCTGCCCTTCCAGGTGTGAGGCAGGTGCAGGTCGCGCTGACCGCGCATGGCCCTGCTACCAAATCCGCCCCAAGCGCGCCACCCAGCCTCAAGATCGGCGGTCACCCAAAACCACAAGACGGCCCGACCCGGCCTGCCGGGGTCCAGCGTATTTTGGCGATCGCCTCGGGCAAGGGGGGTGTGGGCAAATCTACCGTCTCTTCCAACCTCGCTGTCGCTTTGGCGCGGGAGGGGCGGCGCGTTGGCTTGCTTGATGCGGATATCTACGGTCCCTCGCAGCCGCGCATGATGGGGGTGAACAAACGTCCCGCGAGCCCCGACGGCAAAACCATCATCCCATTGCACGCCCACGGGGTCACCATGATGTCCATCGGATTTATGATGGAAGAGGGCAAGGCCGTGGTGTGGCGCGGGCCGATGCTGATGGGCGCATTGCAACAAATGTTGGGGCAGGTCGAATGGGGTGAGCTGGACGTGTTGATTGTCGATCTACCGCCGGGCACGGGGGATGTGCAGCTTACGCTTTGCACCAAGTCCGAGCTGACCGGTGCTATTGTCGTCTCGACCCCGCAGGATGTTGCCTTGATCGACGCGCGCAAGGCGATCGACATGTTCGCCACGCTCAAAACACCGGTCCTTGGCATGATTGAAAACATGTCCCAGTTCACCTGCCCGGATTGCGGCAGTACGCACGACATCTTTGGCCAGGGCGGTGTGGCTGCTGATGCGGAGCGCCTTGGGGTGCCGCTGTTGGGGGCGCTGCCGATTGATCGTGAGACGCGATTGGCTGGGGATGGCGGCACGCCGGTGGCGGCTGGCGAAGGGCCCATGGCCGAGGCCTATGCGCGTATTGCGCAAGGCCTGATCCAAGGTGGTGTGGCCTAGGCTGGGGCGCTATCGCAGCAAAAACTGAAACGAAATTGGCCGGCGTTCGCACCCCGCGCGCGCCGGTTTTTCTGTTTTCGTTATCGAGATGTGGGAAATCGTGGGAAAGAGATGACAAGAGCGGCGCGTTCTATGTCTTAGTGGAACAGGTGGCCTGCGAATCACCCAAACACGGGATTTTGTGCGGCTATATTGCGACGCTGATGAGAACATAAAGTGAATATGTTCAAGTCATACTAATCGCTGCCAATTTATTTGGGATCTCATGGGTCACTATTCTTCGTTCTGTTTGGGTCTACATGTTGGTTATAATTGAAAATTAGATCAACATGTTGTTACAATGTATCCCATTGACATAAATTTAATTAAATGTACGCGCATTTGATCAGTGCTTTCCACTTACTTACCCATAAAAATCATTTGAAACCCATGATTTCCCATAGTATCCATAGGGCATCAGATGAAAACGAGACCCGGGGCACCAAACGACCCCACAAAATAAAAACTCTTGCAGGTTTCATACAGGCTCTCGCGTTCATCAGACCAAAAAGATCCGGCGCGCAAGCGAGCAGACATCCCCCCAAGTGGCGCGCGCAGCTGGACATCCCGAACTCCGGGACGAGGGCGGCGGGTTGATCAGTGGCAGCAGATCAACCCGCCGTTTTAATTTCAGCCCCTAGTTTTGGGCGCAACGGTAAAGGATCCGGCCAAGGTGGCGCGTAGGTTCAGAGGTGAAAGCGACCACAAGGTGGACGCAAAGGGCAGGGTCTCAATCCCGGCCTCTTTTCGCCGTGTAATCGAGGGCTCTGATCCTGATTGGACGGACGGCCTGCCGCCTCGCGTTATTCTGGTCTATGGCGGACAAACACGCAGCTATATCGAAGGCTTCACCGTTGAGGCGATGGATGAAGTGGACGAGAAAATCGCGCTTCATCCGCGCGGCTCGGCCAAGCGCAAGGCGATGGAGCGGCTCTATTCTGCGCAATCCATTGAAACCGTTGTGGACGACACCGGACGCATCGTGCTGCCTGCGAAGCTGCGCGAAAAAATCGGCCTGAACGGCATCGCGCGGTTCGTGGCCTCCGGTGACACATTCGAGATTTGGCAGCCCGAGGCCTATGAGGCGTCCGTCGCGGCCCTTGACGAAGAGGGGTACGACCCCGCGCTCGACCCGTCCGTCTATCTCGACGGGGACTTGGGTTAAGACGTGGCAGAGGGGCCGCACATACCTGTGTTGATCGCTCCCATTTTGCAGGGGTGCGTACCGATTGAAGGGCGTTGGTTGGATGGTACCTTTGGCGCGGGTGGATACACGCGCGCGCTGCTGGAGGCTGGTGCCGCCGAGGTGACCGCCGTGGACCGCGACCCGCTGGCTTTTGAAATGGCAGCAAGCTGGGCTGACACCTACGGGTCTCGCCTTGTGATGCAGCAGGGCGTTTTTTCCAAGATGGACAACTATGCGCAGGAACTTGATGGCGTGGTGCTTGATCTGGGTGTCAGCTCCATGCAGCTTGATCAGGCCGAACGCGGGTTTTCTTTCATGAAGGACGGCCCGCTGGATATGCGCATGAGCCAGAGCGGCGTTTCAGCCGCCGATATTGTGAATGGGGCCACGGCTGAGGTGCTGGCCAATATCCTGTTTCACTATGGCGAAGAACGCGCCAGCCGCCGCATTGCACAGGCCATTTTGCGCGAGCGGGCGATTGAGCCGATTATGACCACGCTGCGCCTTGCGCGCCTCATCGAAGGCTGCTTGCCGCGCGCTAAACCTAACCAATCGCATCCTGCCACGCGCAGCTTTCAGGCGCTGCGCATCGCGGTGAATGACGAATATGGCGAGCTTTATCGCGGGTTGATGGCGGCGGAGCGTGCCCTGCGCCCCGGCGGTAAACTGGCGGTTGTGACTTTCCATTCGGTCGAAGACCGGATGGTAAAACGCTTTTTGACAGCGCGCGCCGGGGCGGGCGGTAATGCAAACCGCTATGCCCCACAAGCCGCCCCAGCACCGGCACAATTCACCCTGTCCTCGCGCAAAGCGATTGTGGCGGATGCGGAGGAGCTTGCGGCAAACCCTCGTGCGCGCTCGGCCAAACTGCGCATTGCCACGCGCACCGACACCCCCGCGGGCACGATTGAGGCGCGCGCGGTCGCGATGCCGCTTGCGCCCGGCTATCACTCTGGAGATCTTGCATGAGAACGCTTTTTTATATGCTCACGTCCCTTGCGGTGATTGGTTTGGCCTTCTGGGCCTACCGCGAAAACTACGCCACACAGCAGGCTTTGGCCGAGACCGAGGAATTACGCACCGAAATCCGCGCTGCACATGCGCGCCTTGCTGTGTTACGCGCCGAATGGGCCTATTTGAACCGCCCCGACCGGCTGCGCGATCTGGCAGATATCAACTTTGACAGCCTTGGGTTGTTGCCTCTGGCACCTGAACAATTCGGGCGCCTCGATCAGGTGTCTTATCCGCAAGCGCCCGAGATTGATTTTGTAAACGGTATTGATGTCTCCAGCATGGCCGACGTTGGGGGCGTGCAATGATCCGCACGCCTTTGCGGCCTTTGGCGCGCATTCTGCGGGCCCGTGAGGTGGGGGAAAACCCCGACGCGATTGAGCGTGAGAACAAACGCCTGCGACATGAGGAAATGCGCGACCAGATGCGCGCCCGCGCCGAGAGCCGCCTGTTGATCTTGGGTCTTGGCTTTGTCTGTGCCTTTGCTGTTGTGGGTCTGCGGATGGGAATGCTTTCCACCTCTGATCCGGCAGAGCCACGCGCAGAGGTGCAGGGGGCGGCCATTTCGGCGGCCCGCGCCGACATCGTGGACCGCGACGGGCGCCTGCTTGCCACCAACTTTGAAACGCATGCGCTTTATGCCCAGCCGCGCCAATTGGTAGATCCCGAAAATTCTGCTGACAAGCTGGTGCAGATTTTCCCCGATCTGGACAAAGAACGCCTGCTCAAAGACTTCACTGGCAAGCGTAAGTTTTTGTGGATCAAGCGTAAAATTAGCCCTGAACAGATGCAGGCCGTACATGATATCGGCGATCCAGGCCTGCTTTTTGGGCCGCGCGATATGCGTCTTTATCCTAATGGCACATTGGCCGCCCATGTTTTGGGCGGCGCCAGTTTTGGCAAAGAGGGCGTGAGTGCCGCCGAAGTAATCGGTGTGGCGGGTGTTGAGAAATATTTCGATAATTACTTGCGCGACCCGGCTAATGCAGGCCGGCCGCTGACGCTTGCGCTGGATCTGACGGTCCAGGCGGCCGCAGAACGCGTGCTATGGGGCGGAATGAAGCTCTTGAACGCCAAGGGTGCGACCTCCATCCTGATGGACGCCCATACCGGCGAGGTCGTGTCGGTTGTGTCGCTTCCCAGTTTTGACCCCAACAACCGGCCGCGCCCGCTGACCCAAGGCGACCAGTCGGACGATCCGCTGTTTAACCGCTCCGTTCAGGGGGTTTATGAGCTGGGCAGCGCGTTCAAGATTTTCACTGCCGCGCAGGCCGTTGACCTTGGCCTTGCCACCTCGGACACAATGATCGACACCAAACCACCGATGCGTGTGGGTGGGTTCAGCATTGGCGAGTTTCGGCGCAAAAACTATGGCGTGATCTCACTGTCGGATGTAATTGTGCATTCCTCCAACCGTGGTACCGGGCGCGTGGCCCTCGAGATTGGTGTGGAAAAACAACAAGACTTCCTGCGCGAGTTGGGCTTTTTCGACGCGACGGGTTTTGAGATCGTGGAGGCCGCCACAGGCAAGCCGCTGTTGCCGAAAAAGTGGACGGACCTGAGTGCTGTGACCATTTCATACGGACACGGCATTTCCACATCGCCCATGCACCTTGCGGCAGGTTATGCCGCGATTGCCAATGGCGGCTATGCGGTGACGCCTACGATTTTGCGCCAAGACGCGCCCGTGCGCGGGCCGCGTGTCATGGGCGCCGAGGCCGCAGCCGCAGCGCGCGATATGCTGCGCAAAGTGGTCTCTGAGGGTACAGCCAGCTTTGGCGAAGTGCCGGGTTATGCCGTGGCGGGCAAAACCGGGACGGCCGACAAACCAAAGCCGACGGGCGGCTATTATGAAGACAAGGTGATCGCCACCTTTGCCAGCATGTTCCCGGCCCATGATCCTAAATACGTCTTGGTCGTCACGCTCGACGAGCCTGTTGAAACCTCGGGCGATGAGCCGCGCCGCACCGCCGGCTGGACGGCCGTGCCGGTCGCCGCCGAGATGATCCGCCGCATCGCACCGCTTTTGGGGTTGCGGCCAAGCGTTGAACCCGCCCCTTTGACTGATATAACGCTCACCAGCAGCAACTAATCGAAAAAGCGATCCTATGGCTCCGGACGGTTTGACAACTTTGAGGTCTTTGGGGCTCACGGCGCCGGGGGATGCGAACCCTGTGGTTGCAGGGCTTGCCGTGGACAGCCGCGCGGTGCGCGAGGGCTATCTTTTTGCCGCAATGCCGGGAACGCGCCAACATGGGGCCAGTTTTGTGGAGGCGGCGTTAGAACGCGGCGCCACAAGCATTTTGACGGACGCTGAAGGGGCAGAGATGGCGCGCGCCGCGGCCGCTGTTGCCGGCGCAGCGGTGGTCATTGCCGCACAGCCGCGCGAGGCGCTGGCACGGGCCGCCGCGCTTTTTTATGGTGCGCAGCCTGCCACGATGGTTGCGGTGACTGGGACCAATGGAAAAACCTCTGTGTCCAGTTTCGTGCGCCAGATTTGGCAGGTGCTCGATCTTCCGGCGGTTAATTTGGGCACCACCGGTGTTGAAGGAGCATGGAGCGCGCCGCTCGCCCATACCACGCCAGAACCTATAACGCTGCACCGTACCCTTTCGCAGGCTGCCGCCCATGGGATCACCCATGCCGCGATGGAGGCCTCGTCGCACGGGCTGGACCAGCGCCGCCTCGATGGGGTCGCTTTGCGCGCTGCGGGATTTACCAACCTTAGCCAAGATCACTTGGACTATCACCAAAGCTTTGAGGCATATTTCGACGCCAAAGCCGCCCTCTTCGCGCGGGTTATGCCGGAGGATGGCACAGCGGTCGTCAACATCGACGATGCGCGCGGCGTGGACATGGCCGCCATCGCCAAGGCGCGCGGGCAGGCCGTGATCACCGTGGGCCGAAGCGGTGGCGATCTGCATCTTGCGGGCCAGCGCATGGATGCCACCGGGCAGGACCTACGCTTTGTCTGGTTGGGTGCGGTCTATCAGGTGCGTCTGAACCTAATTGGCGATTTTCAGGCTGACAACGTCGCCTTGGCGGCGGCCCTCGTTATTGCCTGTGGTGCTGAACCGGAACAGGTCTTTGCCGCGCTGTCTCAGTTGGAAACCGTGCGAGGCCGCATGGAGCTTGCGGCGACGCGCAGCAATGGGGCAGCGGTCTTTGTGGATTACGCGCACACGCCAGATGCGGTGGAGACCGCGCTGCGCGCGATGCGGCCACATGTTATGGGCCAATTGGTTGCCATCATCGGTGCAGGCGGCGACCGCGATGTGGGTAAACGCCCGATGATGGGAGCTGCGGCGGCAGCGCAGGCCGATACGGTATTTGTTACCGACGACAACCCTCGATCCGAAGATCCCGCCGATATTCGCGCCGATGTGCTAGAGGGATGCCCCGACGCCCATGAGGTTGCTGACCGCGCGGAGGCGATTTTGCGCGCTGTTGATATGTTGGGCCCGGGCGACGCGCTTTTGATTGCCGGCAAAGGGCATGAAACCGGCCAGATCGTTGGTGATGACATCCTGCCTTTTGATGATGTCGAACAGGCCAGCGTTGCGGTGGCCGCATTAGAAGGGCGGCCACTGTGACGCTTTGGACCTCTGAGGCGGCAGAAGAGGCCACAGGCGGCACCGCCACCGGCGTTTGGCAGGCCCACGGCGTGTCGATTGACACACGTACCCTTGTGCCGGGCGACTTATTTGTCGCCCTCAAGGACCAGCGGGACGGCCATGATTTCGTGGCCGCCGCATTGGAAAAAGGGGCGGCGGCGGCACTGGTGTCGCGGATACCCGAAGGGGTTACTGCGGACGCACCGCTTTTAGTAGTAGATAATGTTTTTGCGGCACTTGAGGCCTTAGGTCGCGCAGGCCGCGCGCGCACCCGTGCGCGGGTTTTGGCGGTGACAGGCTCCGTTGGTAAAACCTCAACCAAAGAAATGTTGCGCGCCATGTTGGGCGATCAGGGCCCCACCCATGCGTCTGTGGCGAGTTATAACAACCATTGGGGTGTGCCGCTTACATTGGCGCGGATGCCCGCGGACACCGACTATGCGGTGATCGAAATTGGCATGAACCACCCTGGTGAGATTGCTCCGTTGGCCCGCATGGCGCGCCCCCATGTGGTGCTGATCACCACGGTCGCGGCCGCACATCTGGAGGCTTTTGACAGCATCGCGGGCATTGCGGTGGAAAAAGCTTCCATCATCGAAGGGCTGGAATACGGCGGCAGCGCGGTCCTGAACAACGACATTGAAACGGCCGCAATCCTGCAAGCCAAAGCCCATGATGCCAAGCGCAAAGACGTAGGCTTTGGCTGGCACGGCTTTGATTATGTTTTGGAAAATGTGACGTTGCAGGGCGACAGTACCGTCGTCCAAGCCTCAGCCGAAGGCGTGCCCGTGATGTTCAAAATCGCCACGGCAGGTGCGCATTTTGCAATGAACGGGCTGGGTGCGCTGGCAGCTTGTGTGGAATTGGGCGCGGATCTGGCGCTCTCGGCGCAGGCGTTGGGGCGGTGGGCGCCGTTCTCGGGACGCGGCGCGCGCGAGGTTATCTCGCTCGACCCGATGGATCCTGATCACAGCCTGACGTTGCTTGATGACAGTTATAACGCCAACCCCTCGTCTATGGCCGCCGCGTTGTCGGTGCTGGCCGCAGCGGAGACAACCAGCGGGCGCCGCATTGCCGTGATCGGCGATATGAAAGAGTTGGGGCCGCAGGAAAAGGCCCTACACCGCGCGTTGGCGGACCTGCCCTCGGTCGAAGGCATTGATACATTTCACTGTGTCGGCCCACTGATGGGGGCGTTTTATGCGGCCTTGCCGGCGCATAAACGCGGGCGTCACGTCGCCGAAAGCCATATGCTTTTGCCCGAGGTGACAACTAATCTGCGCGCCGGTGACGTTGTTCTGGGCAAAGGGTCGCTGAGCATGAAATTGGGCATAATCGTTGACGCAATCCGCAAAATGGGCCATCCCCACGCCAAAGCGTAGGGCGGTCTTGCGCACAACATACTGAGGTGGACCTCTCAAGATGCTCTATTGGTTGACGGAATTGTCAGACGGCGGCGACTTTTTTAACCTGTTTCGCTATATCACCTTCCGTGCCGGTGGCGCGTTTTTAACGGCGCTGATTTTTGGTTTCATCTTTGGTCCGCCGCTGATCAATGTGCTGCGCAAACATCAAGGCAAGGGCCAGCCGATCCGCGAGGATGGTCCAGAGGGACATTTCGTCAAGGCGGGCACACCGACCATGGGCGGGCTGTTGATCGTCGGCGCGCTCGTGTTCTCTACACTCATGTGGGCACGGCTGGACAATCCGTTTGTGTGGATCGTGCTTTTTGTCACGCTCAGCTTTGCGCTGATCGGCTTTGCGGATGACTATGCAAAAGTGTCGAAACAAACGACGGCCGGCGTGTCGGGCAAGGTGCGCTTGGCGCTGGGATTTGCCATCGCGGGCATCGCGGCTTATGCGGCGGCGCAATCGCACCCAGAGGCCTTGCAGAACCAGCTGGCGCTGCCTGTGTTCAAAGATACGCTTATTAATCTGGGCTATTTTTTCATCCCTTTCGCGATCATCGTGATCGTTGGTTCGGCCAATGCCGTTAACCTCACCGATGGGCTCGACGGGCTTGCGATCATGCCCGTTATGATCGCGGCGGGCGCGCTTGGCATCATTTCCTACGCGGTTGGACGTGTCGATTTCACCGAGTATTTGGACGTGCACTACGTCCCGGGCACCGGCGAGATTTTGATCTTTACCGCCGGTATTTTTGGCGGTGGTCTGGGCTTTTTATGGTACAACGCCCCTCCCGCCGCCGTCTTTATGGGCGACACCGGCAGCTTGGCCTTGGGCGGCGCTTTGGGGGCAATTGCGGTGGCGACTAAGCACGAACTGGTTTTGGCCATCGTGGGCGGCCTGTTCGTGGTGGAGGCGCTGAGCGTCATCATCCAGGTTCTGTACTTCAAGCGCACGGGCAAGCGGGTGTTCCTGATGGCGCCGATCCACCACCACTATGAGAAAAAGGGCTGGGCCGAGCCACAGATCGTGATCCGGTTTTGGATTATCGCTCTGATTTTGGCGATGATCGGCCTTGCAACGCTCAAGGTGCGGTGATGGGCGCTTTGCGCATTTCTGATTGCTCTGGTGCGGGGCCGCAGTCGTGATCCCTGTCCGCGGATTTGACGGCGCGCGGGTGGCGGTCCTCGGGCTCGGACGTTCGGGCCTGTCCGCAGCGCGGGCACTGGCCGCGGGCGGTGCGATCCCGGTCGTATGGGACGACAACCAAGCGGCACGCGATGTGGCCGCGGGCGAAGGCTTTGAGGTCGCGAAAATGACAGCGTCCGCCTTTTGGCAGGATATCGCGCGCCTCATCGTTAGCCCCGGCATTCCGCACCTCTATCCTCAGCCGAACCCAGTAATTGCTGCTGCCATCGCTGCTGCGGTGCCCATCGACAATGACATTGGCCTATTTTTTCAGTCGTTCACGACGCCTGAATGGCAGAACTTCGAGGTCAGCCCGCGAACCGTTGCTGTGACCGGGTCCAACGGCAAATCGACAACTTCTGCGCTGATCCATCACATTCTTGGGGCTGCGGGCCGCCCCTGTCAGCTTGCTGGCAACATCGGCCGCGGTGCCTTGGATATTGCCCCAGCGCAAGAAGGCAGTGTGGTGGTGCTGGAGCTGAGTTCTTATCAAATTGAGCTGGCGCGCAACCTCACGCCGGATGTGGCCGTTTTTACCAATTTGACCCCCGATCATCTAGACCGTCATGGCGGGATGGGCGGCTATTTCGCGGCCAAACGGCGCCTCTTTTCCGAAGGCGGACCGGACCGCGCCATTGTTGGTGTGGACGAGGCAGAGGGCGCTTTTCTTGCGGGGCAAATGTCCGAAGGCCCCACGGATGACCGCGTGATCCGCATCAGCAGCGCGCGCAAGCTGAGCGGCCCCGGTTGGGACATCACAGCGCGCAAGGGCTTTTTGTCAGAGATGCGCAAAGGCCGCCAAGTGGCCTCGATTGACCTGCGTGCGGTGCCGGGTTTGCCCGGTGCGCATAACCACCAAAACGCCTGCGCCGCCTATGCCGTGTGCCGGTCACTAGGTTTGGCGCCCAAGGTGATTGAGGCTGCGTTTCACAGCTTTGGCGGATTGCCTCACCGCAGCCAGCGCATCGCCGAGGAAGCCGGCGTGATATTTGTGAACGACAGCAAGGCAACCAACGTCGACAGTGCGCTTAAGGCGCTACAAGCGTTCAAGAACATTCGCTGGATTTGTGGTGGTTTGGAAAAAGAGGGCGGTGTTTCGGCGCTGAATACGGCCGCCGACCGCGTGCGCAAAGCCTATGTGATTGGCCGCGAGGCGGCCGGTTTTGCCCTGCAATTGGACATGGATTGCGCAATTTGCGGGGACATGGCCGCAGCAGTCGCAGCCGCGACCACAGAGGCGGAACCGGGCGATGTTGTTCTCTTGGCGCCCGCTGCGGCAAGTTTCGATCAATACGACAGCTTTGAAAAGCGCGGCGAAGATTTTGCAGCCTGCGTGGCGCAGGCGCTTGCCAAGCGCGCCTAGGCTTGTTGCGCCTGAATATCACGCGCGGCTGCCATCGCCGACGACCACGCCCATTGGAAATTATACCCGCCCAACCAGCCTGTCACATCGACCGCTTCGCCGATCACATAGAGACCCGGAACGGTCTTCACTGCCATGGTTTTTGAGGAAAGCGCATCGGTATCTATCCCGCCCGCCGTCACCTCGGCGGTGCGGTAGCCTTCGGTACCGGTCGGGGTGACTTGCCACTCTTGCAGGCGCGCACAAAGGGCCGTGATCGCGGCGTCGGATTGATCGGCCAAATTGCCTGCGACCTGCCAGTCAGGCGCCATATGCTCGACCAAGCGGGCGGGCAGGTGGCGCGCCAATTCCGTTGTCATGTTGCGCCGTCCTTGGCGCTGCCGTTGGTCGCGCAAGCTAGGGCCAATGGTGCTCTGCGGATCGAGGTTCAGCGTCACGGCTTGGCCTTCTTCCCAATAACTTGAAGCCTGAAGGACCGCAGGCCCAGACAGGCCCCGGTGCGTGAAAAGCATTGCCTCGTCAAAACCCACGCCCTCGGCCGTGACGCGGGCGGGCACGCTGACCCCAGCGAGGGGTGCAAAGCGGCCCTTATCAAAGGTAAAGGGCACCAGCGCCGGACGTGTTGGCGTGACAGGTAGGCCAAACTGTGTGGCTACTTCGTAGGCAAAGCCGGTGGCCCCCATCTTGGGAATGGATTTCCCGCCCGTGGCCAGGACCAAATTGCCTGCGGTGATTGGCGTTTGCCCCTGTGCATCGACCACCACCGCGTGAAAGCGGCCATCCGCGTGACGTATGTCTTTGACATGGGTTTGAAGGTGCAAACGTACGCCCGCGTCGCGCATTAGCCCCGTCAGCATCGCAATGATCTCTTTGGCTGAGGTGTCGCAAAAGAGTTGGCCCAGCGTTTTTTCATGCCAAGCAATGCCGTGCCGGTCGACCAAATCGATAAAATCCCACTGAGTATAGCGCGCCAAGGCTGATTTAGCGAAATGGGGGTTTTGCGATAAAAACGCCTGCGGGGTGCAGTGCATGTTGGTAAAATTGCAGCGCCCGCCACCAGATATGCGGATTTTTTCGCCGGGGGCCTTGGCATGATCAACCACCATCACACGGCCGCCCGTATGGGCCGCGCACATCATGCCCGCCGCACCGGCACCAATTATGAGTGTGTCGATTTCCACGCTTGCCCTCCTGACCGATTGCGCCTGCGGGGTCAAGAAAGCACGGCGTCAAACCAGACGGCGGGATCGCGCTTGCGTCTCCTGTGGATTTGCTCAAATAAATGGCTCACCTGCCTCAAATCCGGAGCCCGCTGATGTCTTTTGATCATTTGCTCGTTTTCAATCTTGCGCTCTTGGCGGCGATCATGAGCCCTGGGCCTGCGCTTCTCATTGCTGTGCAAACCACGCTTAGCGCCGGGCGGCGCGCGGGCATGGCTGTGGGGGCAGGGCTTGGCCTGATGGCGGCGACTTGGACCGCCGCCGCTTTATTAGGGTTAGAGGTTGTCTTTGCGGCCGCTCCTTGGGCCGTGGTCTTGGTGAAAACAGCAGGGGCGGTGTACCTGATCTATGTGGCCTTTATGATGTGGCGCGGCGCAAGAGCGCCAATTGCGGCCACCCCGCAGCCGGCACATAAAGCGTTCCGCACCGGTTTGATGATCAATGTCTTGAACCCCAAATCGTTTCTTTTTTCAGCGGCGGTGCTCGTGGTGATTTTCCCCGCAGATATGTCCTTGCTCGCGCGGTCCGCCGTGGTGGTCAACCATTTGGCAATTGAATTGACCTTTTACGCCCTCTTGGCCCTGGCCATGAGCACACCAACCGTGCGCGCTGCCTACCTTGGTGCAAAATTCTACATCGACCGTTGTGCGGCCGTGGTTTTGGGTGCTGTTGGTCTGCGCTTGTTGTTTTCGCGGCCTTAAATTCACTGGTCTGCGGGGTGTTTCCCGGCTATAGTGTCGCTCAGATCCCGAAAAGGGGCGACAAGGCAGTATAGAGGCGACACCCATGACAGAGATGGTGTATGGCGCTGCTCCCGTGCGCGGGGGCGAGCCAATTTTACCCAAATGGTGGCACACGATCGACAAGTGGTCGATGTCGTGCATCCTGATCCTTTTCAGTGTTGGGCTGTTGCTAGGACTTGCCGCATCGCCGCCGCTTGCCGCGAAAAACGGGTTCGAGCCGTTTCATTATGTCCAGCGTCAGGCGTTTTTTGGCGGGCTGGCGTTGGTCGCGATGATCATGACCTCGATGATGCCCATCAAGATGGTGCGCCGCCTTGCCGTCATCGGTTTTGCGCTGACCTTTGTGGCGTTGATGCTGCTGCCATTTTTCGGCACGGATTTCGGCAAAGGTGCTGTGCGCTGGTATTCTCTGGGCTTTGCAGCCTTCCAGCCGTCGGAGTTCCTTAAGCCTAGCTTTGTCGTGATGGCCGCGTGGATGTTGGCCGCCAGTCAAGATCTGGACGGCCCGCCCGGGCGCGCGTGGTCCTTTGCGCTGTGCATAACAATCGTTTTGATGCTGGCTTTGCAGCCCGATTTTGGTCAGGCTTGTCTGGTCCTCTTTGGCTGGGGCGTGATGTATTTCGTCGCTGGTGCGCCGATGCTGTTATTGGTAGGCATGGCTGGTGCCGTGGTCCTGGCCGGCACGCTGGCCTATTCCAGCTCAGAGCATTTCGCCCGCCGTATTGACGGGTTCCTGAGCGCCGATATCGATCCCACCACTCAGTTGGGCTATGCAACAAACGCGATCCGCGAGGGTGGTCTGTTTGGTGTGGGCGTGGGCGAGGGGGCGGTGAAATGGTCACTGCCGGACGCGCACACGGATTTCATCATTGCCGTGGCTGCGGAGGAATACGGGCTCATCCTCGTGCTGGTTATTATCGCTTTATATGCCAGCATCGTTGTGCGCTCGTTGTCGCGCCTTGTGCGTGAGCGGGATCCGTTTATCCGCCTCGCAGGCACCGGGTTGGTCTGCATGTTTGGGGTGCAGGCGATGATTAACATGGGCGTGGCCGTGCGGCTGCTGCCTGCCAAAGGGATGACATTGCCTTTCGTCAGCTACGGTGGCTCTTCTGTGATTGCCTCGGGTATCGCACTCGGCATGTTGCTGGCCTTCACCCGCGCGCGCCCGCAGGGCGAGATCAGCGATATTTTGGGCCGGGGCCGCCGATGAGCGCACCGATCGCAGCTCAGACACGGCCGCCCGTTCTATTGATCGCAGCAGGCGGTACAGGCGGGCATATGTTCCCGGCGCAGGCCTTGGCAGAAGAGATGTTACGCCGCGGCTGGCATGTTATCCTGAGCACCGACGCCCGCGGCGCGCGCTACACCGGTGGTTTTCCGCACAGCGTTGAGATTAGGCAAATCGCCAGCGCCACCTTTGCCCGCGGCGGGCTGTTGGCCAAGGTCGCCGTTCCGTTCCGGATTATTGCAGGAGCCGCCAGCACAGTGTTGGGCATGCTACGCAGGCGTCCAGATGTGGTCGTGGGTTTTGGCGGCTATCCGTCGATCCCCGCCATGGCGGCGGCAACGCTCTTGCGGGTGCCGCGCATGATCCACGAGCAGAACGGTGTGTTGGGTCGGGTCAATGCGCGCTTTGCCAAGCGCGTAGGGGTTGTGGCCTGCGGGACATGGCCCACGCCGCTGCCAGAGGGTGCCGTGGGCGTGCATGTGGGCAATCCTGTACGCCGCGCTGTGTTGGAACGTGCGCAAGCGGGCTACATCATGCCCGGCGATTATCCAATGGAGCTGCTTGTGATTGGCGGCAGTCAAGGCGCGCGCATCCTGAGCGACGTCGTCCCGCCTGCGATTGCCCAACTGCCCATGCAGATGCTCAAGAACCTGCGGGTCAGCCATCAAGCCCGCGGCGAGGACGAAGCCCGCGTGCGCGCCTTTTATGCAGAACATAATATCGCCGCTGACGTGCAGCCGTTTTTCCAAGACGTGCCGCGGCGCATGACCGAAACCCAGCTGGTGATTTCGCGCGCGGGCGCCTCATCGGTGGCGGATTTGTGCATCATTGGCCGTCCCTCCATTTTGATCCCGTTGGCCACCGCCACGGGCGATCACCAGACGGCAAATGCGCGTGGACTGGTGGGTGCTGGTGGCGCGATCTTGGTGCCGGAAAAAATGCTGACGCCTGAGATCTTGGCAGAGCAGATGAGTGCCGTGTTGGAAAACCCCGAAGGGGCGGCACAAATGGCGCGGGCGGCTGAGGCTCAGGCGATGCCCGCTGCCGCGCAGAACCTTGCCGATATGGTTGTAGATCTGGCCGCAGGGCAGGCACCCGCGCCTTCACCTTACCCCAAAGAAGAGACTGAAAGCCTATGAATGCCGCAACAAAACTCCCCGGTGATGTGGGCCCCATCCATTTCGTGGGCATTGGCGGCATTGGCATGTCGGGCATTGCTGAGGTGCTGTTGAACCACGGCTATCAGGTGCAAGGCTCGGATTTGAAGGCGACCAAGATCACCGCCCGTCTTGTCGATCTCGGCGCGTGCGTTTTTGAGGGGCAAAGCGCGGACAACATCGAAGGCGCTTCTGTGGTGGTGATCTCATCGGCGATCAAACCGGGCAATGCCGAGCTTGATGCTGCGCGCCAGCGGGGCCTGCCCATCGTTCGCCGGGCCGAGATGCTGGCTGAGTTGATGCGCCTTAAATCCAATATCGCCGTGGCCGGCACCCACGGCAAAACAACAACAACCACAATGGTGGCGGCCCTGCTGGATGAGGGTAAGTTTGACCCTACGGTGGTTAACGGCGGTATCATCCATGCCTACGGCTCCAATGCGCGCAAAGGCGAGGGCGAGTGGATGGTGGTGGAGGCCGACGAGAGCGACGGGACGTTCAACCGCCTGCCCGCCACGATCGCCATCGTGACCAACATAGACCCCGAACATATGGAGCATTGGGGCACAGAGGCCGCCTTGCACCAAGGGTTTTTGGAGTTCACTTCGAATATCCCATTCTACGGCGTGGCGGTCTGCTGCACCGATGATCCGGACGTACAAAGCCTTGTGGGTAAAATCACAGACCGCCGCGTTGTGACATACGGTTTCAACGCGCAAGCGGACGTGCGGGCGGTCAACCTGCGCTATGAGCAAGGCACGGCACATTTCGATGTCGTGTTGCAGTCCGAGGATAAGGTAATCGAGGGGTGCGCGCTGCCCATGCCTGGCGATCACAACGTCTCTAACGCGCTGTCGGCGGTTGCCGTGGCGCGGCATTTGGGCATGAAATCGGCACAGATCCGCAAAGCACTTGCGCATTTTGGTGGCGTCAATCGGCGCTTCACCCGCGTGGGCGAGGTTGGCGGCGTAACGATCATCGATGACTATGGCCACCACCCCGTGGAGATCGCAGCCGTCCTCAAGGCCGCGCGCCAAGCCACCGAAGGGCGCGTGATTGCTGTGCACCAGCCGCACCGATACAGCCGCCTCAGCCACCATTTCGACGCCTTTTGTTCGTGTTTCAACGACGCAGATGTTGTGGGCATCTCGGAGGTGTTTTCCGCAGGTGAGGCTCCGATTGAAGGGGCGTCGCGCGATGATCTTGTGGCGGGATTGGTGCGGCACGGGCACCGCCATGCGCGCGCCGTCACAACCGAGGATGATTTAGAACGGTTGGTGCGTGAGCAGGCACAGCCGGGTGACATGGTTGTTTGCCTTGGGGCAGGGACCATCAGCACATGGGCGAACCGACTGCCCGCGCGGCTGGAAAAAGTGGCCTCATGAACCGGGGCGCGCGATAATGGACGGGCTGGTTCTGGTCCCGCCGGCGTTCTTGGGGGGTGTCGCGCTCCTGATGGGTCTGCGCGGACGGGTACGCGGCTTCGTCAGCTTTGTGCCGGTGGCCCTTGGCACTGCGGCTCTCCTGATTTGGCAAGCGTTCGGCCTCTCGCCCATCTACGCTTCGGTCATCATGGCGATGCTGTCGCTCGGCCTGTTTCTCTGCGCTTGCTTTGGCGTGGGCCTGTTGGTGCACCGGGTGCGTGAGGGGCGGGCATGAGCGCGCTGCCGCCGGTGCGCGGCACTCTAACCCCGCAGCGGGATCTGAGCACGCTCACGTGGTTGCGCGTCGGCGGGCCAGCGGATTGGCTTTTTCAGCCAGCGGATCTGGAGGATCTGAGCGCCTTTCTGGCGGCGCTGCCGTCTGAGGTGGATGTGTTCCCGATGGGTGTGGGCTCTAACCTGATTGTGCGCGATGGCGGGTTGCGCGCGGTCGTGATCCGCTTGGGTCGGGGTTTTAACACGGTTGAAGTGTCGGGCACGCAGGTCACCGCCGGTGCTGCCGCACTTGATGCCCATGTGGCGCGAAAAGCCGCCGATGCGGGCCTCGATTTGACGTTCTTGCGCACCATCCCCGGCAGCATTGGCGGCGCTGTGCGGATGAACGCAGGTTGCTATGGCAGCTACACGGCAGACGTTTTCCAGCAGGCGACACTGGTATTGCGTGACGGCACGGTGGTCACGCGCAGCGCGGACGAAATGAATTTCCAGTACCGCCAGTCGGATCTGCCGGAAGGCGCGGTGCTGGTCTCGGCCGTGTTTAAGGCTCCGACAGGCGATCCTGCGGTGCTGCACGCGCGCATGGTGGACCAGTTGGCCAAACGTGATGCCACCCAGCCCACCAAGGACCGCAGTGCCGGATCCACCTTTCGCAATCCGGCTGGCTTTTCCTCCACCGGCCGGGATGATGATACGCACGACCTGAAGGCGTGGAAGCTGATCGATGCTGCCGGGCTACGCGGCGTCACCAAGGGCGGAGCACAGATGAGCCCGAAACATTCCAACTTCTTGATCAACACTGGCGATGCGACGGCTGCCGACCTCGAAGGATTGGGCGAAGAGGTGCGAAAAAAGGTTTACGCTCACACTGCGATCACGCTAGAATGGGAAATCATGCGGGTCGGTGTTGCGCGCGATTGATATTGCGCCGAACCGAACGTGGCAGGACGAAAATAAGCATGAAATAGGGGTGAAAACGCCCCTGTCTGCAAGGCCAAAAGGCCACCATATAAAGGCCCGCAAAAGGGCTTAGGAAGTCAGAGGCACCAAGGTGGGTCAGTCGAGCAGGACACCCCCCAAAGTGGCGGTTTTAATGGGCGGACCCTCGGCTGAACGCGCCGTGTCCCTGTCCAGCGGGCAAGCCTGCGCGACCGCGCTGCGGGAGGAAGGATATGAGGTCGTCGCTGTGGATGCGGACGCGGACCTCTGCGCACGCTTGCAGTCTATCGCCCCCGACGTCGTTCTGAATTGCCTGCATGGCCGCTGGGGTGAGGATGGCTGCGTGCAGGGCATGCTCGAATGGCTACGCATCCCCTATACCCACTCCGGTGTGCTGGCCTCAGCGTTGGCAATGGACAAGGCACGTACCAAGGAAATCTATCGGCACGCAGGCCTGCCCGTTGTGGCGAGCGTGTTGGCGCCGCGTACAGAGGTCAGCGCCCGCCACGTCATGCCGCCGCCCTATGTCGTGAAACCCAATGCTGAAGGCTCTTCTGTGGGCGTTTATTTGGTCGCCGAGGGCAGCAATGCGCCGCCCGCGCTGGACCCTGAAATGCCAGATGTGGTGATGGTTGAAGCCTATGCACCAGGGCGCGAATTGACCACCACTGTGATGGGTGCGCGGGCCTTGGGGGTGACGGATATCATTACTACGGGCTGGTATGACTATGACGCCAAGTACACGGCAGGTGGCTCGCGCCACGTTGTGCCGGCCGACATTCCCGCGAACATTGCGGCGCTGTGCGAGGATTACGCTCTTCGGGCACACCGCGCTTTGGGATGCCGCGGCGTGTCGCGCACAGATTTTCGCTGGGACGAGACGCGCGGTGCCGAGGGCCTGATCCTGCTGGAAACCAATACACAGCCCGGCATGACGCCCACCTCGCTCACACCCGAGCAGGCGGCGGCGGCGGGCATCGGATTTGGTTCACTCTGCGTTTGGATGGTGGAGGACGCCTCATGCGGCCGTTGATCCGCGCCCCCAAGCGCCACCGACCCAAGGTGGATCCAGCCCCCTCGCGGTGGGCATGGCGGCGTCAACGTTTGATGCTGACCCCCGGTGTGCGGTTCGGGTTGCGCTTTGGTGTTCCTTTTGCGCTGATGTTCGCGGTGGGCACGGTGTTCTTCGCCAATCCCGTGCACCGCGCGGCCCTTGAGGATACGGTCGCTGCCGCCCGTGCCGCGGTGCAAGAGCGTCCGGAGTTTATGGTGCATGTCATGGCCATTGACGGCGCTGATACGCCAACGGCTACGGTGATCCGCGATGTGCTCTCGCTCGATTTTCCGCAAAGCTCGTTTGATCTCATCCTGCCTGATATTCGAGCCACGGTCGAAAGCTTGCCGCCTGTCAAAGAAGCTGCTGTGCGTATTCGTCCGGGCGGGATTTTGCAGATCGATGTGATCGCGCGCACGCCCGTGGCGGTGTGGCGCGGGGATGCGGGCTTGTTTTTGGTGGATGACACGGGCGTCCAAATTGGCCCGCTTGCGGCGCGCAGCGCACGCCCTGACCTGCCGATGATTGCAGGCGATGGTGCGCCCGCGGCGGTCCAAGAGGCCTTGGCGCTGGTGCAGGCAGCACGGTTGCTAGGGCCGCGTTTGCGCGGGTTGGTGCGCATGGGCGCACGCCGCTGGGACGTCGTGCTGGACCGCGACCAGCGCATTTTACTGCCCGAAGAGGGGGCCGTTGCGGCGCTTGAGCGGGTCATCGCACTCGAACAGGCGAGCGATCTTTTGGCCCGTGACATTACGCGCATCGACATGCGTTTGGCCTCACGGGCCACGATCCAAATGAAAGACAACGCGGCCGAGGCGTGGCGGCGCATTAAACAAGATGAATTAAACGGTCAGTAGGGGCAAAATGGACATTCACAGCAACCAGCGCGCCATGCGCAACATGCGCAAAGCAGCCATGCAACGCGGTGTTGTCGCTATTTTGGACGTGGGCACCTTTAAGATCGCCTGCCTGGTATTGCGTTTTGATGGCTCGGCGAAACTGGACGAGGCGGGCGAAATTGGCTCGCTCGCTGGACAATCAGGGTTCCGGGTGATTGGCGCTGCGACCACCCGGTCGCGCGGCGTCCGCCTGGGGGAAATTTCCGCCATGGCAGAGACCGAAAGCGCGATCCGAACGGCGCTCCAATCGGCCCAGAAAATGGCGGGCATCCGCGTGGATCACGTGATTGCCTGTTTTTCGGGCGGGGATCCGCGCAGCTATGGGTTGAATGCCTCGCTCGACATGGATGGCACTTTGGTCAGCGAGCAAGACGTGGCGCGTGTGCTCGCGCGCTGTGATGTGCCCGATTATGGCGTGGACCGTGAGATTTTGCATGCACAGCCTGTAAACTTTGCGCTCGATCACCGCTCTGGCCTGTCGGACCCTCGCGGTCAGCTGGGCAACACGCTGTCGGTGGACATGCACATGCTGACTGTGGATGCTGCCGCTGTGCAGCACCTCGCGCATTGTATCAAACGGTGTGATCTGGAGCTCGCGGGCATTGCTTCCTCTGCCTATGTCTCGGGCATCGCGGCCCTTGTGGAGGACGAGCAAGAGCTGGGTGCGGCCTGTATCGATTTTGGGGGTGGGTCGACCTCCATCTCGATCTTTATGAAAAAGCATATGATCTATGCGGATGCAGTGCGCATTGGCGGGGATCACATCACCTCGGACATTTCTCTGGGCCTTCAGGTGCCGACTGCCAATGCCGAAAGCATCAAGACCGTGCACGGCGGCGTGCACGCCACGGGCATGGATGATCGCCACCGCATTGAAATAGGCGGCGACACCGGCGATTATGAGCATGATCGCCGTACTGCCAGCCGCGCTGAGTTGATTGGGATCATGCGGCCGCGTGTCGAAGAGATCCTCGAAGAAGTGCGTGCGCGTCTGGATGCGGCGGGTTTTGAGCATCTGCCCAGCCAGCAAATCGTCTTGACCGGAGGCGGCAGCCAGATTTTGGGCCTTGATGGCTTGGCCTCTAAGATTTTGGGCCAGCAGGTGCGCTTGGGGCGCCCGCTTCGGATGCACGGGATGCCACAGGTTGCGGCCAGCCCCTCTTTTGCCTCGGCCGTGGGGCTGTCGCTTTTTGCGGCACATCCGCAGGACGAATGGTGGGATTTTGACATTCCTGCCGACCGCTATCCAGCGCGGTCCCTGCGCCGCGCGGTGCGATGGTTCCGCGACAACTGGTAAGACGCACAAACACTCAAGTTTTACTGGTGTTTTGCGGGTTGTTTGCATAGGGTTTGACACATGGCAAAGCCGCCGTCAGAGCAGGCGAAGCCTTGGGTCGAGCAGGTCCAATTTGAGGAACAAACTTTGAAACGCTTGGGCGTGTGCTCACGTGCCTCTAGTTGCATGCCTAGCAGCGACCACCACATTTGCACCAATCGGCAAAATCCCGCGCGTTGTCGGCGACTGGTGTCAATATTTTGGGGCTCCATTGTCATTTTGACGTGACGTTTGGCCTGCTTTTGCGTATATTACTCCCAGATTTGGCAAAAAAAGCAGCCGCAAATGCGGACAAAACAGGCGGATACACAATGACATTGAACCTCTCGGTGCCCGGACAGGACGATTTGAAACCTCGGATTACGGTATTTGGCGTAGGCGGGGCCGGCGGAAACGCGGTCAACAACATGATCGAAAAGCAGTTGGACGGCGTGGATTTTGTCGTTGCCAACACCGACGCACAGGCCTTGCAGCAATCCGCCGCCAGCAGCCGTGTCCAGTTGGGCGTTAAGGTTACCGAAGGTTTGGGCGCAGGCGCACGGGCAACCGTGGGGGCCGCTGCCGCCGAAGAGAGCATTGAGCAAATCGTAGACCACCTCGCCGGCGCACACATGTGCTTTATCACCGCCGGTATGGGCGGTGGCACCGGCACAGGGGCCGCACCCATCATTGCACAGGCCGCGCGCGAGTTGGGTGTGCTGACCGTTGGGGTTGTGACCAAGCCGTTCCAATTTGAGGGTGGCAAGCGGATGCGGCAGGCCGAGGACGGCGTTCAGGCGTTGCAAAAGGTCGTCGATACGCTAATCATTATTCCGAACCAAAACCTGTTCCGTTTGGCAAATGAAAAGACGACGTTCACCGACGCCTTTTCGATGGCCGATGATGTGCTCTATCAAGGTGTGAAGGGCGTGACCGATCTGATGGTTCGCCCCGGCCTTATCAACCTCGACTTTGCGGATGTGCGCGCCGTGATGGACGAGATGGGCAAAGCGATGATGGGTACCGGCGAAGCGGACGGCGAAAACCGCGCGATCCAAGCGGCGGAAAAAGCGATCGCCAACCCGCTTCTTGATGAGATTAGCCTGCGTGGCGCAAAAGGCGTGTTGATCAACATCACCGGCGCGCATGATCTGACATTGTTTGAGCTGGACGAAGCCGCAAATCGCATCCGCGAAGAGGTTGACCCAGAGGCGAACATTATCGTGGGGTCCACTCTCGACACCAATATGGAAGGCACCATGCGCGTCAGCGTTGTGGCGACCGGCATCGACGCGATGGACGGCCAGTCCGACATGCCGGTGCCGCGCCGTTCTATGTCTGCGCCGCTCGCCCCTGCGGCCCCTGTCGCAGAAGAGGTTGCACCTGCGCCTGCCGAGGTCGCCACACAGCCAGAGCCATCGCTCTTCCAAGAGCTGGATGCAACGCAGGCCGCGGCTGCGGATCAGGCCGAAGATATCTTTGAGGATGAGGTGCCAGAGCCCGTTTATCAGCCCCAAGTTGCTGCATTTGAGCCGCAGCCCGAGGTAGAGCATCCGGCAGAAACCTTTGTTGCACCCCAAGCGCCTGCACCCGGCACACCCTCACCGGAGGCCATGGAGCGTTTGCGCGCCGCGGCTCAAAAGGCATCTCCGGATCGCACATTGGTCCAGCCTGAGCCCGCGGCAGAAGCGCCTGCACAGGCAGAGCGTCCCCGCTTTGGTATCAACTCGCTCATCAACCGGATGACGGGTCAGGGCGAAGGCGGTGCTGCGCCGCAAGCCACCAGCGCCGCCGCTCGCCAGCAGCCACCGGTACAGTCCGCGCCCGGTGCGGCCACTGCATCAGAGCCGCGTCAGGCCCAGGATCCAGAGCAAGAGCGCATCGAAATTCCAGCCTTCTTGCGCCGCCAAGCCAATTAAAGCGTAATTTACGACCGTGTAGAAGGCCGCCTATGGGCGGCCTTTTGTGCTTTATAAACAACGGCTTATTGTAGATGTGGCGCTAAATTGCCGAGGTTGAAGGTTCATGTTTCAGCCCGTTACAAAGATTGAATTGTAGGGACAGCGCACTGCGCTTAGTACAAAAGAATTCACAACAGCTAGGGCTGCCCTTTTGCAAACCACGTTGAAATCACCCGTCAGCTTCCGCGGTACCGGGCTTCATTCCGGCGAACCGGTGACACTGACGATCCGTCCTGCTTCCGCGGAACATGGTATCTGGTTTGTGCGCCGCGATGTGCGGGATTCTGATACAATGATCCCAGCACGCTGGGATGTGGTACACCGCTCGCCTCTCTGCACTACGCTGGTGAATGAGGAAGGCGTGCGTTTGTCAACGGTAGAACATGTGATGGCCGCCCTCGCGGGCTGCGGTGTGCACAACGCACTGATCGAGGTGGACGGTCCCGAGGTTCCGATTTTGGATGGCTCGGCCGCCCCCTTTGTGCGCGGGATAATGCGCCGTGGTTTGCAGCGATTGGATGCCCCCGTACGTGCCTTTGAAGTGATGCAAGAGATTCAAGTCCGCGACGGTGAGGCGGTTGCTACGCTGGCGCCTGCCGAAACGCTACACATCGATTTTGAGATTGATTTCAGCGATGCCGCCATTGGCCAGCAGCGTAAATCACTGACCTTGAATAATGGCGCATTTGCACGTGAGCTATGCGACAGCCGGACGTTTTGCCGTCAATCGGACGTGACATTCATGCAGGCCAACGGTCTGGGTCTTGGCGGCGCGCCGGGCGAGAATGCCGTGGTGTTCGATGGTGATTGCGTGACGAGCCCGGGCGGTTTGCGTCACGCAGACGAACCTGTTCGCCACAAAATGCTCGATGCGCTTGGGGATTTGGCGCTGGCTGGTGCGCCCTTGCTGGGCCGATACCACGGTGTACGTGCGGGGCATTCGCTGACGAATACGATGCTGCGCGCAGCATTTGCCACGCCGGGCGCGCTGCGTATGGTCACCTGCTCAGAGGCACAAGCCTCACAGTTGCCGGGTCATGGCTTGGTCTGGGGTGAAATCCCGATGGTCGCCTAGGCGACAGGCATTTTGACACGCCTCAAGTTCCCAAAACAGAAGCTTAATCCACAGTGATTTGGGGCGTTTTGCACCGCAAATTAATGTGCTAGAAGCTAACACAAATGTGCGCCATCATCGCGGCGCACCATCAGTGTGAGGAAGGCAAGGGCATGAGGCGCAGCGGATCCCGGTTTGCAGTAATGGGTGCGTTTGTGCTGAGCATGACGCTGAGTGGTTGCGCCGATGGCACGGGGCCTTTCGCTGCCGGAAGCGCACTGAACCCGCAGGATGCACCGCTCGAAACCTTCACCGCGCAACAGATTTTTGAGCGTGGCGAATTTGAGCTGGAGCGCAACAAGCCCGAAGATGCGGCCTTTTATTTTGCTGAGATTGAGCGGCTTTATCCCTATTCCGACTGGGCCAAGCGCGCATTGATCATGCAGGCTTTCGCCTATCATAGCGACAAAGACTATGAAAATTCACGCTCCGCCGCGCAGCGTTTCATCGATTTCTATCCCGATGATGACGACGCGGCCTACGCGCAATACCTCGCGGCGCTCAGCTTTTACGACCAAATCGACGAAGTGGGGCGCGATCAAGGTCTGACCTTCCAAGCCCTACAAAGCTTGCGCCGCGTCATTGAGAATTACCCAGACAGCGAATATGCCAAATCTTCGTCGCTCAAGTTTGATCTGGCCTTTGATCATTTGGCGGGAAAAGAGATGGAGATCGGCCGCTACTACCTCGCGCGCAACAATTTTGCGGCCTCCATTAATCGCTTTCGCGTAGTTGTTGAGGACTTCCAAACCACATCGCATACCGCTGAGGCGTTGCACCGTTTGGTGGAGGCTTACCTCTCGCTAGGCCTGACCCAAGAGGCGCAGACCGCAGGCGCGATTTTGGGCTATAACTACCGCGGTAGTGAGTGGTACGCAGACAGCTATAAACTGTTTTCAGGCCGTGGTTTAGAGCTGGAGGCGGCGGGCGACAACTGGTTGCGCCAAGTCTACCGGCAGATGATCCAGGGCCGGTGGCTATAACTCTTTGTCGGTGCCCCCGGCGCTTGGATGGAATGAATGCTACGCGGCCTTGATATCTCTGATATGCTGATCATTGACCGACTGGAACTGGCGTTCCAGCCCGGCTTGAACGTGCTGACCGGCGAGACAGGGGCAGGTAAATCGATCTTGTTGGACTCGCTCGGCTTTGTGCTGGGCTGGCGCGGGCGTGCGGATTTGGTGCGCCAAGGCGCGGCGCAGGGCGAGGTCACGGCGTGGTTTGATCTGGGTCCGGACCACCCCGCACATGCGGTGCTGGAGGAGGCGGGCCTGCCGGGCGGGGATGAGCTGATCCTGCGGCGGATCAACACGGCGGAGGGGCGAAAAACGGCTTGGGTTAATGACCGGCGGTGCTCTGGCGAGGTGCTGCGCGCGCTGTCGGATACGCTGGTGGAATTGCATGGCCAGCATGACGACCGCGGCCTTTTGAACCCACGCGGACACCGCGATATTCTGGATGCTTTTGGCGGGTTGGAGCCTGCGCGCACCGTAGTGCGCAGCGCATGGACCGCGCGAGGGGCGGCACGCAAAGCGCTGGAGACTGCCGAGGCCGCAATGGCTGCGATGCGCGCTGAGGAAGACTATCTGCGCCACGCCGTGTCCGAGTTGGATGCACTGGACCCGCAGCCGGGCGAGGAGGCGCAGTTGGATACGCAGCGCCGTCTTATGCAGGCGGCAGAGCGGATCCGTGCTGATGTTGTCAAAGCCTATGAGGCGTTGGGATATGACGGGGCCGAGGGCGCGATGAGCAACGCGATGCGCTGGATAGAGGGGGCAATGGCCTCCGCCGAGGGTACTTTGGATGCGCCCTTGTCCGCCCTCGGGCGGGCGATGGCCGAGCTTGATGAGGCACAAAGCGGCATTGTGGCGGCCATTGATGGGTTGTCGTTCAACCCGTCGGATCTTGAGGAAGCCGAAGAGCGCCTTTTTGCTATTCGAGGGCTCGCGCGCAAACATGACGTGGCACCTGATGATCTGTCGGCCTTTGCCGATGGCCTGCGCGCCAAAATCACCGCCCTTGATGCTGGCGATGCAGATACGGCGACCCTCATGCGGGCCGCATCCGAAGCGAAAGCGGCCTATGATCGCGCCGCCGAGGCCCTTTCAGAAGCGCGCAGCAAAGTTGCCAAGGATTTGGACAAAGCCGTTGGTGCAGAGCTTGCTCCGCTTAAAATGGAGCGCGCGGTTTTCGAGACGCGGATTACGCCTGAGGCGGCCGGCCCGGATGGCTCCGATGCGGTGGCCTTCACCGTCGCCACCAACCCCGGCGCACCGGCGGGCCCGATCAATAAAATCGCCTCTGGTGGTGAATTGAGCCGGTTTCTCTTGGCACTCAAAGTGTGTCTGACCCATGGCCAGAGCGGGCTGACCATGATTTTCGACGAGATTGATCGCGGTGTCGGTGGTGCCACAGCGGATGCCGTGGGGCGCCGCCTGAAATCCCTCGCCGAAGGGGGGCAGGTCCTCGTGGTCACGCACTCGCCGCAGGTGGCAGCTTTGGGGGCGCATCATTGGCAGGTGGCCAAAAAGGTTCAGGACGGCATGACCACATCGCAGGTCATTCCGCTTGCGCCAGCTGCGCGCCTTGATGAGGTGGCGCGCATGTTGTCGGGCGATCAGATCACCGATGCGGCCCGTGCCGCGGCGCAGGCCCTCCTCGATGGCTAGAAGTGGGCGCCCCTTAGCCCAGCGTTAAAGCTTTTCGACTGTGACGCCTATTTCAGGGAAAAACGCAATATGGCCCGCGATACGCGCCATATCGGCATGCGGCGCCTCATAGCTCCACGCGACATCCGCCAATGTCGTAGATTTTGTGACGACTGAGAAATAGGTTGCATCGCCCTTATGCGGGCAGTGGGAGGTCGTTTCCGAAGCATCCATAAAGGCCATCGCGATATCCGCGCGCGGGAAGTAAATCACCTCAGGATAGCCGGCTTCGGCCAGTTCCAGTGCACCATCCGTTTCGCCCACGATCGCACCGCCGGCGCGCACCACCCAATGTCCGGGGGCGGTTCTGATTTTGATGTGATCTGGCATGGTGCGTCTCCCTTGGTGTTTAAGACGCACTCTTTAGCAGCATTGTAACGCTTTCGCTATGGCGCTGCCTGCTTTGTAATAAGTGGGGGTAGGCGGGTGCCCTTTGTCGCCCTCTTATTGCTGCGCGCAGGCTTTAAATGGGTGCTGTTGCCTGCGCGAGCCAAGCGCGTGCGGCCGCGTCGACGAGGGGGGCGATTTTCTCATATGTGTCGGCGTGATAGTGATTGAGCCACTCACGGGCATCTGCGTCCAACATCTCAGGCACGATCAAGCGTCGATCAATGGGCACATAGGTCAGCGTGCGCCAATTCAGCATCGCGCGGTGGGCATCCCCGCTGGGCAGCGCGTCAGCGCGGGTCACCACAAGCAGGTTTTCAATGCGAATGCCAAAGGCACCCTCGCGGTAATATCCGGGTTCGTTGGACAGGATCATGCCAGGTCTTAGCGGCACGTCACTGATTTTTGACAGCCGTTGCGGCCCTTCATGCACGTTCAAATAGGCGCCAACCCCGTGGCCCAGCCCATGGTCGAAATCTTGGTGCGCGTACCACAGGGGCGCGCGCCCGATGGCTTCGATGTCGCGCCCGGCAAGGCCTTCGGGCCAGCGCAGGCGGCTCATGTTGATCATTCCCAATAGCACGCGCGTGAAGGCACGGCATTGGGTGTCATCCGGTGTCCCGATGGGAATGGTGCGGGTGATGTCGGTGGTGCCGTCTAGGTATTGTCCGCCGCTATCCAGCACGAGTAATTGACCGTCCTTCAAAGGGCTGTCGGTGTCATGGGTCACACGGTAATGCATGATCGCACCGTTGGGTCCGGTGCCGGCGATGGTCTCAAAGCTGATGTCTTGCAGCGCCTCGTCGCGGCGGCGGAAGGCCTCCAGCTGTGTGACCACATCCGTTTCGTGCAGGCTACCTGCGGGTTGCGCATCGAGCCAGGCCAGCAATGCGACGACGGCTGCCCCATCGCGCAAATGCGCTGCGGCGGCCCCCTCAATCTCGCCCACGTTTTTGCAGGCCTTGGGCAGGGCGCAGGGATCGGCGCCGCAGACCGGCTGCGCCACCTGATCGGCGAGGATCACTGGCACACTGGATTTGTCCACCAACACGTTACCGGACAACTCCGCGACAAAGCCGGTAAAATCCGAGATCGGATGCACACGAACTTCTGGGCCCAGATGATCCTCTAACCCGTCAAGTTTTCCGGGCTGCATGAAAACATCCACCTTTGCATCGGCGTGCAAGACGGCAAATCCTTGGGCCACGGGATTGCGCGGAATGTCGACACCGCGCAGGTTTAAAAGCCAACACAGGCTATCTGGCAGGGTAATGAGGGCGCTGCTTTGTCCCGCTTTTGCCAATTCGGCCGCCAACCGCGCGCGCTTCACGGCGTGGGCTTCGCCGGCAAATGCCAGCGGATGCACCTTGGCAGGGGCGGAAGCCGGGGCCGGTTGATCCGTCCAAATCGCGTCGATGAGGTTTTCGGTCGGGATCAGGGTGATCTGCGTATCCGCAAGCGTTTCGCGCAGCGCGTCAATTTGCGCTTGGGTGTGCAGCCACGGATCAAAGGCCACCGTCGCGGGCTGCGCCGCAGCAAACGCCTCGCGCAACCACGCAGCCAGGCTCACCTCGGGCCAAGGGACGGGGGTGAACACATCCGCCACCTGCGCCTTGACCTGCGTACGGTAGCGACCGTCGATGAACACGCCAGCCTGATCCGCTAGCACCGCACAAAAGCCGGCGGAGCCGGTGAAACCGGTCAACCACGCCAACCGTTCGTCGCGCGCGCTCACGTATTCGCCTTGGTGCGCATCGGCACGCGGCACCAGAAAACCGTCAAACCCACGCTCGGTCATCGCGGCACGCAAGGCTGTCAGACGGGGCGGGCCTTGTTCTGGACGGGCTGTCACCTCAAAAGATTGAAACATAGTGGCGGCCTTTCTGTGCTGCGTTAGCTGGCGTTGCGCAGACCCATGACACGGGCGCGCGCGCGCGGATCACTGTCAAAAAGCGAGGCCAGCTGTTCGGTCATCGCACCGGCCAATTGGTCCACATCTGTGATGGTTACAGCCCGATCGTAATAGCGGGTTACGTCATGGCCAATCCCGATCGCCAACAGCTCCACACTCCGGCGTTTTTCGATCATGGCGATCACATCGCGCAGGTGTTTTTCCAAGTAGTTGGCAGGGTTCACCGACAGGGTGCTGTCATCCACCGGCGCACCGTCCGAGATCACCATCAAGATTTTACGCGCCTCATGCCGGGCGTTCATCCGCCGGTGGGCCCATTCCAGCGCTTCGCCGTCGATGTTCTCTTTCAACAGCCCCTCTTTCATCATCAAGCCAAGGTTGGGCCGCGCGCGGCGCCACGGGGCGTCGGCGTTTTTGTAGATGATGTGGCGCAGATCGTTCAGTCGGCCGGGTGCTTGCGGGCGACCATCGTTGAGCCATGCCTCACGCGCTTGGCCACCTTTCCAGGCACGCGTGGTAAAGCCCAAAATCTCGACCTTGACGTTGCAGCGTTCCAACGTGCGGGCCAGAACATCGGCACAGATCGCGGCGATAGAGATCGGACGCCCGCGCATGGAGCCGGAGTTGTCCAACAAGAGCGTGACGACCGTATCGCGAAATTCGGTGTCCTTCTCGACCTTGAACGAAAGAGGGGTCGTCGGGTTCGCCACAACGCGGGCAAGACGGCCGGCGTCCAGCATCCCTTCTTCTAGGTCAAACTCCCATGAGCGGTTTTGTTGCGCCTGCAAGCGGCGTTGCAACTTGTTGGCAAGCCGGCTGACCGCGCCTTTGAGCGGTTCCAGCTGCTGGTCCAAATAGGCGCGCAAGCGTTCTAACTCGACCGGTTCGGCCAGTTCGGCGGCGTCAATCTCTTCGTCATGATCGCCTAGATAAACGCGGTAATCAGGATCGGCATCGCTGATCGGTTGTGGGGCAGGCGGCTCCAGTGGGGCCTCGCCCTCGGGCATCTCCGTCTCGTCGCCCATCTCATGATCGGCCATCTCATCCATGGAGACTTGGGCTTGGCTCGCGTCTTGTTGCTCTTCTTGTGACTGCTCGGGCGTGCCTTCGCTTTCGTCTGTGTCGTCGTCGTCATTGCCAGTGCTGTCGGGATCTTGTTCCTCTTCGGTGCCTTCTTCGGCCTGATCCTCTTGGTCCTCGTCGACCTGATCCGGGTCGTCGCCGATTTGATCGCCGTAGCCGAGGTCTTTGATGATCTGGCGCGCAAATTTGGCGAATTTGGACTGGTCATGCAGCGTGGCATCCAGATCATCGAGCGTGCTGCCCGCCTGATCCTCGATAAACCCGCGCCACAGCTCCATCACATTCTGCGCGTCGGGCGGCAACGCGCGCCCGGTGGCAAGGTGGCGGATCAAATAGCCCGCGGCAGTGGCCAGCGGCACGTCCGCAGCTTGGGTCACTTGGCCATAGCCCTTACGCATCGCCTCATGCGAAATCTTGGCGTCGATGTTGCCGGCCGTGCCCGGCATATCGCGCGCGCCCATAGCCTCGCAGCGCGCGGTTTCCATCGCCTCATAAAGGTCACGCGCCATGTCCCCTTGGGGTTGATAGCGGGCGTGGGTTTGCCCGTTGTGATAGCGCCTGTTCAAGGCCAACGCATCGGCCGTGCCACGTGCCAACAACACTTCGGCACGCGTCATGCGGCGGGTGACTTGGGGCAGGCGCATCGCGTCGCCTGACAGGCCAGCGGGATCAACGGAATAGCTGACGTTCAACTCCGGGTCATTGGCGAGGACTTTCGTCGCCTCGCCAAGCGCTTTTTTGAACGCCTCTGCGGGATTGTCGGATGGCTTGCTCATGCGGCGTCTTTCATTGTTGGGCGGGGCGCTGCGCCGATGCGGCGCGCGCGCTGCGAATTTCTAATGCAGAAATTCGCGCCCTTCATCCCATGCTGACCGAGGCCGCGCTTTCTGGCAACTCTTCGTCGAAGAGGCGTTGATAGAATTCGGCGACCGTTTGGCGCTCCAGCTCGTCACATTTGTTGAGGAACGACAGACGGAAGGCATAGCCGACATTGCGGAAAATCTCGGCGTTTTGGGCCCAGGCGATGACGGTCCGCGGTGACATCACGGTGCTGAGATCGCCGTTCATGAAGGCGGTCCGCGTGAGGTCCGCAACGGTCACCATCTGCTTGAGCGTTTTGCGGCCAGCTTCTGTGTTGAAATGCGGGTTCTTGGCCAAAACAATCGCGGTTTCGGCCTCAATGCTCAGGTAATTCAACGTGGCAACAAGGCTCCAACGGTCCATCTGGCCTTGGTTGATTTGCTGCGTGCCGTGATAAAGGCCCGTCGTGTCACCCAAGCCCACAGTGTTCGCTGTCGCGAAAATGCGGAAATAGGGATGCGGTGTGATCACTTTGTTTTGGTCGAGCAGCGTCAGCTTGCCGTCCGTTTCCAAGACCCGCTGGATAACGAACATCACATCGGCCCGGCCTGCGTCGTATTCATCAAACACGATGGCTGTGGGTGTGCGTAGGGACCAGGGCAAGATGCCTTCTTGGAAATCCGTAACCTGCTTGCCGTCTTTGAGCTTAATCGCGTCTTTGCCGATCAAATCAATCCGGCTGATGTGACTGTCGAGGTTCACACGCACGGCGGGCCAGTTTAGGCGCGCCGCCACTTGTTCGATGTGGGTGGATTTGCCCGTGCCGTGATAGCCTTGCACCATAACCCTGCGGTTGTGGGCAAAACCCGCAAGGATTGCGAGCGTCGTATCTGGATCAAACTTATAGGTGCTATCGAGGTCTGGCACCCGCTCCGAGCCGTCCTCAAAGCCTTTGACGACCATGTCACTGTCAATCCCAAAGACGTCGCGCACGGAGATGTCTTTTGTGGGTTTCGCGTCAATTTCCAGTGCACCGTCGGCCATCATCTATCCTTGTCGTGTTCGTTGTTCCCGGTGCGCTGCACCCCATCTCAGTGTGGTGCAACATATCCCGCAGAGTGGCAAGGGAAAGGGGCAAAGTGCGGACGCCTGCGCGTAACGGCGCGTCCCGCAAGGTGTGCGGCGTAATGGGGCGTTGAAAAAGCGGCTGTGTGGCGGTGCTTTACCGCGTCAGATCATTACGAATGAGGCAGGTGTGTGGGATAGGTTGCAGCGTCTTTGGCGGCGTAATCCACTAGCGCCTCCAAATCGTCGATCAACACCGGTTTGCGCATTACCCAATCAATGCCGGGGACCATTGTCTTGTGCTCGCCATTGGGAAACACATTGACGCCGGTGATCATGATACTGCGTGAATTGGGGCAAAAGCAGGCGATATAATCGCTTAGCTTTTCGCAGGTCCCGTCCGGATATTTGTAGTCCAAGACAACCAGCTCAAACTTGAGAAACCGCAGGAGGCGGAGTGCCTCTTCCTGCGTAAAGGCGGCGGTAGTGTTATGCCCCATCTCTCGCAGCATATCGCAAATGACTTCGTTTAAAATCGGATCATCTTCGACAACCAAACAATGCAACATAAAAATACCTGACGTGGACTCCCTTCAAGGTGTCGCTAAATATATAACAAAGTATTAAAATAATTTTTTACAAGTAAAACAATAATAAAATCTTGGCGTGGGCTTACCGCTCACGGCTTGAAGTTTTTGCTCGCCTTGATTTGGTCCCAAGCCCAGACAACCTCTTGCAACTGCTCTTCTTGGCTGCGGTCGCCACCGTTCATGTCGGGGTGCAACACTTTGATCAGTGCTTTGTAGGCTTTGCGCACTTCGGCCTTGGTCCAGTTGTCCTTGGCCTCCAGGATCTCAACCGCGCGCCGCTCGGTAGGGGGCAGTTTCTTGCCGCCGGTGCCGCTCTTGCCGGGGTTCTGTGTTGCATTGGCACCGAGCACTTGATGAGGATCCTCAATGCCAAGGCGCGCCCAGGCACGGGCCTCGGGGTCGGTCATCGGCTTGGTCGCGCGCTCCCACACTTTGTCCTTGGACATCTGTGCATTCAACTCGGCCTCGGTGGTGCCGTCGAAAAAGTTCCACTTGAGGTTATATTCGCGCACGTGTTGCTGGCAGAACCAAAAGAAATCGTCCAAGACATCTGGTGCTTTAGGCGCGCGGAATTTACCGGGCTCGTTACAGCCTTCGTGGTCACAGCCACGGGTCGACGTCTCGGACGCGCCGGACATGCCGCGCCGGCCACGGGGATTTTTCTTCTTTGCAGATGACACGGACATGTCAAAACCAAAGGGATCGCTCTTGGTCATTGGAATACCTTATCGACTCGGAGAGCGGAGTTTAGAATACTGGCAGCGAGATAGAAGGGGTTCAGGTGAAAAAAATGCGAGTAGCAGAAGAGATTGACCAGAAATTACGTGCGGCCTTTGCGCCCGCACTGCTTGAGGTAGTGGATGACAGCGCCTCACATGCGGGTCACGCAGGGGCACCCGCCGCAGGACAGAGCCATTTTAACGTGCACATCAGGGCGCAAGCCTTCGCGGGGCAAAGCCGGATTGCCCGGCACCGGGCGGTGCATGCCGCCATTGGCCCCGAGCTGATGGGCCGTATTCACGCGCTGGCGATTGACGTAGATGTTGCGGACGCAGGTTAAGGACGCACCGATTGTATGCCCTGTACCTCAGCCCTGACCGTTTTGAAGCCGGTGTTTTGCGAGGCTTTGCAGCGCGGTACTGATGTGGGTGACATCGCCGCTGTCTTCGGACTCGTTTCTATGGGGCAAAGGGTGTTGTAGTGTTAAGGCCGCGTTGATGCTGGTAGCGGAGCCATCGGTCGCGCTTGGGTGATTGCGAGCCTTTCGGGTGAGCAACAATGGCGGTGCTGCATTGCGCGGCGCCGCATTTTCAGCACTTATGGGGCGTTGAAACACTAAAACATGCTGCCAGACAGTTGCCGTGCCCGTTAGCCCGCTGCGTTGGGTCGCGGGCAGCGTATCGGCGCGCACATAGTGCCAGCCGTCCGCGCCAAAGGTATTCATCATGGTTTGCAGCGCGAGGGCAAAGCGGTCTTGGGGGCTGCGCGCGCCTTTACCCTTTATGCCTTTGGCCGGCGCGGGGACCACTTTGTATTCATACCGTGTCATACAGCGCCTCTGGATGTCGTTGCGTCACCCATATCAATTTGTGCTCTTTGTGCCAAGAGCCTCTGAAATCACGCTTTTTTCGGCACGCCGATCTTGCGCCCAGCCCGCTCGGGCCAAGGCAGAGCGCTGTGGGCGGCCTGCATGGCAGCGATTTTGTCAAGGATGGTCGCGGGCATGGGGGCCACGCGCGGACCGGATTGATCGACGTGCAGGGTCAGCGCCTCGCCGGTCGCTGCAAGCCAGCCGTCCGTGTGCCATAGCTCTTGATAGACATGGAAGCGTTTGGCGTCGTGATCGAGCATTTGCAGCGTGCCGATCACCTGATCGCCCGCATGCAACTCGCGGACGTAGCAGATATGAAACTCTGCCACATAGGTGGTGCAGCCGGTTTGGGCCAAATACTGCGGTCCAAAGCCCAACTGGGGATAGGCCTCATCCGCCGTGAGGTCCATTAATACCGAATAATAGGCCATGTTCAGATGGCCGTTATAATCAATCCAATCGGGTCGCACCGCGAGCGGGGGCGAGCGAAAGGGAGCGGAATTTGACATAGCGGGCCTCGGTCGGTTGGTTTACACCTGACACTACCGGCCAGCACGCGCGGCGCAAGTCCTTGGCCTTGCGTCTCGCCCTGCCTTTTGCCGCAGCGGGTGGCTTAGCCTTTAAGCTTCGCCGCGACCAATTCGTTCACCACCTTTGGATTGGCTTTGCCGCCGGTGGCTTTCATCACTTGACCAACGAACCAGCCTGCAAGCTTGGGGTTTTCCTGCGCTTTGGCCACTTGGCCGGGGTTCGCAGCAATAATCTCGTCTACGGCAGCTTCAATCGCACCGGTGTCTGTGACCTGCTTCATGCCTTCGGTTTCCACGATCTCTGCGGGGTCGCGGCCGGTGGTATAGCAAATCTCAAAAACGTCTTTGGCGATTTTGCCGCTGATGGCATCCGAGGCGATCAAGTCGATAATGCCGCCCAATTGTGCAGGGCTGACGGGGCTTTGCGTGATGTCACTGTCGTCTTTCTTGAGACGGCCGAACAGCTCGTTGATGACCCAGTTTGCCGCCATTTTGCCATCGCGCCCTGCGGCCACCGCCTCAAAATAGTGGGCGGCGTCCAATTCGGCCGTGAGGACCGAGGCGTCATAATCGGTCAGGCCAAAATCGCCCATAAACCGCGCCTTTTTGGCGTCGGGTAATTCGGGCAGGCTGGCTTTGATGTCGTCCACCCAGCCCTGTTCAATCTCCAGCGGAAGCAGGTCGGGATCGGGGAAATAGCGGTAATCATGCGCCTCTTCTTTGGAGCGCATCGAGCGTGTTTCGCCCTTTTCAGGATCGTAGAGGCGCGTCTCTTGATCCACGCTGCCGCCCGCTTCAACGATGGCAATCTGGCGGCGCGCTTCGACTTCGATTGCGGCTTGGATAAACCGCATGGAGTTCATGTTTTTGATTTCGCAGCGCGTGCCCAGGTGGCTGAAATCCTGCGTCTCTTGATAGCGCTCGTAGGCGCCGGGTTGGCAGATCGAGACGTTAACGTCTGCGCGCAGGTTGCCGTTTTGCATGTTGCCGTCGCAGGTCCCGAGATAGCGCATGATTTGGCGCATCTTGGCGATATAGGCGGCGGCTTCTTCGGGGCCGCGGATGTCGGGACGGCTGACGATTTCCATCAAGCACACGCCGGTGCGGTTCAAATCGACAAAGGACATATGCGGGTCCATGTCGTGAATGCTTTTGCCGGCGTCCTGCTCCATGTGGATGCGCTCAATACGCACCACGCGGGCCGTGCCGTCACCGAGTTCCACCAACACTTCGCCCTCGCCCACAATGGGATGATAAAGCTGGCTGATTTGATATCCCTGCGGCAGGTCAGGATAGAAATAATTCTTGCGGTCAAAGGCGGAGGTGAGGTGGATTTCCGCGTTGAGGCCCAGCCCCGTGCGCACGGCCTGTTCTACGCAATATTCGTTGATGACCGGTAGCATCCCGGGCATCGCCGCGTCCACAAAGGCCACGTTCGAATTTGGCTCTGCGCCAAATGTTGTGGACGCGCCCGAAAAGAGTTTGGCGTTGGAGGCGACCTGCGCGTGCACCTCCATGCCGATGACCAATTCCCAATCATGTTTTGCCCCGGCAATCACACGGGGTTTTGGCAAATCATAAGTCAGGTCAAGCATTGGAACGCCTTTGCACAAGGTTCAGATATTGCGCTTGGGTGTAGTGCAGCCGGCACCCCGCTGCAAGAGGGCCGGCGGGCATCCGGTGGGCGTTATGATGCCGGTGTTTTGCGGCCATGCGGCAAGGCCGCAGTGGACCGCCCGACGTCAGTTGTCCGTCGATCGCCAAACGAGGATTTTGCGCACGATGCTCTACCCCACGAGGCTGAAATGATGCCGCCGTACAGTAACGCCGCGCGCAATCAATGCTTCCTCAAACGCGCGGTGCGGCGGGACGACATCCAAGGGCAAGCGTCGCTTCTGACCCGCCTTTGGCACGATTGTCGCGCGCACTGACATATCCAGCCGTGTATCGAGGCGCAGATAATCAATATCGGCCAAGGCCAACGCGCCCTTCATCCTACCCGAAGACCACGTGATGCTCTCTGCGCTCAGGCTCAGATGCGCGGCCCGCGCCGTCACCAAATCATAGACGGCGGGCAGGGTGCACAGCGCCACCGCCCAGACAATCCAGATCGATACCGATAGATAGACCACGCCCAAGGCAAGGGCAGCCCAAATCGCTCCCACCACAAGGCCCGCGGTCCAACTGCGCCCCGAGGCGTGGTATTCAAACGGCGCTGTCATTGGCACAGGCGCGTGGCCCGGATCACGCGGACTTTAGGCATTTTGGATGCGCGTGATCATTTCGGTGGTGTCACGGCTCAAGCCTGGCGTGGCGGCAATCCGCGCCAGCGCCTTGGACATCAACGATTGGCGGATCGCGTCATAGCGCCGCCATGTCTGAAACGCCGAACACATCCGCGCCGTTGTTTGCGGGTTTACCGGATCGAGCGTGATCAACCAATCTGCCAGCAGGGCATAGCCGGACCCATCCGCGGCATGGAACCCCGCATGATGCCCCGCCAAAGCGCCCAACGTTGCGCGAAAGCGATTGGGGTTTTTATGGTTAAATGCACTGTGTTTTGTGAGAGCCGTTGCGGTGTCCGCGGCATCATCTGGCTTGGCCTCCATGATTTGCAGCGCAAACCATTTGTCCATCACTAGCCGGTCGTGGTGCCATTGTGCCTCAAACTGCGCGAGGGCTGCATCACCGCGCCCGGCGCGGATCAGGTTGGCAAGCGCTGCCAATTGCTGCGTCATGTTGGTGGCGCTGTCATATTGCGCCTGAGCGGCATCGCCCCTGTCGATCCGTGTGAGCAGTGCCAACAGCGCATTGCCAAAGGCGCGCGTGCCCGACTGGTCCGCATCGGGCGCATAGTCTGCGGTGACTTGATGCGCGCTGTACATTGCAGGCAGCTCGGTCCGCAGCATCTCGGCAATTGCGGCTTTGGTGGCGTCGACCGCGCGGTAAATCGCATCTGGGTCTGGCACGTCGCCGCGCGCTTGCAAAGCGGCAGCCAGTTCGGGTTGTCCCGGCAGGCCTAGCATTAACGCACGGTAAGCGGGCTCCAGCGCCTCATCACAGACCACTTTGTGTAGGCCCGCCAGATACGCCGGATCGGGCGCGCTGCCGTGTGTGATCTGATCCAAAAGGGCGCGTTGAGCCAGTGTGCGTCCGGCCTCCCAGCGGGTGAACGGGTCCGTATCATGGGCCAGAAGGGCGGCATGATCGGCCTCAAAATCCAATACCACGGGCGCCGAAAATCCGCGCAGCAATGATGCTGTGGGTTTGCCATCCGGGGCGGGGAAACTGACGGATTGCTCGGCTTCGGTCAGCTCCACCACTTGGGTGGGCAACATTTCGTCCCCGCTTGCGTCGAGCAAGCCCAAGGCCACCGGGATGACCAGTGGTGCAGGCTCCGGCGTTGCCGCACTTGGCGGCGTGTGTTGAGCAAAATGCAGGGTATACGTCGCGCCATCATATGCCTCGCGGACGCGCAGGTGCGGTGTGCCAGCTTGGGCATACCACCGCTGGAACTGGCCCAGATCGCGGCCTGTTGCGTCCTCAAATACAGCGATCCAGTCCTCGATGGTGCAAGCCTGCCCATCGTGGCGGTTGAAGTAGAGTTCAAGTGCTTGGTCGTAGGCCTCTGCGCCCACTAGGGTGTGCAGCATTCGAATGATCTCGGCGCCTTTTTCATAGACGGTGGCCGTGTAGAAATTGTTGATCTCCTGAAAGTTCTCGGGCCGCACCGGATGGGCAAGCGGGCCTTGGTCTTCGGGGAACTGCCGCGCGCGCAGATCAATGACGTCGCTGATCCGCTTAACCGGCGCGCTGCGCATATCAGCGGTGAATTGGCTGTCGCGGAAAACCGTCAGACCCTCTTTGAGGCACAGCTGAAACCAATCGCGGCAAGTGATGCGGTTGCCAGTCCAGTTATGAAAATACTCGTGCGCGATGATCGCCTCGATCCGCTCAAAATTGGTGTCGGTGGAGGTTTCGGGAGAGGCCAAGACGGCGGAGGCGTTAAAGATGTTCAGCCCCTTATTTTCCATCGCGCCCATGTTGAAATCATCGACAGCCACAATGTTGAACACGTCCAAATCATAGGCGCGGCCATAGGTTTTTTCGTCCCAGCGCATGCTGTCCTTAAGCGCTTGCATCCCAAAGGCGCATTTGCCCTCATCGCTGGGCCGAACATAAAGGGCCAGGTCCACCTCGCGCCCCTCCATCGTGGTGAAAGTATCCCGTTGGGCCACCAGATCGCCTGCCACCAGCGCAAAGAGGTAAGCGGGTTTGGGCCAGGGGTCATGCCATTCGGCCCATCCGTCGCCTGACGCCACCGGATTGCCATTGGACAAAAGCACTGGATGGGGGCCGTTGATGCGCACGGTAAAGGTGCTCATGACATCGGGGCGGTCGGGATAGAAGGTGATCTTGCGAAAGCCCTCGGCCTCGCACTGTGTGCAATACATGCCGTTTGACAGATACAACCCCTCGAGCGCGGTGTTGGCGGCGGGATCAATCTGCACCTCGCAGGCCCAGTCAAACGGTGTATCTGGCACGGCGCAAGTCAGTCCAGTGTCGGTTACCTTAGGCGTTATCGGCGCGCCGTCGATGCTGGCCGACAGGAGCGTGAGATCCTCACCGTGAAGGAAAAACTCCCGGTCGGGGACGCTTTGATCGGGCACGACGCGCATGCGGGCTTTGACGCGTGTGGCGCTGGGGGCCAGATCAAATGTCAGGTGCACATCCTGCACCGCAAAACCAAAAGGGG
>CBFHKQ010000012.1:0-49917 GCA_965656435.1 uncultured Pseudosulfitobacter sp. | reverse complement strand
GATTTGACCGCGCAAATGGCCAACATGGAAGAGCTGGAAAAAGAACTTGCGGCCGCAGAACAGGACCGCAAAGCCCGTGCGGAGGCTGAAGCGTCAGCCGCTGCCGAGCGCGAAGCCACCGCCGCCGCGGAACGTACCCGCATGGCGGCCCTTGAGGAGTTTCAGCGCGACATGGAACAGGTCATCACCGGTGCCGCCGATGGTGATCTGGCCCAACGCATGGACGAAACCTCCGCCGATCCAAACCTCAAAGCACTTTCCGGCGTGGTCAACCAGCTGCTGCACGCCACACAAAGCAACATCACCTCGCTGGTGCAGGGCATCGGCGCCCTCGCAGATGGAGACCTAAGCACCCGCATTGACGGGGATCAAAAGGGTGTCTTTTTGCAAATGAAACTGGATTTCAACGAGGCGATGCAGCGTCTTGCATCCTCTTTGGAGCGAATCACACGCAACGGATTTGCGGTCTCCGCAGGCTCGTCTGAACTGGAGAGCGCCGCCCTTGGCATGGCGAAACGCGCCGAAGACACGGCAGCCGCGATTGAGGAAACCTCCGCTGCCGTTGAAGAAGTCACCGCCAGCGTCACCCAGGTTGTCGCCAACGCAAAGGCTGCCAACGCAGCCACCCAAACCGTGCAGGAAAACGCCACCCGCACCCGCGATATTTCCGCGGCCACCGAAACCGCGATCAACGCCATGTCCGACGCCTCGGCCGAGATTGACCGTGTGGTCGGCGTCATCGAAGATATCGCGTTCCAAATTAACCTTTTGGCGTTGAACGCAGGGGTCGAGGCCGCGCGCGCAGGCGAAGCAGGCCGCGGCTTTTCCGTGGTGGCCTCCGAGGTGCGGTCGCTCGCACTGCGCTCGCAGGACGCCGTGCATGAGATCAACGGCGTAATCACACAAAATACCCGCAATGTAGAAGAAAGTGTTGCTCAGGTCGGCCTCGCCCGTGCCGCCGTGGATGAAATCGCAACAGAAATTGAGGTGGCCTCCGGCCAGATTGCCCAGATTGCCTTGGCGGTTGAGCAGCAATCGCAAGGTGTGAATGAAGTCAACGCTTCCATCCAATCCATCGACGCAGCCTCGCGCACCAATGCCGCCGCCCTCGAGGAAATGACAGCCGCCAGCGTATCCTTGAGCGAAGAAGCGCGCGGTCTGGCCGATACGCTTGCTGGGTTCACGGGCGTAGAGACAGGTCCCGATCTCGCACAAGCCAGCGAAGATTGGAGCCGGAATGCTGAGGTTGCCGTTCGCTCAGACCGCGTGGCCTAACGGACCTCCGTAATGGCACGCCTTAAGAACAGAAGATGTCGTTAAAGACCGCGAAGACCATCAACGTCAGCACCATTGCCAAACCCAGAGCCATCAGGATGCGCAGCGCCCCATCGCTTGGCGGTTTGCCCGTGATCGCCTCGTAGGCGTAGAACACCAGATGCCCCCCATCCAAAGCGGGAATGGGAAAGAGGTTAAAGAGGCCAATCGCCGTACTCAGGACCGCGATGAACCAGATAAATGTGTCAAACCCCATGCTCGCCATTTCACCCGAGGTTTGCGCGATGCCGATCGGCCCCGACAGGTTGCACGTGCTGATGGCCCCCGTAATCATATGCGCCACCCCGTTGAAGGTGCCGTTGATGATGCGCCCGACCTGCGCGACCGCTCCGCTCAAAGCGGCAGCCACCCCCGGTGAGGTTGTCGCCGGATCAAAGGCCATGCCGCCGACCACACCGATGCGCCACTGCGTGGCAAAACCACCCTCGGGCTGCGGTTCATCCACGCGTTTGGCCTGCAAGGTCTTTTCTAAAACGGAACCGTTCCGCCAGACCTCGAGCGCCAAAAGCGCACCGTCTGAGTCCTCCACGGCAGTTTTCAATTGCTCAAAAGCAAAGACAGGCGTGCCATTGATCCCGGTGATAACATCCCCAACCTCCAAGCCCGCTGCCATCGCTGCGGATTGCGGCGCCAATGTCGCGACCAAAGCAGGCCGCAAATAGGGCCCTTCCACGAACAGTGCATCTGCGCCGCGGCGCACGGCATAGGTCAGGCTGGGCTCTTGCGGCAGTTCGGTCAAAAAACTCGCATAGTCAGGACTGTCCAAGCTGGGCACAGGAACGCCCGCCACAGCCTCAATCACATCACCATTTTGAAGGCCCATGGACGCGCCGGGCAAAGCGCGCATTTCCCCAACTGTCAACGGATCACGCGCCACGCCTGACGTGAGCAATACGGCCGCGAAAATCAGGATGGACAGCGCAAAATTAAAGATCGGCCCCGCCGCCACAGTCGCCGTGCGCGCCCAAAGCGGTGCACCGTGCATCGTGCGCCGGAGCGCGGCCTCATCGGTGGCCACCGCTTCCATCGCGGCGACGTCTTTGCCCGAGGCTGCATCAGCGTCCCCGGCAAATTTAACGTAGCCGCCAAAAGGCAGTGCTGCGATCTGCCAACGGGTCCCCCGCGCGTCATGACGGCTCCAGATCACGGGGCCGAAGCCAATGCTAAACACATCCGCATGGATGCCCGACCAACGGCCTACGATATAATGGCCATATTCGTGGATGGCGACAATTACACTGAGCGCCACAACGAAGGCCAAAATGACCCAAATGAAACCACCCGCCTGTGGGAGGAGCGTTGAAATATCCAACTGATTATCCTGTGTATTGTGCGGCCACACGGCCCGCCTCTTGCCGCGCGAGATGGTCAGCGCGCAGTACATTATCAAGGGTCATTGTGTCATCAATTGGTCCCTCGGCGCGATCTAGGGCCGTCAAAACCTGCTCCACCACCTCGGCCATCTCGGTAAACCGCAGATCGCCTGCGATGAAGTGATCCAAGGCGATCTCTTTGGCAGCGTTGAATACGGCACCCGACAAGCCACCGCGGGACATAACCTCGCGCGCAAGGCACAAGGCGGGCCAACGCGCCTCGTCCGGGGCGCGAAACGAAAAGCTGCCCAGCTCAGCGAAATTCAACCGCCCTACCGGCAGGTCCAACCGGTGCGGCCAGTGCAGCGCATAGCCAATCGCGTGACGCATATCGGGCGGACCCACATGCGCCATGATACCACCGTCACGGAAGCCGACCATGGCGTGGATCATCGATTCAGGATGTACGAGCACTTCGATTTTCTTTGGGTCAATCTCGAAAAACTCACGCGTTTCAATGAGTTCAAGCGCCTTGTTAAACATGCTGGCACTGTCGATGGTGATCCGTTGGCCCATATCCCAATTGGGATGGCTACTGGCTTGATCAAGGCTCGCGTTCGGCAGATCGGCCAGTGGCCAATCGCGGAACGCGCCGCCGGAGGCTGTGATAATGACCCGCTCTACCGCCGCCATATCCTCGCCAACGAGGGCCTGGAATACAGCTGAATGTTCGCTGTCGACAGGCAAAATCCGCGCGTTATGTGCCTTGGCGGTCTCCAGCACCAATCGTCCTGCGCAAACCAGTGTTTCTTTGTTGGCGAGAGCGAGGGTTGCCCCTTGCTCTAGGGCGGCCACCCCCGGCGCAAGGCCCGCGGCCCCCACAATGGCCGACATCACCCAGTCGGCAGGGCGCGTTGCAGCCTCGATCAGCGCCTGCGGTCCTGCGGCCGCAACCACATCCGATCCGGTCAATGCGGCACGCAAATCGTCCAGACGGTTCGGGTCCGCTGTGACCGCTATATCGGCGTTCAAACGCTGTGCATCCGCGGCAAGTTGGGCAATGTTGCCCGCCCCTGTAAGGGCAACCACATCATAGTCCTCCGGCGCGCGCGCGATCAGATCAATGGTGTTTTGTCCGATGGAGCCGGTCGCCCCCAGAATGCTGACGCGCCGCATAGTCTAACCCAATCCCGGTGGGAAACCCACCACCTGTCCTACAATCAACAAAAAGACCGAGGCCCCCAACATCCCGTCAAAGCGGTCCAACACGCCCCCGTGGCCGGGGATCAGGGCGGAGCTGTCTTTGATACCCATCTGCCGTTTAATCGCGCTTTCTGATATATCGCCCATCTGCGAGGCCATTGAAACCGCAACAGAAATACCGATCAAGTCAGAGCTGACACCCATGTGCACCGCCCAGACCCAGCCGACAATAGCGGCGCCGATCCAGCCAGCCGCTGTACCGGACCATGTCTTTTTCGGGCTGACGCGGGGCCAGAACTTGGGCCCGCCCACGAAACGCCCTGCGAAATAGCCGACCACATCGGTGACCACCACGACAGCCACCAGCCACAGCATCCAACCAAAGCCAAAATCATCGCGCACCGACATCATGCCAAAGCCTGCCAGCTGCACAAGAACGGCAAATGGCATGAAAACCGAGCGATGTTGGACCAGTTGTCCAAACCCAATCATCACCGGCGCGAGCAATACCGGCAGAGCAAACCCAACCGGCAAATATATCGCCGCAAAGAGGCACAGCCCGCACAGTGCCCCCATTTGCAGCGCTAAAGGTGCGTTGCGCGGGGCCAACATGCGGAGCAATTCCCAGACCATCAGGCCACAAACAAGCGCTACAAGCACATGAAACACATGCCCGCCCAAAGCCACACCGCCCAAGCCCACCAAAACCATCACCAAAGCAGATCCAAAACGGACGGCCAAATCAGCCCATTTTGCCTCCTGCTCGACCATATTCACTTTGCCGCCTGCGTAACAGCGGGTGCGGGTTTTACAGCCTGCGCCACGCCACCAAAGCGCCGGTCACGCCCCCCGTAGGCGGCGCAGAGCGCGGCGAATTCTGCTTCCGTGAAATCTGGCCACAGCGTGTCGATAAATTCGTATTCAGAATAGGCAGACTGCCACAACAAAAAGTTGGAAATGCGCGCCTCGCCACTCGTGCGGATCACCAGATCCGGATCGGGCAAAACATGCGTGTCCAGATAACGAGGAAGGGTGTCCTCATCCACATCATCGGGCTGCAACCGTCCCGCAGCCACATCCGCAGCCAGCCGCTTGGTGGCGCGCGCCACCTCATCGCGCCCGCCATAATTAAGCGCGATCGTCAGGTTTACGGTGTCATTGTGGGCCGTAAGCGCTTCGAGGTCATCCATGAGCTTGACCAGTTTTGCGTCCAACCGCACCCGGTCGCCAATAAAGCGCACCCGCACGCCGTAATCGTCCAGCGCCCGCGCTTCGCGAATGATGTAGCGGCGAAACAGGCTCATCAGGCCGGCGACCTCGCTTTGGGTGCGCCGCCAGTTCTCCGTCGAGAAGGCAAAGATCGTTAGGTATCTGACGCCTATGTCGGGACATTTCTCAACCACTTCCCGAACACGCCGCGCGCCCGCCCGGTGACCAAAAAGCCGTGGGCGCCCGCGCATGGTCGCCCAGCGCCCGTTCCCGTCCATAATGATGGCCACATGCCGCGGTCCAGTGCCCGTTTGTTGCACAGGCTGAGAAATTACCTGATCTACGATGTCTAAATTCCTTTTAGTGCTTTGATACATGACCAAGGCGTCTGGATAAAATTTCCAGTGCCTGTAATTCTGGCCAGCACCCCCCGGCGCAAAATAGCACCAGTTGTGTTATACTTGCATGATTTCAGCTTGCTTGACCTCCAGCGTGTCGTCGATCGCTTTGATGAACTTGTTCGTCATCTCTTGCACTTCGTCTTCCCAGATCTTCTGGTCGTCCTCAGACATTGCACCGTCTTTTTGTGCCTTTTTGATCTGGTCCATGCCGTCGCGGCGCACGTTGCGGATGCTGACCCGCGCGCTCTCTGCATATTGGCCAGCGACTTTGCCCAACTCGCGGCGGCGCTCTTCGTTCAGCTCTGGGATGGGCAACATGATAATGGTGCCGTTCATCTGGGGGTTGATGCCCAACCCGCTTTCGCGGATCGCTTTTTCTACCGCGTTAACCATCGACTTGTCCCAGACATTGATCGTCACCATGCGCGGCTCTGGTACGTTTACCGTGCCCACTTGGTTAATCGGCGTGCGCTGCCCGTAGGCTTCGACCATGACCGGCTCCAACATCGACGCGGACGCGCGCCCGGTCCGCAAGGAGGCGAATTCCGTGCGCAATGAGGCGATCGCCCCGTCCATGCGGCGCGCCAAGTCATCGGTGTCCAACATATATTCGTCTGTCATAGGATCCTCGAATGTCGTGATATCACGTGTCTTTTCTCGTGTCTAAGCCAGCGCGGCGCAGTTGTATAGCGCCAAGGCAGCGATAGGCAAACCTGCGGCGGCATCTGCTTAGGGGTCGTCATCCCACCCCAAAGCAGACCGCGCTTATGTGTTTAACCCTGTACCCGCGTGCATGTGCCCTTGCCCGTCAGAATCCCGCGGAAACCGCCGGGCTCATCGAGGGAAAAGACGATGATCGGCAGGTTATTCTCACGCGCCAAGGCAATCGCGGAGGCATCCATTACCCCCAGCCGCTTCTGCAGCACCTCGTCATAGCTCACCATGTCATAGCGTTTAGCATCCGGATTTTTCACCGGGTCACTGTCATAGACACCGTCGACCTTGGTGCCTTTGAAAATCGCCTCGCAAGACATCTCGTTGGCGCGCAGGGTCGCGGCTGTGTCGGTCGTAAAATATGGATTGCCTGTGCCAGCCGCGAAAATACAGACCCGTTTCTTCTCTAGGTGCCGCACCGCACGGCGCCGGATATAGGGCTCGGCCACTTCGTTCATCGTGATGGCCGAGATCACGCGACTGTGGATCCCGAGGCTTTCGAGTGCCGATTGCATTGCCAAAGCGTTCATCACCGTGGCGAGCATGCCCATGTAATCAGCTGTCGTCCGCTCCATCCCTTGAGCAGAGCCTTGCAGCCCGCGAAAGATGTTACCCCCGCCGATAACCATGCAAATCTCGACACCCATATCGCGGACCGATTGGACTTCTCGGGCGATCCGCTCGACTGTTGGCGGATGCAGGCCAAAGCCTTGGTCGCCCATCAACGCCTCCCCCGATATTTTCAACATCACGCGTTTAAAGGATGTATCTTCGGCTGGGGGTGCGACGTCAGTCATCAAAGGCTCCAGGGGCTTATTTTCATTCCTCGGCAAACTGTCCTAAAACAGCGTCAGTTTCAATGCACAACTGCCGCTTTGCTGGCATGAAGGACCCCCTTTTGCTGGACGTCACCGAAATTCCCAGAACGCAGCCCGTTTTGATCGCAGGCCCCACCGCCAGCGGAAAATCCAGCCTCGCATTGCGCATCGCCGAGACGGGCGGTGGAGTTGTCGTGAACGCAGATGCCAGCCAGGTCTTTAACTGCTGGCAGCTTATTACCGCCCGCCCGGATGCGTCTGAACTGGCCCGCGCACCCCATGTGCTTTACGGGCACCTGCCTTATGATGCGCTCTATTCCACAGGTCACTGGTTGCGCGAGGTCGCCCAGATATTGGAGGCCGCGCGTAGCGGCGGCCCGCGGCCCATTATAGTCGGCGGCACTGGCCTCAACTTCCGCGCGCTTCTGAACGGGCTGGCTGATATCCCCGCGACGCCAGAGGCGATAAGGCAGGTCGGCAATGACATGACCCTTACGCAGCTGCTGGAGGCAATAGATCCCGAAACGCGCGACCGGATTGATCCGGCAAACCGCGCGCGGGTGCAGCGGGCCTGGGAGGTCTATACCAACACCGGGAAAGGCCTTGCGCATTGGCAGGACGACACGCCGCCCCCCCTCTTGCACCAACAAGACGCGGTTTGCCTGGCGCTACATAGCCCTGCCGAGTGGATCGACCCACGGATTGCCACACGCTTTGACGCAATGATCGCCGGCGGGGCGCTCGACGAAGTCCACGCCATGCAGGAACGCTATGACCCCGAACTGCCCAGCTGTCGCGCGATTGGTGTCCCAGAACTGATGGGACATATTCGGGACGGCGTTCCATTGGCGGAGGCGCGCGCGGCGGCCGTGTTGGCCACAAGGCGCTACGCGAAACGGCAGCGGACTTGGATACGCTCCAAGATGCAGGACTGGGTCTTGGTGCCGCCACCCACGACCTGAGCGCACCCCTGCGGCGCAGCATTTGATCAGATCTTTATAAAAAATATTAATCTTTTATTAAATAATAAGTCCGGTATGGTTCCGGTAATTTTTCGTACCGCCTTTTTAAACCTATTTTTTTAGCTGCTTGATTTAATGACCAAAGACATGATTGAGGTGCGGACCCTACGACAGGACGCGCCGCTGACAGATTGGCGCTGGCGGTTGGCCCATGACCGCCCCTACGACCGATTGATATGGACCACACGGGGACAAGGGCGCGTTTTGTTGCACGGGACGCGGCGCGGACTTGGGCCGCATAACGCGCTCTTTGTACCGGCACACAGCCTCTTTGCACTCGACATCAGCGTGCAGGCCTCTGGTTATGTCATGTCGTGGCCCGCCAAAACATCAAAAGAGACACCAACCTCTTGGCCATGTCATCCGCTGCACCTGCGCCTTCGAGAGACGCGACCGATTGCCGAGATGACCGCACATTTTGATGCAGCGCTGCGCGAAGCGCCCACGCCGGCAGCAAATGGCGCTATCTTGGCGCAAGACGCGCTTCACGGGCATATGGCGCTGATTTCCGTCTGGTTGCGCCGGCAGGCAGCGCATATTCACCACGCGCCGCGTCCTGCCAATGCCGCTGCGCGCCTTTCTGCGCGCTATTGCGCCAAGATCGTGAAAGAGTATCGCAGCGGCAAAGCCGTGGCGGAGCACGCAGCCACCTTGGGCGTCACCGCCACACACCTTGCGCGCGCATGCAAAGCAGCAACAGGGCACACGGCGGCCGGCCTGTTGACCCAACGGCTGGTCTTTGCTGCGCGCCAACACTTGCTAGAGCCACAGATGCCAATCCGCGAGGTTGCCCAAGCGCTCGGCTTTGCCAGTGCGGCCTATTTCACCCGCTTTATCCAAGCTCAAACGGGCCACACGCCAACCGGCCTGCGCGCCGCGGAACTCCGGCGGATGTAACCTTGGGGAAGGTGCGATTGCGGCGACGCAGCATCAAATTTGTGCGCCCGCAGCATGCGTAAATTTCACCACAATGTCGCAAACGGAATGCAAAAATGTCGCTTTTTCCACTGGAAACCCCATTCCCCCCGTTGACCTCCCCCCCCAAGATGATGCCCTATGGGGGCGCAAACGCGACACGACGATCTGATGCGCCACACCAGCCAATTTTGGCCAAGGTTCCGGCGGCATCCGCAGGCCCTAAGGCCCGCTGGTAGGGATCATAACTACAGGGACACTCGCGCTGAAGCTTTGGGGAGAGCCGCGCACATTTTAACGACATCAACGGTCAAGCCGCAAAGGCATGCCATCACCTCGCAGGCGCTTATGGCGCCGCAGCCTATCAACAGGGGCAAAAATGGGACTATTCATACTCAGACGACTGGGCGTGATGATATTAACGGCGCTCTGCCTGACATTCATCGTGTTCTTTCTGACCAACCTTCATCCAAACCTTGAAAAACTGGCGAAAACCCAAGGGAACTTTCGCATGTCGGACGAGGCGGTGGCCAGCTGGCTCGGCGATCGGGGCTATTTGGACCCGACACCGATCAAGTTTGGCCGCTGGCTGGGAGTTGTACCGGGCTGGGTAACCGAAAAAGAGGATGGCACCGTAACGGGCCGCTGTTTCGCTCCCGACACCCCCGAGGAGCAGCGCCGCCGCTTTTGCGGGGTGTTGCAAGGCGACTGGGGGCAATCGACCGTGTTTAAAGATGCCGTCGGCCCTACCGTCTGGGACAAGCTAGGCAATACAGGCAAGCTGATGGGCTTTGTACTGTTGGTCATGGTGCCATCCGCGCTGCTGGTTGGGGTCTTGGCAGGGATGCGCGAAGGCTCCGCCCTCGACCGGAGCCTGTCGACCTTTTCCATCGCGACAACGGCCACGCCTGAATATGTATCAGGCGTTATTTTCATCGCGGTCTTTTCTTCTTCTGCCTTTGGGCTGAAATGGTTTAAAGGCTCGGCTACGTCGGCTGTTGAGAACGCGACCTTTGAGAACTTTACCCTGCCAGTCATCACGATCGCGCTGTACGGCATGGGCTATATTGCGCGGATGACACGGGCCTCGATGACTGAGGTGATGACCGCACAATATATCCGCACGGCACGCCTCAAAGGCGTGAGCTTTGGCAACATCGTGCTCAAACACGCCCTGCGTAACGCGCTGATCGCGCCATTCACGGTGATCATGTTGCAAATCCCATGGCTGTTGAACGGCGTGGTGATTGTAGAGACGCTGTTCAATTACAAAGGCTTTGGCTGGTTGTTGGTCCAAGCCGCGGGCAACAACGACATTGAGCTGCTGTTGGCCGTGTCGGTCGTCTCGGTGGTTGTTGTTCTGCTCACGCAGCTGATTTCTGACATCGGCTATGTGTTCTTGAACCCACGCATTCGCATTTCATAAGGGAGGCCAGAGACATGGAACCATTAACATGGACAGGCTCCCTTGCGGGTCTTAACACCGTCCTTTTAGCTGTGATCGCCGCCTTGGCAGTTGCTGTAGTGGCCTCGATCCTGATGTCGATCTTTGCCAAAGACACCGGCCCCCTTGGGGTCAACCCTGACGGCACCTTGATGGCCCCCACGGGCCTACAAGGGGCGACGGGCAAAGCGCTGCGGTGGAGCTTTTTCGCGCTGGTCGCGGTTGTACTGATCTATGTGATCGTTGGCGCGATCCTCGGCCCACGCGCGGGCATCATAGGGGGCATCAGTCGCAACCTCATCCCAGTGTGGTTTTCGCTGGTCGCCCTCTTTGCCCTGTCGATCACCTTCAAGCGCAAGCTGGGCCTTTATGGTAAGCTTTTTGACAGCACGATCGGCATGATCGGCTTTGGGCTTGTGATGTTTTGGGTCTTTGTGGGCGTGTTGGGCGGGGTCTTTGACCTGCTTACCACCCATGACAGCCTCTCGCAGTTCTCCGGCATGAAAAACAAATTGCCAGGTACACCGCTGCGCGGCGCGGAGGAAGGCGATTATGCGCATTTCCTGTTGGGCGGCGATAACCTGGCCCGCGACGTCTACAGCCGCCTGATCAAGGGCGCGTGGGTTGTGGTGCAAATCGCACCGCTGGCCACGCTCTTTGCCTTTATGGTTGGGATCACGCTGGGTCTGCCGGCCGGTTACTACGGCGGGCGTCTGGATACGGGGCTGAGCTTTTTGGCGAACCTCATCCTCGCCTTCCCGGTGATCCTACTCTTCTATTTGCTGGTCACGCCAGAGATCGTGGCAACAGGCATCCCGAACTACATGGCGACGGTCCTGTTCATCTTTCCGCTGGTGTTCCTCGCTGTGCTCCTGAACTCACGGTTTTACACACAGCCATCCCTGCGAACACCGCTGTTGGCAGTGGTGTTGGGCGGCGTAGGCTGGGTCTATCTGTCGCTGATCTCATCGGCGGGGACCAAGGTGAACCTGCTGCCAGCCGCGCTGGACCTCTTTGACATTGAGGCTGGAATCCTTGTGGTCTTCGTCTCGGTCGTCTTTGTGAACTCCCCCACCGTGTTCCGGATCGTGCGCGGTCTCGCGCTCGACATCAAAACGCGCGACTATGTGGCGGCGGCGCAGACACGGGGCGAAGGCCCTTGGTACATCATGCTGTGGGAGATTTTGCCGAACGCGCGGGGTCCGCTCATTGTCGATTTCTGCCTGCGCATCGGCTATACAACGATCCTTTTGGGCACGCTCGGCTTCTTTGGCCTCGGCCTTGAATCGGAAAGCCCTGATTGGGGAACGACCATCAATGCCGGACGCCGCCTATTGGCCCTTTATCCGCACGCAGCGATGGTGCCTGCAATCTCGTTGATGACGCTGGTGCTGGGCCTGAACCTGTTGGCTGATGGCTTGCGCGAAGAAAGCCTGCGCGACTAGGGCGCCCTGTGCCCGCCCCGGCCACAGCGGCTTGGGCGGGCCACGAACAAATGACCCGCCGGCGCGCATTGGGTGCGCCGCGGACGACAGTTGACTGGCAAGACGAAGTGCAAAGCTTTGCGGCCCAAGGGAGAACAGTGATGGTAAAAGAGGCATATGACGGCCCGATTTTGGAAATCGACAAATTGTCGATCTCATTCTTCACGCGCCTGCGTGAAATCCCAGCGGTCATGGACTTTTCCGTGTCGGTCCAGCCGGGCGAGGCAGTGGGCCTTGTGGGCGAAAGCGGCTGCGGGAAATCAACTGTCGCCTTGGGCGTCATGCAGGATTTGGGCAAAAACGGCCGCGTCGTGGGCGGCTCGATCAAGTTCAAAGGTCGCGATCTGGGCACGATGACGGACGAAGAGCTGCGCGACATTCGCGGCTCCGAAATCGCGATGATCTACCAAGAGCCGATGGCCTCGCTCAACCCCGCCATGAAGATCGGCAAACAACTGATGGAAGTGCCGATGATCCACGCCGGCATGTCAGAGACAGAAGCCTATGCGCGCGCCCTACAGGTCGTGACGGACGTGAAACTGCCCGATCCCAAGCGTATTCTGAACTCTTTCCCCCACCAGCTGTCAGGCGGCCAACAACAGCGCATCGTGATTGCGATGGCGCTGATGTCGGAGCCGTCGCTGTTGATCCTCGATGAACCGACAACCGCCCTCGACGTGACCGTTGAGGCCGCCGTGGTCGAATTGGTCAAGGATTTGGGCAAGAAATACGGCACTTCAATGCTGTTCATCTCTCATAATCTGGGGCTGGTGCTGGAAACCTGCGACCGCATCTGCGTGATGTATTCAGGCGAAGCGGTGGAACGCGGCAGCATCGAAGATGTGTTCGACGAGATGCAGCACCCCTATACGCAAGCACTCTTCCGCTCCATTCCGCTGCCGGGTGCTGACAAGAACGCGCGGCCTCTGGTCGCCATTCCCGGCAACTTCCCCTTGCCCCATGAGCGGCCCAATGGCTGTAACTTTGGCCCGCGCTGCGATTATTTTGAGGCTGGGCGCTGCGACCAAGGCAGCATCGCGATGGAAGACGTGCCCGGCAATGAGCGCCACGCCACCCGATGCCTCAAGTTTCAAGAGATCGATTGGCAGGCGCCGCTTGAGCTTGCGGAGACCAAGGAAAAAGGTGCGATTGGCGATGTTGTCCTCAAGATGGACAATCTTAAAAAATACTATGAGGTCGCGGCCTCCGCCCTCTTTAGTAGTGGTGAAAAGAAGGTCGTAAAGGCCAATGAAACCCTCAGCTTTGAAGCACGCGAGAGCGAAACCCTCGCCATCGTGGGGGAATCGGGTTGCGGGAAATCCACCTTTGCCAAAGTGCTGATGGGCTTGGAGACGGCGACCGAAGGCACGATCACGATGGGCAACAAGAACATCGAAGGCGTGCCGATTGAGGCGCGCGACACTCAGACCGTTGCCGACATTCAAATGGTGTTCCAAAACCCCTTTGACACACTGAACCCCTCTATGACCGTGGGCCGTCAGATCGTCCGCGCGCTTGAGATTTTCCGCATCGGCAACAACGAAAAAGAACGCTGGCAGCGGATGTTAGAACTGCTCGACCTGGTAAAACTGCCGCGTGAGTTTGCTAACCGGATGCCACGGCAGCTGTCGGGTGGGCAAAAGCAACGTGTTGGAATTGCGCGCGCCTTTGCGGGGGATGCACGGATTGTGGTGGCGGACGAACCTGTCTCGGCGCTTGATGTGTCGGTACAAGCGGCCGTGACGGACCTGCTGATGGAAATCCAGCGCGACCAGAAAACAACCCTGCTGTTCATCAGCCATGACCTGTCGATTGTGCGCTATCTCAGCGACCGGGTCATGGTGATGTATCTCGGCCATGTGGTGGAACTGGGCACGACGGACCAAGTCTTCTCGCCGCCCTATCACCCCTATACTGAGGCACTCTTGTCCGCCGTGCCGATCGCCGACACGTCAGTTAAGAAAAAGCACATCGTGCTGGAAGGCGACATTCCATCGGCGATGAACCCGCCCTCGGGCTGCCCGTTCCAGACGCGCTGTAACTGGAAGGACAAAGTCGCCAGCGGTCTGTGCGAAAAAGAAGTGCCGCCCGTACGGATGTTGGCCGAGGGGCACCAAATCAAATGCCACCTGTCCGACAGTGACCTCGCGGATATGGAACCCGTGATTCAGATCGCCGCAGAGTAATTTGGCGGAGTAGCATCTTTTAAGGCCGGCCTTTCACGATGAGAGCGCCGGCCTTTTTTGTGCCCCTATCTCGGGCCAACACTGACCAGCGCTGCGCACCCAGTGATACCCACAGGCTTTGTCGCTCTGAACCGCCGGCATTGGTTTACGCCGCAGGCTGGGTTGCGTAGATTAACGCGACACCAGCGCGGGATTCGGCCGCGGTTAGAAACAAAAGGGGACGCCATGGCTGGCTCAGTGAACAAAGTCATTATTATCGGAAATCTGGGCCGCGATCCCGAGGTCCGCACTTTTCAGAATGGCGGCAAGGTGTGCAACCTGCGCATTGCGACCTCTGAAAACTGGAAAGACAAAAACACCGGCGAGCGACGCGAAAAGACGGAATGGCATTCTGTTGCGATCTTCAACGACGGGCTGGTGCGCGTGGCAGAACAATATCTGCGCAAAGGCTCCAAGGTCTATGTCGAAGGGCAATTGCAGACTCGCAAATGGCAGGATCAATCCGGCCAAGACCGCTATACTACCGAGGTGGTTTTGCAAGGCTATGGCGGCACATTGACGATGCTGGATGGCCGTTCCGAAGGGGGCGGCATGGGCGGCGGCGGATATGGCGGCGGCGGTGGCGACCAGATGGGCTATGACAATGGCCCGCAGGGTGATCCGGGCTACGGTGGTGGCATGGGCGGCGGCCAAGGTGGCGGAATGGGTGGTGGCATGCCCTCACGCGATCTAGACGATGAAATCCCGTTCTAAACCTCTGATTTTATTAATATAGAAGAGCGACGCCCATCAAAAAGGCGCCGCTCTTTTTGTATCTAAAGTCGGAAAGTGCAGGGCCGATTAGCCGTCGCGCAGCACATCCAGCACAGCCTGTTCCGGCACATCGGCCGTCACGAAAGCCTGCCCAATACCGCGGGCAAGGATAAAGCGCGGCACGCCGCCGACCACCTTTTTGTCCTGTGCCATCAGCCCCAACAGCGCCTCCGCCCCCGGCAAATCCCCTTCAATATCGGCAAGGCTGGTCTTCATCCCCATGGCCCGCAGGTGCATCCGCACGCGGCTAGGCTCCTCTTGGGAACACAGGCCAAGGCGCGCCGAAAGGGCAAAGGCCAGCGCGCAACCGATCGCCACGCCTTCGCCGTGCAACAAGCGCTCAGAATAGCCCGTCGCCGCCTCGAGCGCGTGCCCAAAAGTATGGCCCAGGTTCAACAACGCGCGGTCGCCCTGCTCTGTTTCATCCTCGGTCACGATATCGGCCTTCATCTGAACCGAACGGCGCACCGCCTCAATTCGCGCAGGCATGTCACCCGCAGCAAGCGCCTGCCCCTGATCCTCGAGCCATTCAAAAAACGGCGCGCTACCCAACAGGCCGTATTTCACAACCTCGCCGTAGCCCGCGATGAAATCGCGCGGCGTCAATGTGCCCAGCACATCAACATCCGCCAACACCAGCGACGGCTGGTGAAAGGCCCCGATCAGGTTTTTACCCTGTGACGCGTTGATGCCGGTCTTGCCGCCAACGGAGCTGTCGACCTGCGCCAAAAGCGATGTGGGCATTTGCACAAACCGCACACCACGCCGCAGTATCGCCGCGGCAAAGCCCACCAGATCGCCAATCACACCGCCGCCAAAGGCAACGACCACGTCGCCCCGCTCGACCTTTTGATCCAGCAGCCAGTCCACGATAGTCATCAAGTGGGTCCAGCTTTTGGTGGCCTCGCCTTGCGGCAAACGCAGAACGGCACTGTCGATGTGAGCGGCGCGCAGGCCCGCTTCGAGTGTATCAAGATGCAAGGCCGCAACATGATCATCCGCCACGATCGCAACGCGTGGCCGGTTCAACAGCGGCGCAATTTCTGTGCCGGCTTGACCCAGCAAGCCTTGCCCGATGCGCACCTCATATTCGCGCCCCGGAAGCGGTACGTGCACCACCTCAGTCATCCAAAACCTCCAACACATCGGGCCTTTGCATCAGAGCCGCACACACACGATCCGCCATTGCATCGATGCTCATGCCCGGCTCAGACACCACACGCAGGTCCGCCTTTTGATAGATGGGCACGCGGGCATTATAAATCTCCGTGAGCGCGCCTTTAGGGTCTGCCGTTTGCAACAGCGGCCGGCTGTCTTTGTGCCGCACACGCTGCCACAAAAGCGGCAAGGCCGCGTCCAGCCAGACAGACACGCCGCGCTCTGAGATGTTCTGCCGGTTCACATCGCTCAAGAATGCGCCGCCACCCGTGGACAAGATGCCACGATTCCCGTCTAGCAGGCGCAGGATGACTTGGGTTTCCTTGGTGCGGAAAAATGCCTCGCCGTCGCGGGCAAAGATTTCGGGCACAGACATGTTCGCGGCCGCTTCAATCTCATGGTCGCTGTCCAAAAACGGCACGTCCAATCGCGTGGCGAGCGCCTTGCCCACCGCCGTTTTCCCCGCGCCCATCATACCCACCATCACCACGGTTTTGCGCAACCGCAAGCGGTGCGCAGGCAGTGCAATAGCGTTGGGGTTGAGGTCGGTCTCGTCCAGCGCAGAGGCGGTTGTTGAGAGGGGATGCTGAATTTCGCTCATAATTTGGTGAATGACGTGATATTCTGAAAAAGGCCATATATAAGTTGGCCAAACAAGCGGTCAAAAGCTGCGGCAAAAATGGGCAGGACGATGGGAAAACTGATTAAGTACCTGATCTACGTTGCAATTCTTGGTGCTGCCGCGCTGAGCGTCTATGCCTATGTCGGTCCGTTCTTTGGGGTGAGTTTTGATCCACCGAAGGCAGAAATTGTTCTGCCGGTCACGCTTGATGCCAAGTAAGGCACAAGGCGAGGCGGTATTCCAGCGTATGCACGGGCGGCGCGCCCGTGGTGCGCAACGATGGTTGAGCTGCGCGTTTTGGCCTGCCGCAGCACTTGTTTTGGCCCTTACGGCAGCAACAGCACCGCAGCCCGCAACGGCCCAATTCCTGAGCCAGCTGTTCGCGCCGAAACCTCAAAATGCGCCCACCCCACCGAAGCCACTTACCGCGATCGACTGGCTGGCAGAACAAGCCCCGGCCCTGAGCCCCGCGGCGGTCCCACCGTTCAGCCCGGATGAGCCGGACATCACGCCAAACGGCACTGTGCCCGACATCACAGTCGCCCCCCTTTCGGAGACGGCGGACCGGCGCATCGGCCTTGTGCCTGCCGCCGTAACCGGCCTGCCCGACACCCTGTGGCAAGGCAGCAGCGGCACGGATTTGGCGCGCGCACTGCAAAGCATACAAAACGCTGAGATGGGCGGCCAGACAGTGCCTGCACTGCAATCGCTCATATACACGCTGCTGCTGACCGAGGCCCTGCCCCCATCCGATAATGCCGCCCGCTTTGACCAAGCTCGCGTGCGCACTTTGATGGCACATGGCGCGCTTGATCCAGCCCTAGCGCTGTTGGAGCAGATCGGCGCTCAGCGTAGCCCACAAATCTTTGCGCAATATTTTGAAGCACGCCTATTGGACGGATCAGAAGACATGGCCTGTCCGCGCCTGCTGGCCCACCAGAACGACGCACCCAGCGTTGCCGCCCTTGTTTTTTGCCAGGCCCGCAGCGGCGATTGGCAAATGGCGGCTCTGACGCTGACGGCCGCCCATGCGCTGGGGTCAATCCGGCCGGAGACCGCTGAAATGATGGCGCGTTTCTTGGAGCCGGACCTCTTTGACGCCCTTGGTGATCCGATCCCGCCAGCCGCACCTGATCCGCTCGCGGTTCGCGTATTTGAGGCGATTGGCAACCGTATTCCCACAACACAGCTGCCGCTGGTCTATGCCAACAGGGACCTGCGTGGCACAGCCGGGTGGCGCGCGCAGTTGATGGCGGTGGAGCGTCTCGCCGCAACGGGTGCGGTGCCCGACAATGCGGTTTTGGGCATCTACACAGCCCGCGCGCCGGCGGCCTCGGGCGGCATATGGGACCGGGTGCGCGCGGTACAACGGTTTGAAACGGATCTTGCCTCCAAGAATACCGATGCCGTGGCCAAGACCCTGCCAACCGCCTGGGCCGCGATGCGCGATGTGGGCCTAGAGGTGCCGTTCGCCCGCCTTTTCGCCGCAGATCTTCCGCAACTTGAGGGGCCGGCCGCGCGAGCGGCGGCGCAGGTGCTATTGCTCTCCGCCCGCTACGCCGAAGCCGCCCAGATCTATCCGCAGTCGGTTCCGCCCGCATGGGCTGCGGTCGCGGCAGGCGATACCCGTGCGCTTGCGGAGGACGGGCCTGCACGCGGGCCGATGGCGCAAGCCATCATCGACGCCTTTGCCGTCACGCCGCCCAACGTCCAACATGCGCGGGCCATGCGCACCGCAAGCCTTGGTGCCGCACTTCTTGAGGCTGTGGCGCGCACCAGCGAAGGGGCAAAGGGAGACCCACTTGCGCTGCGCTCCGGCCTCGCGCGGCTGCGCGCCTTGGGGCAAGAGGACACCAGCCGCCGCGTCGCGCTGCAACTGTTGCTACGGATGGCGCCATGAGCGACCCACTTTCCACAGACGCGGACCGCTGGATCAGTACCTTTCTTGAAGCGCAAGCGGCTGAGCTGGGCGCTGCGCGCAACACCTTGCTCGCCTATGGACGCGATTTGCAAGATTTCCTCGGCTGGTGCGACCGCAATGCCAAAACGCCGAACAGCGCCTCCCAAGACGATATCGCTGCCTATCTGATCGACTGCGATGCGCAGGGGCTGGCCAAATCCACCCGCGCGCGGCGGTTATCAGCGATCAAACAACTCTACCGCTTTGCCTTTGACGAAGGCTGGCGCAGCGACAATCCGGCCGTTCAGATCGCGGGCCCCGGCCAAGACAAACGTTTGCCCAAAACCCTGACCCATGGCGAAGTGGACGCCCTGCTGGCCGCCGCTCAAAAAACGGGGCGCAGTGAGACGGACAAGGCGCGCAACACCTGCCTGATGCAGCTGCTCTATGCCACAGGTATGCGCGTCTCAGAGCTGGTGGGCCTGCCCGTCAATGCCACGCGGGGCGATCCGCGGATGATCTTGGTCCAAGGCAAGGGCGGCAAAGAGCGGATGGTGCCCCTGTCCCCACCAGCGCAGACGGCCCTTGCCACCTGGCTGCGCCACCGAGACACGCTGGAGGAGGCTGCAAAAGTGAAGGGGCGCGCAGCCTCGCCTTTCCTTTTTCCATCGCGCGGCGCGACAGGACACCTGACGCGACATCGCTTTTATCTGCTCATAAAGGAATTCGCCGTCAGCGCGGGCATCCCGCCGCACAAAGTGACGCCGCATACAATGCGCCATGCTTTTGCGACGCATCTGTTGGCGGGAGGTGCGGACCTGCGCGCGATCCAGACGCTGCTGGGCCATGCGGATGTCGCCACAACAGAGATCTACACCCATGTGCTGGATGCGCGCCTGACTGCCTTGGTGCACGACCATCACCCGCTGGCGCGCCCTGCCCGTGACACAAAGCCAGACCCGTAGAGGCGGCCCCGCCCTGCGGCATTCACACCCCTGTGCCTATACCTTGAAAAGGTCCCGCACACGGCCCATAACCCTTTTGCAAGCAACGCCTTTATGCTCACAACCTAGGACCCTGGCCTAAATGGACGCAATGACCGCCCCCCTCGACAGTGCATTTTGGATGACCTGCGGGGTGATTTTGTTCCTGCTGGTATTATCCGGCTTTTTCTCCGGCTCGGAAACGGCGCTGACTGCCGCCTCCCGCGGCAAACTGCGCTCGCAGGCCGACAAGGGATCGCGCGGGGCCACACGGGCGTTGCAGATCACCGAAGACAGCGAAAAGCTCATTGGCTCGGTCCTGCTTGGCAACAACCTCGTGAACATTCTTGCCACTTCGCTGGCGACCGCGATCTTCACCCGCGCTTTTGGCGAAAGCGGTGTGGCGCTGGCCACGCTAATCATGACGTTGTTGGTTCTGATCTTTGCAGAGGTGCTCCCCAAAACCTATGCGATCACCAATTCCGAAAAAGCTGCCGCCGCTGTGTCGCGGCCTATTGGGTTGGTCGTCTTTTTGTTTGCTCCCATCGTCGGCGCCGTGCGGGTATTGGTGCGCAGCGTGTTGATGATCTTTGGCGTGCGTATTGATCCGGACAGCCAAGTCCTTGCCGTGCGCGAAGAAATCGCTGGTGCGCTGCAACTGGGCCATTCCGAAGGCGTGGTGGAAAAAGAAGACCGCGACCGCATCTTGGGCGCACTGGATCTGGGCGACCGCGTGGTCGAAGAGATCATGTTGCACCGCTCCGGCATTGAGATGATCAATGCGGATGATGCGCCGGAGGTGATCTTTGAGCAGTGCCTGACCTCCTCGCACACCCGTCTGCCGCTCTTTCAGGGCGAGGTCGAAAACATTGTGGGCGTTGTCCACGCCAAGGACCTGCTCCGCGCGATGTACAAGATCATTGGTGGCCCCGACGGCGATGCCAGTGCGCTGAAAAAATTCAACATTCTCGATGTGGCAACCGATCCTTACTTTGTGCCGGAAACCACGACGCTCGACGATCAGATGCGCCAGTTCCTGCGCCTGCACACGCACTTTGCTCTCGTGGTGGATGAATACGGATCGCTGCAAGGCTTGATCACGCTGGAAGATATCCTTGAGGAAATCGTAGGCGAGATCACAGACGAATTCGACCCCGATGCCAACCATGCTGTTACCCGCAGCGACGATGGTACCTATACGGTAGACGGCGCGATGACGATCCGCGATTTGAACCGTGCAACCGAATGGTCCCTACCGGATGAAGAGGCAAACACCATCGCCGGCCTCGTCATTCACGAGGCGCAGATGATCCCCGAAGCGGGCCAGGTATTCTCATTTCATGGCTTCCGCTTCGAGGTTTTGTCGCGTCAGGGCAACCGGATCAGCACGCTTGCGATCCGGCCACTGGTCGCCCGCTAAGCGCGTAGCTTTTCGCCCTTTGGATCAAAGGGCGGTTCATGCAAGATTTCAGCACTGTGCGGCACGCCTAAGACCATCACATCGACCCGGTCGCCGGGCTGCGCATCCTTGACATAGCCAAGCGCCAGTGACTTTCCGACCGTGTAGCCGTAAGTGCCCGAGGTCACCCGACCAATGCCCACACCGTCCTTGAAAATCGGCTCACCGCCCGTCGCATCCGCGTTTGACGCGTCTGTTTGAACACCGTCCAACGCTAACAAGACAAGTGTTTCGCGCGCCGGCTGCGCTAGCGCCTCGGCCACTGCGTCCTTGTTCAAAAACGCCTTTTCCATCTTGCATAACCGGTCCAGCGCCACCTCCTGCGGCCAATATTCTGGCGAATATTCGCGGCTCCACGAACCATATCCTTTCTCGACCCGCAGGCTCATAAGCGCGCGGCTGCCCACCGGACCTGCCTCAAACGCCTTGCCGGCCTCCAAGAGCGCCTCATAGAGGCGCAATTGATCTTCTACAGCGCAGTGCAGTTCCCAGCCCAGGTCGCCCGTGAACGACACCCGCAAGGCTAGTACATCCACGCCGGCAATCTCGATCCGCTTGGAACGCATGAAGGGGAATTCCGCGGTTTCCATCGAGGTATTGGTCAACCGCTGCAACAGCGCACGCGATTTAGGACCGGCCACGTTAAAGCCGCACATCTCGCTGGTTTTACTCTCGAAACTGGTGCCTTCGGGCAGCGGGACCTCTTGGAAAAAGCGCGCGTGATAGCGTTCTGCCATGCCGGAGCCGATCACCCAAAACTCATCTTCGGCCAAACGCGTGACGGTGAAATCGCCTGCGATCCCGCCCCGTTTCCCGATGAGCGGCGTCAGGCAAGACCGGCCCACAGCCTTGGGCATGTTGTTGGCAAAGACCGCGTTCAACCACGCCTCTGCCCCCGGCCCTTTGCACAGGTATTTGGCGAAGTTCGAGATGTCGATGATGCCTGCATGCTCGCGCAGCATCTTGCATTCGGCCCCCACGGGCGCCCACCAGTTTTGGCGGGTAAAGCCATCGGTGTCCTGCGTGCCGGGCGTATCAGCGAACCACAACGGATGTTCCCAGCCATAGTTCAGGCCGAATACCGCGCCGAGTTCCTTTTGCTTTTCATAGGCTGGGCGAGTGCGCACCGGACGGCCGGCGCTGCGCTCCTCATTGGGAAAGTGGATCTTGAAGCGGTTGGCGTATTGGTCGCCCACCCGCGCCTTGGTAAAGGCCTTGTCGGCCCAGTCGCCAAAGCGCGCCATGTCCCAAGCGAACATGTCGTATTTCGTTTCGCCCTCGATGATCCATTGCGCCGCCAACAGGCCCATGCCGCCCGACTGGGAAAAGCCGGGAATGATGCCGTTACAACAGAAATAGCCGCGCAACTCTGGCACGGGGCCAAAGAGGACGTTGCTGTCAGGAGACCAAATCATCGGGCCGTTGATCACACGCTTGATGCCCGCGGTGCCCACGACCGGCACCCGGTCGATGGCGCGCATCATGTTGTCCTCAATGCGCTCCAGATCATCCGCAAAAAGCTCATGACCAAAGCCTTGCGGCGTGCCCTCTTCTGCCCAGAACCGCACGTCCTTTTCATAGGCGCCGACCAGCAGGCCGTTGCCCTCTTGGCGCAGGTAATATTCGCCGTCGCGGTCGGCCACAGAAGGCAAGCGACGGTCCATTTCAGCGATCTCAGAGATCGTCTCAGTTACGAAATACTGATGCTCTGTCGGTTGTAGCGGCAGGGAGATGCCTGCCATCGCAGCAACTTCGCGACCCCAAAGGCCTGCGGCATTGACCACCCAAGGCGTCGCGATATCGCCTTTTTCGGTGCGCACGATCCATGTGCCATCTGGTTGCTGCTCGGTGCCCGTGACGGGGCAGAAGCGAATAATCTCTGCGCCATTGGCGCGCGCGCCCGCAGCATAGGCATTTGTGACACCCGACGGGTCGACGTTACCGCCCTCCGGCTCCCACATGATGCAGCGCACCCCGTCATAATCGACCAGCGGGTGCAAACGCTCCGCCTCGGCCCGGTCCACCTCATGAAAGTTCATCCCATAAAGTTTGGCCTTGGCTGCTTGAAGGCGCAGCTGGTGCGCACGCGCCTCGGTCTGGGCCAAATAGAGGCTACCGGGTTGGAACACACCGCAACCCTGACCGGTCTCTTGCTCCAACTCTTTGTACAGGCCCATGGTGTAGTGCTGGATCCGACTGATGTTGGTGCTGTCATGCAACCCGTGAATGTTGGCGGCCGCGTGCCATGTGCTGCCCGACGTCAGCTCGTCGCGCTCGATCAGAACGACGTCACGCCATCCCAGTTTTGTGAGATGATACAGGATGGAACATCCGATGACGCCGCCGCCGATTACGACGGCCTGTGCGTGGGTGCGCATGACAATTGCCCTTGGTTTGCTTTCCTCGTCGCTTAATCTGGCGGGTTCCGCAGCCCTTGAATAGCCTATGGCCGACACAACGTGTCGCAAGAGGACCATTTGCAAAGCGACATCCTAAACGCGACACCGCGTGTCGTATAAGCCTAAGCGCAGGCGCCCGTGTCATTCATAAACTTGCGCAAACAGGGTTTGGCGCGGCCCCGAGGTTCTTAGACCAAGCCACTAAAACAGACCCAGAGCGATACCAAGATCAAGAGGATTTGACATGCAAACCACCACCCGCGTTGCTGTGATCGGAGGCGGCGTTGTCGGCGCATCCGTGTTGTACCACCTGACGAAATTGGGTTGGTCCGATGTCATGTTGATTGAGCGCTCTGAACTGACGTCCGGCAGCACATGGCACGCCGCGGGCGGCTTTCACACGCTGAACGGCGACACCAATATGGCAGCGCTCCAGGGCTACACCATCCGCCTGTACAAGGAATTGGAAGAGATCACCGGCATGTCCTGCGGGCTGCACCACGTCGGCGGTGTAACGCTGGCCGACAATCAAGACCGCTTTGACATGCTGCTGGCCGAACGGGCCAAGCACCGGTTCATGGGCCTTGAGACAGAGATCGTCACCCCCGAAGAGATCCGCAAGATTGCGCCCGTGACGAACACCGACGGCATTATTGGCGGGCTTTATGATCCGCTGGACGGCCACCTTGATCCGTCCGGTACCACCCACGCCTATGCGCGCGCGGCCAAAATGGGCGGCGCAACGATTGAAACGCACACTATGGTGCGCGAGACGAACCAGCGCGCCGATGGCACGTGGGATGTTGTCACCGACAAAGGCACCGTGCACGCCGAGCACATCGTGAACGCAGGTGGCCTTTGGGCGCGCGAAGTGGGGGCCATGGCGGGCGTTTACTTCCCGCTGCACCCGATGGAGCACCAATACCTTGTCACCGAAGACGTGCCAATGATCGTAGAAATGGCCAAAGACGGCATTGAGCATCCGCACGTCATGGACCCCGCCGGCGAAAGCTATCTTCGCCAAGAGGGTAAGGGCCTATGCATCGGCTTTTATGAGCAAAAATGCCGCCCTTGGGCCGTAAACGGCACATCTTGGGACTTTGGCCAAGACCTGCTGGACAATGATTTCGACAAGATCGAGGACAGCATCAACTTTGCCTACAACCGCTTCCCAGATCTCGCGCAGGCGGGCGTGAAGAACGTCATTCACGGCCCCTTCACCTTTGCACCTGATGGCAACCCCTTGGTGGGGCCAGTGCCGGGCATGCGCAACTATTGGTCTGCTTGCGGCGTAATGGCGGGCTTTTCGCAGGGCGGCGGTGTTGGTCTGATGCTGGCCCAGTGGATGATCGAGGGCGAGCCGGAACGCGATGTGATGGCGATGGATGTGGCCCGCTTTGGTGATTGGATCTCGCCAGGCTATACGCTGCCCAAAGTGATTGAGAACTATCAAAAACGGTTCTCCGTGGCCTATCCCAACGAAGAGCTGCCCGCGGCCCGGCCCAACCGGACAACGCCAATGTACGACATCTTTAGCCAGATGGGCGCAGTCTGGGGCCAGCAATATGGGCTGGAGGTTGCAAATTATTTCGCGCAGGGCGATGAGCCGACCTATGAAACCCCGTCCTTCCGCCGTTCGGACGCGTTTGCCGCCACCGCGCGCGAAGTGGCCGCAGTACGCGCCAGCGTGGGCATAAACGAAGTGCATAATTTCGGCAAATACCGGATCAGCGGGCCGCAAGCGCGCGCGTGGCTCGATCATGTGATGGCGGGCCGCGTGCCAAAGCCCGGCCGCCTATCGCTAACGCCAATGCTGTCGCCCAAGGGCAAACTGTTGGGGGATTTCACCATCTCCTGCCTCTCTGAGGAGGAATTCCAACTAACCGCCAGCTTTGGTGCACAGGCCTTCCACATGCGTTGGTTTGAGCAACACGCCCAAGAAGGTGTGCAGGTTGAGAACATCACGGACCAACGTAACGGGTTCCAAATCGCGGGCCCCAAAGCGCGCGATCTGCTGGCCGCCTGCACCTTGGCGGATGTTTCTGAGATGAAATTCCTCGACGTGCGGCGCATGACCGTGGGCATGACCGACTGCATCGTGCAGCGGGTGAGCTATACCGGTGATCTGGGCTATGAGATCTATTGCGATCCAATGGCACAGCGCGCGTTGTGGGAGACCTTGTGGAACGCAGGCCAAGCCTTTGACATCACGCCCTTTGGCATGCGCGCGATGATGTCGCTGCGCCTCGACAAATATTTCGGCAGCTGGATGGCAGAGTTTTCGCCCGACTATACGGCGGCTGAGACGGGTCTAGACCGCTTCATCAGTTTCAAAAAAGACGTGGATTTCATCGGACGCGCCGCGGCCGAAGCCGAGCGGGCAACACCCAGCGCACGGGTGCTTACCCCCTTCGTGGTGGAAGCCGACGACGCCGATGTGCACGGCTACGAGCCAATTTGGCTGGACGGTACCGTTGTTGGTTTCTGCACGTCCGGCGGCTATTCACATCACAGCCAAATGTCGATTGCGCAAGGTTTCTTGCCCCGCGACCGCGCCGTTGACGGCCTCGACGTCGAGATTGAGATCATGGGCCAAATGCGCAAAGCGCGCGTCGTGTTGACGCCGCCTTTTGACGCGGATGGCGCCCGCATGCGCGGCTGACTATAAGGACGGGCATGAACACAAACATGCCCATCCTCATCCTCGCCGCGGGGGCTGCCACGCGCATGCGCGGCACGGACAAGCTGATGCTGGAGGTGAGCGGTGCGCCGTTGATCCGGCATCAGGTAGACAAAGCAGCACAGGTCTTTGAGGATATCGTTGTCACGCTGCCCGCTGCCCCCCATGCCCGCTATGCGGCACTGGAGGGAACCCGCGCGCAGATTGTGCCGGTGGCGGATGCCACACTTGGGCTGTCCGCTTCGCTGCGCGCTGGCATCAACGCCCTGCCGGATCGCGCGCAGCATGTGATGGTTCTATTGGCGGATTTGCCGGATATCACGGCGCAGGATCTGGCGACACTCTGTGCTGCGGTGCGCTCCTCACCAGACGCCCGCATCTGGCGCGGCACCACCGCCGTGGGCAAACCCGGCCATCCCATTGTGTTCGCGCGCGCGCTTTTTTCCGCGTTTGCAAGACTTTCAGGCGACACGGGCGCGCAGGCCCTCATTCGCGCCGAAGGGGAGGCCGTGATGCATGTACCCCTGCCCGGCACCCACGCGCTTGCGGATTTGGACACACCAGAAGCGTGGGCCGCGTGGCGCGCCGCCCGCCCTACCCCTTAGGCCAAATCGCTTATTTCAAGACCAACCAAGCCTCGTGCTTTTTCAAAGATCGGCGCGCAGCCGTATAGGCATCCATCCCCGCGCGGGTGCCCAGCTCTGGGAACAACTCCAAAATCTCTGTACGTTGGGCGTTGCCTACGCCTGCCAAGGAATGATCGCCCGGCTGGAAACTCTCGGTCCATGCGCCATCGGACAGGATCACTTCGTGCTGGTCAAACAGCAAGTGAATGTAGGTGGTCCAGCTGACCTCCACCACATCCACGCCCTCCAGCCCGGTCAAATGCTTAGCCGCGACAAGGACCTCGCTTTCTTCAAAAAGCAGCGCCGTTTTGTCGTTCGATACCAAGATGCGGTGATTGGGTGAGACCATCATATCGCGCTCCGGCAAGCCACGGCCCAAGGCGCCTTGGCGGATCAGTACGGGCGCAAGGTGACCCGCTCGAGCCAGCTCTTCGCCCGATAAAGCCCGGTGTCCAACCCAACGGATTTCCTGAATGCCGTTGTCGCGCGTAATGACACGGTCGCCAGCTTTGAGGTCTTCGATCCGCCGCTCCCCCTTTGGGGTGGCGATCAAGGTGCCGGGGGTGAAGCAGGGGATGACCTCTTCGATCTCGGTGAAGGACAACGTGCCGGTGATTTGGCCGTCGCTGTCCAAAAACTCCACTGTGCCCGAGGTGCTGTCGCCATCCGCGTCCACCGTGCGGTCCACGATGTTAATGCGCCCCACGCCGGTGAGGTCCATTACGTCAACATCGCTGCCCTCAGAGCCGCCATCGACCGTGTCCCCGGCATTGGCGTTGAGGAACAGATCGCTGCCGTCGCCACCGCGCATGATATCATCACCGCCGTTGCCACCATCTATGATGTCGTCACCGGTCCCTCCCGCGAGCGTGTCGTCGCCCGTGGCCCCGATGATACGGTCATTGCCCGCGCCACCGTCGATAGTGTCGTCGCCCGTGCCGCCGTCGATCACATCATCGCCAGCCCCACCGCTCAGATTGTCTGAGCCATTGCCGCCAAAGATCGTATCATTGCCCTCGCCGCCATCGACTGTATCGGCGTTGCGCCCAGCATAGATGGTATCATTCCCACTGCCGCCGGAAATGTCGTCATTCCCGCCTTCGCCGTAGATAACATCGTTGCCAGCGCCGCCGCGGATATCGTCGCCGCCGTCTTCGCCGTCATCCACCAGCGGGGCGTCGAAATATACATCCGTGATGTTGATGCCAGAATTGCCGCCGCCATTTTGGTCGTGCTCGATGGTGATGCGCGACACCGGGCCCGCGATGCTGACCAACAATGCATATTCGGGTGTGTCATCCTCAGCATAGCCGCCGTTGCCATCCGCCGTGTCCACGCCCGCCACGGCGTCGGTATCCGAGAGGGTCAGGTTTTTGCCGCCCTCCAGTTTGACCTCAATCGGGGTGCCATTCACATCAAAGGCTTGCACCCGCACAACACCGTCACCGTCAATATCGTTAATGCGGAAAGACACATCCTCAACCGCGTTTGAAAACGCCAGTTGGTAGTCCGTGCTGTGGCCGCTGCCGTTCAGGACATTGGCAAGCGAGCTTTGCGCGTTGATGGCATTACCGTCGCCGTCAATGTTCTCGATGTTTTGGTCGCTGTCTGTGAACCGCGTGAAGGCCGCCGAGCTGCTGGAAGAGATGGAAAAGGTGACATCCACATTGCCGGTGTTCTGGGTAAATCCACCCAGAGTGTCGCCCGAAGCGAGGCCCGCCTCAGACCACTCAAAGCTTTCGCGCACGCTGCGCCCCGCGCCTGTGCCGGCGTAATTGCTGTCGCCATAGATGATGTCATCGCCGGCTGCGCCCTCAATCGTGTCCGAACCGCTGCCGCCGTAGATCTTATCCTTGGCCGCGCCGCCGTTGATTTCGTCATGACCGCCAAAGGCGTCTATAATATCGTCGTTGGGCGCAGCACCCGGTAGTTGCGCGTCGCCAGCATCCACGCAATCGCCGTCCGGATCGTCTGCATAGACGGCGTCTATCACATTGTTTTCATTGTCACCCTCGACCACACCATCCAAGGACGAGGTATCAAATACCAAATTGTCAATCGCGCCGGAGCCATTGAGAACCACATCCATCCGCGCCACATTCGCAACGTCAAAATCGACAATGATCTGGCCCATATCGCCTGTGCTTTGGACGGTTTGCGTCGCGATCTGCTGGCCGGCCGCGTTATAGAAATGAACCTGCGCGGGCGCCTCAAGATCAAGGAAAGACAGCCGGTTAACATCTGCAGGCGTGCCAAAATCAAAGCGCAGTATGCCGCCACCAGCGTTGTCGTCGGGATCGTCCTGATCGCCATCTTCTGAAATGATCAGGACCTTGCCCATGTTGGTGGTCGCCAGATCGCCGTCCTCCCCTGTGGGGTGGTCCGTGTCGAAAATCATCGCCTGATTGGAGCCACCGATGGCAGAGACCGTTACGCCTTGCGCGTTGAACTCATTATCAACCACGGTACCAGTTGCAAGCGCATTGAAATCAAGAAATTTGGTCATGGCAAAATACTCCTAGGCGTGATCAGAGGCAGCGGAGATGCGCGCTGAGGTCATGGAAATCAGGCAGGCACGCGATAAGCGCCCGGCTTTGCACAGCTGCGATGGGGCCGCGCCACTTGCGCCAAATTGAAAAGGCAATCGCCAATATGCCGCGCTCATTCCCTCAAATCTCCTTTTTGCGACGCAAATACGCCGGACATCCAAAACGCAGTCGTAGAATCTGACCGCTTTTCAAAGCGGCCTTAAAAATTACCCAAACCGGCGCGGCGCTGAGGCTCTGGGCGATCCGCAAGCGCAACGTTTGAAATTACAAAGGGGAGATGCCCGACACCGGACAGCGGCCACCCAAAGACAGCCAAATGCGTCACCCGTGTTGCCGCTGCAACATGCGCACGCACCTCCCCCGCATTTCAACAATGCGCGGTGTGCGGTCGCCCCCGTGACCTCGTAACATCGCCCCCCAGTGGGCAGCACCAGTGTTACTGCCGCTCTGCGTGTGGACAAAGGATAAAATCCCGCAAAACTCGAGTATTTGGCTTTATCGTGAACAGATTATGTCCAAATTCCGAGCAATTTTAGAGAGCTGGCATGAAGGCATCCTGAGCGCGCTTGCGCGATTGTTTCCTCATCGACGAGGAAAAGCGCCGTAAAATCAATGGATCAACAAAGGGGTCACCATCGCGATTGTTTCGATCTGCTCAACATTTCAGCGTGCCGTGGACACACGAAGTCCGCGAGACTGCCATCGCCCTACCCCACTTTCATCATGGTTTACAGATTGGCATCAATCGCGCGCCTCACAGCGGATTGCCCATCACTGCCCGCCATCGCAGGTCATATTTTCGTCAAAAACGACGAATCACACGGAGTATCAGGCCAAAACGTCAGCGTTTTGTGAGGCTGTCTTAATCTGTCTTTGAAGGGGTGAGGCTGTACCAAAATTTGGTACCCAAGGCCGGACTCGAACCGGCACTCCTGTTACAGAAGCGGATTTTGAATCCGCCGCGTCTACCATTCCGCCACTTGGGCCTCAGAGCTGACGTGTAGCCAAAGCCGCGCAGGAGGTCCAGCCCCATTTGCGCAAGATTTACACAACACGAGCGGACACCAAACAAACTCCATTGTTACAAGACCGCTATCCCGCAAGAGCCCTGTCTTGACCCCGCATCGCCTGCATGCTCTGCAATGGCGCAACTTATTCGCAAAGGAATTTCACAGTGATCGCTGCGCTATATCAATGGGTTCTTCGTATGGCCGATCACCGCCACGCACTATGGGTTTTGGCGTTTGTAGCCTTCATCGAAAGCTCAATTTTCCCGATCCCGCCCGATATTCTGATGATCCCGATGATCCTTGCGCGCCCGTCACGGGCGTTTCTGATCGCAGGTGTTGCCTTGGTGGCCTCCGTGGCCGGTGGCGTTCTAGGCTACGCCATTGGGGCGCTGGCATTTGACACTTTGGGCGCACCGATCCTGAACGCTTTGGGCAAGGCCGACAGCATGGCCGCCTTCAACATGCGCTTTAACGACATGGGATTTTGGGCCGTTTTGGCGGCAGGCATCACGCCCTTTCCCTATAAAGTCATCACCATCATGTCGGGCTGGACGGCCATGCCTATCGGCACCTTCATCGCCACCTCCATCCTCGCGCGCGGCATCCGGTTTTTCCTCGTGGCCTCCCTTTTGTGGCGCTACGGTGCGCCTGTGCGCGATTTCATCGAAAAGCGGTTAGGCCTGATGTTTACCCTCTTTATCATCCTGCTCTTCGGGGCGTTTTACATGGTCAAATTCATATGAGACGGCAGCACTATATTTTGATGGCAGCGGGCGGGTCGCTCTTGCTGATGCTGGGCGCGTTCGGGTTTCAGCATTTGGGCGGACTTTATCCCTGCAAAATGTGCATTTGGCAGCGTTATCCGCATGTTGTGGCGATTGCCTTAGGCGCGATTGCCGTGTTGGTCCACCATGGGGCCGCGCGTGCTTGGCTCGCGCTGCTGGGCGCAGTGAGTGCGCTCACCACCGCTGGGATTGGCCTTTACCATGTGGGCGTCGAACAGGGCTGGTGGCCTGGCCCTACGACCTGCACCGCAGGTGATATTGGCGAGCTGTCGACAGACCAGCTGTTGGATCAGATCATGAGCGCGCCGCTCATCCGCTGTGACGAGATTGCATGGGCTTTCGCGGGTCTTTCGATGGCGGGTTGGAACGCGGTGATTTCATTGGCCCTGGCCGGTTTGTGGCTCATGGCGTGGCGCACCGCGACGCGATAGACTTGCACAAGCCTACGCTTCCAGCTCTGCATCCCAATAAAGGAAATCCATCCAGCTTTCGTGCAGGTGGTTTGGCGGGAATTTCCGCCCCATATTGCGCAGCTCTTCCGATGCCGGTTGGCGCGGCGTGCGGCGCAAGGACATGCCACTGCGATGGAGGGATTTGGACCCTTTGCGCAGGTTGCAAGGGCTACATGCCGCGACGACGTTCTGCCAGCTTGTCACGCCGCCACTGGCGCGCGGCACCACGTGGTCAAAGGTCAAATCGCCTCGCGCGCCACAGTATTGGCAACGGAATTCATCCCGTAAAAAGAGGTTAAACCGCGTAAAGGCGACCTGCTTTTGCGGCTTTACGTAATCGCGCAGCACCACCACCGAGGGGATTTTAATCTGGGTTGAGGGGCTGCGTACGATGTCGTCATATTCGGCGACAATATCCACCCGGTCCAGCCAAGCGGCCTTTACTGCATCTTGCCAGGGCCAAAGTGAAAGGGGGTAGTAGCTCAGCGGACGATAATCAGCGTTCAAGACTAGCGCCGGTCGATGTTTCAGCGCCGCCGACTCGCGGGTGAAATCTGTTCTAAAATCGCCTTCCATGCCGTGCTCGCCCTCATCCCTGAGGCCCGCCGGAGGTACCGCGCCGGTACCATACGGACCAAATGCGCCAAAGCTCTTGTCGCCGACTATATATCGTGCCGATCTTCTGGCAAGAGCCAGTTTGCACACAACATGTCGCAGGTTTATGACATCTGCGTTAAAACCCCAGCTTGTCGCGCATAAAGGCTAGGGCAACGCTCAAGCCGTCGGGAGCGATGCCGTGTGCTGTGCCTTTCATGACGTGGGCATAGACTTCGTCCCAGCCTGCGCCTTCGAGCGCCTCAGCCGCTGCCGGCAAGGCTTGTGGCGGGACGACATCGTCCTGATCACCGTGCACCAGAAGGACAGGCGGACGCGATTGTGCATCCTCGGCCAGTAAATCGGGCGAAAGCAAACGACCGGAGAAGGCCACGATCCCGGCAACGGGGTCTTCGCGGCGTGGCGCGACATGTAGGGCCATCATCGTGCCTTGGCTGAACCCAAAGAGGGCGACTTGTTCCGGCAGTACATCTTCGTCGACCATCAAGGCGTCCAAAAACGCATCCAAATCCTGAACGGCAGCCATCATGCCACGCTCGGCTTCTTCTTCGCTGGAATTATCGATCCACGGGATCGGGAACCACTGGAAGGCGTTTGGCATACCCGGGATCGATTCCGGTGCATCGGGGGCAACGAACAGCGTGTCTGGTAAATGCTCGCCCAGCGGATCGGCCAGACCCAACAGATCGGCGCCATTGGCACCATATCCATGCAGGAACACCACGATCGACCGCGTCTCACCAGACTGCGGCGCCTTGCGCTGTGTGTTTAAAACCCGTGTCATAGCAGTCCCTCTCGCCCTTTGATGGTTCGGTAGTACGCAAAGAGCGCGCGCGCCGCAACCGAACGCCACGGGCTCCAACGCTCGGCAAAACGGCGCAGTACCGCAGGGGTGGGCCGCTGCGGCAGTGCATAAAGCACGCGCACGGCCTCTTGCAGCGCCAGATCGCCCGGCGCAAAGACATCCGCCCGGCCTAAGCTGAACATCGCATAGATTTGCGCCGTCCAGATGCCGATGCCTTTGATTTGGGTCAGGGTATCGATGACCTGCACATCAGGCAGTGCGCGCAGGGCGTCGAAATCGACGTCCGCCGCGGCCAAGGCCTGCGCATAGGCGATCTTTTGTCGGCTCAGGCCTGCGCCGCGCAGCGTTTCTGCCTCGGCCGCACGCACGGCTGCCTGCGTGACAAGGCCCTGCCCTTCCATCCGGGACCAAATCGCCGCGGCGGAAGCGACGCTGACCTGCTGGCTGATGATGGCGTTCAACAGGGCCGCAAACCCGTCCGGACGCAAGCGCAACGGTAACGGCCCTACTTCCGCGATTGCCGCGCCCAAACGTGGATCGGCGTGCGAGAGAAACGCAACTCCTTCAGCGATATCCTGATCCGTGCGGATGATGCGACCAATAGGTGTCATAGCCTCTCACTCATGGACGCTCCAACGCGGCGGCCTTCTCGTCGCGCAACACGCCAAGGCCCGCCGCCCATGCGCGCACCTCGGCAACACTGTGCAAACGTTTGCCCAGCGGAGCGGCAGGTCGCGACAGCATAATCATCGGCAACCCGAGCGCGCGGGCCGCTTCCAATTTCGACACCCCCTGCCCGCCGCCTGTATTGCGAAAAAGCACGGCTTCGACCTCTAGCCTCGTGAGCAAAGCCACTTCATCGGCCTGCGAAAACGGCGGTGTGCCAAAAACATAGCGCAGCCCATCAAAAGGTGGCGGTGCTGAATGCCGCGTGGTTTGACGCACCAACAATTCGCCGGGATGTCCTTTGAGCCCCTCTAAAAGCCCCCGCCCCACATTGGTAAACACGCGGCCATAACCAGCGATGGCGTCGCGCGCCTCTGCCATATTTTGCAAAGTCGTCCATGTATCGCCGCGCTGCGGCAGCCACGCCGGCCGGCGCAAATAGACATAAGGCAACCGCCGCTGCGCACAGAAATCGGCAAGTTCAGCGCTGATCGCATGATCGAAACCATGGCTCACATCCAACACATGACGCACGGCCGCGAGAGCCGGATTTGCCAAAAATTGGCGCAGGTCTCGGGCCGGATTTTCGACGGCAACAGGCAGCGACGTCGGCGCCCGCCAAAATGCAATATGTGACCCAACGAAAAGGCGCAGCACGGCCTCCGTCTCTCCAGCGCCGCCTAGGATTAACACCTGTGGATTATGCGTGGCCTTGCCCATGTCGGCATTTTAGGCGCGCACGCACAACACGCAAGCACTTGCCGCCGCGCGCAGAGGCCGCTACGCAACTGCCATGAATACAATTGATGACACGCGCGCCAAGCGCAATGTGGCCGTTTTGGTCGCGGCACAGGCCTTCTTGGGCAGCCAAATTACAATGATGTTCGTGATTGGTGGGCTGGTCGGGCAACAGCTGAGCCCGATTGCCTGCCTTGCGACCTTGCCGATTTCGCTCATCGTCTTCGGCTCCATGATCACTGCGCCGTGGCTAAGCCCGTTCATGCAGAAATATGGCCGGCGCGCGGGCTTTATTGCAGGGGCCTTGGGCGGGCTTTTGGGGGCCGCACTCTCTGCCTATGCGCTCTATCTTCAGAGCTTTACGCTCTTTCTCGCCGGCAGTCTGGTGACCGGCATTTACATGTCTTCGCAGGGTTTTTTCCGTTTTGCGGCCGCTGACACCGCCTCTGAAGCCTTTCGGCCGAAGGCGATTTCCTATGTCCTCGCGGGCGGACTGCTGTCCGCCTTTATCGGACCGCAAATTGTAGGCTATTTTACGGGCCAAGCGGCGGACGCGACCGTGGGCCGCTATATCCCGATCTATTTGGTGGCGATTGCGCTAAACCTTTTTGGCATGTTGCTGTTTATTTTTCTCGACATTCCCAAGCCAGCCCCACCGCCGGCCGACGCCCCCGGTGGACGCAGCCGGTGGGAGCTGTTGTGCACCCCGCGGATCGCCGTGGCCGTCATTTGCGCCATGGTCAGCTATGCGTTGATGAACCTCGTGATGACCTCGACGCCGCTGGCGGTTGTCGGGTGCGGTTTCACCGAACCGGACGCCGCGAACGTGGTCACCAGCCACGTCTTTGCGATGTTCGCGCCGTCCTTCTTTACCGGTCATCTGATCGCGCGTTTCGGAGTGGAACGGATTATGGGCACAGGGCTTGTAATCCTCGCCTGCGCTGGTTTGGTCGCGCTCAGCGGCGTAACCTTGGGCAACTTTTTCGTGGCGCTTATCCTGCTGGGTCTTGGATGGAATTTTGGCTTTATCGGCGCCACAACGATGCTGGCTGGCGCCCACGCGCCGCATGAGCGGGGCCGGATGCAGGGGCTCAACGATCTACTGGTCTTTGGCGGCGTGACGCTGGCGTCCCTCGCCTCAGGCGGGTTGATGAACTGCTCCGGCGGGGATGCGGTCCAAGGCTGGCAAGCGGTCAACTACGCGATGGTGCCGTTCCTTGCGCTGGCTGGTAGCGCATTGATCTGGCTGGTGCGCCAACCAAAAACAGCGCCCGGCGTCTAAGCCACTAAGACCAGCGCCACAGCAAAATCGCCGCACGCATCGGGGACAGCGCCAAAGCGCCATCTGCCAAACGGCCAGGCTGTGCCGCGATCTGACGCAGGCTGGCGTGGGTTTGGAACCCTTCGGCAAGCGCCGGGGCGCCTGCACCCGCCAAAGCGCGCAACTTTCGGCGTGGCAAGATCTCGGCCAGAGCGGCCTCAGCCAAGCCGGATATCGCCGCTGCCCGGCCATCCACGAGCGGCACGCGCTGCGCAGCCTCTAAAGCGGGCACCGCTTGTAAAAACCGCACAAGCCCGGTCGCACGCCCAAAGGCCCTGATCACCGTCTCTGCTGCCTCTGGCGCGCCCAAAGCACGGGCCGCTTGCCACATCAAAAGACCAGAAGTGTGGCTGAGGTAGTCGTTGAAATGCGCCGCGTCCTCAAAGCCGTCTTTGTAAATGTCCCAGCGGCGCGCCGCCACCAGCGCATCGAGCGCCGCAGCGCCGTTTTCATCCAACACCTGCGCCAAAGGCGTGGCAACCATATGCCGCCGCACATCTGCCCCCGATGCAATCTCCGACAGCACGTCACGCCACCATTGCAAACGCATCTCGGCAATCACGGCCTCCGCCGTTACCCACGGGGCGCGCGCCACCTCGACGTTCATTGCATAAAGGGTAAAGAGCACGCTGCGGACCGCCACGGGCGCTGCCATGACCGCCCGAAATCTATCGGGATCGGCGCGCGCCACAAGATCCGCACAGGCCGTGACATCGGCGTCAAAGGCAAGAAACTTGCGCGTCATGCGTCGCGCACCAATTTCCAACGAATGGCATCCAGCAACGCCTCAAAGGACGCGTCCACAATGTTCGCGCTGACCCCAACGGTCGACCAGCGGCGGCCTTCTGCGTCCTCACTGTCGATGATGACGCGCGTCACCGCCTCTGTGCCGCCTTGGGTGATCCGCACCTTGAAATCGACGAGGCGCATGTCCTCGAGGTGGGCAGAATACTGGCCCAAATCCTTGACCAACGCCTTGGAAAGCGCATTCACGGGGCCGCGGTCACCGCCGGTGTCATCCATGCTTTCGCTTACGGACAGGCGCTTTTCCGCATCCACTTTGACCACGACAACCGCCTCCGAGAGGCTGATCATCTGGTTATACTTGTTTTTGCGACGCTCAACCGTGACGCGGTAGCGTTTTACCTCGAAAAACGTGGGCATCTGACCCAGCGTTTCGCGCGCCAACAGCTCAAAAGAGGCCTGCGCGGTGTCATAGCTATAGCCCAAGGCTTCACGCTCTTTGATCCGGTCAAGGATCTGCGCAAGCGCTGGGTCCTGCGGCGCCACAGTGAGGCCCATGCCGTTCAGACGCTCGCGCAGGTTGGATTGCCCGGCTTGGTTCGACATCGGAATGACGCGCGTGTTGCCCACCACAGCGGGATCAATATGCTCATAGGTACTGGGGTCTTTGGCAATCGCGCTGGCGTGTAGGCCCGCCTTGTGCGCAAAGGCAGAGGAGCCAACAAAGGCCGCCTGTTTCGTAGGGACGCGGTTCAGGATTTCGTCCAGCATCCGGCTGGTACGGGTCAGACCGGCCAGCGCCGCTGGGGCGACACCGGTTTCAAAACGGCTGGCGTAGGGCTCTTTCAGCAGCAGGATCGGGATCAAGGTGGTCAGATTGGCATTGCCGCACCGTTCGCCCAGCCCGTTCAACGTGCCCTGGATTTGGCGCGCGCCCGCATCAATCGCGGCAAGGCTACAGGCCACCGCGTTTTCCGTATCATTATGCGTGTGAATGCCCAGTTGTCCGCCAGGAATCCCAGCGGCGATCACATCACGCACCACGCGGCCCACATCGGCGGGCAATGTCCCGCCGTTGGTGTCGCAAAGCGCCACCCAGCGCGCGCCTGCATTAAGGGCGGCGCGGATGGTCTCAAGCGCATATTCAGGGTTCGCGGCATATCCGTCAAAGAAATGCTCAGCATCGAATATCGCCTCGCGGCCCTGTGCCACGATATGGGCGACGGATTGGCGAATGTTCTCGACGTTTTCCGCAAGGCTGATGCCAAGCGCCTTGGTGACATGAAAATCATGCGTCTTGCCGACCAGGCACACCCCCGGCGTTTGTGCGTTCAACACCGCAGCCAGAACATCGTCGTTCTCCGCCGAACGCCCGGCGCGTTTGGTCATCCCAAAGGCCGTGAGCGTTGCCCGCGTTTGGGGCGCACTCTCAAAAAAGGCGCTGTCGGTTGGGTTGGCACCGGGCCAGCCGGCCTCGATATAATCTACGCCAAGCGCATCCAAAGCGCCCGCGATCTGGACTTTCTCATCAGCCGAGAATTGCACCCCTTGGGTCTGCTGCCCATCGCGCAGGGTCGTGTCAAAAAGATAGATCCGCTCGCGTGTCACAGCACCCCTCCTGCCGGCCGCGGCACGGCCCCCTTGATCTGCATCACAACCCCTCCAGTTTTTCAGGCGCAAAGCCTGCGGCAGGGGTGAGGGTCACGCCCTCTTTGGACATTTTGACTTCAACTCCGGCCGCCACCAAGGATGATTTAAGCGCATCGACGCCACTGAAATCCTTGGTCTCCATCGCCGCCATACGGGCTGTGTGCAGTTGGGTCGCATAGGCCGACAGGTCCACATCAGGCGCTTGGTCCCAGCCCGCCAGATCATCGCCTAACAGGCCAATCAACGCGCCCGTCGCTTTCAACGCCACCGCCTCACCCTTTGCTGCCAGCGCGTGCATCCGCGTCAACACCAGCGGCACGTTCAGATCATCGGCAAGCGCATCGCTTGCCTGCTCTGCCGTCAGATCCAGCGGCACCTTTGCCACCAGCGCACGCCATTTGCGCAGAGCCGCTTCGGCCTCCGCCCGTTTTTGCGCGGTCCAATCCATCGGTTTGCGGTAGTGGGTCGAGAGCATCACAAAGCGGATCACCTCCCCCGGCACCCCGTCATTCAGCAAGTCGCGCACGGTAAAAAAGTTACCCAAGGATTTGGACATTTTCTTGCCCTCCACCTGAAGCATTTCGTTGTGCATCCAGACGTTTGCGAAATCATGCCCCGCGCAGCGCGATTGTGCGATCTCATTTTCGTGGTGCGGAAAGGTCAGGTCATTTCCACCGCCGTGAATGTCAAATTGCGGTCCTAAAATCGCGTGCGCCATGGCCGAGCACTCAATATGCCAACCCGGACGCCCCCGCCCCCAGGGACTGTCCCAGCCTGGCACTTCTGCCGCCGAAGGCTTCCACAGGACAAAATCCATTGGATCCTCTTTGTAGGGCGCCACCTCGACCCGCGCACCCGCCAGCATGTCATCCACCGAGCGGCCCGAAAGCGCGCCGTATTCAGCGTATTTGCGCACCCGAAACAGGACATGACCGTCGCGCGCATAGGCATAATCGTCACGGATCAACCCTTCGATCATGGCGACCATTTCGGGAATATAAGCGGTGGCACGGGGCATATGCGACGGCTCCAACGCGCCAATCGCTCTCATATCGTCCAAAAACCACTGCGTTGTCTCGGCGGTGATTTCACCAATGGCTCGACCAGAGGCCGCGGCGCGCGCGTTAATCTTATCGTCCACGTCGGTGAAGTTACGCACATAGGTCACAGCATCCGCGCCGTAGACATGCCGCATCAGGCGAAAGAGCACATCAAAAGTCACCACAGGACGCGCGTTGCCGATGTGGGCACGGTCATAGACGGTGGGACCGCAGACATAGATGCTCACCTTGTCCTCAATCAGCGGCGTAAACACGCCCTTGCTGCGGGTGGCAGTGTTATAAAGGTGAATGTCCATGGCGTCCTCGCAAGGGAAAAGGTCAGCGGCGGTGGCGCGGACCTATCAATTCTAACCTGTCATGGAAACAAAGAACCGGCCCGCAGAGGTCATCAGCAGGGAATAATGCAGCAAATGGGGCAGCGGTTGTTCATATACATTTGTTAAGTCGGCCGGACAGCCCGGTCAAGGTGCGATAACCACGGGTGGGGATACCGTCTCAGCCCCCTCTACATTGACAATTCGTATTGCCTCTGCGTCCTTGGCAAACGGTGAATATAGGAGACCCCCATGCAAATATCACAGCGGATGGCGACCCTGACGGGTGGCGGCTCGGATGGATGGGATGTCTTTTTGAAAGCGCGGCGCATGATTGCTGGCGGCATCACCGTGACGGAGCTGACGATTGGCGAGCATGATATCCGCACGGCCGAACCGATCCTGCAAGAAATGCACAAATCGGCCTTAGGCGGACACACCGGCTATGCGATGGTGCCGGGCACAGATGATCTGCGCGATGTGGTGGCCGCACGGGTGGCGGCACGCACAGGCGTGCCCACAACCCGCGAGAATGTGATGATCACGCCGGGTGGGCAATCCGCACTCTTCGCAGCGCATGCAGCAGCCTGCGATCCCGGCGACACGGCACTTTATATTGATCCCTACTATGCGACTTATCCCGGCACGATCCGCGGCGTCTCTGCCATCCCGCGCGCCGTGCCGGCCTCTGCCAGCGACGCCTTTCAACCTGCCACTGGCCCGCTTGCCGAAGCTGCTGCCGAAGGGGCCGCCTCTTTGCTCATCAACTCGCCCAACAACCCCACAGGCGTTGTCTATTCCCGCGCCACTCTGGAAGGGATCGCAGCGGTTTGCCAAGAACATGACATGTGGCTCATCTCGGACGAGGTATATGACACCCAGGTCTGGGAGGGCACACATCTGAGCCCCCGCGCCCTGCCCAGCATGGCCGAGCGCACGCTCGTGGTGGGCTCCATGTCCAAATCACACGCAATGACCGGATCGCGCTGCGGCTGGATCGTGGGGCCGGAGGCGGTGATCGAGCACCTCGTCGGCTTTGCCACCCACACCACCTACGGCGTGCCCGGCTATATTCAGGACGCGTCAGTCTTTGCGCTCACCCAAGGGGACGCGTTTGAGGCCCAGATTGCCGCCCCCTTCCAACGTCGGCGCGCCATCGCGCAGCGCGTCATCGCCGCACAGAACACCGTCAGCATGATCCCCGCGCAGGGGGCGATGTATGTGATGCTCGATATCACGGCGACGGGTCTGAGCGGGGATGATTTTGCGGATCAACTGCTTGAGGCGCACCACATTGCGGTGATGCCGGGGGAAAGCTTTGGCAAAGCGGCTGCTGGGCACATCCGCGTGGCCATGACGATTGAAGACGGTGCATTTGAAGCCGCCCTGCGCCAACTGTGCAGCTTTGCGCAATTGAAAGCGGGCCGCTAGAGGCGCAAGTCGGCTATAACCGTACTATGGCGTATGTTTTTGGGCATTCAAGAACCGCCTCTCAGCAAAAAAATGCTGCCCGCGCCGCAGACAGAGCACGGCGTCGCAAATGAGACAGATTAAGACGTTATTGCGCGCAGGATTGAGGCAGATACACCGGCCTAGACGCGTCGCTGTCTGGCCTTTCTGGCAAAGATCGCTGGCATGCAACATGATACCTGCAAGATCGCACTGGTGGTGCGGACGATTGGGGCCGAACGCGGACGGGCCGCGCGTGGCAGGCCAGGGCTGACCCGCCTCTAGGCGCGCCGACCCAGTTCCCTTTATATCTTCGGAGATCTCTATGAACGATCAATCCCCTGTGCGCAGCGGCGGCCGTGCCGCGCGCCGTGCTGCCCGTGCTGCCCCGCTTGCCGACCATCTGCGCCCCATACGCGCCGGTATGGAAGGCGGCACCTACAACCCGCTGTCAGACATGGACGTCGCCAATATCCACAATGCCGCGCTGACCGCGCTGGAGACGATTGGCCTCGCCGATGCACCGCCCTCTGGGGTGGCCTATCTGACGGCTGCTGGCGCTATCGAAGGTGCCGATGGGCGCATCCGTTTCCCCCGCGCCTTGGTCGAGGACACCATTGCCAAGGCCAACCGCAGCCTGACCCTTTATAGCCGCGACGGTCTGCATGATCTGGAGCTGTCGGGCAATCGCGTGCATTACGGCACCGCCGGTGCGGCGGTGAACCTGGTGGAACCTGACGGAAAAAACTACCGCGAGTGTACCCTGCAAGACCTGCACGACGCCGCGCGGATCTGTGACCAGCTGAATAATCTGCACTTTGTACAACGCCCCATGGTGGCGCGCGACATCACAGATAACCGCGAGATGGACCTTAACTCGGTCTACGCCTGCGTATCAGGGACCACGAAACACATTGGCATGTCCTTCTCGGACCCCGCCTATGTCGCGCCAGCGATCGAAATGCTGCACATGGCGGCGGGTGGCGAAGACGCCTGGCGCGCGCGCCCCTTCATGTCCAACTCCAACTGCTTTGTTGTCCCCCCGATGAAATTCGCAACCGAATCCTGCGAAGTGATGGAGGAGTGCATCCGACACGGAATGCCGGTACTGCTGCTTTCGGCCGGGATGTCCGGCGCGACGGCCCCCGGTACCATCGCCGGAGCGATCGTGCAGGCCGTGGCGGAATGTTTAGCAGGGCTGGTCTATGTCAACGCGGTCAAGCCCGGCGCACCGGCGATCTTTGGCACTTGGCCCTTTGATCTAGACCTGCGCACAGGAGCGATGACTGGCGGGTCCGGTGAACAAGCGCTACTGACGGCGGGGTGTGCCCAGATGCACCGGTTCTATGACCTGCCAGGCGGCGCCGCCGCAGGCATTGCCGACAGCAAGCTGCCAGACATGCAGGCCGGTTGGGAAATGATGTGCTCCAACGTGATGGCGGGGCTGTCGGGGCTGAACATGGTCTATGAAGCCGCGGGCATGCACGCCTCGCTGTTAGGGTTTTGCCACGAGAGCCTGATTTTGGGCGACGACCTCATCGGTCAAGCACTGCGCTGCGTGCGCGGCATTGAAGTCAGTGATGAGACGATGGCGCTCGACCAGATGGCGGCAGTCTGCATGGGCGGTCCGGGACATTACCTTGGGACCGAACAAACGCTAAGCCGGATGGAAAGCGACAATGTCTATCCCGCCTTGGGCAACCGAATGTCGCCAAAAGAATGGGTGGAAAACGACCGTCCTGACCTGATGGAGAACGCGCGGCTGCGCAAAGAGGCGATCCTTGCCACCCGCGCGCCCGCGCGCTTGGATCCCACAACGGATGCGGCCATTCGTGCGGCGTTTAACATCCACCTGCCCGCCTGACCCAGCGCGGCCTACACGGGCCAACATTCGATTACGCATAAAAAAGCGGCGCGCCGAAGCGCGCCGCAAGTTTCGCCGTTCAGGCTCAATATATTAACCGCTCGGAAATTTTTTTGCCTGCGGCCTGAACGTCGTTAGGGGCGAGCGCACCCGCCCCATGTAAAGGTGGGGGAGCAAACACATGCCCCACCCTATCTCGCCTGAGGGAAGTCCCCTCAGATGTTGCGCCCCGCGTTACGGTAAACCTGTTATTTTACCGTAACGCGGAGGGCTGTTTTTTAGCTGCAACCGGAGGTACCGCCGCAGGTGTTGCACTTCATGCAGGTGCCGTTGCGCACGAGCGTGTAGTTGCCGCACTCGCCGCAGGCTTCACCTTCATAGCCTTGCATCTTTGCCTTGATGCGGGCGTCCATCGGTGCTGTTGCGGCCGCGACAGCCACACCGGACGCAGCGCCCGCAACCGCAGCGCTTGCGCCGCTCATCTCGGGTGCCACTTGCGGTGCAACCGACGCTGTAGGTGCCATGCCGCCTTGCAACACCACCAGATCCTGCGGCAAACGCTTGCGCAGATAGCCGGTGGAGGAAATCTGCTTGAGCACTTCGAGCGATTTTGTCGCTGCCGTCTCGCTGATCTCTTCGATGTTGCTCACACCCTCTTCGTCGCCGCGCCCAACGCTGTCAAAGGTCGCACCGGCAGGTTGCACATGCGCCAGATCGGTCCGATCCAGATAGCTTACGGCCAATTCACGGAAGATATAGTCGAGGATCGAGGTCGCGTTCTTGATGCTGTCGTTACCTTGCACCATGCCCGCGGGCTCAAATTTGGTGAAGGTAAAGGCATCCACGAACTCTTCGAGCGGCACGCCGTATTGCAGACCAACTGAGACCGCGATGGCAAAGTTGTTCATCATGGCGCGGAAACCCGCCCCTTCTTTGTGCATGTCGATAAAGATCTCGCCCAGCTGGCCATCGCTATACTCGCCTGTGCGCAGATAGACCTTGTGACCACCGACAACCGCTTTTTGCGTATAGCCTTTGCGGCGTTCTGGCATTTTCTCGCGGTGCGATTTGACGATCTCCTTGACGACCACCTTTTCGAAGATCTTCTCGGCCAACACCGCCGCTTTTTCCTGCATGGAGCCGCTAGCGAGCACTTCTTCGGCTGCCTCGTCGTCCTCAACCAGCGACGCCGCGAGCGGCTGCGACAGCTTGGAGCCATCGCGGTAGAGCGCGTTGGCTTTGACGCCCAAGGACCAAGACAACTCATAAGCGCGCTGACAGTCCTCGATCGTGGCATCGTTGGGCATGTTGATCGTCTTGGAGATCGCGCCCGAGATGAACGACTGTGCCGCAGCCATCATATAGATGTGGCTGTTGACCGACAGGTATCGCTTGCCGGTTTTGCCACAGGGGTTGGCGCAATCGAAGATCGCGTAGTGTTCTTCTTTCAGGTGTGGCGCACCTTCCAAGGTCATCGTGCCGCAGACGTGGTTGTTGGCCGCGTCGATGTCCGCCTTGGAGAAGCCCAAATGGCGCAGCAGATCGAAGGATGGATCATTCAGCTTTTCAGCGGGGATGCCCAAGACACCCGAGCAGAACTCTTCGCCCAACGTCCACTGGTTGAACACAAAGCGGACGTCGAAGGCGCTCTCCAGCGCGGCATCCACCTTGGCCAGCTCGTTCGGACCAAAGCCGTGCCCTGCGAGCGAGGTGTGGTTGATGCCCGGCGCGTTGCCGATGGTGCCGTGCCCAACGGCGTGGCCGACGATCTCTTCGATTTGCGCGGACCCATAGCCCAGCTTTTCAAGTGCTGCGGGAACAGAGCGGTTGATGATCTTGAAGTAACCGCCACCTGCGAGCTTCTTGAACTTGACCAAGGCAAAGTCAGGCTCAATCCCCGTGGTGTCGCAATCCATGACCAAACCGATGGTACCGGTGGGTGCAATCACGGTGCTTTGTGCGTTGCGGTAGCCGTGCTTTTCACCCAAGGACAGCGCCGTGTCCCATGTGTTTTTGGCCATCTCAACCAAGCGCGCATCGGGACAGTTGGCATGATCCAGCGGCACAGGTGTGACCGACAGTTGCTCATACCCTTCCGCTTCGCCGTAAGCGGCCCGGCGGTGGTTGCGCATGACGCGCAGCATGTGGTCGGCATTCTTCTTATAGCCCGGGAACGGTCCCAACTCGCCCGCCATTTCGGCAGATGTCGCATAGGCGACGCCCGTCATGATCGCGGTCAGCGCCCCACACAGAGCGCGGCCTTCGTCACTGTCATAGGAGTATCCCATGTTCATCAACAGCCCGCCGATGTTGGCATAGCCCAAACCCAGCGTGCGGAAGTCGTACGAGCGCTGTGCAATCTCTTTGGACGGGAACTGCGCCATCATCACCGAGACTTCCAAAGTCACAGTCCACAGGCGCGAAGCATGCATGTAGTCTTCGGTCTGGAACTCGCCGTCCTTTAGGAAGGTCAGCAGGTTCATGGACGCCAGGTTACAAGCCGTATCGTCGAGGAACATATACTCCGAGCACGGGTTTGAGCCACGGATTGGACCGTCGGCAGGGCATGTGTGCCACTCGTTGACCGTGTCGTGATACTGAATGCCAGGATCGGCGCAGGCCCATGCGGCGTGGCCCACTTGTTCCCACAAATCGCGGGCGCGCACAGTCTTGGTGACTTTGCCATCCACCCGGTTGATCAGCTCCCAGTCTGCATCCTTCTCAACAGCCGTAAGGAAGGCATTGGTGACGCGGATGGAGTTATTGGAGTTTTGGCCCGAGACGGAGTTGTAGGCTTCGCTGTCCCAATCGGTGTCGTAGGTCGGGAATTCGATGCTGGTGTGACCCTGACGTGCATAGTCGAGGACGCGCTTCACATATGTCTCTGGAATCGCGACCTTTTTGGCGCTGCGCACAGCATCCTTCAGGGCTGGGTTGACCTTTGGGTCATAGGCGTCTTCAACCGCGCCATCCCAGGCTTTGATCGCCGCAAAGATCGCGTTTAGCTTCTCTTCGTGCATTTTGGAGCCGGCGACGATACTGGCTACTTTTTGCTCTTCGATCACTTTCCAGTTGATGAAGTCTTCGATGTCGGGGTGGTCCGCGTCGACGATGACCATTTTGGCCGCGCGGCGCGTGGTGCCGCCGGATTTGATCGCACCCGCTGCGCGGTCCCCAATTTTCAAAAAGCCCATCAGGCCGGAGGATTTACCGCCGCCCGATAGACCTTCGCCTTCGCCGCGCAGCGACGAGAAGTTTGTGCCTGTGCCGGAGCCATATTTGAACAGTCGCGCTTCACGCACCCACAAGTCCATGATCCCGCCGTCATTCACCAGATCGTCCGAAACAGACTGGATAAAGCAGGCGTGCGGCTGCGGGTGCTCATAGGACGACGCAGATTTGGTCAGCTTGCCTGTTTTATAGTCGACGTAGTGGTGGCCTTGGGCCGGACCGTCGATCCCGTAGGCCCAGTGCAGACCGGTGTTAAACCACTGCGGGCTGTTGGGGGCTGCGCGCTGTGAAGCCAACATATAGCGCATCTCGTCATAGTAGGCACGCGCGTCTTCCTCGGACGTGAAATAGCCGCCCTTCCAGCCCCAATAGGCCCATGCGCCTGCGAGGCGGTCAAAGACTTGCTTGGAAGATGTCTCGCCCGTCATCTCGGCGCCTTTAGCCGGAACCGAGCGCCACAAGAATTCTGGCACGTCTGCTTCCTTGACCTTCACGGTCTTGGTTGGAACGCCGGCCTTGCGGAAATATTTCTGCGCGATCACATCCGAGGCGACCTGGCTCCAGGATGACGGCACCTCGACGTCATCAAGGTGGAACACAATAGTGCCATCAGGATTGCGGATTTCGGAAACCGTGCTGACAAAATCCAGTGCCGCGTAGGCGTCTGACCCTGCTTTGGTGAACTTTCTTTCAATCTTCATCGCGCTGCCTCATATCCAGCTTTTTTCAATTCAGAGAACCGAACATGCGGCACTCCCCCAAGGTGCGGCTGGTGGCGATGAGAATAAGCGACGCAAGCCCGACGCAACGGGCGCAAAAGAGCCCCTTTCGAGCCTCCTTGGTCATCTAGAAACCTTTCCCTCGTCCGTTCCGGCAATCCATAGTGTTAGCCACTAAATGTTGTGTTAACCGAACCAGCCTGCACAACTTGACGTATCCAGCACCAAGCCGTCAACGCGTTTTTTTGAGTTTATTTCCATCAAAATACTTGACCTGCGCCTTGGGATGATTCCCGTCCTGCACCTCTCGAAAAGACGCCCTAGCGCACTAGGGAAAAAGGGCCGCAACACAGTAGATTTAACCAACCCTAATTTATGGCGCGTCAGCATGCGCTTAGCGACAAAGGATCAAGCTTTTGTTTAAGTTGACCCAACGGCCAGAGCGCGCCAAACGTCCGCGATCTGCGCCGAAAATGGATGCGAAACCACGCGTCGGAAAAAAGTTTAAAAAGAGGTGAAGGACCGCGGAGAATTAGGGCGTTGCCGCGAATCTCTGTGCGTACAACACCGCAGTCTACCGCTATATCTGGGGGTGGATGCGGCAGGCTGCCTACATCTATGGCATCTTGTCACGACTTATGATGCCGCATTTCAAGCGGTCAAAACGCAATGTACTCCCGCCAATCAGGTGCCGGGAGGGATCAAAACTCATCAAAAAGAGCGGAGAATTTATGGTCGGGGCGAGAGGATTCGAACCTCCGACCCCCTGTACCCAAAACAGGTGCGCTACCAGGCTGCGCCACGCCCCGAACCATGCGCGGTTCCTAACGCTCATTTCTGAGATTGAAAAGCCCTATTTACGCGAAAGTCGCAGCGCCCCACCAAAAGCGCTTAATCACAAGGCCATGCTGCAAGGTCCGCCGCGAAAACAGGGTGGCGCACAGCACTGCCTTTGGTAATCCCCATGCGCGTCGCCAGCCCGCCGTTGACTTCCAGCGCCGCGATCAAATCCCGACCGCCGAAAATCGGTGTCTCATCCAAAGGCTTTGCGTTGTGGTGGATGTGCTGCACCACGCCCGCGGCATCAATGAACAAGATATCCAGCGGGATAAGCGTGTTGCGCATCCAAAACGACAGGGCCTGTGGCCGGTCATAGACAAACAACATGCCCGAGGATGCAGCCAGCACGCGGCGGTGCATCAACCCTGTCGCGCGCGCAGCATCCGTGTCGGCAATTTCAACCGTGAATTGGGCCTGCCCCCAATCGCCACGCAGCGACACGCGGTCTGTTGCGCAAACCGCTTGCGCCGCAACCGGTAGACACCACAAAAAGATTGCAGAAAGAAACCGCATCAGGCGAGGTCCTTGACCAGCCCCGCCTCCCACGCATGGACTTCGGCAGCCATCTTCCCCCGTGTGCCATCAATGACCTTCATTGCCAAGGCTTCGCCCGGCTGCGCGTCCGACAGCCCTGAGCGGCGCAACACGTCAATGTGCAAAAACACGTCGTCGGAGCGGCCAAAAATATTGGCAAAACCAAAGCCTTTACCCTTGTCGAACCATTTCACGCGGCCCGGCTGCAGCGGCGCTTGCGCCACCGCAACCGGGTCCATATGCGCGACGTCCTCAAGTGGAGCGTGCGATGCCTGCTCTTCGGGCAACGTGATGGACAGGACCTCAACCGCTTGCGCGCCGCGTGTCGTATCTTGGACCGTGACTTCTATGATGGCCGCTTCGGCGACCGAGCTTTGGCCGTAATTACGCAGCACGTTCATATGCAACAAAATGTCCGAGCCGCCCTCTTCAGCCACGATAAAGCCGAACCCTCTGACTGGGTCGAACCATTTTACCGCGCCCGTAAGCGTGCGAAGATGCTCTGTTTCGTGTTTCACGTGATCTGTTTCCGTAAGTCTCACGGTGACTGTGCCGTGGATTACCAATCGAATTCAATCACGATTTTCACAAACAGCGCCGAAAAACCTGTGGTCTTTCAGCGCTGTGCGTCTTCTTGAGGTCTGTGTGCCTGCACAAATTAAGGGTTTAGGCGCTGCACATCCCACTTTGATTGCACATCCGCGCGGCGCCATTGAAAGCGGTCATGCAGGCGAAATTCACCGTCCGCCCAAAACTCAATCTCGAACGGTACAATGCGGTAGCCGCCCCAAAACGGCGGTCGTTTGGGCGATGTGCCGTGCGTTGCGGTGACCTTGGCCACCTCCGCCATCAGGGCCGCGCGACTGGCCAGCGGTCGGCTTTGCCGCGAAGCCCAAGCGCCCAGCCGGCTTTTGAGCGAGCGCGAGGCGAAATAGGCGTCCGCCTTCGGTCCGTCCTCCCGTTCCACCGTACCGCGCACGCGGATTTGGCGGCCTAGGGATTTCCAATGCATGACAAAGGCCGCCGCCTTGGCGTGGTCCAGTTCCGCCGCCTTGGCGCTCTCGTAATTGGTGTAGAAGACAAAGGCATCGTCGGCAATTTCCTTCAACAACACCATCCGCGCGTTGGGCCGGCCTGCCGCGTCCACGGTGGACAGCGCAATCGCATTGGGATCGTTAATCTCAGAGGCTTCAGCCTCGGCCATCCAGCAGCGCGCGAGGACAAAAGGATCTTCGCCTGCAAATTTTCCGTTCCGTTCCGACATGTTATTCCTCTTTATTCACGCAAGTGTGCGCGCGCATCGCGTGCCGATCTCAGCTTAGGCATACCCAATGTTGCGGATGCGTGCCGCACGCGCCAAACATCTGCCTCTGGATGTCACAGATAGCGACACTCTTGATGGGGTCTAGTCAATCGCCTAAAGGTCATGCAACTCAACCAGATGGATGGCAAAGGATTTCGCATGTCAAACAACTTAATGGCCGGTAAAAAAGGCCTGATCATGGGGCTTGCCAACGATAAATCGATTGCTTGGGGGATCGCAAAAACACTGGCTGACGCCGGCGCGGATCTTGCGTTTTCCTACCAAGGAGAGGCGCTGAAAAAGCGGGTTGGCCCACTGGCAGAGCAGTTGGGAAGCGACATCGTACTGCCCTGTGATGTTGGCTCCGAAGAATCGCTCGATGCGCTGTTTGACGCATTGAAAGAGCGCTGGGACAACATTGACTTTATCGTACACGCCATTGGTTTTTCTGATAAAAACGAATTGCGGGGCCGGTATGTCGACACCTCGCGCGGCAACTTTGCGATGTCCATGGACATCAGCGTCTATTCCTTCACCGCCGTGATGCAGCGCGCTGAAAAGATGATGCGCCCCGGCGCCAGCG
>CBFHKQ010000011.1:0-57566 GCA_965656435.1 uncultured Pseudosulfitobacter sp. | reverse complement strand
CTGTCTGCCCGTTGATCCAACACGCGAGCAGGCAGGCCGAGGCCCGTGCAAAGGGCTTGGACGGCCTGATCGGGCGCGCTGACATTTGCCGCCCGATTGGGCGCAAAGCGCAGCGGCAGCAAGATATTATCGCGCACCGTCGCAAAGGGCAGGAGGTTGAATTGCTGGAAAATAACGCCAACCGTCTCGGCGCGGAAACGGTCCTGCGCGCGCGCAGGCAGTGCATTCAAATCTGTGCCGGCAACCTTGATCTGGCCGGATTGAGGGGGCGCTGTGCCACAGATCACCGACAAAAGCGTGGATTTCCCCGCCCCACTGTGCCCGAGCAATAGGACACTTTCAGATGTGCGCATTTCAAACGATGGTACGCGCAGACCAAAGCCCGTCCGACCCGGCCATGCAAATTGCATGTCCTTGATGGTGAGGACGGGCGCTGTCACAATCAGAAAAGGCCGCCCAGCTGCAATTCTGGCGCGTTTGAGGTGACCTCGGCGGCTTGAGCCCCTGTTGGTGATACGATTTGCACAGTCAGCTTCTTTGCGTTTGGAAAACGGTCAAAATAGGGAAACATAACCTGATTGATTTTGGAAGGTGCTGCACAGCGCAAGCGGTATTCGGCATGAAATTCTGAATGGTGGCCCGCCGCATCTTCTTCACTGTGGTCGTGTTCATCGCCATGCCCGTCGTCGTGCCCGTCGTCGTGATCGTGATCATGCGCGTGATCTGTATGCTTTGTTTCGTCCGCGTGCGCGGCTTCCACTTCTAGATCGGCATGGGCTTTTGTAATTTGGCATCGGGCCTCTGCGGGCAAAACGAAAAGGTCAAAGGGCTGCTCTAAAACTGCCAAAGCCGCTTCAACTGACGCGCGGTCTTGTGATGTGCGTGCCGCATATTCGAACCCCACGATGTCCGCGCCAGGGGCGTGCAGCGTCATCAGCACGACATCGTTGTCCACAGCGATGTTTAATTGGCCGGTGCCGTGCACATGGCTATCCAATTGACGTTTTGTCTCTGCCAAAAGCATAGGCGTGAAGGCGCAGAGGGCGAGAATACTCAAAACCAGTTTCATGACGGCAAGCCTGTATAATGGGGAATTAATGAAAACGTTATAATATAACATCAAGGGTCTGCGCAACAGGCTCAGATGCGCAGATGCTCAATTTCCGCCTATTGGCTCTAAGTGCGCTTACCCGACGCGGTGGCCTTGGGCCCAAACGCCGCGAATGATCGGCGTGTCTCCATCGGTACCGGGCAGGCAAGCCGCGCGCACGATGTCAGCGCGGAGGCCCACCTGAAGCGTGCCACGGTCCGCAAGGCCCGCAACCTGCGCAGGCGCTGCGGTGACGCAAGCTACCGCGCGGGCCATATCACCCCAGACATGTGCCAAGCGGAAGGCAGACAGCAAAAGTGCTGCGGGCACATAATCAGACGAAATGATGTCCAACAGATCCGCCTTCGCGAGATCGAGCGCTGAAACATTGCCTGAATGAGAGCTGCCGCGAATAATGTTGGGTGCGCCCATCATAACGCGGATGCCATGGGCGCGGCAGGCGCCGGCGGCCTCAAATGTGGTTGGAAACTCGGCAAACCCGACGCCGTTCTGCGCCGAGGTCGCTACATGCGCTTCGGTTGTATCATCGTGGCTGGCGAGGGTCGCGCCAAGGCGCGCAGCTTCGCGCACTGCGCCTTCTTCGTGTTGCGCACCAAAACGTTCTTGGAGCGATTTGAGGCGCGCCACATGTTCTGTGAATTCGGAATCGTTCATGCCGCGCTTTTTCGAGACATAGGTCTTGAGCGCAGAGAGATCGCGGAATTGTCGTTGGCCCGGTGTGTGGTCCATGAGGCTGACGATCCCCACCCGGTCCTCCGGGCCGAACGCCGCCATTTCATCAAGCAGGGTCTCAGAGCAGATTTCGGCGCGCAAATGCAAATAGTGGCTGATTTTGAACACACCCGCTGCACGAGCCCGCAACAGCTCATCCGTCAGCGTGCGCGCATAGGGCACATAGGCGCTTTTTCCGCCATGGATGGAGCCCACGCGCAGCGCGTCAAACACGGTCGTGATCCCGGTGGAGGCCAGCTCTGCGTCATGCGCCATAAGCGCCGGGAGTTGCGGCCAATCCACCTCGGGGCGCGGCTCCATGTGACGCTCAAGATTGTCGGTGTGCAGCTCGATCAGGCCGGGCAGGACATAATCGCCCTCACAGTCGATCGCACCGGCTGGGAGGGTATCCCCCGCAGTGATGCCCGTAATCACCCCGTCCTCGAAGCTCAGCGCGCCCGTCATGACGTGGTCGGCACAGACGATGCGCGCATTGGCGAGGCAGGTCGGCCCGGTGGATTTTGGCGCGGCAAGTGTGCGGGCGTCGGGAGAGATGTTCATCAGGCGGGCTTTCTGTAGCTGGAGGCAAGCGAGAGGGCGGATTGGGCCTGCGCAATCGCATCGGCGAGCGGCCCATTGTTGCTGATTTCAAAGAGGTCAAAGGCCGCAGGGTCATGTGGTGGCAGCGGTTTTGCCGCTTGGGCAAGGCGGGCGGCAACCTCGTCTGGTGTTTCGCGGCCGCGGGCGGTCAGTCTGGCGGTCAACACCTCTGGCGTGGCGGTGATGTGTAAAACGGTGAGGGCGGGAAAGATGTCCGCCGCAGGCGCAAGGGCGCTGCGCGAAAGGTTGGCCAATGCGCTGCCGCCTGCGCGCGTATGCTCAAGGGCCGCGCGCGGGATGCCATAGCGCAGGCCATGTGCGCCCCAATGCAGGCAAAAGGCGTCTGTGCTTACGTGGTGCGCAAAGGTCGCGTTATCAACTGCGTCATAGTCCTCACCGGCCAGCTCGGCCGGACGGGTGATCGTGCGGCGCACCAGCATCATGGCGGGGTCTGCCGCCACCAGCCCCGCCATGATGCTGTCTTTGCCAACACCTGATGGACCAACAACAGCGATCAAACGTCCTATGCCGGGCGCTGCGGTCATGCAGCGTGGGCCTTGGTGAACTGGGTCACGTCGATCTCGCGGTCGCAGATGGCGCTGCGCGCAGCCTCATCATGGAAAATCCCGATGATGGCGGCACCGCGGTCTTTGGCCTCTCGGATCAAGTCGAGCACAACGGCGCGGTTTGTTCCATCAAGGCTCGCCGTGGGCTCGTCCAGCAGCAAGGCCGGAGAGGGATGGGCAAACCCACGTGCGATATTTACCCGCTGCTGCTCGCCGCCCGAGAAGGTCGTTGGTGAAAGCGCCCAGAGTGTTTGCGGTATATTCAACCGTTCCAACAAGGCTTGGGCCCGTTCGCGTGCAGCGTCTTTGTCGACCCCCAGCGCCAGAAGCGGTTCGGCCACAACGTCCACGGTGGGCACGCGCGGCACCACGCGCAGGAATTGGCTGACATAGCCCAGCACCTCGCGGCGCAGGCGGATGATGTCGCGTGGTTGCGCAGTCACAATGTCGGTGCCTGCGATCCGAATGCTGCCCGATGCGGCGCGGTAATTGCCATAGAGCATCCGCATCAAGGTGGATTTACCAGAGCCCGACGCCCCTGTCAGGGCCACACATTCACCGGCGTCAACGCGCAAAGACGCGCCGCTCAGCACCTCAATGACCGCGCCGCCCTGATTGTGCAGGGTAAATGATTTCGACACATCGTGCAGTTCAAACATGGCAGCCTCAGACATTCAGGATGGAGCTGACGAGCAGCTGTGTGTAGGCGTGCTGCGGATCATCGAGCACTTGGTCCGTAAGGCCGGCCTCCACCACATGGCCCGATTTCATCACCATCAGTCGATCCGCGAGCAACCGCACAACGGCCAAGTCATGGGTCACGATGATCGCAGACAAGCCCATATCGCGCACCAGACTGCGCAGTAAATCCAACAGGCGCGCCTGAACGCTTACGTCCAAGCCTCCCGTAGGCTCGTCCATGAAAACCAGCCGAGGGCCAGTGACCAAGTTGCGCGCAATCTGGAGGCGTTGCTGCATCCCGCCGGAAAAGGTTGTGGGGCGGTCGTCAATGCGGTCGGTGGAAATCTCCACCCGGCCCAGCCAATCGACGGCTGCCCCGCGAATATCACCGTAGTGACGCGCACCCACGGCCATCAAACGCTCGCCCACATTGCCACCAGCTGAGACACCCATGCGCAGGCCGTCGCGCGCATGTTGATGCACAAAGGCCCAATCCGTACGGCTCAGCATCCGCCGCTCCGGTTCGGACATTTGCAAGGTGTCGCGCGGGCCATCCACGACGGTGTCGAACACCACACGGCCGGCGTCCGCTGGCAAGTGCCCGGCCATACAATTCAACAAAGTGGACTTTCCAGAGCCGGACTCGCCCACAATGCCCATGACTTCACCGGGAAAGAGGTCAAAGCTGACATCCGCACAGCCAATATGGGGGCCATAGTATTTCGTGATGCCCTGAACGGACAAAAGCGGTTGATCCGTCATGCCGCATCCTTTCCTTTGTGGCCTTGCGCTTGGCGCGCCGCACAGAAGTCTGTGTCCGAGCATACGAACATCCGCCCGCCCGCATCGTCGATAATGACTTCGTCCAAATAGCTGGCCTCAGACCCGCATAGCCCGCAAGGGTGATCCGCCTTAGAGGCCTCAAACGGGTGGTCGTCAAAATCGAGGCTTTGCGCCTGCGTATAGGGGGGTAAGGCATAGATGCGTTGCTCACGGCCTGCGCCAAAAAGCTGGATTGCGGCGCAATCGCCCAGCTTTGGGTTGTCAAACTTGGGAATAGGCGAGGGGTCCATGACATAGCGCCCCTCCACCTTCACCGGATAGGAATAGGCGGTCGCGATATGTCCGTGGCGGCTGATGTCTTCGTAGAGTTTGACGTGCATCAGCCCGTATTCCTCTAACTCATGCATCTTGCGCGTCTCGCTCTCGCGGGGCTCAAGAAAACGCAGCGGCTCTGGGATGGGCACCTGATAGACAAGGATTTGCCCCTCGCGCAGTGCGTCCTCTGGAATGCGGTGGCGGGTTTGAATGACGCTTGCCTCCGCGGTGTGCGTGGTCGTGGCAACACCTGCGGTCCGTTCAAAGAACGTGCGGATCGATACGGCGTTGGTGGTGTCGTCCGCGCCTTGGTCAATGACCTTGAAACAATCGTCCGAAGTCATGATTGCGGAAGAGACCTGCACCCCGCCGGTGCCCCATCCGTAAGGCATTGGCATCTCGCGGCTGGCAAAAGGCACCTGATAGCCCGGGACAGCCAAGCCTTTTAGGATCGCGCGGCGGATCATGCGCTTGGTCTGTTCGTCCAAATAGGCAAAGTTGTAGTCGTGATCCATCACAGCAGCCCTCGGTCCTGCAGCGCGCGTTCGAGCGCTTCTGGGGTGGTAAAATGTATGCCGTCCATTCCGATCGCGCGCGCGCCTTCGACGTTTTCGGCGGTGTCATCAATAAACACGGCCTCGTCGGGATGGATGCCCGCCCGCACGCAAAGCATGGTAAAAATACCCGCATCGGGTTTGGAAATCTGCTCGCGGCCGGAAATTACTAGTGTTTTGAACACGGTGCCGAGGCGCGGGTGAATGCGTAGGCCCTCGGGCCAAGTCTCAGCCGACCAATTGGTGATGGCATGGATCGGCGTGCCATTTGCGGCCATCCGGTCCAGCAAAGCCCATGTTCCGTCGATGGGCCGTGCAACCGTGCGGGCATAAAGGGCTGGGTAATCCGCCAATTGCGCGCTGTCTTCGGGATCTTCGATTTCCGTGCTCAACGCGGCAAAGGTTTCGCCGCCATCTGCGCGTTTGTTCAGGCTGTAAAAATCGATCCGCTCCATAAAGTCCTTGGCCGCGGCCTCTGATCCCATCCGCGCGGACCACGCCATATGGGGCCGCCAATCGACCAGCACGCCGCCGATATCAAAAACCACATGCGTCGGGTTCATTCTGCCGCCTCCCGGTGGGCCGTTGCGGCTTGGGCTTCGCTGCGCAATTTGCGCACGAGTTCCAATTCGGACTGGAAATCAACGTAATGCGGCAGCTTGATATGCTCCAAAAAGCCTGTCGCTTGGATATTGTCAGAATGATAAAGGACAAACTCCGTGTCCTGCACGGGCGCGCCCATGTTGTCCTCGCCCAACTCTTCCCAGCGCATGGCGCGGTCGACCAAAGCCATGGAAATTGCCTTGCGTTCTGTTTGACCAAAAACCAAGCCATAGCCGCGGGTGAATTGCGCAGGCTCTGTTTTGGAACCTTTGAATTGGTTCACCGTTTCGCATTCCGTCAGGGTGACTTCGCCGATTTCAATGGCAAAGCCCAATTCCGGGATCTCCATTTCCACTGCGACTTTGCCGATGCGTAATTCGCCGACAAAGGCGTGGTTGCGGGCATAACCGCGCTGCGTGGAATAGGCGAGCGACAGGGTAAAACCTTCGTCCGCGCGGGTCAGCGCTTGCAACCGCAGCGGACGGTCGGCGGGCATCTCAAGCGGTTCGCGGGTCAAGTCGCGAGGGGTCTCATCGCTGCTGGGCGTTTGCTCAATCAATCCTTCGGTATTGAGAAAGCTCGACACATGCGGCACCGAGGCAGGCTGCACCGGCGTTGAGGCCGCGGGGGCGAGGGCCTCGTCTCCTTCAGCCGCAAGTTTGAAGTCTAGCAGGCGATGGGTGTAGTCAAAAGTCGGCCCAAGAACCTGCCCGCCCGGTACGTCCTTGAACGTGGCCGAGATGCGCCGATCGCAAGCCATGTCTTGTGTCGCTACAGGTTCTGAGGCGCCAAAACGGGGCAATGTGGTGCGATATGCGCGAATGAGGAAAATTGCCTCGATCAGATCTCCGCGCGCCTGTTTGATCGCAAGGGCGGCAAGGTCCGGATCATAGAGCGAGCCTTCGGCCATCACGCGGTTCACCGCGAGGGCCATTTGCTCACGGATTTGCGGTACGGATAATTCAGGCACATCTGTGTCGCCGCGGCGTTCTTCGGCAAGCCAGGCATGTGCGTTCTGGATGGCGCGCTCGCCCCCTTTGACGGCAACGTACATTATGACACCTCCGTAGAGCGCGGCAGACCCATGATTTGCCTGCCTTTGGTAAAAATAAAGTCGAGGCCAAGCGGATAGCGCGCACGGTTAGCTTGAAAGGCTTCTGCCTCTGGCAAGGTGGCGGATGCGGTTTGCGCAATGCCGGGGCCGCGCAGTGTGACGTCGACGCCCGCGGCACCCTCATCCTCAACGATCAAGGTGGCGCTGCGGTCCGGATAGGCGGCCTCGCCCATATGGAAACGGGCGAGCGGCATCAGCGCTTCCCACGTGCCCAAAGCAAACTGACAGTCTTCTGCCGTGGCGATGGGCGCGCCGGTGTGAAACGCGATCCAGGCGCGCACGTCTGGGCTGTCATAGCCCTTGGCAAGGTGCAGTGGCGTTGTTGCGTCGCAGAGGGTCAACACTACGGTGCCAGCGGCGCGCGATAGTGGCGCGGGCGGCGTCACGGCGTCCTTTACCTCAAACGGGGTGCCGGGGCGGGCCATCGCCTCCATCACCGCGCGAAACGCGTCGGCAGCCTCTAAGGCGAGGTTTGAAAAGCCCCCTTCGAGCGCATGTGCCTCCATCAATCTTCCCCTCGCACCATTGTGAAAAATTCCACCTTCGTCGCAGCGGCCTTGGCTGCGCGGGCGGCTTTGGTGGTGTCGGCTTCGGTGCGCAGAGGGGCCAGAACACCGGCCTCCACCGCGCCCGCCTGTTCCGTTTGCAAAAGCGCATCTGTCAGGGCCGCGGCCTCGGCATCTGCTTTGCGGCGGCCTTGGACATAGGCGTGCCCCACAGTGCCGCAGGCGAGGCGCAACGCGCAGCGTGTTACGGTCATTTCACCCAGATTAAAGGGCGCGCCTGCGGCATTCGCACGGCCTTGCACCATCACGCTGCCCACTTCGGGCGGGCGCAGCCAATCATAGCTGGGGCGCGCCACCGTCGCGTCGAGGAGCGCTGCGGCCTTGCCCTCTGGCGCCTTGGACAGAAGGCTCATCCACGCTTTTCGCGCCGCAATGTCCGCTTCATGGGTCTGGCTGGTGCTTTTCATCTCGACAACTTTGGTATCTACTATACAACTAGACTTATCTTATCAGAAGCACGGGCCAATAGCAGTCGGAGATTTGTGAATTTTGCGTGACAGTGCCGCGGATCAGGGCGGGCGAAAGCCGCGCCGAACCCCTGTGTGGAAGGCGATTGCCGCCGCCTTGCGCGATGACATTGCCGAGGGGCGTTACCGCCCCGGTGACCGACTGCCGAGCGAGGCCGTTCTGGCCGAACGCTTTGGGGTGAACCGGCACACGCTGCGCCATGCGGTGCAGGCATTGGTGGCGGAAAAGCTGGTGCGGACCCGGCGGGGAGCGGGCGCATTTGTGATGGCCCAGCCCACGGATTATCCGCTCGGCACGCGGGTGCGCTTTCACGAAAATCTGCGCGCGGCGGGGCGGATGCCGGGCAAACGCATTTTGTCGCTCGAAGTGCGTGCCGCCACCGCAGGCGAGGCTGCCGCCTTGCAGATCGACGCAGGTGCCGCGGTTTTGGGCTATCACGGGTTGTCCTTGGCCGACGGAATGCCCGTGGCCCTTGCAGAAAGCGCTTTTCCTCTGGGCCGTTTGCCCGGATTGGACGCGGCCTTGGCCGAGTGTCACAGCGTCACCGCCGCCTTGGGCGCGGTTGGTGTGGTTGATTACACTCGCGCCTCCACTCGGATCACGGCGACATTGGCCACCGCCACGCAGGCCTTGCACTTGCATGTTGCTGAAGGGGCCGCGCTGTTGCGCACAACTGCGCTGAACATCACCGGTGACGGCGTGCCGGTGGAATACGGACGGACCTGGTTCGTGGGAGACCGGATGACGCTGACGTTAGAAGGGGACTAGCCCTCGTATTTCTCCAAAAACGCCTCGGCAGATAGGCTTCGGAAATCCGCGAGGGTCGAGCGCAGCTGTTCATGGGGCCAATCCCACCACGCCAGCGCAATGAGGCGTTCGGCAATCTTGGTGGGTTGGCGCAGGCGCAACACTTTGGCAGGTGTGCCCGCGACGATGGTGTAGGGGGCCACGTCCTTGGTCACCACAGCACCCGAAGCCACAACAACACCGTGGCCCAAAGTCACTTCGGGTTTGACCATGGCACCGTTGCCAATCCACGTATCGTTACCAATCGTGGTCCGGCGCGATTGGCGGTGCGCGAAAAAGGCGGCATCGTTTTCCGCATCCGCCCAATAATCCGCAGAGCGATAGAGGAAGTGATGGCAAGACGCAGTGTCCAGCGGGTGATCTGTGGCCCCAATCCGTGAAAACGCGGCAATGTTGGAAAACTTACCGATCGTCGCGTTTGCGATGTCGGCGTAGCGGTCACAATAAGCGTAGTCTTGAAAGGTAGAATGGCTGATCCGGCTGCCAGCGCCAACCTCGGTATAGGCCCCAAAGGTGCTGTCCTTGATGGAGCAACCCTCGTGGATCACGGCGCCGGTGGGCTGAAGGCGGGTGGATTTCTGTGGCATGACGGGCCCCTTTGTGCGTTCAGTCTTTGCGGCCAATCAACCGACCGCGGAGCCAGCCGGAGAACCAATCCATAAACATCACCATGACGACGATCAGCGTGATGTAATAGGCGACCTCTTCCCAATCTTTTTGGGTTTGGATTGCTTGCGTCAGCATCAGGCCAATTCCGCCGCCTGTAATCGCGCCAATGATGGTCGCCGACCGAGTGTTGGATTCCAAAAAGTAAAGTATTTGGGCCAGCAGCACCGGGGCCACCTGTGGGATAACCCCAAAGCGGTAGCGTTGCAGTGGCTTGGCGCCGGTGGATTCCACGCCGTCGATCTGCTTTTGGTCGACGTTCTCCAGCGCCTCGGAGAAGGTTTTGCCGAAGGTGCCGGTGTCAGTGATCAGGATCGCGAGCGCCCCCGTCCGCGGTCCTGGCCCAAAGGCCCGCGCCAACACGACTGTCCAAATGAGCGCGTCGACACCGCGAACAAAATCAAACAAACGCCGCGTTGTTGCGCGCAACGCCATGTAGGGAGAGAACCGCTTGGCCGCCATAAAGGCGAGGGGCAAGGCAAGAATTGCGCCGCCAAACGTTCCAAGGAAGGCCATCAGGATCGTCTCACCAATGGCCCACGCGATGTCTTTGTGCCGCCACATTGGGTTGTTCCAGAAATCAGACACCACGCCTGCGATGTTGCCGCGCTCAGGGTCCAGCTGGGGGCCAAAAAGCAATTCGCCCACGCCGTGCCCGTAATAGGGGCTGGCAAAGGTCACCCAGAACAGCTCCCAGCCGGGGAAATAGTTGAACACTTCGGTCTTGGAGCCGGTGATGGTCACGCGGCCTTCTGGCATGGTGATGGCCACGCGGCGGTTGGAGGCGTTGATCCACGCCGGCGTTTCCTCGGCCAACTCGGCGATGTTGGTTGTGATTTGGCGGCCGACGGCCTGTGCGGTGATTACGCCAAAGCCAGGCACGACAATTTCGGTCCGCTGCTCGGGCAAGAAGCGCACAATTGTGTCACCGCCAAGGTCTGCGACGATCAAGTCGCTACCTGTGACCCAATCGGGGCGCGTGCCCTCGGGGTAGGCGCCCTTGCGCTCTCCCTCCACGGCATAGCGCATTTCGCCCGTTTTGTTGCTTCGCGTGACGTGCGTCTTATAGGACCAGCTGTCCGAGGCCAGCGTGATGGCGTTGTCCCAATTCGCGCGCTTGGCCAGGCCCGCAATGTCGAACGCCACAAAGACATAAGCAAAGTAGGCAAGGATGATGACCGGCACGGCGAGGGCCTTCATGCGCTTCATCGCAAAGGCGTTCTGCGCGTCTGTTTTGGCGGTGGCAAGATCGATGGCGGTCATTGGTTTTGCCCTTCGGTCAGACGGTTGCGATAGCGGCTGGAGATTTGGTCAAAAAGGACGATCGTGGCAAAAAGAAGGATGAAGATGGCGGCAGCCTCGTCAAAGCGGCCAGGCCCCCAAGCCATTGAATTACGCAGCTCATACCCCAAGCCTCCGGCCCCGACAAAGCCGAGGATCGCAGAGGCGCGGATGTTGATCTCAAAGCGTAGCAAACCATAGCTAAGATAGTTGGGCGCGACTTGCGGCAGCACACCGAGCCACAACGATTGTGCCCAAGTAGCGCCGGTGGAATTCAACCCCTCAACGGGTTTCAAATCGGCATTCTCGGCCACTTCGGAAAACATTTTGCCGAGGGCGCCGGCGGTGTGCAGCGAGATGGCGATCATCGCAGGCACGGGCCCGCCGCCAAGAACAAAGATCAACACCAGCGCGATGACAATCTCAGGGATCGCGCGCAGGATGTCCATCAAACGGCGAAAAAGCGGGATCAGACGCGGCCAATAGGCGAGGCCCCGCGTCGACAGCAGCGACAGGATCAGACCCGCTGCGGCGCCCACCAGTGTGGAGACAGCCGCAATGTTGATTGTCTCGATCAGGGCGGGCACGTATTTTACCAGCAGCCCCGGCAGGTCGCGCCGTTTCTCCCAAGCTTCGCTCAGCACGTCATAGGGATAATCGCCGATGTTGTGCAGGCCGTCCCAAAACCCGCCCGCATTGCGCGCGTCCGACACGTTAAAGCCGGCCACCATCAGCACCACGAAAATCAGCAAAGCGAGGCCGGTATAAAGCCTGCGGCGGCGGACCTGCTCGAGGTATTCGCTGCGTATTGTTTCAAGTGGTGGGGTATGCGCTGCGGCGTCAGTCATTTGGGGAAGCCTATTCTAAATGGCAAACCGGCGGCCCCTTTCGGGAGGGCCGCCGGCAGTTTGGTCGATCGCGGAGATTACCCGCCGATTTTCGCTTTGCGCGCTTCGATGACCGAGATGTAGGTGTCATGCGTGACGGCTTGGAAGCCGAGCGTTTCGCCCGCTGCCACACCGTATGTGCATTCCAGATCACGCTCGTGCAGGCCATCAACCAGCGCGGTCATTGTCTCTTTTACGTCTGCTGGCAGCGCTTTGCGCAGAACGATTGGGCCTTCTGGGATTACTTTGGATTTCCAGATCTGCACCAATTCGTTCATGTCGATCAGGCCCGCGTCAACGGCTTTGCGCAGCGCGCCGGAGTTGTAGCCGTCTTCCCAGTTACCTTGTGCGTCGGCCCAGGTCACGCCTGCATCGATGTCGCCGTTAAAGACCGCAACGATAGTTTGCTCGTGACCGCCGGTGAATTTCACTTCGCCGAAATAATCGCCGCTTTCCATTGTGGCGCCAGTCTCAACTGGGATCTCGATCGACGGGATCAGGTAGCCAGAAGTGGAGTTTGGATCACCGAAACCGAAAGCTTTGCCCTGCATGTCGTCCAGCGATCCGATGCCTGTTTCTTTGCGCGCAAACCCGATGGAGTGATAACCGATAGAGCCGTCCATGTTGACCTTGATGAGCACGGGCTCGACCGCTTCTGGGTCTTGCAGGTAGGTCGCGGCATAGGCGGAGGCGCCCAACCATGCCATGTCGATTGTGCCGCCCAGCAGGCCTTGGATCACGCCGTTATAATCGGCAGGCGCGAACAATTTCACGTTCACACCCAGTGCTTCTGCAGCGTAGTCTTGCAAGCAGGAGTAGGAGTTCATGCGGTCTTGGGCGTTTTCGCCGCCCAGGATGCCGATGCGGAATTCGCTGATGCCGTCAGCAAATGCAGCAGAGGTCAGCGCCGTGCTGGCGGCCAACGCGAATGCGAGTGTCTTTTTCATGGGTCTCTCCGTGATAAGATTGAAGTTGGATAGTGGTAGGAGCCGATCAGGTGGTGACGGACGAAAGGTCTGCGCCTGAATTGGTTTGTTCGATCTGCGTAGAGGTCGCGCTTTCGGAAAAATCTTCTCCAGCGCCATAGATGTCGCGCGCGACACCGGTCGTCAGCTGATCCGGCGCGCCGTCAAAGACGACGCGGCCGTCGCGCATCCCGATCACCCGGTCGCAATAGCGGCGCGCAGTGTCGAGGGTGTGCAGGTTCGCGATGACCATGCGGCCATCTTCTTCGTGAATCCGGCGCAAATCGTCCATAACCACTTGGGCATTCATTGGATCGAGCGAGGCAATCGGCTCATCCGCGAGGATAATCTCGGGGTCTTGCATCAAGGCCCGCGCAATCGCCACACGTTGCTGTTGGCCGCCTGACAGGGCATCAGCGCGCTTGCCTGCTTGCTCTGCGATCCCGAGACGGTCCAGAATATCAATGGCTTGGTGGATGTCCGCCTGCGGATAAAGGTTGAACATGGTGGCCAATGTGCTGCGCTTGTTCAGTGTGCCGTGCAGTACGTTTGAGGCCACATCCATCCGCGGCACCAGGTTGAACTGTTGAAAGATCATGGCGCAACGTGACTGCCAGGCCCGCTTTGCAGCGCCTGTTGCACCCGTGACATCGGTGCCTTCATAGGTGATGCTGCCCGAGGTGGCGCTGTCCATCCGGTTCATGATGCGCAGTAGCGTGGATTTACCCGCACCCGAGCGGCCGATGACGCCAATCATAGTTGGCCGCTCGACCTTGATCGTCACAGCATCCACGGCCGTCTTTTGGCCAAAGCGTTTTGTTAATTCGGTAACCGCTAGCATAAGCACCCCTGAGTTTGCGTCTGCCTAGGGAGCGGGTTTGAAGCTTTCTTGACGGTTTTGCTTCAGATATTTGAATTTTTTGTATCTAATTCATGACGCCGCTTCATTATTCGCTGCGCCTGAAGTAACGGTTACATCACAAAAAACGTTAAAAATATGGGAAATGCTTGATCTTGGTGGATTTAGTCATAAAACTGTTACATATCAGGTTGGTCATAACACCAAGGTAACGATGAAACGAAACCGCTCACAATTGGCTCGGATTTCAAAAGGCGCAGCGCTTGCGGTGGGGATGTTGTTGCCGTTGCCGGCGTGGGCGCAGTTCTCAGATCTGATTTGTGACGACACCCAGCGTCTCGAAAAGCAGCTCTCCGGCCCCTTTGGCGCCGAGCGTCAGGCGCAAGGGTTGCGCGGGCCAGATGCACTAATTGCCGTTTGGATCGTGCCGCGTAATGGCGACTGGACCATCGTGCAAAGCTATTCCAACGGCACGTCATGCATCCTTGCGATGGGTGCGCATTGGGAAGCCTTTGATCCTGGTCCCGCGTAATTGGTGATTGGGTGGGTTGTACGCCGCCTGTTTCATTAGGTCTAAGCCGGTTTGAACGATACGGATGATGTGTGGCGCTTATACCGTCGCGAGCGGAGATATTGCCGCGGCCATTTCAGCGTCTTCGCCACATTAAAATCGACCGAGTGTTATGAAGCTGTTCTCGTCGCTTCGTGCGGCCGAGTTAACATCGGTACGCCGGATAGAAAAAGGGCCTCGGCATGATGCCGAGGCCCTAAGATCTGCTTAGCGGTAGCGGACCGTCTCAAAGGCGCCGTCTTTGACGATTACCTGACGGTAGCTGCCAGCACTCTCGCCGCCGCCGATCAGCTCCACTGCGGAAGCGCCAACATAGTCGACATCACCGCCTGATTTGATGATCTCCAGTGCTTTCGCCAACTCACCTGGAAAAATCTCTACGCCGGGCGCATTGGCCACGTTAAAGATCTCATCCTTGAAATCACCCGAGGCAGAAGACCCTGCGGCTTGCATGGCGAGCATGATCAAGGCCGCCGCGTCATAGCTTTCTGGTGTGAAGGGCGAAGAGCCGTCAAAGCCTGCGTCTGCGGCCATCTCGATGTAGGTGGCTTTGCCGTCTGAATCGGTGCCTGCAACCTGCCCGAATGAGCCATTCAGATCGTTCCCGACTGTCAGGATGCTTTCGCCGATCATGCCGCCGGGCAGCACAAAGCGGTCCCACGCGCCTGTATCGAGCGAGGCCTCGATGATGCCACGGCCGCCTTGGTCGAGATAGCCGGCCACAACCAGAATGTCGCCGCCCGCGGAGGCCAATGTCGCCACTTCGGAGGAATAGTCGGCTCTGCCGTCTTCATGGCTGACGTTGACGGTGATCTCACCGCCAGCGGCTTCAAAGGCGGCGACAAAGCTGTCGGCGAGGCCCTTGCCATAGTCGTTGTTTGTGTAGGTCAACGCGACGGATTTGATGCCCTCTTCCATCAAGATGTCGGTCATAACCTGGCCTTCGCGCGCATCGGAGGGGGCTGTGCGGAAGAACAACCCATCGTCCTCAGCCGTCGACAGCGCAGGCGATGTGGCGGAGGGGGATACCATCACGATACCGTTCGCACGCGCCACGTTCTGCAAGATCGCGCCTGTCACACCGGAACAGTCGCCGCCCACGATGGCGTTCACACCGTTGGCTGTGACCAGACGTTCGGCTGCCGCGGTTGCAGCACCGCTGTCGATGCAGGTGCTGTCTGCACGTACGGAGGTGACGCTCGCCCCGTCCAACAGAAGGCCGCTGTCGGTGACTTCTTTCATAGCCAGTTCGGCGCCTTCGGCCATGGGGCCGGTCAGGGATTCAATCGGGCCGGTAAAGCCATAAATAACGCCCAGTTTAATGTCTTCGGCAAAGGCAACAGTGCCCATCAGGCACGCGGCTGTGCTCAGCGTGATTAGTTTTTTCATTGGTGTCTCCCTTGAGGTTTTGTAGACGTAGCATGTGGTAAAAAAACAGGCGCGGCAAGGGTATGTTGCGCTAGGTCAAGGGGCGGTTGAGCATGACAAAGGTTGCGGTGGTTACTGGGGCTGCGGGTGGTATGGGGCGGGCCTTCGTCGCGGCGCTTATGGCGAATGGTTTCGAAGTGGTTGGGATGGATCTGGACGCTGCGGGCCTTGCTGAGGTGGGCGAGGCACAGGGCGCCGCGTTCATGCCCATCCAGATCGACCTGACGGATGCCGATGCTGTGACCCGCGCCTTTGGCGTTGTCGCACAGACCTGTGGCGGTGTGGATGTGTTGGTGAACAACGCGGGCACCTGTTTGATGACGGAGTTTCCCGACATCTCAGCGACAGATTTTGCACGACAGATGGATTTGAACTTTTCCACCGCCTTTTATTGCTGTCAGGCAGCGGTGCCTTTGATGCTGGCGCGCGAAGGCGTCAAAAAGATCATCAATATCTCGTCCAATGGGGCCTATAATTTCGACGCGTTCGATCCGCCGCCCTACCGCGCGTCTAAGGCTGCGTTAGATACGCTGACCAAAGATTTGGCGCGCCGCTATGCGACGGACAAGATCGCGGTGAACTCGATTGCGCCGGCGATGACGGAAACGCCGCTCTTTGATGTGCTTACGCCAGAGGTGTTGGCACGGGCGGTGGGGCAGATGCCGCACGGTAAGGCGATGACGCCCGTGCAGATTGCCGCTTGGGTCGCATTTTTGGCAGGGCCGGGCGGCGATGTGTCCAGCGGTAATGTGATCATCCTGAACCAAGGTCGCGACGTGCGCTAAGCGGTTGTGCGTGCCTAAAGATAGGCCTCCGGCGCTTTTGTAAGTGTGGGCCATTGTGCCGGATCATGGCCGTAAATCACCAAGGCGTCGCGGGCGCGGGCGATGTCCATGAGGCGCTCGGCGTGGTGCAGCGCCAAAGGCGCGTCCCAGGCCCCCTCAAACTTTGTGTCGATCTCGTCGGGCCGTGAAATAGCATCCGAGGTTAGCAAGACTGCCCCGGTTTGCGGCAGCTCAACCATAAAAGCTAACTGCCCCGGCGCATGACCGGGGGTCAGATATACATCAAACCCCGGCCCAATGTGCCCGTCTCCGTCTACAGGATGTAGCGGCCTCTCGGGCCACTCAAGCGGTTGGTGTGCGCCCCAATAAAGCGGGCGCGGCAAAGCGCGCTCGGCCGCCGCGATCACCATTGGTGCTTGCATGAAATCATGTAACGCGCCGACATGATCGATGTGTGTATGCGTCGTGATCAGCATGCTGATGTCGTCCGGTGCAATGCCCGCGCGGGCCAGCTGGGCAGTCGCCGTATTCTCGTGCCCGCATTGTAAGACCGTGCCAAATGCGCCCAAATCGTCTTCGGCGCTCGCAGCGACGGGGTCTTGTGTGTATTTGGCTGGAAATCCGCCGTCGATCAGAACAACTTCGCCGGCGTCCGTGCGCAGGGCGTAGCCACAAATCCCAATGATGCGCCCGTTGCTGTGAACTTGAAACAGGCCATAATCCAGCACGAAGAGCGCGTTTGGCCGGCCTTTCAAAAGTGAATAGTCGTGCATTCTGCGTCCTTTACCTGTTCAATACCCGTAGCAGGCTGGGGCAAATTTAGCTTGGCCGTCTTGGCCCCATGCGACATACGGATGCTATGCAGAAAATCGAGATCCACACCCTTTTTCAATATTTACTGGAAACCACCAGCGCCGCGCCAGAGGCGATTGTGGGCTTTTCACTGGCCCGATCGCCCGTGCTTGGGGATTTCCTTGCGGACTTGGACCCGGCGCAATCGCTGGATTGGAATGGTGTGTCGTTTCGGGGGTTGCCTGCGCTGCGGGATCATGTGCTGCGCCAGGCCGGGCTTTCTCAGGTTTGTGATCCAGACGATGTTTTGATCACGGCGGGTGCGGCCGAGGCAAACTATGCCGTGTTGCGACAACTGTTGCGCCCGGGTGATGAGATGGTGACCGAAGGGCCTGGTTGGCCGCAGGCCGAGGTTATCGCCAAAGCGGCTGGTGCTGTGACCAAGACCGTAGAGCGCAGCGAAGAGGCAGGTTGGGCCCTGCCGCTGGATCAGCTCGCCGCCGCCGTCGGTCCGCGGACCAAGGTGATTTTTCTGACCAACCCAAACAACCCAACGGGTCGCGTGTTTACTTCGGCAGAGTTGGCGCAGATTGTTGATATTGCGCAAAGCGTGAACGCGTGGCTGATCATGGACGAAGTTTATGCGGGCCTAGAGTGGGAGGGGCCGCGCGAGCCCGCCATCGCGGGTTTGTACAAACGGGGCATCAGTACAGGGTCCGTGTCCAAGGCGCTGGGCCTGCAAGGCTTGCGGACAGGGTGGTTGATCTGCCGCGACGCGGATCTGGTGATGGATGCGGTAATCCTGCGCGAAAATGCCAGCGAGATCATGAACATCATGGGCGAGGTGATCGCCGAGGTGGCTCTGCGTCCAGCGCGCTATGCAGCAGGGATTGCGCAGGCGCAGGCGGAGGGGCGTGCAAACCTCGCTGAGTTGGACGCCTTTGTGGCGCAGGCACCGGGTCTCAGCTGGGTGCGCCCTCAGGCGGGATTGATCGGCCTCGCGCGCCTGCCTGACGGGATTGATGGCGATGTTTTTGCCAAACGGCTACTGGCAGCACCCTACCGCACGTTTTTGTTGCCGGGCAGCGCTTATGGCCAGCCGCGGCATATCCGGTTGGGCGTGGGCGGCGGTGCCGAGGTCAACCTAGCGCTGGGGCTGTCGCGGGTACAAGCGCTGTTGGAAGCGTGGTGAATGAGGTCCGTGACGTAAGCCTAAGTTTTGGAGTTCGAAGGTGCATTTTGAAAGCGCGACTTAACCGGCGGTCTAAACGTGGACGAGCGCCGCAGGAAATCAGACATGTGATTTTCGACGCGGTCTCCCGCCCTAATCGCGAATTTCCTCTGGCTTTACGCCCCAAAGACGGGATTTTGGTGCCCACCCGCGGTATCCGCCCGCCGAGATGCGGCACCATTCTAGCGTGCATTTGCCTAGTCGCGCAATGACACCTATTTCCAGCGCCGCCGTCACAGGTGCACTGGGATCCGGTCGGTTCAAAAGCGCCAACATGTCATGTTCTACAATCACCGTGCGCACGCCGGATAACAGCGAATAGTGCACCCAGCCGCCCAAGCCGTCGCGGTCCTCAACCCTGCGCCAATGGCCATGCTCTGCGGTGATCCGAAGGGGCATGTCGCGCTTTTTGAATACCCAGTCGATGCGGTGTGTCAGGGACGGGCCACGCCGCACATTGCCCTCCGCGGCCTTCATCGAGACATAGCGCGGCAACGGCAGGTTTGTGATTGGCCCACGCACGGCGTCCCCAGCCAAGCTAGCGCTTGCCAATATCACTGCCGTGAGCATGCCAGCCAAGAGCCGTTTCAGGGACGTCATCGTGATGTGCCTCATAAAGTCGGGCGCAGGTTCTTGTGCCTTGCGCTCTCATCCGCCACCATAGCGCTGCGCACGGTTGCGCGCCAAGACCGGGGAGGGGTTGATGGCAAAGGAACGCCTGAGTGTTGTCGTTACGCGACGGTTGCCGGAAGCGGTGGAAACGCGGTTGTCGGAACTTTTTGACTGCAAACTGCGCGAGGATGATACGCCGATGTCGCGCGATGCCCTCGCCGAGGCCATGAAGACGGCCGATGTGTTGGTGCCCACGATCACGGACGAGATTGACGCAGCATTGGTTGCGGGCGCGGGTTCGCGGCTCAAGCTGATCGCCAATTACGGCGCGGGCGTGGATAACATTGATGTGGCCACCGCGCGTCAACGGGGCATTCTGGTTTCCAACACCCCCGGCGTGCAGACCGATGATACGGCAGATATGGCGATGGGCCTGATCCTCGCGGTCACCCGCCGCTTGCCCGAAGGATTAGCTGCCATGCAGGGTGGCAACTGGGAGGGCTGGGCGCCCACCGCCTTTTTGGGGGGCCGCATTGCCGGGCGTCGGTTGGGCATCCTTGGGATGGGGCGCATTGGCCAAGCCGTAGCGCGCCGGGCCCAAGCCTTTGGCATGCAAATCCACTATCACAACCGCCGCCGTTTGCGTCCTGAGATCGAAGCACAATTCGATGCTACCTATTGGGAAAGTCTTGACCAGATGGTCGCGCGCATGGATGTGATCAGTGTGAATTGCCCCTCAACCCCGGCGTCTTTTCACCTTATGAATGCGCGCCGGCTTAAGCTGATGAAGCGCGACGCCGTGCTCGTGAACACGTCACGGGGCGAGGTCGTAGACGAAAACGCGTTGACGCGGCTGTTGCGGGCTGGGGATATCGCGGGCGCGGGCCTCGATGTTTATGAGAATGGCACAGACATCAATCCACGCCTGCGCGCGCTCAGCAATGTTGTGCTGCTACCGCATATGGGGTCTGCGACCCGTGAAAGCCGTTTGGAAATGGGCGAGAAGGTCATCATCAACATCAAGACCTTTGATGATGGCCACCGCCCGCCCGATCAGGTCGTACCATCCATGCTCTAACGCCTGCCGCGCCAGACTGGCCCGGCGGAGTAATACTCTCAAAACCCGTCCCAAGCGCCGCCGCTATAGCGCGCATTGCATCAGGAGGCACCATAAATGGTCCAAGCTGCATCCCTTCCCCGCAATGAGACGGGCATCGAAACCGTTCTAGGTGTGCTAAAACAGCAATTTGGCGACCGGTTTCAGACGGGCCAAGCGATCCGTGAACAGCACGGGCACACAACCACATGGATTGAGACCCAAGCGCCTGACGCCGTGATTTATCCGCATTCCACCCAAGAGGTGTCCGATATCATTTCGGTTTGTGCGACGCATAAGGTTCCGGTGATCCCCTTTGGCACAGGCACATCGCTCGAAGGGCATGTGAACGCGCCGGCGGGAGGGATTTGCGTGGATCTCATCCAGATGGACAAGATCCTCGCGGTGCATGACGCAGACCTTGATTGCGTGGTGCAACCGGGTGTGACGCGCGAGGCGCTCAACACGCATCTACGCGATCGGGGCCTGTTCTTTCCCATTGATCCCGGTGCCAATGCCTCGCTGGGCGGGATGGCTGCCACCCGAGCCTCTGGTACCAACGCAGTGCGCTACGGCACGATGAAGGACAATATTATCGCGCTTGAGGCAGTCATGCCGGACGGACGCATCATCCGCACCGCCCAGCGGGCCAAGAAATCTTCCGCGGGCTATGATTTAACGCGGCTTCTGATTGGCTCTGAGGGGACCTTGGGTTTGATCACGGAAATCACGCTGAAGCTTCAGGGCATCCCCGAGGCCATCAGCTCTGCGCGCTGTTCGTTCCCGAGCGTTGACGCCGCCTGCCGCGCCGTGATGCAGGTGATCCAGTTTGGCATCCCCGTGGCCCGGATTGAGCTGTTGGATGCGGTGCAGGTCAAAGCCTCTAATGCTTATTCCGGCCTGACGCTGCCGGAGGTACCACTGCTGCTGCTTGAGTTCCACGGATCAGAGGCCGGCGTAGTCGAGCAGGCCGAAATGTTCGGCGAGATCGCCGGTGAATTTGGCGGCGATGGGTACACAGCGACCACCAGCACCGAAGAGCGCAACAAACTGTGGAAAGCTCGCCACGACGCATATTGGGCGGCGCTACAATTGCGCCCGGGCGCTAAGGGTATTTCCACCGACGTTTGCGTTCCAATCTCGCGGTTGGCCGAGATCGTGGGCGCCACGCAAGAACGGCTGGACGCGCTGGGCTTTGTCGCGCCAATCGTGGGCCACGTGGGCGACGGTAACTTCCATTCGCTTGTCTTGGTCGATGAGGACAACCCCGAAGAGTTGGAAAAAGCTGCGGGCTTTGTCTCGTGGTTGAACGAGACCGCCATCGCCATGGAGGGCACGTGTACGGGCGAGCATGGCATCGGGCAGGGCAAAAAGCCCTATCTGAGAAAAGAGCTGGGCGAGGCCACGGATTTCATGGCGATGATCAAGCAGGCGATCGATCCGGACGACATTATGAATCCCGGCAAAATCCTGACGCGCTAGGCCGCCCTTTTTGCGGCAAATACCTATGTGGTAACGCCTATGAGGCAGTGCTGAACGCGCACCATGGTCGCTTTTTCACTGCGACGTGTCGGAGGCCGTGCGCGGTCATTTGCGCGCCGGTTTAGAACAGGGAAAACCGCAAATGGGATTCTCGTCATGAAAACAAACGTCAAAGCATTGGTTGTCGGCGGTGGCGCCGTGGGCACGTCAATCGCCTATCACCTCGCCAAAGCAGGCTGGGATGATGTGATGTTGTTGGAACGGGACGAGCTGACGTCAGGTTCTACCTGGCACGCAGCGGGTCTGCTGCCCTATTTCAACATGTCCTATGCCACGACGCATATTCATGACTATTCGATCCGCTTTTATAAAACCCTCGAAGAGGAAACCGGCCTCAATGCAGGTTTTGCGGTGGTGGGCAACCTGCGTATGGCCCAGACGCAGGAGCGGATGGACGAATATATGCTCTACGCCTCGACGGCCGAAACCTGCGGGGTGCCCTATACCTTCATGACGCCGGATGAGATCAAGGCAAAGTGGCCGCTGATCCGGACAGAAGACCTCAAGGGTGCGCTTTATCACCAGACGGATGGCTATATTAACCCCGCCGATGTGACGATGGCGATGGCCAAGGGGGCACGCCAACGGGGTGTGATGATCGAGCGGAAATGGCAAGTCGACGCCTTTCATTGGAACGGGACAGCTTGGGACGTCACCGCCACCAAAATGGTGGAAAAGGGCGGCAACCTCGTGCCCTCGGACGAGCAGATTGTCATCACTGCCGAACATGTTGTGACGGCCAGCGGCAACCATGCGCAGCGGACGGCGCAGATGCTCGGCATCAAAATGCCTGCCATTCCGGTTGAGCATCAGTTCATCGTGATGGAGCAAGACCCAGAGCTGGTAAAATTCCGCGCCGAAGGTAATTCCGAGCACCCCGTTATTCGTGATGCAGATGCGCAATCCTATGTGCGCGAGGAACGTGGCGGCTGGATCCTCGGTGTCTATGAGCATGGCGCGCCCGCGCGTTTTGAATACGGTGTGCCGGACAGCTTCCGCGCGGATCTGTTCCAGCTGGATCTGGAGCGGATTGAAGAGCAATATATGGCGATGATCCACCGTGTGCCGTCCTGCGAAGAAAGCGGCTTGAAGGATGATTTCAACGGCCCGATTTGCTATACGCCTGACGGTAACCCGCTGGTGGGACCTGCGCCGGGGCTGCGCAACATGTGGCTGGCTGAGGGCTTTAGCTTTGGCATCACCGCAGCGGGGGGCACCGGCTATTATCTCGCGCAGATGATGGTGGAGGGCGAGGCCGAGATCGACATGGCCTCTCTTGATCCCAAACGCTACGGCGATTGGATGACCACGGAGTTTGCAGCGCGCAAGAACGAAGAATGCTACGAGCATGTCTATATTCTGCACCATCCGGATGAAGAGCGCCCTGCCGCCCGTCCGTTGCGCACATCGCCCGCCTATGACCGCCAAGCGGCGTTAGGTGCCCAATTTGGATGGGTCAACGGCTGGGAACGGCCAAATTACTATGCACCGCAAGGGTTTGATGATGCAGGATCGCGGTCCTTCCGTCGCGGCGGTTGGTGGCAATATGCAGTTGAAGAGGCCCGTGCCGTGCGCGAAGGCGTGGGCCTCATCGATGCCACCGCCTTTACCAAGCACATCGTACGCGGTCCCGGGGCCACAGCGTTTTTAGATTGGTTTACCTGCAACAAGCTGCCCTCGGTTGGGCGTATCAACCTGACCTATGCTTTGACCCAAGCGGGCACAACGCGCACGGAGTACACCATTGTCCGGTTGGCGCAGGATGAATATTACCTTGTGTCAGCAGGGGCATGGACCGCTTATGACGCGGATTTCCTGCGTAAAGCGATCGAAGATAAAGCGCCTGAGTTCGGTTATATCGAATGTCATGATGTCACCACGCAGTGGGGTGTTTTCGCCATCGCGGGACCAAAATCACGCGATGTATTGAACGCGCTCGTCAAGGACGGGGATCCGTCCACGGTGCTGTCGAACAAGCGCTTTCCTTGGCTGAGTATGCGCAATATTGAGTTGGGAATGTGCCCCGTGCGTGCCATTCGCGTGGCCTATACGGGCGAGTTGGGTTGGGAATTGCACCACCCGATTGAGATGCAAAACTACCTCTGGGATCAGCTGATGGCGGCAGGCGCGCCGCATGGCCTTAAGCCGGTCGGTGCGCGGGCGCAAAACTGGCTGCGGCAGGAAAAATCCTATCGTGCCTTTGGCACAGAGCTTGGCCGCGATGCGACACCGTTAGAGGCCGACTTGCCGCGCTTTGTGGATATGAACAAAGAGTTCCACGGCAAGGATGCGATGCAAGCCCATGGCATCCGCTCCAAATGTGTGACGCTGTTGATCGATGGGCCGGCGGATGCCGATCCTTGGGGGCGCGAGGTGCTTTATCACGGGGACACCCGCGTGGGGCGTCTGACGTCCGGCGGCTATTCCGTGGCGTTCGAGAAGTCGATTGCGATGGGCTATGTGAAGCCGGAACTTGCAACGCCCGGTACCCAGCTGAAGGTTAAAATGTTCGATCAGCTTTATGACGCGGTCATCACTGAAGACAGCCCCTATGATCCAAAGAACGCGGTCATTCGCGTTGACGGATAACGGCTAAAAAGAGGGCTTGGGCCGAGCGGTTGCTCGGCTCAGGTAGTCAAACGCGCGGGTGCAAGTGCGGCGCAAACCGCGGGCTCCAACGCAGGCGTGGCGCCATTCACAATGTCGCAGATCAGCTGCGCCGCAGCCGGGGCTGTCTGGAACCCGTATCCGCCTTGACCCGCACACCAGACAAAGTTTGGCACCGCCACATCGCGTCCTAACACCAGAGTTTTATCTGGGGCAAAAGTGCGAAGGCCCGCCCATGACGACAGCAGGCGCGTCACGGGCGGGGTGACGTGTTGTGCATAACGATCGAGACCTTCGGCCAGCACCATGTCGTCCGCATAAGCATCGTGTGCTGTGCAGACATCCTCATCCGCGGGCGAGACCAGCAGTGCGCCTGCGTCCGGCTTGGCGTACCAGCTTTCGCCAACGCCGAAAAAGATTGGCCAGCCAGACGTATCATGCCCCCCTGGCGCAGGGATCCGCGCCATGGACCGACGGTGCGGGACAAGGCCAAGGGGTGTGATCCCGGCGCGGGTTGCGATTTCATCCGCCCATGCGCCAGCGGCATTAACCAAGGTCGCAGCGTGGTAAACAGTGCCCGCTGCGTGCACTTCCCACTGGCCGCCTTTGCGGGTGATTTCGTTGACTGGGGCTGAGGTTACGATACTGCCACCGTTGCCGCGCAGGGTGCGTGCAAAGTTTTGCAACATTAGATCAGTATCAATGTCGTAAGCATCCGCGTGATAGGCGGCGCGCGTCACGGCGTCGTTCAGGATGGGCACGTGCGCTTTGGCTTCTTTCGGCGAAATCTCCGGGCATTTCAGCGCCGCGCAATCGGCCGTAAAGCTTTCATCTTCGCCGTCGCGCGCGAGCAGCATAAAGCCGCGTGGGCTAAGATAGGGTTGATGCGCCTCAGCGCTGGCCTTGGACAATGCAACCACAGAAGGCGCGCCATAGTTTTGCTCGAACAAAGCGGCCGAGCGGCCCGAGGCGTGATAGCCCGCAGCGGCTTCCGCCTCTAGGACGATGACTTGTCCCAGTTTGGACAGCCGGGCGGCCGCCGAAAGTCCTGCAACACCTGCTCCGATCACGAGGATGTCTGCTTGTGTCATGCCTCTTCGATCCGGTCTGTGGCCGGGGGCGGGGTTAATGACAACGCCGTGATTTGGTCATAAAGATCGGGCGTCATCTCAAAACGTTCGGCTGCCAACGAAGGGGCAAGCTGTGCTGTGTCGCGTGCTGAAATGATGGGTCGGGGGCGGGCCGGATGCGCTGCGGCCCATGCCACGGCGAGGGTGGCAGGCGGGGTGCCCATGCTTTGTGCCAGCTCCGCCAGCGCGCGGCCTGTTTCATGCATCCAAGGCAAGCCGTAGCGCGCGGCATAACGGCTGTCGGTGGTCAGACGCCCACTGCCGCCTGTTGCGTATTTTCCAGTCAAGAGCCCGCCGCCTAAGGGCGAATAGGGCACGACCTCGATCCCTTGGTCGACGCACATCGGCATCAACTCAACCTCAGACTGGCGCTTCACTAGGCTGTACATGGGTTGGATCACATCAATGCGGATCTCGAACCTTGCGGCGATGGCTTGCGCTTTCATCACTTGCCAAGCGGCGAAATTCGACAATCCAACGTAGCGAATACGGCCCTGCGATTGGAGATGCGCGAAGGTATCGATTGTTTCTTCCAGCGGCGTCTCTGGGTCAAACCGGTGCAGATACAAAAGGTCAACCTGCTCAAGATCTAGACGCGTCTGCGAACGGTCTAATTGCGCAAGAATATTGGCCCGCCCCGCGCCGCCTGTGTAGCCCACCTTGGTGGCCACGAAAATCGCGTCGCGCTCGGCGGCAATCATTGCGCCCAACATCTCTTCTGATTGGCCTTTGGTATAGACGTGAGCCGTGTCAAAATGGTTGATCCCACCTGCACGGCAGGCGTCGAACATGGCCTGCGATGCGGCCTGATCCGCGGTGCCACCGAACTGCATGGTGCCATAGGTTAGGCGGCTGATTGGTGTCCCGTTGAGGGTGCAAAGCTGTGTCATAGTCTGCTTTCGTAAAAGGAGGGTTAGCCGTGGCCCAAGGCGACGGCGCGGGCATAGGCGGGGCGGCCGTGGATAGTGTCAACAAAGCGCGCCAAATCTGGGAATTCCTCTGCGCGGCCCTGCGCCATGGCGACCTCTGCGGGAAAGCTGAGCATGATGTCTGCGGCCGACAGGTGGTCCATCACAAAATGGCCTGAGGCGCGCACCAGATCGTTCATATACGCAAAATGCGCTGTCAGCTCGGCTGCGATGCGTGGATGCAGAGGCGTACCGGCAGTGCCTAATTTGCCTACATAGAGGTCTAGCAAAATCGGCGTCATCGCAGAGCCTTCGGCAAAGTGCATCAGCTCGAGGTGTTGGATATAGGCGTCACTGTCCTGTGCGGGGATCATCTCTGGCGCAAACCGCGCGCAGAGGACCTCAACGATTGCGCCGCTTTCGGTGATCAGGCGGCCGTCAATTTCGATCATCGGAGACTTGCCGAGCGGATGCACAGCGCGCAGCGCGTCCGGGGCAAGGTTGGTTTTCGCATCCCGCTTATAGGGCACAACGCGGTATTCAAGACCCAGCTCCTCGAGCAGCCAAAGGATGCGCCGGGCGCGCGACCGGTTCAAATGATGGAGCGTAATCATGCTCGCAACGTGCCATGGGTCTACGCGCTTGCCCAGCGTGAATTTCAGCGTTTTTGGGCGTACAATTTTAAAACGCTAGGCAGTAAGAAAAAGGGCTCCGCACCGCCGGTGCGAAGCCCCTATTTTTGACTTTAATCGCGCTTACTGCGGGATTTCAGCTGTGATGCCTTCAACATAGAAGTTCATGCCGGCCAACGTGCCGTCATCCGCTGTCTCGCCTGCAGCCAAGAATTCGCTGCCGTCTTGCTTTTTCAGCGGGCCTGTGAAGGCGTGGTAGGAGCCATCTGCAAGCGCTGCTTTCAGCGCCAGTGCCTCGGCTTTGACGTCCGCAGGCACGGCGTCAGTGATCTCGCCGATGCCGACCATGCCTGGGCCAATGCCGTCCCATGTGTCCGTTGAGGTCCATGTGCCGTCCATGACCGCTTTGGTCCGTGCGATGTAGTAGGGCGCCCAGTCATCAATGATGGAAGATACGCGCGGGAAGGGCGCGTATTGGCCCATGTCGGAGGCTTGACCGAAGGTGATCACGTTGCCGGCTTCTTGCGCGGCAGCTTGTGGTGCGGTTGAATCGGTGTGTTGCAACACAACGTCCGCGCCTTGCTCGATCAGGACCTTGGCGGCGTCGGCTTCTTTGGCGGGGTCAAACCAAGTGTAGGCCCAGATGATTTTGAATTCGACGTCCGGGTTCACCTTCTTGGCGTGGATGTAGGCAGAGTTGATGCCGCGAATGACCTCTGGGATCGGGTAGGAAGCGATGTACCCAATGATGTTGGATTTGGTCATACGGCCTGCGATGTGACCTTGGATCGCGCGGCCTTCATAAAAGCGTGCCGAATAGGTCGATACGTTGTCAGCGCGTTTATAACCGGTGGCGTGCTCAAACTTCACGTTTGGAAACTTGGCCGCAACGTTGATGGTGGGGTCCATGTAGCCGAAAGACGTTGTGAAGATCAGGTCCGCACCGTCTAGGGCCATCTGTGTCATCACGCGCTCGCTGTCGGGGCCTTCGGCCACGCTCTCGACATAGACGGTTTCAACCGCATCGCCGAATTCCGCTTCGACCGCTAGGCGGCCTTTGTCGTGCTCATAGGTCCAGCCGCCGTCGCCAATTGGGCCGACGTAGACAAAGCCAACTTTTGTTTTTGCGTGGCCATCGGCGATCGCACCCGTCGCGAGGCCCAGGGTCAGGGCCGCAGTGGCCATCAGTTTGGTAAAGTTCATAAGGTTTCCCTCGGTTAGTATTGGCCTCATTGTGAGGCGTGAAAAATGCGTCCAAGTGCCCCCGGCGCACGCGATTTATCCGCAGAGAGGATGACCAGCACGAGGATTGTCACCACATAAGGTGACATTGCCAGATACTCCACCGGAATGGCAACGCCCGCCCCCTGAAGATTAAGCTGTAACTGGGTGATACCGCCAAAAAGATAGGCACCCAGGATCACGCGGCCGGGCTTCCATGAGGCGAACACAACCAAGGCCAGCGCGATCCAGCCCATACCGGCGGTCATACCTTCGGTCCATTGTGGGACACGGATCAAGCTGATGTAGGCCCCGCCCATGCCGGCGCAGGCCCCGCCAAAAACGATAGCGAGCGTATGGATGCGCTTGACCTTATATCCGAGCGCGTGCGCGGCGTCGTGGTTTTCGCCCACAGCGCGCAGGATAAGCCCGGCTCGCGTATAGCGCAGCGTGGCCCAAACCGCGCCCACAATAGCAAGGCCCACATAAACCATGGCATCGTGCTGAAAAAGAACTGGCCCCAGAAATGGGATATCTGCCAGTGGACCAAGATCTAAATCACCCATACGCGGTGGTTTAACCCCAAGATAACTTTGGCCCATCAGCGCAGAAAGGCCTAACCCAAAAAGGGTCAGCCCAAGGCCCGAGGCCACTTGGTTGGCCAGCGTGACTTGTGTGAGGAACGCAAAGAGGAGCGACAGCACGGCACCGCCCGCCGCGGCACCGATGAACCCCAGCACAGGCGATCCAGAATGGACCGCAACGATGAAGCCCGCAATCGCGCCCAAGATCATCATGCCTTCAACGCCCAAGTTCAAAACGCCCGCCCGCTCCACTACCAACTCGCCCGTGGCGGCGAGCAAAAGGGGTGTTGCAGCACTCATGAGGGCAGCAAGTAATAAAACAGGGTTGATGACGGACAGGTCCATTAGGCCACCTCGTTTTGACCAATGCGCAGGCGGTAATTGGTCAGCACGTCCAAAGCCAGCAAAAAGAACAACAGCATGCCTTGGAAGACCTGGATCGCCGCGACCGGCAGGCCCAAATTGCTCTGTGCGATATCGCCGCCGATATATGTCAGCGCCATGAGGCCACCGGCCAAGACAATGCCCACTGGGTGCAAGCGGCCGAGGAAAGCCACGATGATTGCGGTAAAGCCGTACCCTACATTAAAGCCGATGGCGATTTGCCCCGCAGGGCCGCTCACTTCAAACAGACCCGCAAGCCCCGCGAGGATGCCCGAGACGCCAAGGCAAAAGAGCACCAGACGCGCCGGATTGACGCCGCCAAACTTTGCGGCGCGCGGGGCCGCGCCCGTGACGCGGATGGCAAATCCAAGCCGGTGCCGGGTCAGCAGAACATAGGCAAAGATCACGGCAATCATGGCCGCCACCACGCCCCAATGCATCCCGGTTCCTACGATGATATCGGCGTTATGTGCTGGCGCATATTGTTGCAAATTGCGCGACCCGGGAAAGCCGAACCCCTCTGGGTTTTTCATCGCACCAAGTGCCATGGAGGCCAGAAATTGCTCCGCCACATAGACCAACATCAACGACACAAGGATCTCATTCGTACCAAAGCGCACTTTTAACAGGCCCGGGATCATGGCCCAAGCAAAGCCGCCTAAAGCGCCGGCAATCACCATCAGCGGAAAGATCCACCACGCCTCCAGCGGGTAGAGCGCAAGTGCGACCGCTGCGCCGCAAATCGCGCCCATGATGTATTGCCCCTCGGCGCCGATGTTCCACACACCCGCGCGAAAGCCCAAAGCAAGGCCGATGGCGATCAACACCAGCGGTGCGCCTTTGACCAAAAGCTGCGGGCGATAATAAAAGGCGAACTCGCCAAAGAGCGGTTCCCAAAAGATGGTCAGGATCGCCTCAATCGGGTCTTTCCCAAGTGCCGCAAACAGCACGCCACCAAAGACCATCGTGGCCAGCACGGCCAGCATAGGTGTGGCCAGCACCATCGCAGCACTCGCTTGGGGCCGTTTTTCCAGTCGGATCATGCGCTGACCTTCGTATTCTTATGCGTGTCCATGTCTTTGGCGCCGCCCATCATCTGGCCGATCTCGGCCACGCTTAGACCCGCGGCGGGGCGCGCTGGGGTCAGTTTGCCTTCATTGAGGGCGGCGAACCGGTCTGAGACTTCCATCAACTCATCCAGATCTTGGCTGATGACCACCACGGCCGCGCCTGCGGCAGCAAGGTCCAAAAGAGCTTGGCGGATCGCAGCCGCGGCAGCCGCATCTACGCCCCAGGTGGGTTGGTTCACAACGAAAACCTCGGGCTTTTGCAAAACTTCGCGCCCGATGACAAATTTTTGCAGGTTGCCGCCAGAGAGTGCGCGCGCGGCATTGGTGGGACCGGGGGTGCGGACATCAAATTGGCTAATTACACGCTCGGCAAAACGCTGGGCCGCGGACCAATCTAACAGGCCATAGCGTTCGAGCCCTTCGCGCGCAGCACCCGTGAGCATGGCATTCTCGGTGAGCGACATGTCAGGTGCCGCCGCGTGGCCCAGCCGCTCTTCAGGCGCGCAGAGCAGACCCGCCGCGCGGCGCGCATTGGGGCCGTGCCCACTCATGTCGCGATTTTTGTAAACGACACAACCTTTAGGCACGTCCGCCTCACCGGACAGCGCGGCCAGCAATTCGTCCTGCCCATTACCCGCAACGCCGCCGATCCCCAAAACCTCGCCAGAGCGGATGTCGATGGTGATATCGCGAAGCGGCATCCCAAAAGTGGAGGCCGGCGGCATCGACAGCGCCCGCAGAGACAAGAGCACATCGCCCGCATGCGCGGCACTTCGTTTCGGTGGGGTAAGTGCGCTACCCACCATCATTTCGGCCATTTGAGCAGCAGAGGTGTCGCGCGGTACGCAATGGCTGACGACACGGCCCAGCCGTAAAATGGTGGCGCTGTCGCAGAGGCTGCGAATTTCCTCGAGCTTGTGGGAGATATAGAGGATCGCGGTACCATCTGCGCTGAGTTTGCGCAGGGTCTGAAAGAGGATTGCGACCTCTTGCGGGGTCAGGACCGATGTCGGCTCGTCCATGATCAAGAGTGCCGGATTTTGCAGCAGACAGCGGATGATCTCAACGCGCTGACGCTCACCCGCAGACAGGTCCCCAACAATCCGGTGCGGGGCCAGCGGCAGACCGTAGGTTTCGGACACGGTGCGGATTTGCGCCTCCAGCTGGCGCATGGGGGGGGCGCTTTCCATCCCGAGCGAGATGTTTTCTGCCACACTCAGCGCGTCAAAGAGCGAAAAGTGCTGGAACACCATGCCGATCCCCGCCGCACGCGCGGCCCGTGGGTCCGTCGGGGAATAGGGCTGTCCGTGCAGCGTCATGCGCCCGGTGTCTGGCTTGACCAGGCCGTAAATCATTTTGACCAAGGTGGACTTGCCGGCGCCGTTTTCCCCAAGGATCGCGTGGATCTCTCCGCGGTTGATCGAGAGGCTCACATCCTCATTGGCCACCACGCCGGGATAGGCTTTGGTCACACCGGAAAGGTCCAATAGGGCGGTCATGCAGGCTCCTTCGATGCAGACTGGCGGGACAATAGCTTTGTAGGGCCCAGAACAGCAATGGCCTGCGGGTGTTTTCCCGGGGTTCGGGCGTCAATGCCGCAGATAATGCGCGTGTGGGTTGCAAGACGATTGAAGGGTGGGCCTCTAACGGAACTCGAACAGATAGCGTGGGACAGGTTGCCTCGTTTTGGGGGCAAATCGAGGCGCATTCCGACTGGTGATGCACCAACGCCTCGCCTAGACATAATCCATGAGCCAAGATCCACGATTCATTCACCTGCGCACCCACTCTGAATACTCTCTATTGGAAGGGGCGCTGCGGCTGAAAAAGCTGCCCGATTTATGTGTGCAGCACGGGCTGCCGGCCTTAGCGCTGACCGATACGAACAATATGTTCGCAGCGTTGGAGTTTTCGGTGACCCTCGCTGGGGCTGGCGTGCAGCCGATCATTGGGTGTCAGGTGGATGTGACGTGGAGTGAGACGCGGCCGGGTGATCGCCCGCGTCCCCCTGCGCCGGTAGTGCTTTTGGCGCAAACTGAGGCGGGCTATGAAAACCTGATGTTGCTCAACTCGGCCCTCTATTTGTCGGGCGATGGGCAGCAACCGCAGATCAGCCTGTCAGATCTGGAGGCGCATGCCGCCGGCCTGATCTGCCTGACGGGCGGGGCGGATGGCCCTGTCGGTCGCTTAATCCAAAACGGTCAACGGCCCGCGGCACAGGCCATGATGGACCGGCTGGCCGCCGCTTTCGCGGGACGGCTTTATGTCGAGCTACAGCGTCATCCGGGCGCAGATGGGCTGCCCGAGGCAGAGCGGCTGACCGAGCGCCCCTTTGTTGAGATGGCCTATGCGATGGATCTGCCGCTGGTGGCGACGAATGACGTCTATTTTCCCAAAGCAGAAATGTATGAGGCGCATGATGCGCTGATCTGCATCGCCGAAGGCGCCTATGTGGACCAACAAGAGGACCGCCGCAGGCTGACTTCTCAGCATTATTTCAAATCACCTGCGGAAATGGTGACGCTGTTTGCGGATCTTCCAGAAGCCATTGAAAACACCGTTGAGATCGCAAAGCGGTGTGCCTTTATGGCCTATCGTCGCGACCCGATCCTGCCCAAATTTGCCGACGACGAGGTTCAGGAACTGCGCCGCCAAGCCAATGAGGGCCTACAAGCCCGGCTGCGTGTGATCCCCCATGCTGCGGCCATGGAGGATTATCAAAAGCGCCTCGATTTTGAGTTGGACATTATCGAACGCATGGGGTTTCCGGGCTATTTCCTCATCGTTGCGGATTTCATTAAATGGGCCAAGGACCGCGAAATTCCGGTGGGACCGGGGCGAGGATCGGGCGCGGGATCTTTGGTGGCCTATGCGCTGACGATTACGGACCTTGATCCTTTGCGCTACGCACTGCTGTTTGAGCGGTTTTTGAACCCCGAGCGGGTCAGCATGCCCGACTTTGACATCGACTTCTGCATGGACCGCCGCGAAGAAGTTATCCGCTATGTGCAGGAAAAATACGGCCGCGATCGTGTGGGCCAGATCATCACCTTTGGCGCGCTTTTGTCCAAAGCAGCGGTGCGCGATATTGGCCGTGTTTTGCAGATGCCCTACGGCCAGGTGGACCGTCTGTCAAAGCTGATCCCGGTCGAGGGGGTCAAACCCGTCAGCATCGTCAAAGCTTTGCAAGACGAGCCGCGCCTACGCGAAGAGGCCCGCAACGAAGAGGTTGTGGACCGCCTTTTGACTTACGGACAGCAGGTTGAGGGGCTGTTGCGCAATGCCTCCACCCACGCCGCGGGTGTGGTGATCGGGGACCGGCCGCTCGATGCGCTCGTCCCCCTTTATCAAGACCCGCGATCGGATATGCCTGCGACCCAGTTCAACATGAAATGGGTGGAGCAGGCCGGCTTGGTCAAGTTCGACTTCTTGGGTCTGAAAACTCTGACAGTCATCCAAAACGCAGTCTCTCAGATCCGCAGCTCCGGCCGTGATCTGCACATCGGGGCCGATGGCAGTGAGCTTTATACGCCCGCCGAAGGCACCGTGAACGACATCAACGCCATTCCTCTGGATGATCCTGCGGCCTATGCTCTCTATGCTGCGGCGAAAACCGTGGCGGTCTTTCAAGTGGAAAGTACCGGCATGATGGATGCGCTCAAGCGGATGAAGCCGGATTGTATCGAAGACATCATCGCGCTTGTGGCCCTCTACCGTCCCGGCCCGATGGAAAACATTCCCAAGTTTTGCGAGGTCAAGAACAAGCTGAGCGCGCGGGACATGCTGCACCCGTCTGTGGATCACATTCTGGACGAGACACAAGGTATTATTGTTTACCAAGAGCAGGTGATGCAAATCGCGCAGGAAATGGCGGGTTATAGCCTTGGTGGTGCCGACATGTTGCGCCGCGCGATGGGTAAAAAGCTGCAAGAGGCGATGGACGAAGAGCGGCCCAAATTCCTGGCCGGCGCCGCAAAGAATGGTGTGGATGAGGCCAAGGCCACCGAGGTCTGGAACCTGCTCGATAAATTCGCCAACTACGGTTTCAACAAATCTCACGCGGCGGCCTATGCGGTCGTGAGCTATCAGACGGCTTGGCTCAAGGCGAACCACCCGGTTGAGTTCATGGCCGGTGTGATGAACTGTGATATCCAGCTGACGGACAAGCTGGCGGTCTATTTCCAAGAGGTGCGCCGTGCGATGGGTCTGCCTTGGGTGCCGCCCTGCGTGAACCGCTCGGATGCGACGTTCAAGGTGGTCGATGGCGCGTTAGTCTATGCGCTGGGCGCGCTCAAGAACGTGGGCGTGGAGGCGATGCGTCTGGTGGTCGAAGGGCGCAAAGTGGACGGTGTGGACAAACCCTTTGCCACGCTGTTCGATTTTGCGCGCCGGGTGGATTTAAAACGGGTGGGTAAGCGCCCACTGGAACAGTTGGCGCGGGCCGGCGCGTTCGATCAACTCGACAGCAACCGCGCGCGGGTCTTTGATGCGCTGGATGCTCTTGTGGCCTATTCGGGCGCGATTTTTGAGCAAAAGGCCTCCAACCAAGTGTCGCTCTTTGGAGAAGCTGGGGATGACCTGCCGGAGCCGCGTATGGCCCCGATCGCAAATTGGGAAAGCGCACAGCAACTGGTTTATGAATACGGGGCTGTCGGTTTTTACATGTCCAAGCATCCGTTGGAGGATTACGCCAGCGCGCTGAAGCGCAAGAAGGTCATTACCATCGATGCTGCCGCCGAAGAGGCAGAGCGAAAAGGTGCGCTTTTTTGCAAGATCGGGGTTGAGATCGCCGCCGTTCAGGTGCGTAAATCCGCCAAAGGCACGCGCTATGCTTTCGTGGGTGTGTCCGATCCCACAGGGGCCACCGAAGTCACCATGTTCTCAGATGTGCTTGAAAAGAACATGGAGATCATGACCGCGCGCGCCAAGGTCGTGATGGGCGTTGAGGCGACCGCCGAGGGCGGGCAGGTCAAATTCCTTGCCCGTTCCGTGGCCCCTATCGACGATGTGGTGGCGGACGCCGGCGGCATGGGCCTGCGCGTGTTCGTGGACGATGCCTGTGCCGTAGGATCGATTGCGACAGTGCTAGATGGAGCTGCGCAGGTCTCAAGCGGTGGCCGGGCCGTACGCGGCCGCGGGCCAGTGCAGCTGTGCCTGATGGGCGCACATGTGGAGGGGGAGATCGACATTGATCTTGGCAATGGCTTTCCCGTCACCCCGCAGATCAAAGGGGCGATTAAGAGCCTCGTCGGTGTCGTCGAGGTTGAGGAAATCTAAGCAATATCAGCGCAGTAATCGGCGTCAGACTTGCTAATACGCCCCGCGTGGGTCTTCAGTAATGCGGCGGCCGTTCGTCACCCAAGACAGCGCCACCCGTTGCCTGCGCCTCGCGTTCGCCCTCGCGCTGCATCAACATGTGCACGCGCCGGGTCAGCGTGGCGATTTCCCCTTCTTGGCGGGCAATCACATCGGATAATTCATCCACGGTGCGCGTCAGATGCGCGATCTGTTCTTCGATCTGTTCCATAAGGGGGATGTGGGGCAATCGCGGCAGGGATGCAATGGGCCGGCGCAACTTGGGTCAATGGCTTGCCCCGCACGGGCCCTTGTCGTAGGTGGTGGCGCAACAACAGAACGCAGCCGCAGCTGGAGCTGATCCATGGCAAAACCCAAAAAGACCCCGCGCCCCAAGGCGGTGACCCCCAAAGGGTTCCGCGACTATTTCGGGGCAGAGGTCACACACCGGACCGACATGCTGCGCACGATTGCCGAGGTCTATCACCGCTACGGGTTTGACGTGCTGGAGACCAGCGCGGTTGAAACCGTCGAAGCGCTGGGCAAGTTCCTGCCGGATGTGGACCGCCCCAATGCTGGGGTTTTTGCTTGGCAAGAGGACGCCGAAGGGGACGCAGGTGGTAAGCTGGGCGATTGGCTGGCCTTACGCTATGACATGACCGCCCCCTTGGCGCGGGTCTATGCGCAACACCGCAACGATCTACCGACGCCCTACCGTCGCTATGCGATGGGGCCCGTTTGGCGCAACGAAAAGCCGGGACCGGGTCGGTTCCGGCAGTTCTATCAATGTGATGCCGACACAGTGGGTAGCGCCAGCATGGCCGCGGACGCCGAAATCTGCGCAATGCTCGCTGACACGTTAGAGGCCGTTGGCATTCCGCGCGGCGACTACATTATCAAGGTCAACAACCGCAAAGTATTGAACGGGGTAATGGAGGTGGCAGGCGTGCTGGACCCCAGCGATCCGGACGCAATGGCGGAGGCCCGTGGGATCGTGCTGCGTGCCATCGACAAATTGGACCGGCTGGGCACCGAAGGAGTGCGCGCTTTGCTCGGGGCAGGCCGTGCCGATGCGAGCGGCGATTTCACCGAAGGTGCGGGGCTTTCGGATGCGCAGGCTGACATTGTTATGGGCTTTATGGATGCCCGCCGCGCCACTGGCGCCGCAACGGTTGCGCGCTTGCGTGAACTGGTCGGCGGATCGGAAACGGGTGTTCAGGGCGTCAATGAGCTTGAAGAGATTGCCCAACTGTTGGATGGCGCTGGCTATGCCGCCGACCGGGTTGAGATTGATCCTGCCGTTGTGCGCGGCTTGGGCTATTATACCGGCCCCGTCTATGAAGCCGAGCTGACCTTTGATATCCTCGATGAAAAGGGCCGGAAGCGGCAATTCGGCTCTGTCGCCGGAGGCGGGCGCTATGACGATTTGGTCAAGCGTTTCACCGGACAAGAAGTGCCTGCCACGGGCGTCTCTATTGGTGTGGATCGTTTGCTGGCGGCATTGTCGGCCAAAGGCCGCAGCCCGTCGCGCGCGCAGGGCCCTGTCGTGGTGACCGTCATGGACCGCGACCGGATGGCAGATTATCAGGCGATGGTGTCCGAGCTGCGCACGGCAGGTATCCGGGCCGAGGTCTATCTGGGAAATCCCAAGAATTTCGGCAACCAGCTTAAATACGCAGATCAGCGTTCCAGCCCTGTGGCGATCATCGAAGGCGGCGATGAACATGCCCGCGGCGTGATCCAGATCAAGGATTTGATCCTCGGCGCCCAGATCGCTGAAACGGCGACGCTGGAGGAATGGAAAGACCGCCCCTCGCAGTTCGAAGTGCCGCGCGATCAGCTGGTCGCCAAGGTGCGCGCGATTTTGCAGGAGCAGACGGGATGATCACGTCCGAGGCCCGCGATAAAGCCTCCCAGTTGCGCGCGCGCTTTGAAGGCTTGGGCGCGGCTGTGGTCTCGCCTCCTTTGCTTCAAAGTGCTGAGTTGCTGTTGGACCTCTACGGTGAGGATATCCGCGCCCGTGCCTATGTGACATCCGACGCACTACGCGGCGAACAAATGCTGCGGCCCGATTTTACTGTACCTGTTGTGCAGATGCACATGGCCACGGGTGCGACGCCTGCGCGCTATACCTATGCCGGTGAGGTGTTCCGCCGCCAAGAGGACGACCCTGACCGGGCCAATGAGTACCTTCAAGTGGGCTATGAGCTTTTTGAAAACACCGATCCTGCGGCGGCTGATTCCGAAGTTTTCGCAGTAATGTCGGAGTGTGTGGCGCATTTGGGCCTGCGGGCCGCGACAGGGGACATTGGAATTTTGACGGCAGCCGTGCAAGGCTTGGACACCACCGAGGCACGCCGGGCGGCATTGATGCGGCACATTTGGCGGCCGCGACGCTTTCGCGCGTTGCTTGATCGCTATGCAGGTCGGGTGCCTACGCCGCCTGCACGCGCAACTTTGTTGGCCGCAGAGGACCCGCTGGCAGAGGATGCGCCGATGATTGGTCTGCGCCGCCCCTCCGAAATTGCGGCGCGCTTGGATGTGCTGCGCGCCGATGCGGCAGCCCCGCCGATCAGCGCCACAGAGGTGGATTTGATTGAGGCTCTGCTCGACATCAAAGAAACCCTGCCCTTTGCCACAACGCGGCTGCGCGATCTGGTGGTGGACATGCCGTCGATCGCGAGCGCTGTCGAGGGCTTGGCGCGGCGCACCGACGCGATGGACGCGCGCGGTCTTGAGGTCGATATGCTGTCCTATGAAGCGAGTTTTGGGCGCACATCGATGGAATATTACGATGGTTTTGTCTTTGGCTTTTATGCGCCAGACCGGGCAGACCTGCCGGCAGTGGCCAGTGGCGGGCGCTATGACGCACTGACGCGGCGCCTCGGCCGCGGGGCGAAAATACCAGCCGTTGGCGGTGTGTTGCGGCCGGGACTAATGGTCGAGTTGGAGGCCCGCACATGATCAAGCTGGGCGTGCCGGCCAAAGGACGGCTGATGGAAAAGACCTTTGAGTGGTTTCAGGCGCGCGGCATCACCCTGACCCGCAGTGGATCAGAGCGGGAATATGCGGGCGAGGTTGCGGGTGTGTCGGGCGTATCGCTGGTGCTGCTGAGCGCCGGTGAAGTCCCCCGTGAATTGGCGGCAGGCCGGTTGCATCTTGGGGTGACAGGTACGGATTTGATCCTCGAAAAGCTGCCGCTTTATGAGCAACAAGTCGTCCCCATCCAAGAAATGGGATTTGGCGAGGCGGACCTGATTATGGCCGTGCCAAAAGCTTGGGTCGATGTGGACAATCTGGATGATCTGGACGCGGTCACCGCGGCCTTTCGCGCCCATCACGGCTTTCGCTTGCGGATCGCGACCAAATATCACCGCCTGGTGCGGGAATACCTGCGCGACGCGGGTGTTGCGGATTATGCGATCGTTGACAGCCAAGGCGCAACCGAGGGCGCTGTTGCCAATGAAACAGCAGAGATGATTGCCGACATCACCAGTACCGGTGAAACGCTGCGGGCCAATCACCTCAAAGTGCTGGGCGATGGCCCTATCCTGCGATCGCAGGCGACGCTGTGGCGATCGCGCACGGCTGAAATCGAAGACCGCACCGCGATGCGTGAATTGCTCGCCCGGCTTGAAGCCTAATCGCGCCTATAGGACGCCAATTTCTGCGAGGGCTTTGTTTAGCTCTACCGGCAACGGCTCTTCAGCGGTGCGGCCCGCTGGCAAGTCCGGCGGCGCATCCTCGGCCTTAAGGTAGCGCCAGCCTTGGAACGGACGCTTGAGGCTCGTTTGGGTGCGAATAATCTCGGGCTCGGACACAATTGCGCAACGTCGAATGCCGTCTGCGCCGATCACCTCATCCAGGCGTATGATCTTTTGGCGGCACTGGACGACGCCTTTGATGACCCAAAAGATCGACCCACCGTTCAGAATCTCTGCTTCGCGCTTTGGCCACATCCGCGTGACGTGGCGTGGCAGCCCCTCGGCTGTTTGCGCGCGCTTTGTGGCCTGCCATGCGGCCAAATCATCGATGGTCTCACTGCCGACGCTTAATTTGATAAGATTGACAAAATTGGCCATGGAATCTCCTGTCACGCTGACACAATATACAGTGTACCATAAAACTTGAAGCGCAATATGTAGAAAAGCTACAGCAGTTCGTTCTGGCGTTGTTGAAAAAGGTGCGCTAAACCGCGCATCTTTCAAGAGCCAGCCACCAAGAATCAAAGCGTCTAACAAGGATGATGGAATGACACGTTTCGCCGCGCCAATCGCCGAACAGATTTGGGACATGAAGTACCGCTTCAAAGATGCCGACGGCACCGCCCATGATGGGACCGTTGAAGACACATGGCGCCGGATCGCGCGCGATTTGGCGAAGGTCGAGGCAGACCCGGCCGCGTGGGAAGACCGCTTTTATGACGCTCTGGAAGACTTCAAATTCCTGCCCGCGGGCCGCATCACGGCCGGTGCGGGCACTGCGCGGCGCGTGACCCTTTTCAACTGCTTTGTGATGGGCACGGTGCCTGACAGCATGGGCGGCATCTTTGATATGCTGAAAGAGGCGGCTCTGACGATGCAACAGGGTGGTGGCATTGGCTATGATTTCAGCACCATCCGTCCGAAAGGCGCGGATGTTTTGGGCGTGTCGGCGGATGCCTCTGGCCCTTTGTCGTTTATGGATGTGTGGGATGCGATGTGCCGGACGATCATGTCCGCTGGGTCGCGCCGTGGTGCGATGATGGCGACGATGCGCTGCGACCACCCGGATATCCACGACTTTATCACTGCAAAATCTGATGCGGCGCGGTTGCGCATGTTCAACGTCAGCGTGTTGATCACCGATCCGTTTATGGAGGCGGTGAAGGCGGATGCGGCATGGGATTTGGTCTTTGATGGCAAAGTTTACAAAACGGTGCAGGCGCGCGATCTGTGGAACCAGATCATGCAGGCGACCTATGATTATGCTGAGCCGGGCGTGATCTTCATTGACCGGATCAATGCAGCGAACAACCTGAATTACTGCGAAACGATCGCCGCGACAAACCCTTGCGGAGAGCAGCCCTTGCCCCCCTATGGCGCGTGCTTGTTGGGATCGATCAATCTGGCGCGGCTGGTCGCGAACCCATTCAATGCAAAGGCGGTTCTGGATCCCGCAGCGCTGCAAGAGCTGGTGGCGACAGCCGTGCGGATGATGGACAATGTGGTGGATGCATCGCAATTCCCGCTGCCTGCACAAGAGCGTGAAGCACAGGCCAAGCGGCGCATTGGTCTTGGTGTTACGGGCCTCGCAGATGCGCTTTTGATGGTTGGTCTGCGCTATGGCTCCGACGAGGCGGCGGCGCAAACTGAGGCGTGGCTGAAGGCTGTGGCCCGCGCGGCCTATCTTGCCAGTGTGGATTTGGCGAAAGAAAAGGGCGCCTTCCCGCTCTTTGATGCGGAGGCCTATCTTGCCTCTGGCACGATGCAGATGATGGATGCAGATGTGCGCGAGGCGATTGGCGCCCACGGCATCCGCAACGCACTGCTGACATCGATTGCGCCCACGGGCACCATTTCACTTTATGCCGGCAATGTCAGTTCGGGGATCGAGCCGGTCTTTGCTTACGCCTACACCCGCAAAGTGCTTCAAAAAGATGGCTCGCGTACCGAAGAGGAAGTCGTCGACTACGCGGTCCAAATGTGGCGTGATCTGCACGGCGATGCCGAGCTGCCGGATTATTTCGTGAACGCGCAGACTTTGGCGCCTATGGATCATGTCAAAATGCAGGCGGCCGCCCAAAAATGGGTCGACAGCAGCATTTCTAAGACGATCAACTGTCCCGAAGATATCAGCTTTGACGCCTTTAAAGATGTCTATATGGAAGCGTGGGACACGGGATGTAAGGGTTGCACGACCTACCGCCCCAACGCGGTTACAGGGTCTGTGCTGAGCGTAAGCGAGACGACCGAGGCCGCGCCACAAGCGGATACGGGTGCGGATGTCATCTATATGGCCGACCCACTGGACCGTCCCGAAACGTTGGAGGGGGCGACCTATAAGGTCAAATGGCCCGACAGCGAGCACGCAATCTATATCACCATCAATGATGTGATCATCGGTGGGCATCGCCGGCCCTTTGAAGTGTTCATCAACTCCAAAAACATGGAGCATTTCGCCTGGACGGTGGCGCTGACGCGCATGATTTCGGCCGTGTTCCGCCGTGGCGGCGATGTGTCCTTCGTAGTGGAAGAGCTGAAGGCAGTCTTTGACCCGCGTGGCGGTGCTTGGATGCAGGGCAAATACATCCCCTCCATCTTGGCTGCAATCGGCGGTGTGATTGAACAACACCTTGTTGCCACGGGCTTTATCGCGGGCGAGGGGCTTGGCCTCAAATCTGATCCGCAGGCCGAGATCATTGGCATCGATGGCGCACCGCGCGGCAAGTCATGCTCCAGCTGTGGCAGCTATGACCTGCGTATGGTCGAAGGCTGCATGACCTGCGCCTCGTGCGGGTTCAGCAAGTGCGGCTGATGCCGTAGGTTTGTTGCCATGATTATTGAAATGAGGAACCCCAGCCGATACGGCTGGGGTTTTTTGTTGTTTAGGATTTACGCGAAGGTATCGGCGAATTCAGCGCGCAACGCTTGTTTTTGAACCTTGCCCATCGTGTTGCGCGGCAATTCGGGCAGCACCACCAGCTTGCGCGGCCGTTTGAACCCCGCCAAATCCTGCGCGATATTCTCGGCAATCGCGTTCAGATCAAGCGGTGTTGCTCCAGAGGCGACCAAGACACCCAACACCGTTTCGCCAAAATCCGGATGCGGCACGCCGATCACGGCGCTTTCTAGCACGCCATCTTGCTGGTCCAGCAACAACTCAATCTCCTTAGGATAGATGTTGTAGCCGCCTGAAATGATGAGGTCCTTGTTGCGCCCCACGATGCTAAGATAGCCATCGGCATCTACTTGCCCCAGATCACCCGTTATGAAAAAACCGTCTGGGCGCAGGTCTTCGGCGGTTTTTTCAGGCATCTGCCAATAGCCTTTAAAGACGTTTGGTCCGCGAACTTCGATCTGGCCAATCTCGCCTTGGGGAAGCGTTGCGCCGGTCTGGCTGTCGGTGATTTTGACCTCAACACTGGGCAGGGGCAGACCCACGGTGCCTGCGCGCCGCGCGCCGTCATAGGGGTTGGAGGTGTTCATATTGGTTTCGGTCATACCATAGCGTTCAAGGATGCGGTGGCCTGTGCGCTCTTCGAATTGGACATGCGTTTCGGCCAGCAAAGGCGCGCTGCCGGACACAAAGAGGCGCATGTGTTGACTTGCCTCTTTGGTAAAGCGTGGATCGCTTAGAAGGCGGGTGTAGAACGTGGGCACGCCCATCATGGAGGTAGCTCGGGGCAGCGCGTCCATCACCTCATCAAGGTCAAATTTCGGCAAAAAGATCATCTGCCCGCCGGCCAAAAGCGTAATGTTCGTCGCCACAAAAAGGCCATGCGTGTGAAAGATCGGCAGCGCATGCAGCAGCACATCTGCATCGGTAAAACGCCACGCCTCTTGGAGTACTTTGGCGTTCGACAAGAGGTTGTCTTGGGTCAACATCGCGCCCTTCGAGCGCCCTGTCGTGCCGGATGTATAGAGGAACGCGGCCAGATCATCACCCGATCGCGGCACCGTGTCGAAGCGCGTCGGATGTGCTACTGCTGCTTTGGCGAAACTGCCGCTGCCATCGCTGTTCAGGGTCATCACCTGCGCCCCGCAGGTGGCGGCGATCGGGGCGAGGTCCGCTTCTTTTGTGGCATCACACAAAAGCAGGCCCGCGCCGCTGTTTTCCACGAAATAGGCCAACTCGTTCGGGGTGTAGGCTGTGTTAAGCGGCATGAAGATCACGCCAGTCTGCGCGCAGGCAGCATAGACGGCGAGCGCTTCGGGTGATTTTTCGATCTGCACCGCGATGCGGTCGCCCGCTACAAGACCTGCGGCGCTCAGGCATCCGGCAAATTGCGCCGCTTTTTCCACAAACGCGCGGTAGCTGAGTGTCCCGCCACCCGGAAGCTGTAAAAAAGGGGCATCGCTGTCGCGGTGGGTGCCGAACAACGTGTCATACAAAGGGTTCGCCATTCCAAAGTCCTATTTTGCGGGTTTGACCAAAGTGCTGGGGCCACGGGGCTTCTGTTTAGGCGAAAAGCTTAGGCATAATTCAGCGTGAGCCCAAGAGGTTAGGGCACTTCTTTGGTCGAAATAACTGTACTGCGCCAGAGTGGGGCCGCGTGTTGAAATGTTTGCCGATCAGGTGTGGTCTGCGAGACCCGTGCGGATGCCGCGTGAATATTGCATCACTTTGCTGCTTGGTTGCGCAGCGGCCAACGCCTCTGCGAGGCTTGTTTATTTGGAGGGCAAGAGGCTTTGAACTGCGCCGAATTGGGACAGAAAAACTTGACCTGTCAGGTGTGCCAACAGGTCTGTGTCGCGCAAGCGGTCCATCACGGGGCCTTTGACTTCGGACAGGTGCAGCGCCACGCCCATGTCGCGCAGCCGTTCGTTGATCGCCTCTAGGGATTCCAGCGCGCTGAAGTCGATCGTGTTGATTGCCGCGCAGTGCAGGATCACATGGCGCAGCTCTGTGTCTGCGGCAATGCGTGCTTGGATATGGTCCTCCAACACGCGCGCGTTGGCGAAATAGAGGCTTTCATCGACGCGCAAGGTCACGATGCTGGGATGCGTAATGACGCTATGGCGGTGGATGTTGCGAAAATGCTCGGTGCCCGCGATCTGCCCTACCTCGGCGATATGCGGATGGGCAGAGCGATAGAGGTGCAGCAAGATCGACAGGCCCACGCCCGCGGCCACACCGCCCTCAACGCCGCTTCCAAGAGTAGCGAGGATAGTCAGGGAAACCGCCGCAAAATCTGCCTTCGAATAGCGCCAACTGCGCTGCAACACGCGCACCTCGATGAGACCGCTGACCGCGACAATAATCGTGGCGGCCAACATGACCTTGGGTAAATAATAGAGTGCGGGTGTCAATGTCAGTGCGGCAATCGCAAGGCCCAGGGCGGTGAAAGCGCCAGCAGCGGGTGTTGCGGCGCCCGCATCGTCGTTGACAACGGAGCGCGAAAAGCCGCCCGTGACTGGAAACCCACCGGTAAGGGCCGCACCCATATTCGCCGCACCAAGGCCGATTAATTCTTGGTTCGGATCAATCCGGTCCCGTCGCCGCGCCGCCAGCGTTTGGGCAACGGACACAGATTCTACAAATCCGATTAAAGAGATGAAAAAGGCGGGCAGTAGTAGAGTGTTGAGCAGGTCAATGGAGGCTGAGGGCAGCGTAAAGGGCGGCAGACTTTGTGGGACGTGGCCGACAATCGCAAGGCCTTGCGCCTCCAGATCCAAGGCCCAAGCGCCAAGGGTGGCGGCAATAATGCCAAATACGGGCCCAGCTTTGACCAACAGGTCAGCAGCCTTGGGGGACAGCCCCAGCCGGCGCAGCGCAGGTTTCATACCGCGCCGCACCCAGAGCAGAAAGGTGATGCCCGCAAGGCCAAGTGCTGCCGTGATCGGGCTAAAGTCGCTCAGATTGGCGGCATAGCGCATAATCACCTCGATCAGCGTATGTCCGCCCCCCGGCAGGCCAAACAGATGCTGCACCTGACCGAGCGCGATTAACAAGCCAGAGGCGGTGATAAACCCAGATATAACCGGATGGGACAAAAAATGTGCGATGAACCCCATCCGCAGGATCCCCATCGCAAACAGCATCGCACCTGACAGGGCCGCGAGTGTAAGCGCTGCAACGCCGTAGCCTACCGTGCCTTGGGTCGCAACTGACCCGATTGCCGTTGCGGTCATCAAGGACACGACCGCCACAGGTCCAACCGCCAGCGTGTTACTGGTGCCGAAGACGGCGTAAATCATGATGGGCACGATGGAGGCATAGAGCCCCGCCTCGGCCGGTAGACCGGCCAGCAGTGCATAGGCCAGCGACTGCGGGATCAACATGATGGTCACAATCACTGCGGCCACCACGTCCCGCTCTAGCGTTGTTCGGTCATAACGGCGGCCCCAGGTGAGGATTGGAAAATACCGGGATATCTGCATGGGGGCTCGCTATGATGAGGGCGCAAGCGAGAGGGCCGTCACCCCCTAGGGATGCGGAGATTACCTGCGCGCGTAGTGTCAATTTTTAGGGGTCAGAGGCCGTTGATCGGCACCTTCAGCACGGGGCGACCGCCGTCATCGGTGGGCACATTGCCGGCGCGCATGTTGACCTGAAGCGCTGGAATAATAAGCGAAGGCATTGCCAGTTGCGCATCCCGCTCGGTCCGGAATTTCACAAACTCTTCGCGCGTTTTGTCGCCACCGACATGTATATTCTCGGCCCGCTGTGTGCCGACTGTGGTCTCCCACTCAATCGCGCGCCCGCCCGGACCATAGTCGTGGCACATAAAGAGGCGCATGTCCTCCGGCAGGCTAAGTACCTTCTGAATGCTGTCATAAAGCGTGCCTGCATCGCCGCCTGGAAAATCCGCCCGTGCGGAGCCACCATCGGGCATAAACAGCGTATCGCCCGCAAAAGCCGCGTCGCCTATCACATGCACCATACAGGCAGGCGTATGTCCCGGGGTGAACATCGCAAAGGCCTGCATGTTGCCGATGCTGTAGGTGTCGCCATCCTTGAACAGCGCATCAAACTGCGACCCGTCGCGCTGGAACTCCGTGCCTTCGTTGAAGACTTTGCCAAAGGTGTTTTGGACCACCATAATCTGATCGCCGACACCGATTTTGCCGCCCAATTTGGATTGGATATAGGGCGCTGCGCTTAGGTGGTCGGCATGGACATGCGTTTCGATAATCCAATCCAGCGTTAAGTCCTGATCCCGAATTTCCGCGATCAGGGCATCGGCGTGATCATAGGTGATGCGCCCGGCGGCATAATCGATGTCCATAACGCTATCAATGATCGCGCAGTGGTTGCTGCTGGGGTCCTTGACTAGATAGGTGATTGTGTTGCTCGCAGGGTCAAAATGCGCTGACACATCTGGTTTGATCTGCATATCTACGGGATAATCCGTCATTTTGGTCCTCCTGTTTCAAGCGGTCGAATTATTGTGCTGAGGGTGCGAGAATACCGGCGGCTTGCAGTGTGCGTGCGGTCAAGATCCCGACGATCAGCGCGCCGACAAACATAAACACATTCGCATCGCCCGTGCCCAAGGCCGGCAGTGCGCCACCGGGGCAGAAGCCTGCAATCCCCCAGCCGATGCCAAAGCTGCCAGCCCCGGCCAAAAGGGGCATATCAATGTCGCGCCGTGTGGGAAGGGCAAATGCCTGCGCCATCCAAGGTCCAGAGCGGCGCAGCACAAAGCGGTAGCCAAGCGCTGTTACACCCAATGCACCGCCCATCACAAAGGCAAGGCTTGGGTCCCACGTGCCGGCAATGTCGAAGAAGTTGATGACTTTGGCCGGGTTGGCCATTCCAGAGATGGAGATGCCAACGCCAAAGACGAGGCCGATGAGGTAGCTGACGAAAAGACGCATTATTACGCTCCGATGATGTGGCGGATCACAAAAACGGTAAGGGCCGTTGTGATCATGAAAGTGATGGTCGCAGCGATGGACCGGCCAGACAGGCGCGCCATGCCGCAGACCCCATGACCCGAGGTGCAGCCGGCACCAAAGGTGACGCCGAGGCCCACGATAAAGCCGCCCATGATCAGCATGGGTGCAGTTCCCGGCACCGTGACAGTCGGCATTTCACCGCGTAAGGCATAAATTACCAGTGGGCCACTGATCATGCCGACAAGCACAGCCGCACGCCACGACCAATCGGACCAGCCGCTTGGGGCCAACACTCCAGCCAACACGCCAGTGGCGCCCATGACGCGCCCAAGTGTGGCCATCAATAGTACGGCCGCCACACCAATTAACGCGCCGCCGCCCAAAGACTGAAAAGGGGTGAAAGTCGTATCATATAACATCACGGAACTCCTGTCGTGTTGTACCCTTGCTATCCAACACCGCGGAACCTGTCGGTGACAATGTCACCAACGCCAAAAATATCTGTTCGGTGTCGACGACACCTTAGGTGTTATGTGCAGAGAGCTGTTGCAACTGTGTGATGTCGTTTAAATCGACGCTGCCGCGGGCGAGGGTAATCCAACCGCGCCGCTGGAACTCTTGGAGCTGTCGTGACACGACCTCGCGGGCGGTGCCCAGTTCCTCGGCCAGTTTTTGGTGGGTCGTTTGCACGCGTCCAGTGCCAGCCGCCAGCCGCACCAAACGGTCCGCGAGCCGGACATCCACCCGTTGGAATGCGACCTCATCAATCATCAAAAACAAGTCGGTGATCCGTTTGGAAAAGGCGGCAAAAACAAAGTCACGAAAGGGTTTTGATTGCGCGACTAGTTGATCAAAAGCGGCCCGCGGAACCGCGGCGGCCATCACATCCGTTTCTGCCACGCCTTCGGCAGAGTAATCCTCATAGGCGAGCAAACAAGCGGTGGTTAAAACGCAGCTTTGGCCCGCCTCAATGCGGTAGACGACGATTTGGTGGCCGGTCTCTGAGACCTGCTGCACCCGCACTGTGCCCCCGAGCAAGAAGAGCATGTTTTCCGGAGATTTCCCCGGCCCAAACAGCAGGTCCTCCTTGGAGGTTCGCACCAATGTGCTGCTGTCCATCAGGTGGTCTTTGGTTGCCGCATCCAAGCGCGATAAGCCGGCAAAACGGTTAATCCAGTTGTTGGGCCAATGAAGCGACCAATCGTCGGGGCTGTTCATATTCTACGTCCATGTGCGGGGGTGTGGAAGGTAGTCTAGACCGCACGGATCTGCTTTGCAAAACGAGGCTGACGGGCTTTCTTCCGTGCCAGATTGCAACACATCGCGCGCGCAAAAGGCGCCGTTTCAGAAACAGTCTATGCAGGGCCCCGCGTTTTGGTTAACAAAAATTTAATAAAAAATACATTTGAGGCAGGCATTTTAGATATGAAAACGGGCTTTCATGGCACGTTTGTCATCTCTTGGTCGCAAACAGAAATTGATGGATTGCCGGCTGCGCCCCTTGATGCGTTGATCGTTGGATCAGCTTGGGCATGGCATGGGGATCCTGTGCGGGTTGATGGCCCGTCCAATATTTTGCGGCTAGGAGGGGCACGCGGCTCAGAGGAATTGCGGCGGCATGCGGCACGGGTGGTGCACCGATTGGTGGGAGCGGCGCTGGACCACAAACCCGTACCAGAAGATGTGGACGTAGAGGATGCTGCTCTGATGGATCACAATTTTGTCGTGACCGATGGGGCGCAAACCTATGCCGTGACGTTGATTCAAACTGGCTGTGATGGTGGGCGCCGGCGGCAACCACTGCTAATGTTCCACAACGCGCTGCCGCCGCGGAATGAGGCACTTTGGGTCGTGCAGCATTCCTTGCCGGCCCAGGAACCGCCAGATGCACCAGTCGAACAGGCGCGGGTCATCTGCTTTGCCAAAGGCACGCTGATCCGAACGCCGGACGGGCGGCGCGCGGTTGAGGATCTGCGCGAAGGCGATCTGCTGCAAACCAAGGATGATGGGGTGCAGCCGATTGAATGGCTTGGCAGTCGGATCATGACCGGCGCTCGGCTGATGGCTATGCCTCACCTGAGGCCGGTCAGCATCGCGGCCGGTGCCTTGGGGCTGGACCAACCGGATCATCCGCTGATCGTATCGCCGGAGCACCGCTTGCTGCTCAAAGGTCCGGTCGCGCGCGATCTTTTCAACACGCCGGAGGTTTTGGTAACGGCGAAAGATCTGGTTGATGGCCAGCACATCACCATCGACGCACAGCGCGCCTCTGTGACCTATTTTCACATGCTTCTGCCACGACACGCGGTGCTCTGGGCCAATAATGTGGAAACGGAGAGCTTCCACCCCGCAAGTGGGGCGCTGCAAAGCCTGCAAGACAGCGATCGGGTGCGTTTGCTCGAACGCTGCGCGGGCGTGGAGGTGGACCCGTTCCGCTATGGCGGGTTTGTTCGGCGAAACCTGACGGGACCCGAGGCCGCGATTTACCGCCATGCGGCGTGAGGCGTGGTGCGCTTATTCTGGACGCAGACTGTCCTTGATCACCGCGCGGCGTGTGAGCCGGGCAAGGCCAAAGTGATCGGCCGACTCATCCGAGGTGTGAAAAATCGAGATGATGGCCGCTGTCGCATCCATCAGTATCCCAAAATACATCCGCGCCATCCCAAAGACCGCGTTGTCTGAGACCAGAAAGCAGATGTTTGACAGCCCCTCTTTAGTGCTTCGCCATTAGTCTGTTTCATTGAGGATGGTGGGCACACTGTGGTGGCTAAGCGCATCAAACGTGGCGCAGCGTAAAATGTTCAACAGGCCAAAAGTGGGGTGATAAATCGGATAAGAGCGCAACTCGGACACCAATCTAATCGATGTGATAGAAGGCGACCGCGCGCCACAGTCTGTTACAGATCAAATCATGCTTGGAAAACAATATAAACAAACGACAAAACGCGCGTGTTACCCCAGTATAGGTTTTAAAAAAGCCTTGCTTATACCGTATCCACCTGTGTGACGGGGTCTAGCGCCGAGGGGGTGCTCTTTTCGGTTAATACCTGCCCTAATTTGTGTCAGGGCTTCGGTTAAGGACCGTTGCGATGATGGCCCGCGCACTATCGGAGGACCAATCGGCATCGCCGCGCAGTCTCGCCACCTCCCGTCCATCGGGGTCAATCAACACGGTAATTGGGAGGCCCAAGACGCTCATATCGCGGGCCACTGCCTGTTTGGGATCCTGATGCCGCGGCAAATTGTCGATTTCCACATCGGTGAAGAACTTTTTGATCCCAGCCGGCGAATTGCGTCCGGTGGCAAGGGTGAGGACCTCAAAGTCTGGCCCGCCAAACTCTGCCTGAAGTGCGGAAAGCATCGGCATTTCATGACGGCAGGGTGCACACCACGTTGCCCAGAAGTTCAACAACACCCAGCGGCCTTCGTGATCCGCCAATCGCGCGGTTCCTGCGCCGTCTGCCAGTTGGTATTCCGCTTCGGAGGTCGCTTTGGGCACCTCATGAAACACCAGTTTCTTCATGTCACCAGCACGCATGTCGCGCGCGGCATCCAAATCGGCTGCGGCGTGGTTTGCACCCATCGCGAGCGCCATATAAAGAGCGGTGACAAGGATCTTTTTCATTTTCCCTCCGAAGGGCCAGGCCATGACAACTAAATCTGCAAACACCATGTGGGGCGGCCGTTTCGCCGCGGGTCCAGATGCGATCATGGAGGCAATTAACGCCTCCATCGGTTTTGACAAGCGGATGGCCGCACAGGACATCGCAGGCTCGCGTGCGCATGCGGAGATGTTGGCCGCCGCAGGCATCATCGAGCCTAGCGATGCAGAGGCTATTCGGGAAGGGTTGCTCACGGTTTTGTCAGAGATTGAAACTGGCAATTTTGCGTTTTCGACAGCGCTCGAAGACATCCACATGAATGTTGAGGCGCGCCTGAAAGAGTTAATAGGCGCGCCGGCAGGGCGGCTTCATACGGCGCGGTCGCGCAATGATCAGGTCGCGACAGATTTCAAATTATGGGTGCGCGATCAACTGGATGCGGCAGAGGCTGGTATCCTTGCGTTGATCCGTGCGCTGCTGGGGCAAGCAGAGGCGGGTGCGAATTGGGTCATGCCCGGATTTACCCACCTGCAAACTGCGCAACCCGTCACTTGGGGTCATCATATGATGGCCTATGTAGAAATGCTGGGGCGGGATTTATCGCGGGTCCGGGATGCCCGCGCGCGGATGAATGAAAGCCCGCTGGGCGCTGCGGCTTTGGCCGGCACGTCCTTCCCGATTGACCGCGACATGACGGCGCATGCGCTGGGCTTTGATCGCCCTGCGGCCAACAGCTTGGACGCTGTGGCGGACCGCGATTTCGCGCTGGAGTTTCTGAATGTTGCGGCGATAAGCGCCATGCACCTCAGCCGCTTTGCCGAGGAGTTGGTGATTTGGGCCTCGGCGCAGTTCCGCTTTGTTACTCTGTCCGATCGGTTCAGCACCGGCTCCTCCATCATGCCACAAAAGAAAAATCCGGACGCGGCAGAGTTGATCCGCGCCAAGGTGGGGCGCATCATGGGGGCCAACGTGGGTCTGATGATGGTCATGAAGGGCCTGCCGCTGACCTATTCCAAGGACATGCAGGAGGACAAGGAGCAGGTCTTTGATGCGGCCGATAACTGGATGCTGGCCCTCGCCGCGATGGAGGGGATGGTCCGTGATATGACCGCCAACCGTGAAAGCCTCGCCGCCGCTGCGGGCGCAGGCTTTAGCACGGCGACGGACCTTGCCGATTGGTTGGTGCGGGTTTTGGGCCTGCCGTTCCGGGATGCACATCACGTCACAGGCACATTGGTCGCCTTGGCCGAGGGTAAGGGATGCGATCTGCCGGACTTGAGCTTGGCAGATATGCAATCTGTCCATGCGGAGATCACAGCGGATGTATTTGAGGTCCTAGGCGTCGAGAACTCCGTGAATTCGCGGATGTCCTATGGCGGCACGGCCCCTGCGCAGGTGCGTGCTCAAGTGGCGCGCTGGAAAAAGATCGTGGGATGAAGCGTGCGGCCCTGATCCTCATGCTTTGCGCACTCGTTGGCTGCGGTGCAGACGGCGAACCGCAACGCCCAAGTGCGGCGGCAACTACCATACCGCTTTGACAGATCGCGCGCACGGTTTATCTTTCGCAGGGTGAAGCGCGCACCGAAATCTAATCAAAAAGGAATAACGCGATGGGCCTGCTACGTTGGACATATTTGGGATTGGCCATCTGGGGAGCGATCCATCCGATGTCCTATTTCATCGCATGGTTTAACGAAAATGGCTATGATCTGATGGCGATGGTTGATGCGTGGCACGTGAACGACGCCAGCAGCGGTCTGGTCTGGGATCTCACCATCGCGGCCATAGCGCTCACGGTGTGGATCGCGGCCGAGGTCGCCGTGCGCCGCAATTGGGTTGCGCTGATTGCGATCCCAGCGACCTTTTGCATTGGGGTGAGCTGTGGCCTGCCGCTCTATTTGTTTTTGCGTACGCAGCCACTTCCAGACCCTGCCGAGGTCTAATACCCATCCCAAGCGGGCGAAAACTGTTTAAGCTGCGCAAATCAATTGATCCTGCGGGCAGGCTCCACTAAGGCGGCGAATATGGACCACTTTATTTACAAAAATGGCGCTCTCTATGCCGAGGACGTGCCGATCGCGGAGATTGCGGCCCAGGTGGGCACGCCGTTCTATGTCTATTCCACGGCCACGCTTTTACGCCACTATCATCTCTTTGATGAGGCGTTGGCCGGCATGGACCATTTGGTGTGCTACGCGATGAAAGCCGCGAGCAATCAGGCAATCCTCAAGACCCTTGGCGATGCAGGTGCTGGTATGGATGTGGTGTCGGGCGGTGAATACCGCCGTGCGCGTGCCGCCGGCGTTCCTGGCGAGCGCATTGTTTTCAGCGGTGTTGGTAAAACTGCCGATGAGATCCGCACCGCCCTGACCGGCGGCGTACGCCAGTTCAACGTCGAATCTGAGCCCGAGATGGATGTCCTCAGCGCCGTTGCCCAAAGCCTTGGCGTCGTAGCGCCGATCACGGTGCGGGTGAACCCGGATGTTGATGCCAAGACCCACGCCAAAATTGCGACCGGCAAATCCGAAAATAAATTCGGTATTCCCATCTCGCGCGCCCGCGAGGTTTATGCGCATGCGGCCGCCTTTCCGGGGCTTCGGGTCATTGGTATTGATGTGCACATCGGCAGCCAGCTCACCGACCTCGCCCCGTTTGAGCAGGCCTATACCAAGGTGGCAGAGCTGACCGAACAATTGCGTGCAGATGGCCACCAGATCACGCGCTTGGATCTGGGGGGCGGTTTGGGTATTCCCTATACGCGGTCAAACGAGGCACCGCCGCTGCCGTCGGATTACGGCGCCTTGGTGCAGCGTACGTTGGGGCATCTGGGCTGTGAGATTGAGATTGAACCGGGGCGTTTGATCGCGGGAAATGCCGGGCTAATGGTATCCGAAGTCATCTATGTTAAATCCGGCGAAGACCGTGATTTTCTCATCCTTGATGGAGCAATGAACGATCTGATCCGCCCGGCGATGTATGAAGCCTATCATGATATCGTACCCGTGATTGAGCCTGCCGCCGGCAGCGCGCAACAACCCTATGACGTTGTGGGCCCCGTATGCGAATCCGGTGATACATTTGCCAAAGGGCGTATGTTGCCGGCGCTCGCTGCGGGCGATTTGGTCGCTTTCCGAAGTGCTGGTGCTTATGGCGCAGTCATGAGCAGTGAATACAACTCGCGCCCCCTCATCCCGGAGGTTTTGGTCAAAGGCGATCAATTCGCGGTTATCCGCCCGCGTCCAACCTTTGACGAAATGATAAATCGAGATACCATTCCCGAATGGGTCTAGGTGGGTTGCCTCGGGCCATTGTTGGCCGAGGGGCATCCACGTGGCAGACGCACCGTATTCTCAAGACCAAATTAAACAGGCCGCTTTTGTGCGCCTGACATGGCCGTTGCGCCTTACGCAATGGGGGCTTTTTGCCGAAATGTCCGTGCGGGCGTTCTGGCCTGCTTTGTCGGTGGTTATTGCCGTTATCGGCCTCTTGATGTTGGGCGTGCAGGACCGTGTCGGGATGGAAACGTTCTGGGCAATGTCGGCTGCGGCAGCGCTTGGGCTCGCGGGAGCTATCTGGTACGCGTCCAAAAGGTTTGCACTGCCTACCCGCGACGATGCCTTGGCACGGCTGGATGCGACATTGCCGGGGCGTCCGATCCAAGCGCTGATGGATGCGCAAGTGATCGGCGAGGGGGATGCGGCCTCGGCTGCCGTGTGGAAGGCACATCGACAGCGGATGGCTGCGCGTGCAGGGCAAGCGAAAGCAGTTCCGGGTGATCTGCGCGTGTCCGGCCACGACCCATACGGCCTGCGGTACATGGCGGCGCTCCTCTTTGCTGTGGCGGTTCTTTTTGGTTCGGTCTGGCGGGTTGGCACTGTTGCAGAGGCGGTGCCGGGCGGCGGAGATATGTTGGCAGGCGCTGTCTGGGAAGGGTGGGCGGAAAGCCCGCGGTATACTGGCAGGCCGACGATCTATTTGAACGACATTGAGGATCCAACGCTCGAGTTGCCGGTTGGCAGCCTTATCACGTTGCGCGTGTATGGTGATATTGCAGCGCTGAATGTGACCGAAAGCGTGTCTGGCGTGCCCGTGCCACAGACCGAGGACGCAGATATAGTGCCCAAAGCAGCCTATGATTTCACGGTGCGCCAATCTGGCGACATCACAGTTGAGGGTCCCGGTGGGCGCAGTTGGCAGGTGGCAGTCCTTCCAGATGCGCTTCCTGAGGTCAGCGTGATCGCCCCGCCTGAGGCGGCAGCACTTGGGGAAATGTCGCTGCCCTTTGCGGCGCAGGATGATTACGGGATTGAGGGCGGCGAGGCGCGCATCGCGCTTGATCTTGCTGCGGTAACGCGCGCGCACGGTTTGGCCATCGCGCCAGAGCAGCGGCCCGAAATTACCGTGCCTTTGCCACTGCCCATTGCGGGCGACCGGCGCGCGTTTGAGGAAAACTTGGTTGAAGATTTCTCACAGCATCCTTGGGCCAATCTGCCGGTTCAGCTGACGCTGTCGGTGCTCGATGCGAGCGAGCAGCAAGCGCAAAGCACGCCGGTACAGATCAGCCTGCCGGGGCGGCGTTTTTTCGACCCGCTCGCGGCGGCTGTGATCGAACAACGCCGTGATCTGCTGTGGAACCGTCAAAACGCAGAGCGCACAGCGATGATCCTGCGCGCGGTGAGCCACCGGCCGGACGATGTCTTTCGCAAGGAAGTGGACCAGCTACGCCTGCATGGAATGATCCGGCGGATGGAAACCTTGGCGCATTACGGAATGACGGACCATCAACAAGAGGATCTGGCCGCAGACTTGTGGGATCTTGCTCTAACACTGGAAGAGGGCGACCTTGCCGGCGCGCTAGACCGGATGCGCCGAGCACAAGACCGGTTGGAACAGGCGATGCGTGAAGGAGCATCAGACGCCGAAATTGCCGAGTTGATGAACGAATTGCGCCGCGCGACCGAGGACTACATGCGAGAATTGGCGCAGCAAAACCAGCGGGACGCCCAAGAGAACGCCGGGCGCGAAGAGGGTGACGCGCCACAGCAGCAGGGCCTGCAAATGACCCAAGACGATCTGCAAGCCATGATGGACCGCATCCAAGAGCTGATGGAACAGGGCCGTATGGCCGAGGCCGAACAAGCCTTGCGTGAACTGCAAGAGATGATGGAAAACATGCGCGTGACCCAAGGCCAAAATGGTGAGGGTCAAAGCGCTGGTGAGCAGGCGATGGAAGACCTCTCGGAAACCCTTAGAGATCAACAAGGCCTCAGTGATGAGGCGTTCCGCGACCTACAAGAACAATTTAATCCAAACGCGCAGACTGGCGAAAATCAGGGCAATCGTGGGCGCAACGGTGGTCAAGGCGAAGGCCAGCAGCACAGCGAAGGCCAAGGTAATGGCCAGCCGCAAGGCGGCCCGTCCGGCGAGGGACAAGAGGGTGCGCAATCCTCTGAAGGAGAGGGACAGGATAGCGCCGGTAGTTTGGCCGATCGCCAGCAAGCTTTGCGCGACGCTCTGCGGCAACAGCAACAAAATTTACCGGGCGCGGGTACGCCTGAAGGGGACGCTGCACGCGATGCGTTGGACCGCGCGGGGCGTGCGATGGACGGTGCCGAAGAGGCGCTGCGCCAAGGGGACAACGCAGGGGCTATCGACAATCAAGCCCGCGCGATGGAGGCACTGCGCGAAGGGATGCGCGCTTTGGGTGAAGCGATGGCCGAGCAGCAACAAAACGGCCAGCCTGGCCAGGGCCAAGCTCAAGGATCTGGGCGCGCCGATGCGCAAGATCCGCTTGGGCGTACACCCGGTGGCAACGATGGCGTCGGCACGGACGAGGGTCTGTTGCAGGGCGAGGATGTCTACCGCCGGGCGCGCGAATTACTGGATGAAATCCGCCGCCGCTCCGCAGAGGGCGCACGGCCACAGGTTGAGTTGGATTATCTGGAACGGCTGCTCGACCGGTTCTGAGCCGTCACTCTGCGGCGGTGGTCATCTCTGCCAGCGCGGTAAGGATATCGCGGACCTGACTGTCTAGCCAAACGCGCATCTGCTCGATTGTGCCGGTGTATTGCGCCATCGCGTCCGACAAGGACGGTATCGCAGCGGTCACATCATCTGCAAAGACATAGAGCCCCGCAAAAAATGCAGCGATCACTACGGCGGTTAGGAACCCTTTGCGAAAGGGGCGCGCAGCATCTGCAGGATCGCTATAGGGGACAGCCGCTGCGCCCGCATTTGGCCGCTCACCGCTCGGACGTAGCGTTGAATTGATTTCCTCAATATCTGGCAGCAAATCGCGTCTGGACCTTGGGTTGAGGTCTTCTTCGGGTGCTTGACCGCGCATGCGCGCCATCCGGTCCCGCGCCTCGCGCGCGCGGCGGGCGGCGTCGTCCAGCGGCGGTGTGGCCAGGCCCAGCTCCGGCTGGCTTTCAAGCGGTTCTGGCGTTGCTGCACGGGCTTTCGCCTCCCGTGCCGCTTCTTCGCGCAGGATCTCTGCGATCTCGGGGTCTAGCGCCCGGCGTGGAGGTTGCGCGGCCCCGCTTTGGGGCGGGTTGTCATCGCCGATTTCATCGTCCACATCACCGTCTTCGCCTACATCCTTGGTGAAAACATCCTTCAAGTCTTCGCTTAGTAGATCATCTTCGACGGCTCTCTCGGGGCCATGCTGGAACCACGTTTGAGCACAATCAGAGCATTGCACATCCCGCCCCTCGGCCGGGATCACCTCGTCCGGGACCTCATATTGCGCGCCGCAATTTGGACAGATCAAACGCATGCTAACCCCAATCGCATTTTTGAATACCCTACACACACTTGTTGGGCGAGAATATGGCCTTCACCCGGCGCATAAAAGTACAAACTGCGCGCCGCGTGCAAGGCTGGCGCATTGAAACCGCACCGATGCTCAGGCACAACAGGGGCAACAAGCGGAGAAAAACGTGATCGAGCTGGACAATGTGGCCTACAGCTATGGCGGTGGAGAGCTGTTGTCGGATA
>CBFHKQ010000010.1:0-57751 GCA_965656435.1 uncultured Pseudosulfitobacter sp. | reverse complement strand
GCAAAAGCCTGTTGGATGTGCAGCGCGAGTTGCGGATCAAAGCGAACTACATCGCCGCCATTGAGAATTCGGACCCTGATGTTTTTGACACGCCGGGCTTTATCGCCGGCTACGTGCGGTCCTATGCGCGTTATTTGAACATGGACCCTGACGAGACCTTCCAGACGTTTTGTCTGGAAAGCGGGTTTGCCGTTGCACATGGCATGTCAGCCGAGGCCTCCGTGCTCAAGAAACCGAACCGCGAGGAACGGTTGCACCACCACCGCGTGGAAGGCGAGATGTTTACCGCCCCCGCCTTGCCCTTCACGCCCACGCGCGATGGAGTGCTTAGCCAGATTGAGCCGCGCGCCGTTGGCTCCTCTTTGGTCCTGCTGGCGCTGATTGGGGCCATCGGTTTTGGGGGATATAGCATCCTACAAGAGGTGCAGCGCGTGCAGATGGCGCCCGTCGATCAGACGCCATCGGTGTTGGCAGACCTTGATCCGTTGCAAAGCGTTGTGGACGCCGAGAATGACAACGGGACTGCCGCGGATGACAGCCTGCGCAGCGATGTAACCGTGCCCACGACTTTGACGGCGCCCCGCGCGGATGCACTGGCGCGGCTCTACAGACCGCAGGCGCTGGATGTGCCGGTTTTGGTGGCGCGCGATGCGCCGATTGCGACGCTGGACCCGCGCATGATGGGCAATTTCACCGACGCAACGCCACAGGTCGCCGGGCCAGAGCCGCTGGATGAGGTCTTTGCGCCGCAGGTTTTGATCGCAGAGGTAACACCAGCACCTGCGCCCAATGTCCCACAAGTGGTGGAAGCCACCGCGCCTGCGCTTGAAATGGTCGCGGTGCGCGAGGCTTGGGTCCGCGTTCGGGCCGCCGATGGCACCGTAATTTTTGAAGGCGTGATGCAGCCCGGCGACAGCTGGACCGCGCCTGCCACCGAAGAGCCACCCATCGCCCGGATCGGCGAAAGCGGTGCGATTTACTTCGCCATGGACGGCGCGTTTTTTGGCCCCGTCGGCAAAAGCGGTGCAGTGACATCGAACCTGCCCCTTGATGTTGCCAGCTTGCAAGACACCTACCTGCCGGTGGATGTGAACACGGACACAGGCCTTGTGCGGTATGCGCAAGCCAGCGCGCTTTTGCCGACAGCCGACTAACATTTGTCGGCCAAATCGCAGCTTTCTTTGTGCAATCGGGTAGGGTGATCGGTTTAGCCCTCACTGAAATGTGTAAATTTTACTTTACATGTCAATCAGCGTTGCACCATGGCCTTTGGTTGCTTAGTTTAGCGTCAACTTTACAGCCCATAAAGGTGCGCAATGACGTTGAACCACATCCGCCCATGGCGCAACATTTACCGCCGCAAAAGCCGTCAGATCATGGTGGGCCGGGTGCCCGTGGGCGGCGATGCGCCGATCACCGTGCAAACGATGACCAACACGCCCACAACGGATGTCAAAGCGACGCTGGCGCAGATCATCGCCTCCGCCGAGGCCGGCGCCGATATCGTGCGCGTCTCAGTTCCGGATGAGGACAGCGCCAAAGCCATGCACGAGATTTGCCGCGAAAGCCCGGTACCGCTCGTGGCGGACATCCACTTTCACTACAAACGTGGGATCGAGGCGGCCGAGGCGGGGGCTGCGTGTTTGCGCATCAACCCAGGCAACATCGGATCGCCTGAGCGGGTGCGCGAGGTGATTAAGGCCGCACGCGATCACGGGTGCTCCATCCGCATCGGCGTCAACGCTGGATCTCTGGAAAAGCACCTGCTGGATAAATACGGTGAACCCACGCCGGAGGCGATGGTGGAAAGCGGGCTTGACCACATCAAGATCCTGCAAGACAACGATTTTCACGACTTCAAGATCAGCTGCAAAGCTTCGGATGTGTTCATGGCCGCCAGCGCCTATCAGCAGCTGGCAGAGGCCACGGACGCGCCTATTCACCTCGGCATTACCGAGGCGGGGGGGTTAACCTCTGGCACAATCAAATCGGCCATTGGTCTTGGAAATCTGCTGTGGATGGGCATTGGTGATACGATCCGCGTATCGCTCAGCGCAGATCCGGTCGAAGAGGTCAAGGTTGGCTACGAAATCCTCAAATCCCTCGGGCTGCGGCACCGTGGTGTGAACATCATCAGCTGTCCGAGCTGTGCACGCCAAGGCTTTGATGTCATTAAGACCGTCGAAATCCTTGAGGACCGTTTGGCCCATATCAAAACGCCCATGAGCCTCAGCATCATCGGCTGCGTGGTGAACGGTCCCGGCGAGGCGCTGATGACCGATGTGGGCTTTACCGGAGGCGGCAATGGTGCGGGCATGGTCTATCTGGCGGGCAAGCAAAGCCATAAGCAGAGCAATGTCGACATGGTGGAGCACATCGTAGAGCAGGTTGAGACCAAGGCCGCAGCGCTCCAGGCCGAGATGGACGCCGCAGAGGCTGCGGCGGAGTAACCCGGAGCCATCTGCCTGCGTATCAGTTGCGCTTTTCCGCGATGATCTGGGCCATTTGATCGTGCGGCAGATATCCGCGCAGCAACTCGTCCTCCAGCACGAAAGTCGGCGTGCCGGTGATCTTGAGGCGCTGCGCCAGCGCGCGCGTCTCGGCAATCTCGGCGGTGACGGCCGTGTCATCCATCCGCGCCACAATCGCATCGGTGTCGAGGCCCAATGTCCGGCTTACCCGCGACAGCGTCGCCACGCTGAGCGCGCCATTCATACTCAGCATCGCGTCGGTGACGGCCTTATACGCCTCTGGTCCCGCGACCTGCTTGGTTGCGATGGCAAAGCGTGACCCAATGACGCTTTGTTCGCCCAAGATCGGCAATTCTTTGACGATCAGCCGGATATTTCCATCCGCTTCCAACAGCTTGGACACGTCGACATGGGCGCGTTTGCAATAGCCGCATTTGTAATCCAAGAACTCCACCAGCGTGATATCCCCCTCGGGGTTGCCGCCCACATAGGAATAGCCGTCCTCGAAAATCGCCGCAGCATTGTCGGAGACCAGCGTAAGGTCAGCGTTGGCGCGGGCTTCGGCTTCGCGCTCTTCCAGAAGGCTCACTGCTTCCATGATGACTTCGGGGTTTTCCATCAAATAGGCGCGGATTTCGGCGCGAAAGGCCGCGCGTTCTGCGTCCGTCATCGTTTTGAGGTCAAAGCTGGCGGCAGGGCCGGCTATTCCGGCCATAAAGGCCAGCGCAGAAAGGGCGAGAGCGATGCGTTTCATGGGCTATCTCCGGTTACTTTGCGCGTGGCGCTCACTGGCATTCAACACATCCTGTGCGCGTTGCCAAGGCCCCGTACCTTCGTCCAGCAGAGCCGCGGCGCGGGTGGCGTGGATGCCGGCGTCCTCTAGCCTGCCGCTCAGGGCATAGCGTTCCGCGGTGATCAGTGCGGCCATGCCGGTCTGGTCCGTCTTGGCATAGGCCACGGCCAGATCGCGCAACATCACCCCGTCACGAAAATCGAGGCTACGCGCCAATTCCAGCTTGCGCAGTGCGGCGTTGGTTTGCCCATCCGCCAGCAGCACGCGGCCCAGTCCCGCTTGGATCAACGCGTCGTGCGGGGCATAGCGGGCGGCTTGGGTATAGGCACCGGTCGCGCTGCCAAACTGGCGCGCCTGCATCAGAATGTCACCGCGCAGTGCGTGGTAAAAGGCATCTTTGGGTCGCAACGCGATCGCGGCCTCAATCGCACGCAGCGCAGTGGCTTTGTCGGCCCCTTTTGCATGGGCAATGGCACTGCGCATTAGGTGGATATCTGCGTGTTCTTCCTCGTCGACACGGCCCAGCGTCCATTTGCGCGCCCGTGTTTTTGCGGTCAGCGCGCCTTTGACGCGGGCAAACCAATAGGCAGCCTTGGCATCGGGAGGCGGCGCTGGCGATTCTGCTACATAGGCCTCCACCGCCCGGATGCGCGCCCGGGTCAGGGGATGCGAGCGCACGTAGGGGTCTTGGCGCTGTTCGCTTAGCACGTCTTGCCCGCCGAAAAGGCGCAGCACCTCCAGATAGCCGCGCGGATCAACCCCTGCGCGGCGCAAATAGCGGATGCCCGACTGATCGGCGGAGGATTCCTCGGCGCGTGTGTGGGACAAAAAGCGCCGCTCGGCCGCGGATTGTGTGCCGATGGCCAGCCCACCTGCCACTTGGCCTGCGCCCGAAGCCGCCGCCGCAGTGGCGAGTGCGAGGCCAAAGCCTGCGGCTGTGTTGGCGCTGCGCATATTCGTCATACGCCGCGCGATGTGCCCGTTGGCGATGTGGGCCGCCTCATGGGCGATCACGGCCTGGATCATCGGTGCTGATGTGGCACGTGCAATCAGGCCGCGGTGCAAAAAGATCGCGCCATTGCTGACCACAAAGGCGTTCAGCGCCCCCGCATCAACGACAAGGATTTTCACCCGGTCGGGGCTCAGGCCTGCCGCATTCAGGACCGGTGCTGCAATCTCGCGCAGCCCATGTTCAATTCCGGCATCGCGCATCAAATCGAACGCCCGTGCAGGCAGCGCCATCCACAGCATCACGATAAGCGCCATTGACGCTTGGCCTCTGAATTTGTGAAAAGCGTCCAACATAATCACGAGTGTAGGACGGCAGGAATGAAAACCTCAAGGCGAAGTGCAGTTGATCCCTTTATCGTGATGGACGTGATGGAGGCCGCGCGCGCGGCCGAGGACGCAGGGCGCAGCATCATCCACATGGAGGTTGGCCAGCCCGGCACCGGCGCGCCCCAAACCGCGGTCGCCGCCGTGCGCGATGCCATGGATGAAAGCGCCTTGGGCTACACAGTTGCGCTGGGGTTGCCGGCCTTGCGGGCGGGCATCGCCAAGACCTACCGCACGCGCTACGGCGTTGATCTGGACCCGAACCGCGTGGTCGTGACCTCTGGATCCTCAGCCGGCTTTATCCTTGCCTTCACAGCCTTGTTTGACAGCGGCGACAAAGTGGCGATCGGCGCGCCGGGTTATCCCAGTTACCGCCAGATCCTCAAGGCGATGGATCTTCAGCCGCTCGATGTGCCCACAGCAGTCGAGAACCGCTTGCAACCAGTGCCCGCGGATTTTGCCGATCTGGATATTGCCGGTGTGATGGTGGCCTCGCCCGCCAACCCCAGTGGTACTATGCTGGACCATGCCCAAATGCGCGCCCTGATTGCGGCGACACAAGCTAAGGGCGCGGCTTTCATCAGCGATGAGATTTATCACGGCGTCGAATATGAGGCCCGCGCCGTCAGCGCGCTCGAGATCAGCGATGATGTTTATGTGATCAATTCGTTTTCCAAGTACTATTCCATGACAGGCTGGCGCGTGGGCTGGATGGTGGTTCCCGAAGATCACGTACGCGTGGTGGAGCGGTTGGCCCAAAACATGTTCATCTGCCCGCCGCATGTGGCGCAGGTGGCCGCGCTCGCCGCGCTGGATGCTGGCGAAGAGTTGGAGGCGAACTTGGACGTCTACCGCGCGAACCGTGCCTTGATGCTAGAGGGGTTGCCAGCGGCAGGGTTTGACAAGATCGCGCCGCCTGATGGGGCGTTTTATGTCTATGCGGACGTGTCGGACCTGACGACAGACAGCCGCGCTTTTGCGGCAGAAATCTTGGACCAAGCGGGTGTGGCGGTGACGCCGGGCCTCGATTTTGATCCGGTGCGTGGGGCGGGCACGCTGCGCTTTTCTTATGCGCGCAGCACCGCAGAGATCACCGAAGGTCTTGCGCGGCTCAAAGCGTTCATGGACGCGCGGGGGCAGGCGGGCTAAGCCGGATTAATGCCAAGTATGGCGACAGCAGCGGGGCAGGGGATGACCAGACAGCGGGCCTTTGGGCGACACCTCGCGGGCGTGCTGGTGGCCTTGATGTTAGTGTTGGGCGGGTTGCCGGCCGCGGCACAACAGGATCCAGCGGCCGCCAGCCTGCATGCGGTGGCGCGTGTGGATGCCGCGCAAAGCGGGATCGAAGACAACTGGCGCGGTCGCAGCACACTCACTTTGTCACTTAGCCAAGGCGTCCCGTTTCGCGTCTTTCACTTGGCTGATCCACCGCGCGTGGTCGTTGACTTTCGCGAAGTTGATTGGTCTGGCGTTCAGCCTCAGGATTTGTTGCCCAAGCCTGGTCGGGTGCAAGCGGTGCGGTTCGGTCCCTTTCGGGCGGGTTGGTCGCGGCTGATTTTGGATTTGGCCGAGCCGATGCTGCCCGGTGATATCGCGCTGCCGGTGGCACCCGGCAGCGGCAAAGCCACCCTGAGCATCGTGATGCGTCCGGCCAGTGCCGCTGACTTTGCAGCCTCCGCTGGTGCGCCCGCGCAAAGCGGGCCGGCCTTTGGTTTGCGCCCGCGTGCCCGTGCAGAGGGCGTGGCGCACAGCGATCCGGAGGACCGCAAGTTTGTCGTGGTGCTAGACCCGGGCCACGGCGGCGTGGATCCTGGCGCACTGCGCGACGGGGTGGCGGAAAAGGACCTCATGCTGCGTTTGGCGCAGGCTTTGGCCGAGGGGCTGCGCCGCTCTGGGCTTGCCGAGGTGGTGATGACCCGCACTGAGGACCGCTTTGTCTCGCTGCCTGCGCGGGTGGCCGTGGCGCACCGGGCAGAGGCGGATTTATTCGTCTCCTTACACGCCGACAGCCTCGCCCAAGGCGGGGCGCAGGGGGCGACGGTTTACACATTGGCCGAGGCCGCAAGCGATGCTGCCGCCGCCCGCTTGGCGGCGCAGTTGAACCGGGCCGATATGCTGTCGGGTGTGGATTTGACCGGCACCGATGATGGCGTGGCCGGCGTGCTGGTGGATTTGGCGCGTCAAGAGACAGCACCGCGGTCTGCGGCGGCGGCGGGTACCCTGATCGCGGCCATGCGCGCGGCGGGTGGGCCGATGAACACGCGCCCTGCGCGCGCGGCCGGGTTTAGCGTGTTAACCAGCGCCGATGTGCCTTCGGTCTTGGTGGAATTGGGTTTTATCAGTTCTGACCGCGACCTCGCCAATTTGCGCGATCCGGTCTGGCGGGCGGTCATGGCCGAAGCCTTGGTGGAGGGGGTTTTGGCCTGGCGGAACGCCGATCTTGCGCTGCGCGGATTGCGCCGCAAATAGCGCGCTGAAAGCCGCCTGTTTCCCTTGCTCGCAGTCCAGAGGGCTTTTGACCCTTTGGCCCTGCTGGCCTATGCTGCGCGCCTGAATAGGCAAAGGGCGGCACTGGTGTTTCGATTCGTATTATCGTTCTTTGGCGGCATCTTTACGACCCTTACGCTGGGCCTCCTGATGATCGCCCTGAGCATCGGCGCGGTCTTTTACGTCTACGGGCGCGATCTGCCCAGCCATGAAAGCCTCGCGCAATACACGCCGCCCACGATCAGCCGGATTTATAGCGGCAGTGGTCAGATCATCGACGAGTTTGCCCGCGAGCGCCGCCTCTTTGCGCCTGCCGAAACCATCCCGCCGCTGATCAAACAGGCCTTCATCTCCGCCGAGGACAAGAATTTCTATACACACGAAGGCTATGACCTGCGAGGGATTGCAGCGGCGGCCTTTGATGCGGTCCGGTCGCGCGGGCGTGATGTGCGCGGGGCCTCCACGATCACGCAGCAGGTGATGAAAAACTTTCTGCTGTCAGGCGACCGACAAGCAGAGCGTAAGATCAAAGAGATCATCCTTGCCAGCCGCATCGAAGAGACCTTGGACAAAGAAAAAATCCTCGAGCTCTATCTGAACGAGATTTTTCTGGGTCAAAACAGCTACGGCGTGGCGGCAGCGGCGCAGACCTATTTTAACAAAACACTCAGTGCGCTGGCCCCGCATGAGGCGGCTTTCCTGGCATCGCTGCCCAAAGCGCCGTCCGACTATCACCCGGTGCGCCGCAAAACGCGGCTGCTCCAGCGGCGCAATTTCGTGCTCAAAGAGATGTTCGAAAACGGCTACCTGACGGAGGCAGCATATTTAGAAGAGCGGGATCAACCGCTGCGTTCAGTCCAAAACGGCGACTTTGAAAGCTTTAAGGCCGACCTGCCACCGCGAGATTATTTCACGGACGAGATCCGGCGACAACTCTCTGAGAACTTTGGCGAGGGCGGCTTTTTTGAGGGTGGCCTAACAGTGCGCGCCACGATCGATCAGGATCTGCAACCGGTCGCGGCAACTGCCCTGCGCACGCAGCTTGAGACCTATGATCGCGCGCAACAGATCTGGCGCGGCACCGGCAAAACCATTGACCCAGAAGTGGCTAAAGGCCCCGATTGGGCCAAAGCGTTGCGCGATGTGACCGTGGCGCGCGACATTGATCTGGGCGGGCGTTGGCATCCGGCCGTGGTGCGCGGCATCGAAAATCAGCGTCTTCTGGTGGGCATCGAAGACATCGGCGACGCGGCGGTGCCGCGCGCGGACATCCGCTGGATGAAAGGGAATTTCCAAGCCAACTTTGCACTCGGTGATGTGGTGCATGTGCGCCAAGACGTGCTGGACGGCGCGCAAATTTGGTCCTTGCGTCAAGTGCCCGCCGTACAGGGCGGTTTTGTCGCCATGGACGTGAACACGGGCCGCGTGATGTCGATGCAGGGCGGCTTTAGCTATCAACATTCCGTCTTTAACCGGGCCACGCAGGCCAAGCGGCAACCGGGCTCATCGTTCAAACCTTTCGTCTATGCCGCGGCCCTTGATAGCGGATTTACGCCGGCGACGATCCTTGTGGATGCACCCATTGAGATTGACACGCCACAGGGGCTGTGGCGGCCCAAAAACGCGTCAGATAAATTTTATGGCCCAACGCCGCTGCGGACCGGGATTGAACAGTCGCGGAACCTGATGACCATCCGTCTTGCAGAGGTTGTGGGTATGGACACAATTGCGACCTATGCCGAACGCTTTGGCGTTTATGACAATATGGGCCGGTTCTTGGCGAACTCTTTGGGCTCTGAAGAAACCACGCTCTATCAGATGGTTGCGGCCTATGCGATGTTTGCTAATGGCGGCGAGCGGGTGCAGCCGACGTTGGTGGACCGGGTGCAGGACCGCTATGGCCGCACCGTTTACCGCCATGACCAGCGCGTGTGCATTGATTGCCGTGTCGCGAGCCTTCCGCCAGGCCTTGCGCCGCGCATTCAGTCCAACCGCGAGCGGGTGATGGACCCGATCACCGCCTATCAGCTGACCTCTATGATGCGCGGCGTGGTGGAGCGGGGCACGGCCGCCCGCACCGTGCAATTGCCCGTGCCTGCGGCAGGCAAAACAGGCACGACGAATGAGGCCAAAGACGTCTGGTTCGTGGGCTTTACCAGCAACATTGTGGCGGGGTGCTATATCGGGTTTGACCAGCCGCGCGGGCTGGGCAAAGGATCATCCGGCGGCGGCATGTGCGGCCCGGTGTTCCAAGAGTTTATGACCCAAGCGACGCAGAAATACGGCGGTGGCGACTTTGCGGTGCCTCCCGGCGGTGTGTTCATCAACATTGACCGTTTCTCTGGCGCGCGCTTGGCCGAAGATGCCGAAGGCGACAGCGTGGTGGCCGAATATTTCCGCGATGGCGAGGAGCCGATTTTCGGCCTGACCTACGATGGCGGCTTTGCCATGGGCTCTGATCTGCCGCTTTTTGAGGATGCCGCTGCGGGCCGCGAGGTCACGACCTCCACGGGTGGGACGGCTGTAGTGGGGCCCAAGGCGAATTTTGGCACGCTGTCCTCGGGCGGTCTTTACTAACGTTCCCCCCACACGCGTGCCGCACGCGGGTGCTTGCGTGTGCTCCGCCGGCTGGCTATGACCGAGGCCGCACCCTGCAGCTGCGGGGGCGGCCTTTTCCATCGAGGATGATATTATGCGCGCTGAAATCCAAAACACTGTGGCTGAGATCGAGAAATCGCTCGAGCTATTGGCGCAGCGCCTGAATGTGGAAACGGCGCCCTACCGGTTGGAGGAATTCAACGCCCGTGTGGAGGATCCAAACCTCTGGGATGATCCGGAGGCGGCGCAAAAGCTGATGCGCGACCGGCAGGCTTTGGTCGACGCGATGGCGATCTATGAGGGGATCAAGACCGATCTGTCCGACAACATCGAACTGATCGAGTTGGGCGAGATGGAAGAAGACACTGCCGTGATCGAAGAGGCGGAGGCCGCACTCGCAGCCCTTGCCATCACAGCCGCGCAGAAAGAGCTTGAGGCGCTGCTCGACGGTGAAGCGGATGCCAACGACACATTCCTAGAGATCAATTCCGGCGCCGGCGGGACAGAGTCCTGTGATTGGGCCGCGATGCTTGCGCGGATGTACGTCCGCTGGGCGGAGAAAAAGGGTTATAAAGTCGAGCTGCAATCGGAGAGTGCTGGCGAAGAGGCGGGCATCAAATCGGCGACCTATAAAATCAGCGGTTTGAACGCCTATGGCTGGATGAAATCCGAAAGCGGCGTGCACCGGTTGGTGCGCATCTCTCCATTCGACAGCGCGGCCAAGCGGCACACGTCCTTTACCTCTGTTGGGGTCTATCCGGTCGTAGATGACAACATCGAGATTGAGGTGAACCCCGCAGATATCCGGATCGACACGTACCGGTCGTCCGGGGCGGGCGGGCAGCACGTGAACACCACGGACTCCGCGGTCCGGATCACCCACGCGCCCACGGGCATCGTGGTGACCAGTTCCGAGAAATCGCAGCACCAGAACCGCGATATCGCCATGAAAGCGCTGAAATCGCGGCTCTATCAGATGGAACTGGACCGCCGGAACGCTGCCGTCAATGAGATGCACGAAAACAAGGGCGACGCGGGCTGGGGCAACCAGATCCGGTCCTATGTTTTGCAGCCCTATCAGATGGTTAAAGATTTGCGTACCAATTTTGAAACCTCCGACACCAAGGGCGTTTTGGACGGGGATCTCGATGGACTGATGGGGGCGACGCTGGCGCTCAACGTGTCGGGCAAGAGCCGTTCCGAGGCGCAGGGCGACTAAGCCTGCCAGCGGCTGCAAAACTCTGAAAACTGCTTGAACAATCACGCCGCACGGGCAACGCTGCGCCATGATTGATGATATCCTGAACCAAAGCGCCCTGGCGCAATCCAAAGCCCTCGCAGAGGGCCAGATCAGCGCATCAGAACTGATGCAGGCAACCCTGTCGCAAATCGCCAAAACCAACCCAGAGGTGAACGCGGTGGTCAGCCTGCGCCCACCCGAGGATGTGCTTTCAGAGGCGCGCGCCGCTGATGCCGCGCCGCGGAGCGGCTGGCTGCACGGGATGCCTATTGCGATCAAGGATTTGGCCAACGCAAAGGGCCTGCCGACCTCCATGGGGTCGCCGATCTTTGCGGGCCAAGTGGCGCAGGCGGATGACGTCATGGTGGCGCGGCTGCGCGCGGCAGGGGCGATTGTTATCGGCAAGACCAATACGCCAGAGTATGGTTTGGGCTCGCATACGTTCAATCCCGTGCATGGCGCGACGCAGAACCCCTTTGTGCCAGGGCGCTCGGCCGGCGGCTCCTCCGGTGGCGCGGCCGCTGCGCTGGCCTGCCGGATGCTGGCGGTGGCGGATGGGTCGGACATGATGGGCAGCCTGCGCAACCCGGCGGGCTGGAACAATGTCTATGGTATGCGGCCCACCTGGGGCGTGGTCCCGTCAGAGCCGCAGGGCGATAGTTTCCTGCATCAGCTGGCCACCAACGGCCCCATGGCGCGCACACCGCGGGATTTGGCAGCCTTGCTGATGACCATGGCCGGGCCTGATCCGCGGCAATCGCACGGGATACGTTTGGATGATGTGATGCCGCCGGAAGACGCGAGCCTCGCGGGGCTGCGCATCGGATGGCTGGACGATTGGGGTGGGGCTTTTCCAATGGCAGAGGGGCTGCGCGCCCAGTCCGAAGGGGCGCTGGCACAAATGGCCGACATGGGCGCGCTCATAGAGCCGCTGGCACCATTGTTCGACGCCGAGGAAATGTGGGAGAGTTGGATCACGCTGCGGTCATGGCAGGTAGGCGCGAGCCTCGCACCGCTTTACGCAGACCCCGCCAAGCGCGCGATGCTCAAAGACAGCGCGTGCTGGGAAGTGTCGCGCGCATTAGCCTTGGATGCGATGGCCGTCCACCGCGCCAGCGTCACGCGCAGTGATTGGTTCAAGGTCGCAGCGAAAGCGTTTGAAACATGTGATATATTAGCGCTTCCTTCCGCGCAGGTCTGGCCCTTTGATGTAGCGATCGAACACCCCACAGAGATTGCGGGCACCTCGATGGCCACCTATCACCGTTGGATGCAGGTCGTGATCCCAGCGAGCCTGTTGGGCCTGCCTGTGGTCAACATTCCCATCGGCTTTGGCGGGCCAGATGATGCGCCGTCGGGACTACAACTCATTGGGAAACGTGGCGCGGATGCTGAACTTTTGGCGGCCGCGCAGGCCTGGCATATGGCCACCGATTGGCCAAACGTGCGCTTGCCCGGCGTCTGTGCACCACAGATGTCGCGCGCCTAATATGCGGGCTCGCGTCCTTCGTCAATCAACCGCTGGCGCAGCGCCTCCGCCTCGGGCGCCCCGTGATCCAGCGCATAGATATAGGCCTGCGTCAGAAAGAAACAGCGCGCACCCGCATCGCCTTCGGTCGCATCTGCCGCCTGCGTGTAAAGGCGCACCAACGCCTGTGTGTCGCCCGCCGCATGTGCCGCGAGCAACTGCGTGTTGAGGTCCATCACTCCGCAGCGAGCGAGGTACGGTGCGTGGCCATTTGGCCCGCCACCCAAGCATGAAAGAGATGCGTCGGCCCGTCCATCGCAGGCGAGAAGCGTCCGCCGTCAAACTGCGGGGCATGGCGGCCGCGCTGCATGCCTTCAACGACGAAAATATCCTCTTCGAACACCACTTTCCACTGGTCAGTGTTGCGCGCGCGCAGCGCTGCATCGGTGTCATCCGTGGCATAGTAAAGGTGAATATTCTCGGTCGTCCGTTCCGTCGTTTCGGGCACGAGGATAATGGCAAAGGTATGGTCGCGGTGCACGCCCAACAGGACGTTCGGATAGGCCGCGATATATTCCGCCGCGCGGTCCCATTTGTCCGACAGCCCTACGAAATCAGGGAACACGCCGCCGGCCTCGTCCTCCAACTGGCGATAGACCCAAGTACCCTGACCTGAATATTGGTCGGGCGCTTCGATGTGGTAATGGTCCTCCAGCCTAGAATAGCTGTTCAGGCCCGGATGTACCCAGGGCAAATGATAGCTCTCGCAGTAGTTCTCAACCGCCAGTTTCCAGTTGCAATTCACCGACAGTTGAAAGCGGCTATCGCTGCCGCCGTGATGCAGCGGTACGTTAAATTCGGCCCAGCGTTGTAGAAGATCGGCGTGATGCTCCTCAAAGGGCAGGGCGGTGCCCGAGATGTTGATCCACACCACATCCATCCACACATGGCTTCGGATTTCGATCAGGCCCAGCAGGCTGCGGTCGATGCCGTCATGGGTGTTGTGACCGGGTCCGCCCACATGCGGCGTGCTGACCAGCTTGCCATTGGTGGCATAACACCAGCTGTGATAGGGACAGCGAATAGCGCCTTCAATCTTGCGGGGTGCGTCCACGAGGATCATGCCGCGGTGCCGGCAGGTGTTTTGAAACACCCGTACTTGGCCTTCGCGGTCGCGCACCAGTAGCAGTGGCATCCCAAGAAAAGTGAGCGGCACCGCGTCGCCAACTTCTGGCACATCCGCACCCACTGCCAACCCGGACCAGCCGGCCGATAGGACTGCATCCCGTTCCTCATCAAAGACACTAGGGTCGATATAATGGGCATTCGGTAGGCCATTGGCCGTGGCAATGTTCTGGCGGACGTGGCTCAGGTCAGTGTGCGTCATTGGGGGCCTCAAAATGCGAAGGGGTTGATACCCCATGCACGGGTGCGCCCGCGCCGTCATGCACAAAGGCGACATCAGTTTTCCATCCCCGACATTGGCCTCCAGATTTAGCTCACAGGCTTTGGTGGCCAGTTATCGCGGCTAGCTACCGCCCGCGTCAGGGCGCGGCGAGCGATCGCCAATCAGATAGCGGTTGAACCGCGTCCGGCTGATGCCCAAATCTCGCGCCAACGCTGATACAAAGCCTTGAGAGGCCGCTGCTTTAGCGCAAGGCCATCGCCGAACGACTGGACCAATAGGCCGACCCGCTCAGTTGGTTCAGTCGCCGCGCGACAGGGCCGCCACGCCAGTGCGGGCCACATCTACAAGCCCCAAAGGCCGCATCAGATCCGCAAAAGCGTCGATTTTGTCCGGCGCGCCTGTGATTTCAAAAACAAAGCTTTCCAACGTGCTATCGACCACATTGGCGCGGAAAATATCGGCCAGACGCAGCGCCTCGACGCGCTTTTCGCCAGAGCCGCTGACCTTGAACATGGCCAACTCGCGCTCTACGCAGGGGCCTTCAACCGTGAGGTCATGCACCTCGTGTACGGGTACGATGCGGCCCAGCTGCGCCTTGATTTGTTCAATCACCTGCGGGGTGCCGGAAGTGACGATGGTGATCCGGCTCATGTGGCCGGCGTGGTCCACCTCTGCCACGGTCAGGCTGTCGATGTTATAGCCGCGGCCCGAAAAAAGGCCGATGACGCGTGCCAAAACACCAGGTTCGTTTTCGACCAAACAGGCGAGTGTGTGACGCTCTTCCACGTCCGAGAAATTGGGCCGCAAGTTATAGGCGGAATGGCTGGTGGAGCCTTTTTTGATCTTCAAAGCTGACATGATGCTGTCCTTATGGGGCGGTGGGGCGCGTTTCCGGCGCCCCGCAATAGATAAATTGAGGGTTGGCGGCGTTATACTAGCACCGAGCCTTTGGCATCGATCACACCTTGCGTGTCGGCCTCGCCCAGCAACATCTCATTGTGTGCTTTGCCCGATGGGATCATGGGGAAGCAGTTTTCGTGCTTTTCCACGAGGCAATCAAAGAGGACTGGCCCGTCATGGTTGATCATCTCCATGATGGCGTCGTCTAAATCATCGGGATCGTCGCACAGGATGCCCTTTGCGCCAAAAGCTTCGGCCAATTTCACAAAATCTGGCAGGCTTTCGGACCACGAATGCGAATAGCGCTCGCCGTGCAACAGCTCTTGCCACTGGCGGACCATACCGAGGCGTTCGTTGTTCAGGATGAACTGTTTCACCGGCAGGTTGAACTGCATCGCGGTCCCCAGCTCTTGCATGTTCATCAACCAGCTGGCCTCGCCCGCCACATTGATCACCAGCGCCTCTGGGTGCGCCATTTGCACACCGATGGAGGCCGGGAAGCCGTAGCCCATCGTGCCCAAACCGCCCGAAGTCATCCAACGGTTCGGATCCTCAAAGTGCAGGTATTGCGCAGCCCACATCTGGTGCTGGCCCACTTCGGTACAAATATAGCGATCGTGTTTCGCCGTCAGCGCTTGCAAGCGTTCCAGCGCATATTGTGGTTTGATCGTTTTGCCTTCTTGCTTGTAATTCAGGCAGTTAACCGTCTTCCAGCCCTCGATCTGACGCCACCATTCGGCCACGCCGGTGGCATTGGTCTTGCGCCCGCGCGATTTCCAGATCTTCAGCACGTCCTCAAGGACATGGGCCACATCGCCCACAATTGGGATGTCGGCCTTGATCACCTTGTTGATCGAAGACGGATCAATGTCGATATGCACCTTTTTCGACTTGGGGCTAAAGGCGTCCAAGCGGCCCGTGATGCGGTCATCAAACCGTGCACCGATGTTGATCATCAGATCACAGCCGTGCATCGCCATGTTCGCTTCATACAGGCCGTGCATGCCCAACATGCCCAGCCATTTGTCGCCCGAGGCAGGATAGCTGCCCAGTCCCATCAGGGTCGAGGTGATGGGAAAGCCTGTGGCCTCCACCAATTCGCGCAGAAGCTGGCTTGCCGCCGGGCCAGAGTTGATGACACCGCCGCCGGTGTAAAAAATTGGGCGCTTGGCAGTCTCGATCGCGGCGACGAGTTCTGTGATCTCGTCCAGATCGCCTTTGACCTGCGGTTGATAGCGCGAGGTGGACGGCTTGGCTGGCGTATAGGTGCCAGAGGCAAATTGAACATCCTTCGGGATGTCGATCAACACAGGGCCGGGACGGCCCGAGGTCGCCACGTGAAAGGCCTCGTGGATGACGCCCGCGAGCTTGTCTGTCTCTTTTACCAGCCAATTGTGCTTGGTGCAGGGGCGGGTGATGCCCACGGTGTCAGCCTCTTGGAAAGCGTCCGACCCGATCATAAAGGTTGGCACCTGGCCCGTCAAAACGATGATCGGGATGCTGTCCATCAGCGCATCGGTCAGGCCGGTGACCGCATTCGTTGCACCGGGGCCAGAGGTCACAAGGCACACACCCGGCTTGCCCGTGGCGCGCGCATAGCCTTCGGCGGCATGAACCGCGCCTTGCTCGTGGCGCACAAGGATGTGTTTGATCGAGTTCTGCTGGAACACCTCGTCATAGATCGGCAGGACCGCGCCGCCGGGATATCCAAATACGGTGTCGACACCCTGATCTATCAGGGCTTGAACGATCATTTTCGCTCCGGTCATTTGGCGTGTCATTGTCTGGCTCCGTAAGGCTCTGGTTGGGGCGGTGTCCTGATGCAATTGCGTCGGTCGCAAACTGGGCAACGTGTTGGGCAAAAAAAAACCCCCGGTCTGTCGGGGGCGCATGGGTTCTATTGTGGTTTCCCGTTACCGGTCCATGCGCTTTTGTCCAACCTGTACGACGCTGCTGGTCAAAGGTCCTGCTCCTCTACTATGTGGCGCGACATTATGAGGGGGGAAAGGGGGCGTCAACCGCCAAAGAGGTGCGAATTATGTCCTGAGGTGCAATTTTTTTGTATTTTTATTTCGCCGAACGATGATTTGGCGACACAACCGCAAAAAATTCCAGCCAAATTTGCGCCGGCTGCGGGTTTTGGGCCGTGGTGGATGCGTTTGGGGCGTGTCTTGGCCCCATTGGCACTGTGTGCAGGGGTTAAAGTGCCCGCCCGGTGCCTTGCAGCACGCCGTGTTCCATCGCATAGCGGGTCAGGCCTGCGGTCGATGAAATGCCCAGCTTGCGTTTGATGTTCTTGCGGTGCGTCTCCACCGTGCGCACCGAGATGTCCAAGCTTTGCGCGACTTCCTTGTTGGAGTGGCCTTGCGCCAGTTCCAGCAGGATCGTTTGTTCGCGCCCTGTCAGGGCGGACCGAGCGTCGCCGGGTTTCGGCGCGATGGAGCCGGCAGCGCCGGTGCACAGATACCGCCCGCCGGCCATAACCGTGTCGATGGCGTCCTTAATCTCGCCCGTTGGCACATCCTTCAGGACATAGCCCATCGCCCCGTGATCGAGCGCCGAGGCGATATATTCTGGACCATCGTGCATAGACAGCACAAGGATCGCGGTGTCGGGGCGTTTTTCGAGCACCTGTTCCGTGGTCGTCAGCCCGCCCATCTGCGGCATGTTGAGGTCCATCAGAATAACGTCCGGGCGCAGATCATCCAGCTGATCGATCACCTCGCGCCCATTGCTGAGCGCGCCGATCACATCCAGATCTTCGTAGTCCTCGAGAATGGATTGGATGCCTTGGGCCACCATGGGGTGATCGTCCACGATCAACACGCGCACAGGCTTTGTGGGGGCGTCATGCGGGAGGGCGTCTGTGGCCTGCGTTTCGTGCGGCGTCGCGGTCAGATGGTCAATCGTCATGTAGGGCTTTCGTGCTCTGGAAGAGAAGAGGGGGCGGCGGCTTGGGTTTCGGCGTTGGGCGCCAGCAAATGCGCCAGCGGCACAGTGGCCTCAATCACACAGCCCGAGCGGGCGTTGTCATAGATGCGCAGCGTGCCGTCCAGCTGCTCCACCCGTTCTTGCATGTTGCGCAGGCCGAGGCCCGGCATTTGCGGACCGGTGTTGCCGGTAATGCCGCGGCCATTGTCCACAACCCGCAGGGTGGCCCCACGGCGGTGTCCGCGCAGATCAACGCTGACATGTGTGGCATCGGCGTGCCGCTCAATATTGGTCAACGCTTCCTGCGCGATCCGGTAGAGCGCAATCTTGGCCTCCGGATCGAGGCGGTTGCGAAAGACCACGGTGGAAAATTCGATCTCGACCCCGGTGCGCTTGGTAAACTCATCCGTGAGCGCCTTGATCGCGGGGCCAAGCCCCAGATCATCGAGTACGGCGGGACGCAAGTCCCGGCTGATCCGGCGCACCTCGGAAATGGCAGTGGCGAGGTTTTCGGTACCTTGATCGAGGCTTGCCTCAGCGGCCGCCATTTTGCCAGAAGCGAGCCTGCGCCGCGCACTGTCGAGGGCAAAGCGTACGCCAACCAAGATCTGGCTAATGCTGTCGTGCAGCTCGCGCGCCACGCGTCCGCGTTCCTCTTCCTGCGCGTCAAAGACCCGCTGCGTGAGGCGTTTCAGCTTGGCATCCGCAAGGCGGCGCTCGCGAAAGTTGATCACCATGCCGGAGCCAAAGACCAACAAAAGCGCCGCCAGAGTAATTGCCATAATATAGACAAAGGTGCGCTGCACCCGGCGCTCGACGTCCGCACGGGCGCTGGCGACTGTGGAAAGGACATCGTCGATGAACACCCCCGTCCCAACGGCCCACCGCCATGATGGAAAAGAGGTGACATAGGTAATCATCTGCGCCTCTGTCCCGTCGGAGGGTTTGGGCCAAAGATGTGTCAGATAGCCATCGCCTTGCCGCGCGATCTGGATCAGCTCGGCCACAACAGGCGTGCCGTTGCTGTCAGTTTCCTCCATCCAGTTGCGCCCGATGCGGGCAGTCTGGCGGGGGCTGACCAGATTGGTGCCGTCATAGTCATAGACAAAGAAAAAGCCTTCGCGCCCATAAATCATCGCGGATAGGATTTGCTTCACCTGTTCTTTGGCCGGCTCATCATCGGGGGCCGCGCTGCCATAGACGAAATAGAACCCGTTGCGCGCTTGGGTCACATAATTGCGCAGCTCGGCCTTTTTCGCCTCGATCAACTGCACTTCCAGCGCGCGGATTTCACGCGTGGCAAGCGTGCGCGACTGCACCGTAACCAGCGTGGCAATGGCCGCTACCGCTAAGATCAGCGGCACAGAGGCCACCAGCGCTAGCTTTTGCGCATAACTGAGGGAAGGGAGGAGGCGAGCGGACATGGCACCGCTCTCTATGCGCCTTTGCGAGCGAATCATAGACCCCATCATCATGCCCATGTTGGGACGCATATAGGGGGCAGGGCAGGAGAAGGGTGTGGGCAGGGCGGTGCCATCTTGGGCCGCTTTTTATTTCAGCCCATTTATTTGACGGTCTCTTCAAGAGGTGCAGGCCCGCGCGGGGTTGGGAATGCAGCCCCAATACGCCCGGTACGGCCGTAAAATTGCGGGCTCTACGCAGTTCTAGGTATTTTCATTCCGTGACGGATTGATAATGTCCCTCCACTCGTATCGATCCGGCCGCAGTTGTGCGGTACGGCCTATTCATTCTGGGAGGAGTAACAATGGACCGTCGTTCATTCCTAAAAACATCCGCACTTGGCGGCACGGCAGCAGCAGCCAGCACTCTGGCAGCCCCGGCCTATGCCCAAGGCAAGCGCACATTGACAATGGTCACATCGTGGCCCCGTGGTTTCGCCGTTCTGGATGACGCTGCATCGTACTTGGAAAAATACGTCGCGGCGATGTCCGACGGCCAATTGACCATCGAAAAGAAGGCTCCAGGCGAGCTGGTTGGCGCGCTCGAAGTGTTCGACGCTGTGTCTTCGGGCCAAGCCGACATGTACCACTCCGCGGACTACTACTTCATTGGTCAGCACCCAGGTTACGCCTATTTCACGGCCGTACCCTTCGGCGGTACAGCCCAAGAAGTGACCAACTGGTACGAGCACGGCGGCGGCCAAGAGCTGCACGACGAGCTGGGCCAGATCTTCAACCTCAAAGGTCTGATCGCTGGTAACTCCGGTTCGCAGTCCGGTGGTTGGTTCCGTAACGAAATCAACTCAGCAGACGACTTCAATGGTCTGAAGTTCCGGATGCCGGGTTTGGGCGGTAAAGTGCTCGGCAAATTGGGCGCCTCGGTTCAGAACATCCCAGGTGGCGAATTGTACCAAGCGCTGTCCTCGGGCGCGCTGGACGGCCTCGAGTGGGTTGGCCCAATGGCCGACGAACGCGCGGGCTTCCAAGAAGTTGCAAAAGTCTACTACACCGCCGGCTTCCACGAGCCAGGTTCCGCGCTGTCCTCCTCCGTCAACCTTGACGTGTGGAACGACCTGAGCGAGCAGCACCAGCAAATCCTGTTGGGTGCATCGCGCGCCACAACGCACGTGCAGTTGGCAGAAACACTGGCCAACAACGGTGCCGCTTTGGCGCGTTTGCAGGCACAGGGCGTCAAGACGCTGCAATTCTCTGACGATGTGTGGGATGCCTTCGGCCGCGCCTCCGCAGAGGTCATGGACGAGAACATGGGCGACGAACTCTTCGCCAAGATCCGTGCTTCGTTTGAAGAGAGCCTGGCGTCTTCCTCCAGCTGGATCAACAAGTCCGACGGCTACTACGTCGCACAGCGGATCCGCGTGCTGGGCGGCCAATAAGCCACCCGCCACAAGAATTGGAAAGGCCCCGCCCCATGCGGGGCCTTTTCCATCGCTAGAATTCCATTGCGACGAACAGGGCGCCAAAAGGGGTCCACGCGGTGCGCAAAGACATCTAGACCTATCAAATGACCGGGATCACTTCAGGACCATGCATCGTCATGGCACTGTTCGGGGGGATAATTCATGGAAAACGAAGCCATCACATTCGGTGAGGCGATGAGCGCCTTTGGCGCGGGCATCGTCTGGGTTTTGCAAGAAATGCTCATGGCCTTTTACAACATCGGCTATGCGGTCACCCATCCGATGCTTTGGTTGGATTGGAGCGACAAGCAAGCGGTGATGCGCTTTGTGTATTACGGTGGCTCGCAGGAATTCTTTTTCGCGTTCCTCGTCATCACCCTGTCGGTCATCGTGGCGGGCATGATTTACAACCGCTTTCTCTGGGGTGTCGTGCGCACCCTTGAGGGCTTTGCCAATACTGTTGGCCGCGTGGCCGCATGGGCGGGCCTGTTGATTGTGCTGCAACAGATCATCATCGTCTTTATGCAGCGGATTTTTACGCGTCCCGATATCTCATTTGGGTTCGGTATCCCGCTGCAATTCGACATCTCTTGGTTCGCCGAAGAGCTGAAGCTCTATAACGCACTCGTAGTGTGTTTGTGCGTCACCTATACCTTCGTGCAAGGCGGGCATGTGCGGGTGGACTTGATCTATAGCGCCGTCAGCCACCGCACCAAGAAGGTGATTGATATGGTGGGCTCCATTCTGTTTATGGTGCCGGCTGCGATCGTCACGTGGATGTATGGCTGGTATTTCCTCTGGCGTCATCTGATCGTACCAAAGCCGTCAGCGTCAGACACGCTGGACCGTCTGCTGCTCAAATCCCGCGCCATGCGCTGGAACATTGAGACCATCGGGCCGAGCCCCAATGGCTTTACCGCCTATTTCTTGTTCAAAATCTTGCTGGTGGCCTTTACCGCTCTGGTGCTGATCCATGCGATTGCCTTCTTCTGCCGCTCTTATCTGGAGTGGAAAGAAGGCGAGGACAGCGCGGGCAAATACCTCGACCGTGATAGCCTCGGCGCCGGTGAAGAAGCCTACGAGGGCACGCACTGATGGTGCGTCTCTGCCAGACACAGGGCGCTCTGCGGAGGCCCCAAACGACACAGACGAAGGGTTAATCAGACATGTTGTTCGGACTTGATGGCGTAGAAATTGGCCTCATCATCGTGTTTATCTGCCTGTTCGGCGGTATCTTGTCGGGCTTTCCGGTGGCCTTTGCCATCGGCGGGGCGGGCATTATCTCTTTCGGGATTATTGCAGCACTCGACAGTGCGGGCCTGTTGATCCACCAAGCGATTGACCAATCCTCCGCGGCTTACCGTGATCTGGTCAACAGCGGGGTGAAACCCGACAGTATCAGTACCTTCCGCTTCCCAGAGCTGCCGCGGATCGGCGAGCCAGTGTTCCCAAAAGGCTGGGAAGTGGCGCTGGACCGCAACGTGTCTTTCATTGTGAACCGCATGAACGAGCGCGTCTTGGCCGGTCAGTCCATTGAGACGTTGCTGGCGGTTTTGATGTTCGTTCTGATGGGCATCACGTTGGAACGCTCCAAAATTGCGAATGATTTGCTGACGACCATGGCGCGGGTCTTTGGGCCGCTGCCGGGCGGTTTGGCTGTGTCGATTGTGGTTGTGGGCGCGTTTCTTGCGGCCTCCACCGGGATTGTGGGCGCGACCGTTGTGACGATGGGCCTGTTGGCGCTGCCAACCATGTTGCGCAACAACTATTCGCCCGAGATCGCCACGGGCGTTATCGCGGCCTCTGGCACCTTGGGCCAGATCATCCCGCCCTCCATCGTGATCGTCCTGTTGGGCACGCTCGCGGGGGATTTGTATTCCGCCGCGCAAGAGCGCCGCGCGCAGGCAGAGGGGTGTACCGACGCGCTGAGCTACTTGGGTGAGCCTGCGGTCCTGTCTGTGGGTACTTTGTTCCAAGCAGCCTTGGTGCCGGGCATCATGCTCGCACTGCTCTATGCGCTTTATGCCTTCGGCTATGCGCTTTTGAACCCCGACAAGGCACCGGCCGTCGCGATGGGCGCGGCCAACGAAGAGCCGATCACACGGTCCGAAGCATTCACATGGTTCTTGGGTGCACCGACATTGATCGTCGTTGGTACGATCCTGCTGGGCAACGTGGGCCTCGTCGGCTCGCAAAACATGACGGTCTCGGCCTTCAGTGACATCGGCGAAAGCGCCACACTGCGCACGAATGTGTCGGACGAGTGTAAAGCCTCCATGATTGAGCTGCACGGGCAAGACAAATGGGACGCAGCGATTGCTCAGCAAGAGGCCATCGACGCCTCAGGCGGTGTGACACAGTCCGAGCGGTTGACCGAAGAAGAATACGCCGACGCTGTGGCGGCCAAAGTCGCGGCAGCTGCGCCCATCGGGACTGGCACAGCAATCTTGTTGATCATCTTGTCGGTGATCCTGACCACGGCGCGCGGTGTGGCGCCTTCGCGAGATGCGCAACCGTTGTTGGTGGGGGGCATTGGTGTCGTGTTGGCGGTGATCGTGGATTTGTTCCTGATCTTCCCGACGACAACGCCTGGCGGCTATGTGGCGCTGATGACCATTCCCTTTGCGCTGATCCTCTATGGGGCCAAGCACGGAGTTGTGGCCTGTGCCAAGAATGAGCTGATCCGCGTGGTCTTCCCGCCGCTGGTTTTGATTGTTGCGGTTCTGGGTTCGATCCTAGGTGGCATCACCAACCCCACGCCCGCAGCGGCCTTGGGCGCGGGTGGTGCGATCATGCTGGCGGCCTACCGCAAGCTGACGGATTTGGACCGCTCGCCCAAGGTGATCATCTGGTCCACGCTGGCAATTGTGGTCTGCATCCTGGTCGGCGTGAACTTTGATCTGCGCATTAACACCGAAACCGTAAGCGTACAAAGCTGGATCGCCTTCTTTGTGGCCTATGCAGCCTACCTCTATGCGCTTTTTGGTCTGCTGTTTAGCTGTTGGATCCTCTATGCCAATGGGGTTCTTACACCTGTGGTACGCGAGACGGCCAAGGTCACCTCGATGGTCTTTACCATCCTGATCGGCTCGCAGATCTTGAACCTTGTGGTCATCAGCTTTGGCGGCGAACACTATATCCAGCAGTTCCTCAAGAGTTTTGACAATGAGATTACGGTCTTCTTGATCGTGATGGTCGTGCTCTTTGTGCTGGGCTTTGTGCTCGACTTCCTCGAGATCATTTACATCGTGATCCCGATCGTGGGGCCGGTTATCTATGGTGGGTCGTTCGATCCCAAATGGGTGACGATTATGATCGCGGTGAACTTGCAGACCTCGTTCCTGACACCGCCCTTTGGCTTTGCGCTGTTCTATCTGCGCGGGGTGGCGCCGTCTTCGGTGACCACGGGCCACATCTACCGTGGGATCATTCCATTCGTGTTGATCCAGGTCGCGGGGCTGGCGTTGTTGTGGTTCTTCCCGTCGATCGTGACCTTCGTGCCGGATCTGATCCCGAACTGATTTCGGCCTGATCCGTAGAAAGTATAAGGGCGTCCCCAGTGGGGCGCCCTTTTTTGTGGCAATAGGTGGAGGTGCCGCGAAAGGCCTTTTGTCAGAGGAGGCCGCGCCTCAGCGGTGGCGCGAAATCGGGCGGCCGTCGGGCAGCGTGATATTGGCAACCTGCTCTGCAATCGGGTCTGCGGCCAAAGGATGCGTGTCGTGATCAACCTCTTCGGGGTTCTCGATTTTGGTCCACGTGCCGCCCATATAAACCTCAAGCCCTGAAAACTTGGATTTATAGCCCATCTTTTGGCTGCCCGGCACCCAATAGCCCAGATAGACATAGGGCAGGTTCGCTTCGCGCGCGATCTCGATGTGATCGAGGATCAGATAGGTGCCAAGCGAGCGGCGCGCCTGATCCGGGTCAAAGAATGAATAGACCATGCTTAGCCCGTCGACCAAAACATCTGTCAGGCACACGCCGGTCAACGTATCGTCGAGCGCATATTCCACCACGCGGCTGCGCACTGGTGTCTCTTCGATCATGGCGGCAAATTCAAAGACATCCATATCCGCCATGCCGCCATCTGCGTGGCGCGCATCCAAATATTGGCGAAAGAGGTCGTATTGCGCTTCGGTGGCCCAAGGCGAAGTGGCGCGGCGGGCGATATCACGGTTGCGTCTTAGGATGCGCTTTTGGCTTTTGGTGGGCGTGAATTTCGACACATCGATGCGCGCGGACAGGCAGGCCGAGCATTCCGCGCAGGACGGCCGGTAGAGCACATTTTGCGAGCGCCGGAACCCCTGATGGGACAGGCTGTCGTTCAACTTGCTCGCGTTCTCGCCCTGCAAAGCGGTGAACAGCTTACGCTCCATCCGGCCCTCCAGATAGGGGCAAGGCTGGGGCGCAGTGACATAGAACTGCGGAGCAAGAGGCAGTGAGTGGCGCATAATCGACCCTGAATTGCACGTTTAATACTAACAATACCGCGCGCTGAGACAAGGTGTCGATCTTGCCTGATTTTAACGATTACAGCTTAGACGGGGCGTTGCTTGCCTGATCTGCAAGAATTTGCGCAGGGCAGGCGGCTTCCATGCGGGCCTTTTAGGGCGCGGCTATGGCGCCATCCGCGCGCACTCGCTCATGTCGCCCGTGTACGATGTGCCCTTGATTTCCGGCGCGGGCAAGGCAATCTGATCTGATGACCCACGCCTCTGCTGATGCCCCCCTGACCCCGCGCCGCGTCCCGCGTGCCTTTGATCCGGACCGGGCCAAGGCTTTGCACGCCTATGTGCCTGACCTTGCGTCCGCGCAGAAAGAGTTGATCGCCAACACCGGCGCATGCAGCCCCTATCTTGCAGGTCTGATCGAGAAAGAGGCAAATTGGTTGCCCGAGGCCTGCGCCGATCCGAAGGCCGCGGTTGAGGCCGTCTTGGCCGCCGTTGCAGCGGGGTCGGATCAAACCGTCGCTTCCGATTTGCGCCGCGCAAAGCGGCGGATTGCCCTCTTGGCGGCGCTCTGTGATCTGGGCGGGCAGTGGGATCTGGGTCAAGTCACCGGAGCCCTAACCCGGCTGGCGGATGCGGCGTGTCACGCAGCTTTGGGGGCCGCTGTGAACGCGCAGCTGCGCCGCGGCAAACTGCCGGGGATGGGGCCGCAGGACCCTTGGGACCGCGCCGGGATGACCGTGCTGGCGATGGGCAAGATGGGCGCGGGCGAGCTGAATTATTCCTCGGACGTTGATCTGATTTGCCTCTTTGATGAGACCCGATTTGACAGTGCGGATTATCACGATGCCCGCATGGCCTTCGTGCGCGCCACCCGCCAGATGTGCGCCACGCTGAGCGATATCACTGCCGATGGCTATGTGTTCCGCACTGACCTGCGTTTGCGTCCCGACCCCTCGGTCACGCCCGTGGTGCTGTCGATGGAGGCGGCGGAGCGCTATTACGAAAGCGTCGGGCGTACGTGGGAGCGGGCGGCCTTTATCAAAGCGCGCGCCTGTGCGGGCGACGTTGAGGCTGGGACGCGCTTTTTGCACATGCTGCGCCCCTTTGTCTGGCGCCGGCATCTCGATTTTGCAGCGATCCAAGATGCCCACGACATGCGCCTCGCCATCCGCGAGCATAAAGGCACAGGCGGTGCGATCACCTTGCCCGGACATGACATGAAGCTGGGCCGCGGCGGCATCCGCGAGATCGAGTTCTTCACCCAGACCCGACAGTTAATCGCAGGCGGACGCGATCCGGATTTGCAGGTGCGCGGCACGGTAGAGGGGCTGTCGGTGCTGGCCGAAAAGGGCTGGGTACCTGCCGAGGTTGCTGCGCGCCTGTCCGATCACTATGCCGCGCACCGGCTGGTGGAACACCGCGTCCAGATGATGCGCGACGCGCAAACCCACCAATTGCCGCAATCGCCTGAGGGCTTTGCCCGGCTGGCGGCCCTCATGGATATGGACGTGCCGGACCTCATGGCGGATCTGAGCCGCAGGCTTGAGGAGGTGCACCACGATACCGAAGGCTTTTTCGCCCCGCGCGCCCCCTCTATTCCGGCGGTACGGCCACACATTGATCTGTCACTCACCGATCGATGGGCGACATATCCGGCGCTGCGCAGTGCGCGGGCGGCCGAGGTTTTTGCCCGCATCCGCCCCGTGTTCCTCGAAGGTTTGGCGCGCACCGCCCGCCCCGAAGAGGCGCTGCGCGCCCTTGACGGGTTTCTTGCCGGCTTGCCCGCAGGGGTGCAGCTGTTCTCGCTCTTTGAGGCTAACCCGCAGCTGATTGACCTGTTGCTCGACATCGTGGGCACCTCACCTGTGCTCGCGCTGCATTTATCGCGCAATGCTGGCGTGTTCGATGCGGTCATTGGCGGCGCATTCTTCGGCCCGTGGCCGGACGAGGCCGCGTGGCAAGCAGAACTGGTACAGGCGCTTGAGGCGGAGGCAGACTACGAAAGCCAACTGGATATTGCCCGCCGCTGGGCGAAGGAATGGCACTTTCGCATCGGCGTGCACCTGTTGCGCGGTGTGGCGACCCCGCAAGAGGCCAGCCGCCACTATGCCCGCCTTGCGCGGGTCTGCGTTGCGGCCCTGTGGCCGACGGTGCAGCAGGAATTCGCCCGCCGCTTTGGCCCGGCACCGGGGCGCGGGGCTTGCGTTGTGGGGATGGGCTCGCTCGGGGCGGGGCAGCTCACAGCGGCCTCTGATCTGGATCTGATCGTGGTCTATGACGCGGGCGGGGTGGAGGCCTCGGACGGGCCAAAATCGCTGCCAACGCGCACCTATTATGCGCGGCTCACGCAGGCATTAATAACGGCACTGACGGCGAACACCGCGCAGGGGCGTCTGTATGAGGTGGACATGCGTCTGCGCCCCTCCGGCAATCAAGGACCTGTGGCAACCAGCTGGGCCAGTTTTCAGGCCTATCAGACCCAAGAGGCCTGGACGTGGGAGCATATGGCGCTGACACGGGCGCGGGTCGTGGCCGGGGCGCCTGATGTGGCCGCAGACATCACAGGCTTTATCGCTGACCTTGTGGCCACGCCGCGTGATGTGCCCAAAATGCGCGCAGAGCTGGCCGCCATACGCGCCCGGATCGCCGCATCGCGGCAGGTGGACAACATCTGGGCGCCTAAAGTGGGGCCGGGCCGTTTGCAGGACATTGAGCTGGTCGCCCAAGTTGCGGCGCTTGCCGCGCGCCAACCGGGCACTGATACTGCCGCCGCCTTGCAGGCTGGTGTCGCGGCTGGGCTGTGGGGCGCCGCTCAAGCCGCAGATTTACAGGCGGCCTATGCGCTTTGGTTCGATCTACAATCGGCAGGGCGCCTGTTGACGGGGGATGCAATTGATCCAAGTGCCATAGGCCAGAGCGGGACGGAATTCATTCTGCGCACGCTGGGGCAGCCGGACGTTGAAACGCTGCGCAAGACATTGGACCGCGTTGCGGCACAGGCAGCGGCTGTTATTGACGCGGTGGCACCCCCTGCGGAAGCAGGTGCGAAAGAATAAGCCAAGCGTGCGCCACGCGCGGCACAAAAAAGACCTAAGCGGTCAACAAGAAGGGCAGGGCGGCATGAAAAAAGGTGATCACAATGATCCCAAGGGGCTGATCTTTGAGGCCTACCGCATTGAGGGGATCACCAAATCCGAATGTCGTACGATCTTTTTGGATTGGGCGCTGAGCATGACGCTGGAGGCGGATACCAAGCTGGCGATGCAAGCCCTGCTGGAACAATACGGCAGCGTCCACAGTACGCATCCCATGACAGAGGTGATCCAAGAGGGCCTTGCCGGGATGCAAGCGCCAAAGCGCCGTGGTGGCTGGCGTAGTCGGCCGCGCGCGTGATGGCACCTGGCCGAAATACTCGGCTTTCTCACAAGGCTCAAAACCCAAGTGAGAAAGCAAAGATGATCGCACCGCCGGGCATAATTGTGCCCTTCGATCATCGCAAAATCATACTTAACAGGTCGTAATCGCGCCGTAATTCGGCGGCATCACAGCCCTCAAACCACCGCGGTGCGCCGCAGAAAGTGATGAGGGATATGACAGTCGTAAAAACAATTGCCGCACTCGGCTTGGGCCTGATGGTCTCTGCCTGCGCCACCACGGACACCGCGACACGCAACGCGCCGTTTCAGCCCGCCCCGCTGGGCGCGCCCGCCGCACAGGATGTCGCCCCGCGCGCACCCTATGCCGACCTGATCCGGATCAACGAAATCCGAGTGCAGGTACCTCAGAGCCTGCGTGTGTCAGAGGCAAACCGCTATTACCCCGGTGCGGACATCGTCTGGCGCGGCGATCCCGTGGGCGATCGTTACGCGCAGGTCAAAGCCCTTTTTGATAGGGCACTGGCGCGCGGCGTGGCCCCGCTCAACGGCGGGCAGGCGGTCGATTTGGAGGTTCGCGTTCTGCGCTTTCACGCGCTGACCGAAAAGGCGCGCTATACCACAGGGGGCGTGCATTCGATTACTTTTGAGTTGACCCTGACGGACGCGGCCACTGGGGCGACGCTGGTGCCCACGCGCCGGATAAAGGCGGACCTGCCGGGCTTTGGCGGACAGCAGGCCATCGATGCAGAGGCACGCGGCGAGACGCAAAAGGTGCGCATCACAAAGCATTTGGCCGATGTCATTCACCAAGAGCTGATGCGGCCCGCGGGCGCTGAAAACCGCAAGCGGGGCCTTCTTCAGGCGGTGAGCAAAATCTGACCTTTCCATTGCGCGATCATTGACGGTAAGAGGGCGCATGACAGCGTCCTCAGAACCCTCCGCCTATCCCATCCTTCGCATGCGCCCCAAAACGAATGCCCGCGCCATCCGGCACGGCTTTCCTTGGGTCTATGCGAACGAAGTCGTCACCGACCGCCGCACCCGTGCCATCGCGCCCGGCAGCATGGCCGTGTTGCAAGACGAAAACCGCGCGCCTTTGGGTGTGGTGACAGTCAATCCCGCCTCCAAGATCATTGGGCGCATGATGGACCCGGACCCCGAAGCGGTGATTGACGCTGCGTGGATCACAGCGCATGTGAGGCGTGCTTTGGGCCTGCGCGACAAGATGTTTGACGCGCCTTTCTACCGCCTGATCCACGCCGAGGCCGATGGCCTGCCGGGCGTTGTGGTGGACCGGTTCGGCGATACCTGTGTGATCCAGCCGAATGCGGCCTGGGCGGATGTGATGATCGACACGCTGGCCGATGCGATTGTAGCGGTGACAGGCTGTGCTAACGTGCTGAAAAACGCGAGCGGGCGGACACGTACCCTCGAAGGGCTTGATGCCGAAAACGCCGTGATCCGCGGGGAGGCCCCTGCACAGCCGGTGCCCGTGCAGATGAACGGTGCGACCTATATGGCGGACCTCACGGGCGGGCAGAAAACTGGTCTTTTCTATGACCAGCGGCCCAACCATGCCTTCACCAAGCGCCTGTCCAACGGCGCCCGCGTCCTCGATGTCTTCAGCCATGTGGGTGGTTTTGGCCTTGCCGCTCTGGCCGGTGGCGCACGTGAGGTTCGGGCCGTAGATGGCTCTGCGCCTGCGCTGGCCTTGGCCACAGAGGGCGCCGAGGCGATGGGCGTGGCCGCGAAATTTACCACCCAGCAGGGCGACGCTTTTGACACGCTGACCCAACTGGGTGAGGCGGGCGAAGCCTATGATGTGGTGATCTGTGATCCACCCGCATTTGCACCGGCCAAGGGGGCATTGGAGGCGGGCCTGCGCGCCTATGAGCGTATCGCGCGGCTTTCGGCGTCACTTGTGGCTCCGGGCGGGATCTTGGTGCTTTGCTCCTGCTCTCACGCGGCGGATTTAACGCATTTCCGCGCTGCCAGTGTGCGCGGCATCGGGCGTGCGGGGCGCCACGCGGCGCTTATTCACACAGGCTTTGCCGGGCCGGATCATCCGCTGTTGCCGAGCCTTGCCGAAAGCGGCTATCTCAAGGCGTTGTTTTTCCGACTGTAGGGGCCAGACCATGCGGATCATGATCGACGCTTGTGTGCTTTATCCTACCGTGATGCGTGAGATGGTCATGGGGGTGGCGGCCGCTGGCGCGTTTGAGCCGCAGTGGTCGCAGCGTTTGCTGGATGAATGGGCCCATGCGGCGGGTCGCCTTGGGCCCGAGGGGGCGGCACAGGCGCAAAGCGAGATTGCGGTTTTGACCGCCGGATGGCCCCAAGCCTGCGTCCAAGTCCCACCTGAAAAGCTTGTACGGTTTTGGTTGCCGGATGCCAATGACATTCATGTTCTTGCCGCCGCCGTCGAAGGGCACAGCGATGCAATCATGACGCTGAACGCAAAGGATTTCCCGCGCGGGATTTTAGCCGAAGAAGGTCTGTCGCGCGTAGATCCGGACGGCTATTTGATCCAGCTTTGTGCCGCGCAGCCGGACCTCTGCGCCGATGTGGCGGCGGATGTGTTGGCCACAGCGCGGCGTCTGTCAGGTCAGGATTGGTCGATGCGCGCGCTGATGAAAAAGGCGCGCTTGCCGCGACTTGGCAAAATGCTCGCCGATGTCGCCCCGCGCGCCTAGCTGCGCCATTCCGCGTCAAGCTTTTCTAGTGCTGCAATGCGTTGCTCAGATTTCGGGTGGCTCATGAGCCAAGCCGGGGCCGCGCCGCCCGAGGACTTTGTCAGCGCATCCAGCTTCTGAAAAAGCGAAATCTGCGGGGCCACCCCAATACCCGCCTTGGTCAGAAGGGCTGCGGCATAGGCGTCGGCCTCATATTCATCTTTGCGAGACAGCTTGGCCGCCAACAGGTTCGTCAAAAAGCCCGCAATCCACGGCCCCACACCGGGCACAAACCGCCCGATCACCATCGCAAGCGCAGTGCGCAGCGCATTTTGGCCGGAAAAATCAATCATCCGCCTGCGCGAATGCCCCAAGGCCACATGCCCCAACTCATGCGCAATCACAGAGGCCATTTCATCCGCACTCACAGCGCCTTGGCGGAATTTGTTGTAAAATCCGCGGGTGATGAAAATGCGCCCATCAGGAGCGGCAAGACCGTTAATCGGCTCAATCTCATAAATGTGGACGCGAATGCGGTCCAGATCGAGGACGACTGCCATCTGGTCCGTCAGCGTCTTGAGCATCGGGTCGACCAGTTCGGTGGACTTTGCATCCAACTCGCCGCGCAGCTTCCACGCCGAAAAACGGTACATGGCATAGCCATAGATGAGGGCCAGCAGGATGGGGGCAAACTTGAACATAGCCAAGATATGGGGCCTTGATGGGCGGCGGGCAAGTCCTGTTGAATGCAGTGTGCGTGGCGTTTTGGCGTCGAATTGAAGACTTGCGTGATGCAACGACACCCTTAGCGCGCCCCTATTTGGTCATATTTGCCCTTTATCGTGGGCCGGACCGCCAGAATGGCGCTGAAATGAGTGAGCTTTCATGACCCGATCGAATTGGCCCGTGCTCTGCGCCGTGTTTTCTGCTCTTGCAGGGTGCGCGTCGCTTTCGGTGGGGCCTGCGTATTTGCCGGCCGCCTCCGTGGCGGGGCAGTCCGAGGTTGCCATGCTCAGCCTTGCGGATCTGCCACAACGCGAGGATGAGTTGGCGGCGCAATCAGAGGCTTTGATCGCGGTCACCCAAAAGATGGTTACAGTGTCCACAGGACGGGGCTTGGGCCTTGGCGCGTTGGCGGGCTGTGGGACGGCCATGCTTGCGCCGCAAGGCGCGCAGAATTGCTTCACGGGCGCTGCCAAAGGCGCAGCGATTGGTGCGCTGGCAGGGCGCGCAGCAGGGGAACAGGCGGTCGCAACCAAATTTGAGCCCATATCGGCGACAGAGATGGTCAAAGCCCTGCGCCGCAGCGATACGCAGCTGGGCCATGTACAGGCACGCTTGAGCGCGGTTTTGGCGGCGCAAGACGCAGAACTCGCCGCGTTGGAAGCCGCGCGCGATCTTGGTGAAGTGCCAACCGAAGCCTACGCGCACCGCCGCGCGGCCGTGGCCGCCTACCGCAGTGATTTAGCGCAGCGATTGACACGTACCGCGCAAGAAGCTGAGGCGGTGAGTGCCAACCTTAACCAGGCCGAAGCTGCGGGGCAAAGCGGGCTGGCGTGGCATCGCAACCGCGTCGCAAACCTTGAGGGCAATGCGCTATCGGCACGGGCGGAAATCAGGCTATTTTGAGGTTCGATGATCCATTTTATATTTAGAGTGGCCTTTAAGAGGCTGTAATAAAATATAAATATTTGAGGTCCGTACGGCGACCACGATGCCGAAATTTTGCCTTAATTCTGTGCCATACTCGCCACAGCGCAGGGAACATGCGCATTTGGCACGAGGCATCGACATGACCACTAAACCGATCTGCGCATTGGCGCTGGTCACATTGCTGGGCGCATGCAGCGTTCCGGCAGTGTCGCCCCACATCCTTGCAAGCAGGGCCACCACGGATGTGCTGTCCTTCGGCGCGCCGCAGATGCCACTGCGCGCAGACGGATGGTTTGCGGGCGGCAACCCGGCCGATACTTATTCGCAACGTGCCCGGCTTAGCCTCTTTTGAGTGCCCCTAGCGGGTGAGGGCCTTCATCCCGCGCGACAGCCCCTCAAGGGTCATGGGCACCATTGCATCTTTGCCGAAAATCTCTTGGATCATCTGGATAGAATGGGTGTAGGACCAATATTTTTCCGCAATCGGATTGATCCAAAGGTGGCTCGCCCATTGATCGCGCGCCCGCTCGAGCCAGACCTGACCTGCCTCCGGGTTCCAATGCTCATTGGCCCCGCCAGGATAGGCAATCTCATAGGGTGACATCGACGCGTCACCTACGAAAATACATTTGTAATCAGGCCCGTAGGTACGCAAAATCTCATGCGTGGGGGTCTGGTCATTCCAGCGCCGCCGGTTGTCGCGCCACACACCTTCATAGAGGCAGTTGTGGAAATAGAAGTGCTCCATGTGCTTGAATTCCGACTTCGCCGCGGAAAATAGCTCTTCGACCACTTTGACATGGGGGTCCATCGATCCGCCCACGTCCAGAAACAGCAGTACTTTGACCGCATTGCGCCGTTCGGGGCGGGTTTTGACGTCGAGATAGCCGTGCTCGGCCGTGGCGCGGATAGTACCGCCTAGGTCCAGCTCCTCTGCCGCGCCGTCTCGCGCCCAGCGGCGCAAGCGCTTGAGCGCCACCTTGATGTTGCGGGTGCCCAATTCGATGCTGTCGTCGAGGTTGCGAAATTCGCGTTTGTCCCAGACCTTGACCGCGCGCTGGTGGCGCGAGCCGTCTTGGCCGATGCGCACACCTTCGGGATTATAGCCATACGCGCCAAAAGGCGACGTGCCGGCCGTGCCCACCCATTTTGAGCCGCCTTGGTGGCGCTTTTTCTGCTCCTCAAGCCGCTTTTTCAGCGTCTCCATCAGCTTGTCAAAACCGCCCAAGGCTTCAATCTCGGCCTTTTCTTCTTCCGTTAGGTGCTTTTCGGCGAGCTTTTCCAACCAGTCCTGCGGCACGTCAACGGCCTGCAAGACCTGGTCAATGCTGATCTCCTCCAGCCCTTCAAAGGCTGCGGCAAAGGCGCGGTCAAACTTGTCGATGTTGCGCTCGTCTTTGACCATCGACACGCGCGCAAGGTAATAGAACGCCTCGACATCGTAAGTGGCGATGCCAGTTTTCAACCCCTCCAGAAACGCGAGGAACTCGCGGATCGAGACAGGCAGGCCCGCCCCACGCAAATGGTCGAAAAAGCGCAGCAGCATCAGATCACCCAGCGGTCCAACATGACCGATGACAACATCCCAACGAGGGCAAAGGCGATGGCAAAGCCTGCGGCGTATTGCAGGATATCCAAACGGTTTCCACCGCGTTTTTGGGCGGTGCGCGCGCCCCAGAGGGCTCCGATGACGGCGGCGATAAGTACGATCATAAATGTCCCTGCATTCAGTGTCTGAACGCGGCCTAAACATCGCCGCATCCGGGGGCGATCAGCCGTGTACGGGGTTCAGCGCCGCAATCTCGCGCAGCTTGGCCCGTACCGCCCAATCTGGGCCAAATCCGTACCGCGCCCACCCCAAACTGTCCAGTCTAACGGTACGTGCCTCATTGGGGCGCCCCAGCAAATCGAGCGCTTCGGCCTTCAGCAACAAAAGCGTGGCCAAAAGGGCGGCGTTCTCGTGTCGCTCCGCAAGGGCGAGGTGCGGGGTCACGCGCGCCAGCGCGTCTGCGCCCCGGCCTTCTGTGATGGCGAAAGCGGCCAACTGGCTTGCGACATAAGCGCGGTGCAACCCGGTGCCGGGCGCTTGTGCATAATAATGATCTGCGCGCTGAAACTGCTGTGCCGCGCGCGCAGGATCGCTGGCCATCAGCAAGCGGCCTTGGGAGTAATGCGCAAAGGCCCGCCGATGATCGCGCCAGCCCATGGCCGTGGCGATTTGCAGCGCGCGGTTGGCCGCTTTGCGCCGCTGGTTCGGCGTCGCGGTGGGGCCAAGGGCTGTCTGGATTGCGGCACTCCACGCGCCCGGGGTGCGGGTTGCAAAGGTGGCGCGGCGGCCTTCGCCCGTTGGATTGATCCGCGCAAGGATCCCCGGCAACCGCGCGCTGACTTGGCCGCGTGTCATGCCCGAGCGCAGCTCCGGTGCATAAAAGGCGCGCAGTATCAGCATGTCAAAGCCTGTCAGCACCGTATGCACATTGTCGTCGTTAAACACAGAATCAGACAGCCGGTAGAGGTCGTTGAGCGGGCCAATGGCCTGTGCCAATTCCTCGTGAAGGCAATCGCGGGCCTCTTGGGGGCTGGAATCATTGGGCAGGAAAATCGCCAAAGTTTCGCGCTGGCGCAGGGTGGTCCAATTCGTGCGGCTGGCGCGTTTGGCGCGCCGGTATTGCGAAATGCGGGTGATGTTGGGCACCACGAAGCAGGCGGCGGAGGGCAGGGCACGGCGGATCTCGGCGCGGCTCACGGCCTCTATGGTGATATTGGCGTTTGAGGCCGCAGTTTGGATAATGTCGATGCCGGCTTCGCGGCGCAAACGCGCGATGAGCTGGCTTAGATCGCGCTGCATGGATGCTGTGGGCGCGCCGGTGAGGCGGACTGAGATTTGCCCCTCAAAACGGGTGAACACCGGCAGTTCGCGCCCCGATTCCAGTTGAAACGCCAGTTGGATAAAATCGAGGGCGATGTCGTTGTTGGCGACCTGCGGTGCTTTGGGGCGGGGCGGGCCAAAGGTTTTCATCGCTGGCAGGTCAGAGGCCTCAAACGCTGCGCGGCTGACGGCATTGGGCGCGCTTTGCGCGGTAGGCGTGTCCCGCACAGCACCGGGAGCGCAGGCGGACAGCACCAGCAGCAAGAGCGGCCAAAACTGCCGCATCAGCGGCTCTGTCGCGTGTATTTGATGAAGGGCGTCTGCACGCCCACGCGGTCATAAAGCTGGCGGGCCGTGGTGTTGAAATCCTGCGTTAACCAATAGACGCTCGGCGCGCCGGCAGCATCGGCGGCCGCATAGACCGCCTCGATCAAGGCGCGCCCGGCACCTGTGCCACGAACAGCGGGGTCTACGTAGAGATCCTGAAGATAGGTCGTATCCTCCGCCATCCAGCCGTGGCGGTGGTGCACATAGTGGACAAGACCGATGACACCTCCCTCAACTTCGGCCACCAAGCCGTTGAAATCACGTGGGTCATCCCCCAATAGGCGGCTAAATTGCAGATCGAAATGCGCCTCGGGCCGTGACGTTTCATAAAACGCCAAATAGGCGGTCCACAGCACGTCCCAGCGCGCCCGATCTTCATGGCGCAGCGGTCGAATGGTGATCTGTGCGGGCGTGGTCATGTCAGAGGTCACTTTTCTAATCCTGATGGCTCTATCGTCCCGCAACCCGACCTTGATAGGGAGCAATTAGGGCAAAATAGAGGCCATTAACATTTTGGTTATGGTTTTGCACAAGCGGCCCTGCGGGTGCGCCTCAGGGCCATCTGCGCGGCGCGCGTGCGGCGTAGCGTAGATGGGGTGATTTGGCGGTCTTGGTCCCGCCTCGACACTAGACGTCTTAGCGGTCGCGGCGCGCCATGAAGGCCAACCGCTCAAAAAGATGCACGTCCTGCTCATTTTTTAACAGTGCACCATGCAGCTTGGGCAGGGCGGACTTGCCGTCGCCCTTCAGGTCTTCGGCGCTCATATCCTCTGCCAACAGCAGCTTGAGCCAGTCGAGCACTTCGGAGGTCGAAGGCTTCTTTTTCAGGCCGGCCTGCTCGCGCACATCAAAGAACTGCGTGAGCGCTGTGGTCAGTATAGCTTCTTTGATGCCGGGGTGGTGGACCTCGACGATTTTACGCATCGTGTCCATGTCGGGAAAGCGGATGTAGTGGAAAAAGCAGCGGCGGAGGAAGGCGTCGGGCAACTCTTTTTCATTATTGGAAGTAATAATGACAACCGGGCGTTGTATCGCCTTGATCGTGTCGCCTGTTTCGTAGACGAAAAACTCCATCTTATCAAGTTCTTGCAGCAGGTCATTGGGGAATTCGATGTCCGCTTTGTCGATCTCGTCGATCAGCAGAACAACTTTCTCACCGGCCTCGAACGCCTCCCACAGCTTGCCTTTGCGGATGTAATTGGCGACGTCATGCACGCGTTCTTCACCCAGTTGGCTGTCGCGTAGACGCGAGACGGCATCGTATTCATAAAGGCCTTGTTGCGCCCGTGTGGTGGATTTGATGTTCCATTCGATCATCCGCAGACCCAGCGACTGCGCGACCTGTTTGGCCAGCTCGGTTTTGCCGGTTCCGGGCTCTCCTTTGACTAGCAAAGGGCGCTCCAGCGTCACGGCGGCGTTCACCGCAATCGTCAAATCATCGGTGGCCACATAGTTTTTCGTGCCTGTGAACTTCATCCCGCTTTCCTTTGTGCAAACCCACGTTAACTGTCATTTAGCCCGAGGGGTGCCGCATTGTGTAGTGACATTCAAGCACCGCTGAAATATACGCTGCGGCAGGGGGCCGCGGGATATGGTACGCTGGACGTATCACATGGACACCGCCAGCCGAGTTGAAGGGGACAACTATGAAACAGGAAGTATTTCTTCCCGAAGATTATCATCCGGCCGAAGACGAACCATTCATGAATGAGCGGCAAGTGGCATATTTTCGCCGCAAGCTGAACGACTGGAAAAATGAACTGCTCGCGGGCACCAAAGACACCATCGAGGGCCTGCAAGACGGCACGCGTAACATCCCCGACGTGGCCGATCGCGCCTCCGAGGAGACGGACCGCGCGTTGGAGCTGCGCACCCGCGACCGCCAGCGCAAACTGGTGAGCAAGATCGACGCCGCCCTGCGCCGCATCGATGAAGGCGAATACGGCTATTGCTCCGTGACGGGCGAGCCGATTTCGCTCAAGCGATTGGACGCACGCCCCATCGCCACCATGAGCCTTGAGGCGCAAGAGCGTCACGAGCGGCGCGAGAAAGTGCATCGCGACGAATAATGTCGCAGGTTCAAGGACACTCCGTCGCTGTGATTGGCGGCGGCATCGGGGGGCTGGCGGCTGCGCTGGCCTTTCGTCGTTTTGGGGCGCAGGTCACAGTCTTTGAACAAGCGCCCGCGCTGAGCGCGGTAGGGGCCGGCATCCAGATCACCCCAAATGGCACGCGGGTCCTCACGGCCCTCGGCTTGGCGGAGGACGCCGCAAGATTGGGCGTGGCTGCGGCTGCTGTTGTGCCTACGAATGCGCGCACAGGGGCCCCGATCACGCGGTTTGATTTGTCGGATCAAATGCCGGCCTATCAATTTTTCCACCGTGCAGATGTTATTGATCTGCTGGCCGGGGCGGCACAGGCGGCGGGGGTCGCGTTGGTGCTGAACGCAAGAGTAACGGATGTGTCTGATGCCGGCGTTGTGCAGCGTACGGGCGGGCCAGATGTTGAATTTGACCTTGTGATTGGCGCGGACGGCTTGCACTCAGGGATGCGCAGCACGCTCAACGGGGCAGATGCACCGTTTTTTACTGGTCAAGTCGCGTGGCGCGGGGTGTTGGGGGCCGGTGCGGTTCCCGAAGGTATATCAGGCGGGGAAGCCCCCGAGGCGCGCATTTGGATGGCGCCGGGGCGGCATGTGGTGACCTATCCGCTCTCTGGCGGGCGTTTGAACGTGGTCGCCGTGCAAGAGCGCGACACTTGGGCCGCCGAAGGCTGGCATCACGCGGACAGCACTGAAAACTTAAGCGTAGCCTTTGATGATCTGTGCCCCGCACTGCGCGATGTTTTGGCAAGGATTGAAACGCCGATGCTCTGGGGTTTGTTCCGCCATCCTGTTGCCAGACATTGGCATGACGCGCGACGGGTTCTGGTGGGTGATGCGGCCCATCCGACGCTGCCGTTTTTAGCCCAAGGGGCGAATTTAGCGCTGGAGGATGCCTGGTGTTTGGCTGCCGCTTGCGCTGCCGAACCGCGTGCACAAGCCTTCCCCGCCTATCACGCACAGCGCGCCCCGCGGGTGGCCCGCGCCATTGCGGCGGCCAATGCCAATGCACGGAATTATCACCTTGGCGGGCTGCGGGCCCTTGTGGCGCATACGGGACTGGGTGTTTTGGGCCGCGTGGCGCCGCAGGCGTTTATGGGGCGGATGGCGTGGCTCTATGACCATGACGTGACGGGCGGCGTCGTACCCCCCCAGCGGCCCTAGGCCGCGAGGTCCACCCAGACTGGGACGTGGTCCGACGGCTTTTCATGGCCCCGCACGTCGCGGTCGATACCACAATCGGTCATCATATCCGCAACCGCGGGCGACATCAGGAAATGGTCAATCCGAATGCCATCATCGCGGTTCCACGCACCCGCTTGGTAATCCCAGAACGAATATTGCCCGGGTCGCGGATCGCGGCTGCGGAAGGCCTCGGTCAGACCAAGGTTCAGCAAACAACGATAGGCGCTGCGGCTTTCAAGGCGAAAGAGCGCATCTTCGCGCCACGCCTCTGGGCGCGCGGCATCTTCGGCCTGCGGGATAATGTTGTAATCGCCCGCCATCAAGAAAGGCATTTCCTCCGCCAACAGCGCCTCGGCCCGTGCCTGCATCCGCGCCATCCAAGCGAGCTTATAGTCGTATTTCGGCCCCGGCACTGGATTGCCATTCGGCAGATATAGCCCGCAGACCCGCAGCGCTTGCGCCTCACCAACCACGGTGGCCTCGATCCAGCGGGCCTGTTCGTCGCTGTCATCGCCGGGCAGGCCGCGGGTAACATCCTCGAGCGGGTATTTCGATAGGATCGCCACGCCGTTGAACGACTTTTGCCCGTGGGTTTCCACGTTATAGCCGCGGTCCTCAAAAATCTCGCGGGGGAAGTTTTCGTCCACCGATTTGATTTCCTGCAAGAGCGCAATGTCCGGCTGTGCTGTGTCCAGCCAATCAGGCAGCGCTTGCGCGCGCGCTTTGATGCCGTTGATGTTGAAGGTGGCAATTTTCATGACGCGCGTCCTGAGTTGGGGATGGTGTGCAGTCTGAACCCTGCGGGCCGGGTCGGGCAAGGCGGCCACGGCAAAGTGCCGGGCTGTACCGCGCCTACATCGAAAAGGACGTGCCGCAGCCACAAGAGGCCGTGGCATTGGGGTTGTCGATGACAAAGCGCGCGCCGATCAGCTCCTCTGAGAAATCAATCGTGGCATTGGCCAGAAAGGGGAGGGACACGGTGTCGACCACCACTTTTTCGCCCGCGCCATCGCCGGCACTGCCCTCAAGGATCAGATCATCGTCGCGCGGGCTGTCGAGGGCGATTTCATACTGAAAGCCAGAGCATCCGCCGCCTTCCACAGCCACCCGCAGGGCTTGACCTTGGGTGGCGGCACCGATCTCGGCAAGGCGGGCAAAGGCGCGCGGGGTCACTTTTGGGGGCAACTGCATCGAAACGCTCCTATGGATGGGCCGCTTTGGGTGTCGCAAAGCGCCGCCGTTTACGGTAACAGGTCAAATATAGTCAGCCCCGGCGCGAGCCACAAGGACCTCTTACCCCATGACTGCCTCTGCCCCCCCCAAAGTAGCCGCCACAACATCTGCATCGGATCCGCTCCGCCCCTCAACGCTGGCGCAGGCGCCCTATGCTGCCGATCCCACCCAGACGCGCGGCCGCTTGGTCCCCGAAACGGAGAGCAGCTTTCGCTCGCCTTTTCAGCGGGACCGCGACCGGATCATCCACGCCAGCGCGTTTCGGCGGCTGAAACACAAGACCCAAGTGTTCATTGAACACGAGGGCGATCATTACCGCACGCGGCTGACCCATTCGATTGAGGTGGCGCAGGTCGCCCGCACCATTGCTGGCACTTTGGGTTTGAACGGTGAGCTGACAGAGGCCGTGGCCCTCGCGCATGATCTGGGTCACACGCCTTTTGGCCATACGGGCGAGGACGCGTTGGCTGCGTTGATGGTCCCCTACGGCGGCTTTGATCACAACGCCCAAGCCATCCGGATCGTCACGACGCTGGAGCAACACTACGCTGATTTTGATGGGCTCAACCTGACTTGGGAAACGCTTGAGGGGATCGCAAAGCACAACGGGCCTGTGACGGGCGAGGTGCCGTGGGCGCTGACCGATTATGCGGCGCGTCACGATCTGGAACTGACAAGTTACGCCAGCGCCGAGGCGCAGGTGGCCGCGATTGCAGATGATGTGGCCTATAACCACCATGATTTGCACGATGGCCTGCGGGCGGGCCTGTTTGACGTGGACGAAGTCAGCGATCTGCCAATCTTGCGCGATAATTTTGCCGATGTGGATGCCCGCTATCCCGGGCTTGATGCGCGGCGGCGCCAGCACGAGGCGCTGCGCCGCTTTTTCGGGGTGCTGGTGGAGGATGTCATGACCTACGCCCGCGCCGCCTTAGCCCAGGTCGCGCCGCAAAGCGCCAGCGATATCCGCAATGCGGGCCGCCCCGTGGTGCAGTTTTCCCAAGGCGTGTTTGACGATCTAAAAATCATCCGCGCGTTTTTGTTTGACCGCATGTACCGCGCCCCCTCGGTAGTGGCCGTGCGCTTTGAAGTGACGGCGGTGATCGAGGCGCTCTTTCCATACTTTATGGCGCACCCCGCGGCACTGCCGGCCGCGTGGCGCGACAGGCTGGGTCCGGATCCCGCCCCTGTCGATCTGGCGCGGGCGGTGGCCGATTATATCTCGGGCATGACGGACCGCTTTGCGCTGCAAGAGCATGCGCGGCTCATCGGTGCGGCACAGGCGGATTAAGCATCCCTGATCCGAACGGCCCATCGGGGTTTTACGCTGCTTTTCGCGCGGCACGGGGCGGCGGTGCTATTGATTGACTGTGGCGGTGGCAGTGCTACACCCGCCGCGAACGAACAGGATGGACTTGATGAACCTTTTTGCGCAGATGCGGGCGCTGGTGATCCGCGAATTGGAAGCGATGATGACAGCAGGCGTTCTGCCCGGCGGTCTATCCTTGGACAACGTCGCGGTTGAGCCGCCGCGCGATGCCGCCCACGGCGATATGGCGACCAATGCCGCGATGGTGCTGGCCAAATCTGCGGGCGCCAAGCCGCGCGACATTGCCGAAGCGCTCGCTGCGCGCCTGCAAGCCGATCCGCGCATTCTGGCCGCTGACGTGGCGGGGCCGGGGTTTTTGAACCTGCGGCTAGCCCCTGTGGTTTGGCAAGAAGTTGTGGGCGCTGTGCTGGCGCAGGGGGGTGATTTTGGCCGCTCTGATCTGGGGGCAGGGGCCAAGGTCAACGTCGAATACGTCAGCGCCAACCCTACAGGCCCGCTGCATGTGGGCCATACACGCGGTGCGGTCTTTGGTGATGCGCTGGCGTCGCTTTTGGATTTCGCAGGGTTCAACGTCACGCGCGAATATTACATCAACGACGGCGGCGCGCAGGTCGATGTGTTGGCGCGCTCCGTCTATCTGCGCTACCTTGAGGCGCACGGCCAAGAGGTGGCCTTCCCCGATGGTACCTATCCCGGCGATTACCTGATCGAGGTGGGTGCAGCGCTTAAAGACAAAGTCGGCGACGCCTATGTGGACCAGCCCGAAGAGGTCTGGCTGGAGGCGGTGCGCCTTTTTGCAACGGATGCTATGATGGCCTTGATCCGCGCGGATCTGGCGTCTTTGGGCGTCAAAATGGATGTCTTTTTCTCGGAAAAATCCCTCTATGGCACAGGACGGATTGAGGCCGCGATTGAGGATTTGCGTGGCAAGGACCTGATCTATGAAGGGGTGCTGGAGCCGCCAAAGGGCAAGAAGCCCGATGATTGGGAGCCGCGCCAACAGACACTGTTCAAATCGACCGATCGCGGGGATGATGTAGACCGTCCTGTGATGAAATCCGACGGCGCATGGACCTATTTTGCGCCCGACATCGCCTATCACTACGACAAGATCACCCGTGATTTCGATATGCTGATCGACGTGTTCGGTGCGGATCACGGTGGCTATGTCAAGCGGATGAAGGCGGCGGTCTCGGCGCTTTCAGACGGGCAAGTTCCACTGGATATCAAGCTGTGCCAATTGGTGAAGCTCTTTAAAAACGGTGAGCCGTTCAAGATGTCCAAGCGGGCCGGTACCTTTGTGATGCTGCGCGATGTAGTGGACCAAGTGGGCCCTGATGTGACGCGCTTTGTCATGCTGACGCGCAAGAACGACGCGCCGCTTGATTTTGATTTCGACAAAGCAGTGGAGCAAAGCCGCGAAAACCCAGTTTATTACGTCCAATACGCCCATGCGCGCGTGCATTCGGTACTGCGCCGTGCGGCGGAGGCAGAGATTGACCTGAGCGCGGCACCGGATCTGAGCCATCTGGCCCATGAGGCGGAGTTGGCCTTGGCTGCGAAGCTTGCGGAATGGCCGCGTCTGGTCGAGACCGCCGCGCGCAGCAATGAGCCGCACCGCGTGGCCTTCTACCTCTACGAATTGGCCGGGTCCTTCCACGGGCTGTGGAACCGCGGCAATGATGTGCCAGAGCTGCGCTTTATCCAGGATGATGCAGTACGTGCCCGGGCGAAAATTGCCCTTGCAGAGGCCGTGGCGATTGTAATTGCAGCCGGTCTTGGTATTCTTGGGGTGAAGCCGGCGACCGAGATGCGTTAACGCCCTGCGGCCCGCCGGTTCGAGTAGACATCAGCAAGACTTGTGCGGCAATGTATCGTGCGGGCAGCGAGGCAGAAATGGCAGACTTTTCCTATGACCCCGCACGGGGTCACGATGGCTTTGGTATGGGCGATGACGCAGCGCAGGCTGATCCCGTCAAGGCACTGACAAGTATCACAAATATTGCAGGCGCAGTGGTCTCTTTGGCACTGATCGCAGGGCTGGGTACGTGGTCCTACAAGCTGATCGTGCGCGACGTGAGCGGCATCCCCGTGGTGCGCGCCGCGGAGGGTGAGATGCGGGTCCGGCCCGAAAATCCCGGCGGTGAACTGGCCCTGAACCAAGGCCTTGCGGTCAATGCAGTGGCGGCGATTGGTGTGGCCGAGGCACCTGCCGACAGGCTGACATTAGCCCCAAGGCCCATGGCGCTGACGCCCAGCGATCTGGCAACGCCGCAGGCCACCCCCGCCACGGTTGCATCTGCGCAACAGTCGCAAAAGCCTGCCGATGCCGCAGATGACATCGCTGCTGACGTGGCCGCCAGTCTGGATACAGATGCGGTTGCAGCACTTGTCGCACGGTTAAGCGACGGTGTGCCCGCGATTGACGCGCCGGCAGAAGTTCAGGCCTCCGTCAAAACTGCTACCGTGCAAACTGCGGCGGCCGAGCCCAGCACTGTGCCTGCCGCCACGCTTGCCGTTCTAAACGCGCCGGGCGTCAAAGCCTCTTTGCGCCCGCAATTGCGCCCCGCTTCGGCTCCCGCCGTGGTGCAGGCCGCACGTACCGTGAGCACGCCAACGGTCCGCGATATTGATGCCGCCTCCTTGCCCGCAGGGACCCGCCTTGTGCAGCTTGGCGCTTTTGACAGCGCCGATATCGCGCGGAGCCAATGGGGCAAGGTCCGCGCCCAATTCGGCGATTACATGACCGGCAAAGCCCGCATCGTGCAAGAAGCACAAAGCGGCGGTCGGACCTTCTACCGGCTGCGTGCACAGGGGTTTGCCGACCTCAGCGATGCGCGCCGCTTCTGTTCTGCGCTGCTCGCGGAAGGCGCAGACTGTATTCCCGTCGTCACCAGATGAGCCGATTTGGGGCCACTATTTTCGGCGTCTCGGGCCTTCGCCTGACCGGTGATGAAGTGGCTTTTATCAAGGCTGCGAACCCCTTTGGGTTTATCCTGTTTGCGCGCAATATCGACACGGAGGATCAGGTGCGCGCGCTTTGCGATGATCTGCGCGCAGCCCTCGGGCGCGACTGTCTGATCACCATCGACCAAGAAGGTGGGCGCGTGCAACGGCTGCGTGCACCGCACTGGCGCGAATGGCTGCCGCCGCTGGATTTTATCGCCAAAGCCGGTGCCGAGGCCTCGCGCGCCATGTATCTGCGTGGGCGCATGATTGCGGCGGAACTGCACGCGATTGGGATCGATAGCAACTGCGCCCCGATGCTGGATATCGCGGACGCAGACACTCACCCTTTTTTGCGCAACCGCTGTTATAGTAACGGGCCGGATCAAGTCGCGGCCCTTGGGTTGGCCCATGCCGAAGGCTTGATGACCGGCGGTGTGGTGCCGGTGGTCAAACATATGCCGGGCCATGGGCGCGCCACATTGGACAGCCATCTGGCCTTGCCGCATGTCACCGCCGACGCCGAGACCCTGCGGTCTTGGGATTTCGCGCCGTTTCGCGCGCTGAACCACCTGCCGATGGGGATGACGGCGCATCTGCAATATGACGCGCTTGATGCGCAGCCTGCGACGTTGTCGTCGACGGTAATGCAAATGATCCGCCGCGATATCGGCTTTGACGGGCTGATCATGACTGACGATATCTCCATGCAGGCGCTGCAAGGCCCGCTGGATGCGCTCAGCACACAGGCCCTTGCCGCCGGTTGCGATGTGGTGCTGCATTGCAATGGCGTGCTGGCCGAATGCGAACAGGTGGCAGCGGCCGCAGGGACCATGACAGCGGCGGCACAAGCGCGCGCAGAGGCGGCAGTGGCCGCCCGGGCCACACCGGATGCGATTGACATTCAGGCCCTCGCGGCGGAACTTGACTGCCTGATGGACTGAACGGCAGGGCCCACCGTGCAAGACAGCTTTGAGCAAGACAGCCTGAGCGTGGCGGACCGTGTGGCCGCCGAAGCGCTGATCGTGGATGTGGACGGCTTTGAAGGGCCGCTTGACCTGCTGCTGACGCTTAGCCGGACGCAAAAGCTGGACCTGCGCCGCATTTCAGTGCTGCAACTGGCGCGTCAATATTTGGCCTTTGTCGAGAGAGCCAAAGCGCTACGCCTGGAGCTGGCGGCGGATTACCTTGTTATGGCCGCTTGGCTCGCATTCCTGAAATCCCGTCTGTTGCTGCCCCCTGATCCTTCTGAGGAAGGCCCCAGCGGTGAAGAATTGGCAGCACATCTTGCGTTCCAGTTGGAGCGGTTGCAAGCCATGCGCGACGCCGCGGCCAAGCTGATGGCGCGTGACCAGTTGGGCCGCGATTTCTTTGCCCGCGGCCAATCCGAGATGGTCACCCGCGTGCGCCGCGTCACCTACACCGCGACGCTGCTGGATCTGATGCAAGGCTATGCGCGCCTGCGCACCCGCGATGATTTCCGCCCCTTCGTGATGGACCGCGAAAGCGTTTTTACCATGGAACAAGCGTTGGAGCGGATGCGCGGATTGATCGGCTATGCCGGCGACTGGACCGAGATATCAAGCTATCTGCCCGAGGGCTGGGAAGGCGATCCCGTGCGCCGCCGCTCGGCCACAGCGGCCACATTTGCCGCCTCGCTGGAACTGGTCAAAGAGGGCCATCTGGAGATCCGCCAAAGCGAGAGTTTCGCCCCGATACAGCTGCGAAAAAGAGATTAAGACCATGTCAGAGCTTCCTGAAGACACAGAACAAAGCCTGTTTGAAGCGCCCCCTATGGCCGAGCAGGAACGCATGGTCGAAGCCGTGCTGTTTGCCACGGCGGCGCCCATCACAATCGCCGAGTTGACGGCGCGGTTGCCGCATGGCTGCGATCCGGCAGAGGCCTTGGTGCACTTGCGCAAACGCTACGAAGGGCGCGGCGTGAACGTTAAGAAAATTGGCGATGCTTGGGCGCTGCGCACTGCTGCGGACCTTGGGTTCTTGATGCAAAAAGAAACGGTTGAGACGCGCAAGCTGAGCCGTGCCGCAGTCGAGACATTGGCCATTATCGCCTATCACCAGCCCGTCACCCGCGCCGAGATTGAGGAAATCCGCGGTGTCGCCGTGAGCCGCGGCACCGTGGATCAGCTGTTGGAGTTGGAGTGGATCCGCTTTGGCCGCCGCAAAATGACGCCGGGGCGACCGGTGACGTTTGTTGTGACGCAGAGCTTTTTGGATCATTTCGGCCTCGAGCACGCGCGCGATCTGCCGGGGCTCAAGGAATTGCGCGCCGCGGGACTGTTGGAAAGCAGACCTGCCTTGGGCCCGAACGCCGTGCTCGATGAGGATGCGGAAACGGCTGTGGAAGGCCAAAGCGAGCTTTTTGAAGACTAGGCGCACAACGCGTCTGAAATTTGCCTTAATTTTATGTTATGCTGCCCGCATTAAACATTAAGTGATTTTGCAGGAGCAGGTGCGATGAACGCCAACCAGATCATCAATATGGTTATTCGATTGATCATGCGCAAAGCGATCAACACGGGCATTAACGCAGGTATTAAAGGGGCGGATCGCGTCGCGCGCGGGCGCAAGGGTGCGGGCGCGCCTTCGGGCGCGGATGCCGGTGCAACATCGCGAAAGCAGGAAATCCGCGCGGCACGCCGCGCAGCGCGAGACAAGAATAATGGTTAGGCTGGAGTGCCTTGGCGGGCAGATTTGAAGTGTTTTGACAGCTTGAGCCCTTGGCCCTGATAGTTGGACGCTATGCCTGCACCATATAGCTGCGTGGGCACCTGCGCCATTTTTTCATAGACCAGGCGTCCCACGACTTGGGCATGCTCAAGCACGAATGGCGCCTCGTGGCAGCGGACCTCCAGCACACCGCGCGAGCCGGTGCCGCCCGCCGCGTCATGCCCAAAACCGGGGTCAAAAAAGCCTGCGTAATGCACTCGGAATTCGCCGACCATCGCCAGATAGGGGGCCATTTCCGCCGCACAATCGGGCGGAATATGCACGGCCTCGCGGCTGACAAGGATGTAAAACGCGCCCGGATCGAGGATGATCTGGCCATTGGCGCTGTGCACCTCTTCCCAATACTCAGCCGGATCATAGTGGTTGATCAGGTCCAGATCGATCACGCCCGTGTGCGGTTTGGCGCGGTATCCGACCAGCGTGCCGGTGGCCGGTCGCAGGTCGACAGAAAAGCCCAAACCGTCGTCGATCACAGCAGGCCCGTCGACCAAAGTCTGCGCGGCGTGAAGATCGGTGAGAGCGGCGTCATCCAAAATGGCCTGTCCCGCGCGAAAGCGAATTTGGTTCAATCGCATGCCGGGGCGGACCAGCACGCTAAAGCTGCGGGGGCAAATTTCGGCATAAAGCGGGCCGGTGTAGCCCGGCGCGATGCGGTCAAATTCGGTGCCGCCGTCGGTGATAAGCCGGGTCAGCAGGTCCAGCCGCCCGGTGGAAGATTTCGCGTTTGCAACGGCTTGGATGCCGTGGGGCAGGGCGAGGCTCTCCATCAACGGGACCACATAGACGGCCCCTTTTTCCAGAACGGCCCCGTCGGTAAGGTCGATCCGGTGCATCTCAAACTCTTCGAGCCGCGCGGCCACAGGCGCGTCATGTCCGGCCAAAAATGAGGCGCGCACGCGGTAGGCCACAGTGCCCAGACGCAGATCGAGGCTTGCTGGTTGGATCTGGGCGTCCGTGATCGTGGGGCTGCCAGAGAGCGCGCCATCTGCGATCATTTTTGCAATATCTTGGTTTGGAATGACGCCTGTCATGGGCTGCGCTGCCTTTTTATGCACAAACCGCCCGCGCCCAAAAATGGGCCGGGCGGTTTTGTTTTGGTCGGGCTAGCAGGACTCGAACCTGCGACCTTCCGTCCCCCAGACGGACGCGCTACCAGGCTGCGCCATAGCCCGACTTGAAGGACGTCATACCCGAATTCGTGGGTGCTGCAAGGGCAAATCGCCAAGAACCCGGTCCCGCGGTTAATCTTTGTGGGCCCGGGTCGGGGCGTCCATTTGGTCTGTGAGGGCTGCCAGTTGGGCCAGAAGCGGACGCAATGCATCGGGTGATGTGGCAGGATTTTTGTGCGCTTGTGCGAGGCGGGACAGTGGGCCGAGGCTTGCTGTGATCTCCGCCTCTTCTGGGGGATCGGGCGCATCCACGATGCGCGGTGTTGGCGCGGGGGCTTCATCACCTGCGGGCAGGGCCTCTGTCAGTGTTGGCTCTTCTCGTGCGATCTCTTCAGTGGGTGCCTCAGGCAGCGGTGCTCTTGCGACCTCTTCGGGTGCGGGCTCCGGTGCAATTGCCGCCACAGAGGGCGTCTCGGGCACATCGAGCGGCAGGAAGGGCTGCAACGCGTCGTCGTCCTCTGCAGTAGACGCAGGCGCAGGCTGAAAGGGAAGGACGGCAGCTTTCGGCGGTTCCGCAAGGCTTGGCGCGGCCATCACAGGCGCTTCCGCCTCAGCCAAATCCGCCTCAAGAGGGTCCGACAGGCCTACCACATAGGCCATGCCCTGATCGCGCAGCGTCTTTTGTACGCCTTTGATCGTCATCCCATCATCGTGCAGCAATTTGCGGATGCCGCCCAGCAATCGCATGTCTTGGGGGCGGTAATAGCGCCGACCGCCCGCCCGCTTGACGGGTTTGACTTGGGTGAATTTGCTTTCCCAAAACCGCAGAACGTGCGCTTGAACGCCGAGCCAGTCGGCAACTTCAGAGATGGTGCGAAACGCGTCTGCCGATTTGGCCATGACCTAGGACTTGTTGCCCGCCGCAACGCGGTCTTTCATCAGGTGTGAGGGGCGGAAAGTCAGCACCCGGCGCGGATCGATCGGGACCTCTTCGCCGGTCTTGGGGTTGCGACCCACACGTGCGGATTTCTCACGCACCGAAAAGGTGCCGAAGGAAGAGATCTTGACCTGCTCGCCATTGACCAGCGCATCCGACATGCTGTCGAGCACATTTTCCACCAATTGCGCGCTTTCATTGCGCGACAATCCCACTTCGCGGAAGACCGCCTCGCTGAGGTCCATGCGAGTCAATGTCTTTTCGGTCATGAGGTACCCCCTAAAATTTGTCATAACATAGGGGGGAGGCGATTTCTGAGTCAATAACAACGGTTTAAAAACCGCCTCTTACCAGCGTAAAACGACAGCGCCCCAGGCCAATCCACCGCCAATCGCCTCGGTGACGATCAGATCGCCAGGTTTGATCTGACCGCGGGCATGGCCCACCGACAGGGCCAGCGGGATCGATGCGGCGGAGGTATTGCCGTGGTCTTGGACGGTCACGACCACGCGGTCCATGTCGATCTGCATCTTTTTGGCGGTGCCTTGGATGATGCGGATGTTGGCCTGATGCGGCACGATCCAATCCACGTCTTCGGCCGTCACGCCGGCGCGGTCCATCGCGGTTTGCGCGGTAGCTGCGAGTTTTTCAACCGCGTGGCGGAACACTTGGTTGCCCTGCATCCGCAGATAACCGGTGGTGCCTTTGGACACGCCGCCGTCAACATAAAGGAGGTCGCGGTGGCGCCCGTCCGAATTCAAATCCGTGCTGAGGATCCCGCGGTCCGCGGCCGTGCCTGCGCCGTCCTGCGCCTCAAGCAGCAACGCGCCTGCGCCGTCACCAAAGAGGACACAGGTGCCGCGGTCGGTCCAATCCATCAGGCGGCTAAAGGTTTCCGCACCGATCACCAACACCCGTCCTGCTTGGCCAGACGCGATGAGTGCATTGGCATTGGAAAGCGCATAGACAAAGCCCGCGCAGACCGCTTGGACGTCAAAAGCAAAACCGCGCGTCATTCCAAGGCCTGCTTGCACCATCGTCGCTGCGGAGGGAAAGGTTAGGTCAGCCGTAGAGGTTGCCAGTACGATCGCGTCCACGTCATCTGCCGTACATCCCGCCATATCAAGGGCGGCCTGTGCCGCGGCAATCGCCATGCTGGAGGTGGTGTCGTCGTCGCCTGCGAAGTGACGCCGCTCAATCCCGGAGCGGGCGCGGATCCACGCATCTGTGGTGTCCAACGTCGCTTCAAATTCGGCATTCTCAACCACGCGCTGCGGCAGGTAGTGTCCAACGCCGGTGATTACGGCGCGGCGGGTCGCGGTCATACGTCGTCCTCGATCTCTTTTTGCGGCAACACCGTCGATAGGCGTTTTGCCAATTTATTGCGAAACTTCGCTTGGGACAGTTGTGCCGCCAGATGCGCGGCCGCTGCAATGCCCAATTCGTCTGCGCTGCCGTGTGATTTGACCACCGTGCCGTTCAAACCCAGGAAAACACCGCCATTGACGCGGCGGGGATCGATCCGCTTTTTCAGCCGCCGCAGGGACGTATAGGCCAATAGAGAGGCCAGCCGCGACATGGGAGAGAACTTGAACGCCTCCCGCAGCAGGTCGCCGATTAAGCTGGCCGTGCCTTCGCCCGTTTTGATTGCCACATTGCCGGTAAAGCCGTCAGTGACGATCACATCGGCCACATTGCCCGGGATATCGCCACCTTCCACGAAGCCCACGAAATCGAACTTGGCCGAACCTTGGTAATCGCGGATCATCTCATAGGCGTCTTTGAGCTCTTGGCGGCCTTTGTGTTCCTCGGTGCCAACATTCAACAGCCCAATGCGCGGGCGTTTAATATGCAGACCGTGGCGCGCATAGGACACGCCCATCAAGGCAAAGCGCAGCAGGTCGTCGGCATCCGCGCGCACGTCTGCGCCTACGTCGAGCATCACGTTAAAGCCTTGCGGGTTGAGCGAGGGCCATAGTACCGCGATGGCAGGGCGGTGTACGCCCGGCAGCTTTCGCAGGCGGATCATCGACAGGGCCATCAGCGCGCCGGTGTTGCCGCAGCTTACCGCGACATCGGCACGCCCATCGCGCACGGCCTCAATCGCCGACCACATGGAGGTCCCTTTGCCGGTGCGGATGATCTGGCTGGGCTTGTCGTCCATGCTGACCACGCCGGACGCATCCACAAGCGTTACGCGATCTTTGAGCGTGCGGCGCCGGGCCAGCAGCGGCTCAAGCTGGGCCAAGTCACCGTGTAATAGGATTTGCGTTGTGCTATCTTTGCGCGCAAAACGCGAAAGGCCCGCAACAACTGTTGCAGGGCCTTCATCGCCACCCATGGCGTCGATGGAAAGAACAGCGGCATCCTGTTGCTTGGACGCGCCTGCATTCGAGGTTTTAGACCCCTTACCCAGGTCGCCTTGCATATTTGATGCCTGCTTCATGCAGCCCTTGTTAGGCCGCGTCGTCTTCCAGATCAATCTCTTCTGTCAGAGCCACGACTTCGTTATCGTCATAGTGGCCGCAGGCCGCACAAATGTGGTGGGGGCGCTTCAACTCACCACAGTTCGGGCACTCGTTGGGGTTCGCGGCGCTGAGCGAATCGTGCGCACGGCGGTTGTTGCGGCGCGATTTGGAAACTTTGTTCTGCTGGACAGCCATTAGAACGGCCTTTTCGGTTCAGGTCCCGCGCCAAGGGGGCGCAGGACAGGTTGCAAGATGTATCGGACGCCGCAAGGACGCCCGTGTTCGGCAGCGTTTAGTGCGGGCGGATGCCCATGTCCACGCCAAATTCAAAGAGCGGCGCAAAATAACCGCAATTCTTCAGGGTGCAAGGCGGTTTTCCGGCAATCGCGGGTCTGCTTGGGCGCGCACAAGGCCACGGGGGCGGCGCCTAGTCGTCTGCGCTGGGGTCATCGTCCAACTGATCGCGCAGAGCTGCGAGCGCCGCAAAGGGCCGTGCGTCGGCGTCGGTCATGGGTTTGACGTCCCCCTCGGCATAGACCGCCTCGCCCAGCTCGGCGTCCGGGCTGCGCGGATAATCTGGCACCTCAAGGCTCAGCGCCTCGATCAGTATGGCCGCGGGATCAATGTAGGTGCCAAGCGCCTCCACGGTGTCGTCGCCGTCCATTTCGGCCTCTTCTTCATCGGGGCTTTCATAGTCGCGCAAAAACAGCCGTTTGACAGGCGCATCGATGCGGGTGGTCACGGGTTCCAGCGTGACGCTGCACGGTTGCACCACGGTCGCGCCCAGTGCACCGTTCAATTCCCAGTCGTGGCGGCCCACGCCCTTGATGTCGCCCACAAACCGCAGCTTGCGCACCTCGCTGAGGTTTAATTCCGCGGCAATCGCTTTGCGCAGGGCGGTTTCCGGGGTCAGCTCGAAGGCGAAGCTGCCGTTTTGCGGCAGATCTGCGACGCGTAATGCTGTGTCGGTGGGGGATTTGGCGGACATGGCATCGGCTTTCATTTGGGCCCTCGTAACAGGCGGGCAGGGATCGGGCGGTCGTGTCCTCTGCCAAAATGGCAAAGACGCGTAAGGAGGCAACGCGCAGCGTTGGGTGGTGCAACCATTGATTGAGGCCAAGCGGCCCCGATATCAATGTTGAACCGTGACGCGTCATTTAGTAAACAATCGTCAACGCCGCAACAGACACTCATGTCCCGCGGAAAAAAGGGCAGGCTATGATCCACCAAGCAACAGTGCGCCTGGCAACGATTGTGGCGGTCTGTGCCTCTCTTGTCGCCTGCGCACCCCAAGCGCGCGACCATGGCTATCTGCCCCCCTCTGACGCATTGGACCAAATCACCATCGGTGTTGATACGCGCGACAGCGTGGCCGAGACGATTGGCGCGCCCGGCACCGCCGGTGTTGTCAACGATGGCGGCTTTTTCTACGTGCGCAGCCGTGTTGAGGCGGTGGGCTTCCGCGCCCCCGAAGTTGTGAGCCGCACGGTCCTTGCCATCCGCTTCGACGCAGACGGCGTGGTCCGCAACATTGAGACCTTCGGCCTTGAGGACGGGCAGGTGGTGCCGATCTCGCGCCGCGTCACCGAAAGCTCGATTTCCGACAAAACATTCTTGCGCCAACTCTTGGGCAATCTGGGCCGGATCAGCCCGGATGCTTTGACGAATTAGGGGGCGCGCAGGTGTCTTGTGCGCAGGAAGCCCCGGTGCAGGACATGATCGCCTTTTCCACAGGCAGGCTGCGCGCACGGGCGGCCGTTACGGCACAAGACTTGGCCGCGGCCGCGGATTTGCGCCGCCGCTGCTTTGGTCCGGGCGAGACAGGTGACGGGCACGACGCAACCTGTATTCATATCCTGGTTGAAGAGGTCACAAGCGGGCAGGTGCTGTGCTGTTTCCGGCTCTTATCGCTGTCAGGGCCGGAGATTTCGCACAGTTATTCCGCGCAATATTATGAGCTGAGTGCCCTTGCCGATTACACCGGCAAAATGGTGGAGATGGGGCGCTTTTGCGTCGATCCGGCCTGTCGCGATCCCGATGTGGTACGCGTCGCATGGGCGGCCCTCACACGCTATGTGGATGCAGCAGGTGTTGAGATGCTCTTTGGCTGCGCGTCCTTTGCGGGCACCGAGACGGCCGAGTATTTGGACGCTTTTGCGATGCTCAAAGCGCGCCACCTTGCGCCTAAGCGCTGGCTGCCGCGGGTGAAGGCGCCAGATGTGTTCCGCTTTGCTGCGCGGTTGCGGCGCAAACCGGATCTGAAAAAGGCGATGCTGCGGATGCCGCCGCTTTTGCGCACTTATCTGTTGATGGGCGGCTGGGTCAGCGATCACGCCGTGGTGGATAAAAAGCTGAACACGCTGCATGTTTTCACGGGCGTTGAGGTGGCGGCCATCCCGCCTGCGCGCAAGCGCTTGCTGCGTGCCGTAGCAGGTTAGAGCAGCAGCAGGCCAAGGCAGGGCGGGATTACATGTGGCCACTGGCAAGCGCGCCGCCGAAGCAAACTAAAGCCCTCCACCTTTCAGCCCAATTTTACCCACTGGCACATGCTTGGCCGTTGACGCCCCCCGGTGGGGGCGATAGCTGCCTGTCATGGCACGCATACCTCTCTTACAACTGAACGACATCTCTTTGACCTTTGGCGGGGATCCCGTCTTTGACGGGCTGTCTCTGATCGTCCAACCGGGGGACCGGGTGGCGCTTGTTGGGCGCAACGGCTCTGGCAAATCCACACTGATGAAGGTGATGGGCGGATTGGTGGAGGCCGACAAAGGCGACGTGATCGCTGGCCCCGGCGTGACCGTGGGGTATATGGAGCAGGACCCGGACCTGTCGGGTTACGCCACCTTGGGGGATTTCGCGGCCGCAGCATTGGACCCTGGTGAGTTGTACAAGGTGGAGCGGGCCGGTGCTGGCCTCAAGTTTGACCCCGCCCGCGCGGTAGAGACCGCCTCCGGCGGGGAGCGGCGGCGCGCGGCCCTTGCGCGGCTCATGGCCGAAGAGCCCGAATTGATGATGCTCGACGAGCCCACGAACCACCTCGATATCGAGGCGATTGCCTGGCTTGAGGATGAGCTGAAACAGACCCGCGCGGGCTATGTCCTCATCAGCCACGACCGCGCCTTCCTCCGCGCTCTGACGCGGGCGACCCTATGGATTGACCGCGGTGTGGTCCGCCGGCAGGAGAAGGGCTTTGGCCATTTTGAGGAATGGCGCGACAAGACCTGGGAAGACGAAGACACCCAGCGTCACAAGCTGAACCGCAAGATCAAGGCAGAGGCGCGGTGGGCGGTTGAGGGCATCTCGGCCCGGCGCAAGCGCAACCAAGGCCGGGTGCGTGCCTTGGGTGAATTACGCGCCGAGCGGGCGGCCCAGATCGGCCGTCAAGGCACCGCGGCAATGGCGCTGGAATCCGGCCCCAAATCTGGACGCAAAGTCATCGAGGCCACGGGCATCACCAAGGCTTTCGGCGACAAAACGATCCTGCACCCCTTTGATTTGACGGTTATGCGCGGCGATCGCATCGCGCTGGTTGGACCAAACGGGGTGGGTAAAACGACGCTTTTGAACATGCTCATAGGGGCCGAGGCACCCGACACCGGTACGGTCAAGCAAGGCACGAACCTCGATATCGCACTTTTTGATCAGGCGCGCGCACAGCTCGACCCGGACATGAGCCTTTGGGACAGCCTGACGGGCGACCCCGACATGCGCGTCCGCGGCAAGGCCGATCAGGTCATGGTCCGCGGCGTGCCGAAACATGTGATCGGCTACCTCAAAGAGTTCCTCTTTGATGAGGCGCAGGCCCGCGCGCCAGTCCGCGCACTTTCGGGGGGTGAAAAGGCGCGGCTGCTGCTGGCCAAGATCATGGCGCGGCCGTCAAATATGCTGGTCTTGGACGAACCGACGAATGATCTGGATGTCGAGACGCTGGACCTGATGCAAGACCTGTTGGGCCAATACGACGGCACCGTGATCCTTGTGAGCCACGACCGCGATTTCCTTGACCGTGTGGCAGTCACGACCATTGCAATGGAGGGTGCGGGCAAGGCCACGGTCTATGCCGGCGGCTGGAGCGATTATCTGCGTCAACGCGGGCAGGACGATTTTTCGCAGAGCGTGGACAAGAGCAAATCCGCCAGCGGCAAGGTGCAGACCAAGCAGGATGCGCCCAAGGCTGGGCTGTCGTTCACCGAAAAACACCGGCTTGAGACGCTGCCCGCCGAGATTGCGCGTCTGGAAGCGGAGATTGCCAAGCTCGAAGAACTGATGAGTGATCCGGAGCTGTTCACCCGCGAGCCGGTAAAGTTTCAAAAAGCAACGGACGCGCTTGTGGCGCGGCATACGCTTCTTTCCGAGGCCGAAGAAGAGTGGCTGGCGCTCGAGGAAAAGGCGGGCGCTTAAGCGCACCTGCCTACTTTGGGTTCGTGGTGGCGCCTCAGCGCATCCGCAGCGCACCATCGAGGCGGATGACTTCGCCGTTTAAATAACCCATCTCGACGATGAAACCGGCCAAGCGGCCGTATTCGGCCGGATCGCCCAAACGCGCCGGGTTTGGCACATCTGCGGCAAGGCTGTCTTGGACTTCTTGCGGCAGGCCCGCCAACATTGGCGTCGCGAAAATGCCCGGGGCGATGGCCATGACGCGGATGCCATTGCCCGCCAGATCGCGCGCCATCGGCAGGGTCATGCCTACGATGCCGCCCTTGGAGGCCGCATAGGCCGCTTGGCCTTTTTGCCCGTCAAAGGCCGCAATTGAGGCCGTGTTGATGATCACACCGCGCGCGCCATCCGGCTCGGGCGTGTTCTGCGCCATCGTAGCCGCTGCAAGGCGCGCCACGTTAAAGCTGCCCACAAGGTTGATGTCGATGCTGCGCTGAAATGCGTCGAGGGGGTGCGGACCGTCGCGGCCCAAAGTCTTGATGCCTAACGCAATGCCGGCGCAGTTGATGGCGGCATTGAGGCCACCCATCTGCGCGCCCGCTGCGTCAACCGCTGCGGAAACAGAGGCTTCGTCGGTCACATCTGTTTCCACGAAACCCGCGCCAGTCTCCGCCGCGATGCGCGCACCGCGATCCGCATCCCGGTCAAGTAGCGTCACTTTTGCGCCTTCTGCGATGAAATGGCGGGCCGTGGCCTCACCGAGGCCCGAGGCCCCGCCCGTGATGATGGCCGCTGTACTGGCAAGTTTCATGACGCTTCCCTCTTTTTGAACACACGTTCATTTCAGCATAGGCGCTGCCCTGTGTCCAGTCATCAAGCGTCGGTCGATCCGCGCCAGCGGGCGCAAAAGCCCAGTGACCGGCGGCCAAGACAGCCAGGTGCCGCCCAAACTCTCTACTCGTGCTCCTGTGCCCAGTTTGAACCGCGCCAACCCCGGGGCACCCTCCGTATCCAACAGGCCTAGATCCACTTTGTCGTGCCCGTGGTCTGCCAGCCAGACCATCGCATGCCACATGAGCAGGTTATGCGCATTGGCCGCGCGGCCTGCGGGGGTAGCGTGGCCGATATGATAGCTCGCGCTGCTGCCGTGCCGCAGGAACAGCATCGCGGCGAGGGGCGTGTAGCCTGCATAGGCCTCAAACATGACCGCATGGCGCAGATCGCCGCCCGCATAGGCCTCCGTCAGGTGGGTGGGCCATGTTCCATAACCCCGCCTGCGTTGTTGTGCGCGGTCGGCTGTCAGCCCCCAATGATCTGATCCCGCCACCAGCGGGCCGTGCTGCAAGCGCAGTCCTGCGTTTTGGGCGCGGCGCAGTCGGTTACGCCATTTTTGATGCAGGCGTTTATGCATCACATCGGGTGGCCCCAGCGCCAGCTGTGCATTTTGCGC
>CBFHKQ010000009.1:0-58050 GCA_965656435.1 uncultured Pseudosulfitobacter sp. | reverse complement strand
CCCGTGACGCGCCCCTTCGGAGCCACCAGAGACGCCCATGCCGACAAAGTTGAGGCCCGTACCTTCAAGCTGTGCCGCGCGCCGCCGCGTGTCATTAAAATCTGCATTGCCACCGTCAATGATGGTATCGCCTGCATCCAACAAAGGGCGGAGCGCATCAATCATTGCGTCCATCGGTCCCGTCGAGGGGATCATGCACAGGATCGTTCGCGGCTGCGCGATGCCAGCAACAAACGCCGCAAGATCCGTATGCCCAGACACATGCCCCTTAAACCCAGCGGCTTGGGGTAAAAACGCCTCGATCCAATCAGGCTCCAAATTGGAGACTGCGACGTCAAAACCCTTTTCAGCAAAGTTCAACGCAAGCGCACTGCCCATCGTCCCAAGACCATAAACCCCGATGTCCGCACCCTTCGGTGCCGCGCGTTCTTGCGACATATACATATCCTTTAAGTATGCCCGATCGGGCCTTCCCAACATAAGGAACAGCGCAGGGGCAACAACCCCTGCCCTACCGTAAAGATCTGTGCTGGGTTGAACCGGCAGCGTGCCTCGGTCGCGCTTCGCCTATTTGCCCAAACACCAGCGCATAATCGCCTTCTGCGCGTGGAGGCGGTTCTCTGCCTCGTCAAAAATTACAGAATGCGGGCCATCCATGACCTCTGACGTGGCTTCATCATCGCGGTGGGCGGGCAAGCAGTGCATGAAGAGCGCGTCCGGCTTGGCCTGCGCCATGAGCACCGCGTTCACCTGATAGCCACGCAGTTGATTATGCCGCCGCTCCCGCGCTGATTGCGGATCGTGCATGCTGACCCATGTATCCGTCACAACCAGGTCCGCCCCCTCAACCGCGCGCTTTGGATCCCGCTCGGTCGTGTAAAGTCCTTCAAGCGCCTGCTCTGGTTGCAGCGTCTCCGGCCCGGTAAAGACCAGATCAAACTCAAACTGCTGTGCGGCATGCGCAAACGAGGCGAAAACATTGTTGCCATCGCCGGACCAGACCACTTTGCGCCCCTTGATCGGGCCGCTGTGTTCTTCAAAGGTCATGATGTCCGCCATGATTTGGCATGGATGCGTGCGGTTGGTCAGACCATTGATCACAGGCACGGTCGCATGTTCGGCCATCTCCAACAGCGTCGCTTCTTCAAAAGTGCGGATCATGATCAGATCAACATAGCGCGACAGCACACGGGCGGTGTCGGCGATCGTCTCGCCGTGGCCCAACTGCATGTCCGCACCAGACAGAACCATGGTTTGCCCACCCATTTGGCGTACGCCCACGTCGAAGGACACGCGGGTCCGTGTCGACGGTTTCTCAAAGATCAGCGCCACCATATGCCCTGCCAGTGCCTGTTCGGCGTCTGTAGTTCCTTTGGGCAGACCCGCGCGCGCGTGCTTGATACTCTTCGCGCTGTCGATAATATGGCGCAAATCGGACGACTGCGTGGTGTGAATGTCTAGAAAATGGTTCATGCGCTTGCCTTTGTGGCGATAGATTTTGCTGCGGTGTCCAAACGGGCGATGGCCGCATCGATTTCCGCGTCCGTGATATTGAGTGGCGGCAATAGGCGCACGACATTGTCGCCCGCAGGAACCGTCAACACGTGCTGTGCATAGCCTGCATTAACCACTTCGATATTGGGGGCCTTGCATCTGAGCCCCAGCATGAGGCCCGCACCGCGCACGCCCTCAAACACCTCTGGGTTATCGGCGACCATGCCGTCTAGCTTTTGCCGCAGCAGTCCAGACTTACGGTTCACCTCCGCTAAAAAGTCCGGCGTGTTGACGTGGTCCATCACTGCGCACCCCACGGCACAGCCCAGCGGGTTCCCGCCATAAGTGGAGCCGTGCGTGCCCGCGGTCATGCCGGAGGCCGCCTCCTCTGACGCCAAGACCGCCCCAAGGGGGAAGCCACCGCCGATGCCCTTGGCCACCATCATGATGTCCGGCTCGATACCGGCCCATTCATGCGCAAAAAGCCGCCCCGTACGGCCCACTCCGCATTGAACCTCGTCGAAAATCAGCAAAATTCCGTGGGTCTCGCAAAGATCCCGTAATCCTTTGAGGCATTGATCTGGCACCGGGATAATGCCGCCTTCGCCCTGCACGGGCTCAATCAAAATAGCGGCCGTTGCATCCGTGATGGCCGCTTGCAGTCCCTCATGATCGGCCCAATCCAGATGCACGAACCCGGGCAATAGAGGACCAAAGCCTTTGGTCATCTTCTCAGACCCGGCAGCGGCGATGCCCGCAGCGGATCTTCCATGAAAGGAGCCCCCAAAAGTGATGATGTCGGTGCGCGCAGGCTGGTCTTTTTCAAACCAATATTTGCGCGCCATTTTTACGGCCAGTTCGCAAGCCTCAGTCCCCGAATTGGTAAAAAAGACCGTGTCAGCGAAACTTGCCGCAACCAAACGGTCCGCCAGTGCCTGCTGTTGTGGGATGTGATAGAGGTTTGAGGTGTGCCATAACTGCCCCGCTTGCGCGGTGAGCGCCTCGGTCAAAGCTGGATGAGCATGGCCCAAAGCGTTGACCGCAATGCCCGCGCCAAGATCCAAATATCGGGTGCCGTCCGCCTCAATCAGCCAAGAGCCTTCGCCTTTGACAAATGTCAAAGGGGCGCGTGAATAGGTTGGCAAAACGGAAGAGATCATCGGATCATCCTTTTAAAGGCGGCAGAACTGCGAGGCGCTTTGGTGCACCACCGTTTGCCTAGGGTCAACATGTTTGGAAATTGAAGAACGCGTGGCGGATTATGCCGCAGACGGGGGTGCCGTCAGAAACGGCCAAGTCGGTTGCGTCGTCGCAATGTGGCGATCTGCGTGTTCATAACTGCAGATTAACGTATTTCATCCCACAATAAAAGGGCAGGCAGTCAAACGCGATTGCCACACAGTGTCCCTGCTGCACGCGAAGAATAAGCAACGCGCCTTGTAACCGCCGCCCAAGTGATTAGAATAGGGCGTTGTAATCATTCCAGAGGCGGCACCATTGGGGGCCGCTTTTTAACTCAGAAAGCCTGTTGATGTCTTGGACCGACGACCGCGTTGAAGTGCTCAAAAAGTTGTGGACCGAAGGCCAATCGGCCAGCCAGATCGCCAAGGAATTGGGCGGTGTGACCCGCAATGCCGTGATCGGCAAGGTGCATCGCTTGGGCCTGTCCAACCGCGCAGCCCCCGGCGCCGCTGCCGCGAAGCCTGAACCAATGGCTAAGGCTGCCCCTGCCAAATCGGCTGCCAAAAAACCAAAAGCCGAGAAACCAGCGCCAGAGCCCAAAGTGGAAGCGGCCCCCGAGCCCAAGGCAGCCCCCGCGCCAGAGACAGAAACCCGCATCGCGGTCATGCCGGCGCGCGCCAAGATTATTCCCGCCGGCCAACCACTGCCGCCACAGCCCAGCGCAAATGAGATCAGCCCAGAAGCCCTCGCGAAAGTGTCCGAGGTGGAGAAGAAGGCCAAGAAACTCAGCTTGATGGAACTGACAGAGCGGACCTGCAAATGGCCAGTGGGCGATCCCGCAACGGATGATTTCTGGTTCTGTGGTTTGCCGGTTCAGGCAGGTAAACCCTATTGCGAGGCCCATGTAGGTGTCGCGTTCCAGCCGATGTCATCGCGCCGCGATCGCCGCCGCTAAACAGCGCGGCGCAACCGCAGCGCGTTTGTTACAACAAAAACTGAACTGAGTGCCATAGCGCCCGCCGCGAGCGTTGGCGCCAGTTGTGGTCCGCCGAAAGGCACCAAAACACCGGCCGCAACGGGAATGAGCAACACATTATAGCCAAAGGCCCAGACGAGGTTTTGGCGGATATTGCGCAGGGTCGCCCCGCTCATCGCATGGGCGCGAAGTACCGCGGCTGGTGCTTGCGACATCAGGACAACATCCGCCGCTTCAATCGCCACATCTGAAGCCGCTGCAACCGCAATACCCACATCTGCCGTCGCCAAGGCCGGAGCATCATTGATACCATCGCCAACATAGGCGACTGAGCCGTGCGCCGCGCGGAGTGTTTCAATCGCATCTGCCTTGCCCCCGGGCGGCACGGAGGCCGTGACCTCCGCGATGCCAAGGCGTGCGGCCATATGCGCAGCACTTTCCTGTGTGTCGCCCGTGATCATCGCCACCCGGAGGCCGCGCGCTCTGAGGCCTGCAATCATCTGCGCGGCGCCCGCTTTCGGTGCATCCGACACGCCTAATACGGCGACCAAGGCCCCGTCTCGCGCCACATAGACAGGCGTGATCCCCTCCTCTGCCCATGCAGCGATCTGCTCCGCAAGCGGCTGTGCAGCGGGCGTGTTCAGCGCAACGCTATGGGCTTGCATGTGGGCTGCGTTCCCAATGTCCAAACGACGCCCCTCGACCGTGCCGCTGATGCCAGTTCCAGCAGCAGCGATCACATCGGCTGCCATCCCCCCGTCCCCCGACCCAGCCACGGCAAGCGCCCGCGAAATCGGGTGATCCGATTGACTGGAAATAACTGCCACTTGATCCAAGACGCTTGGATTGACCCCATCCCCAAAGGATTGCGCAACCAGCTGGGGCTTGCCCACGGTAAGCGTACCCGTTTTATCAAAGGCCACGACGCGCACCGATTGCAACGCCTGCAAAGCAGCACCCCCGCGGAACAAAACGCCAAGCGCAGCTGCGCGCCCCGTGCCCACCATAATCGACATCGGCGTTGCCAACCCCATGGCACAGGGGCATGCAATAATCAGGACGCTAACCGCGGCAACCAAAGCCTGCGTTGGCGATCCTGCCCAAAGCCAAGCCGCGGCTGTTACAACCGCCACACCAATCACAACTGGCACGAACCAAGCCGTGACACGGTTGATTAACTCTTGGACCGGCAAACGGGCCGCTTGTGCGCGCTGCGTCATCTGCGTGATCCGCGCCAATGTCGTATCCGTCCCCGTACCCGTTGCGCGGTACGCCAGCACCGACGCGCCGTTGATACACCCTGCGCGCAAGGGATCGCCCGGCACTTTGGGCACAGGCATCGGCTCTCCGGTAAGCATGGCCTCATCGACGCTGCCGGCTCCCTCAACCACCCTGCCGTCAACCGCAATGCGCCCTCCGGGCAGAACCCGCAGCATATCGCCTGTGCGCACCTGATCCGTTGCCACCTCGCGCCAACCTTCGGGGCCAGAGACGAGCGCCATCTCGGGGGTCAACGCCATCAACTCGCGGACCGCATCGCCCGTCTGGCCCTTGGCGCGGGCCTCAAGCCAGCGCCCCAAAAGGATCAGCGTCACGATTACGCAAGCCGCTTCGAAATATACGCTTTGTGCGGTCGCCGGCACTAGGCTTGGCGCCAAAACCACCACGCTGGAATAAATCAGGGCCGCCCCAGTGCCCAAGACAACCAATGCGTCCATATCGGGCTGCAACCGCAGCAGGCCCGGCACGCCGCGGCGAAAAAACGACCAACCCGGCCCAAAAAGGACCAAGAGAGTGAGGACAAGCTGTGCAGCATGGCTCGTCCCCTCCTCAACCCTCTGTATAATAAAATGATGCAGCGGCGGATAGGCATGCCCCCCCATCTCGACCACAAATACTGGCAGGGTAAGGACGGCAGCCACCAAAAAGCGCAGGAAATATGCACGGGTGTCATGGGGATCGTTTCGGCCGGACGCTTCCGCTGCAACGGCTTCCGCGGCATAGCCCGCCTGCGTCAGGCGCGCCGCAAGATCACGACCGTCCTCGCCCCCCAAGGTGTGCACCCGCAGTGTCATATCGGCAAGGTTCGCGGCGGCCGAGAGCACGCCCGGAACCGCCTTGGCAATCGCTTCGACACGGCCGACGCAACTGGCGCAATTCATCCCTTTTACGTTCACCACGCGTTCGTACTGGCGCGCAGGATAGCCCGCTGAGGCCAAAGCCTGCGCCACGTCGGGGGCGCTCACGCCGCTGACCTGTCCGGTGTGGGTGGCAAAATTAACTTGCGGGTCTTGGGCCCCCGGGAGGGCGCTTAGGGACTGCTCCACTTTGCGCACGCAACCTGCGCAACTCAGGCCCGTGATATCGAAATGTAATGTCATAGCTGCGTATAAAGGCCCGCCCGCCTGCCGGGTCAAGGATGCAGACCGTCGCGGGGGCGATGTGATCCGCGCCGTTCCGCCTATTTCAGGCGTGGCGGGTTCGCAGGATCTGAGCCCGGCGCAGGCCGCGCAGCAGGTTGTAAATCCTCGGGCTGGGGCAAATCAAAACGCAAACCGGTCCGCGCAAGACGCACGGCCATTGGATCATTTGCTTCAAAAAACGCGACATCCATTGCACCCGCTTCGATCCCGGAAAAGGTAAGCGCCTCGCTTGCAGCTTGGGTCAAAGCCGCATGTGCCGCAGGCAGCGCGCCAACAAATCCCAACATATGCCCCTGCCCGCCCGCAGCATATTTCACGCCAACAAGACAAGCGAAACGCGCCAGCCCAGCCGCACCCGAAAGCCGCGCATCCAGCGCGGTAATCAAAGCATCGGGCAATCCGGTGGGCGCAGTCAGAGCTTCAATCGCCGCCTCCACCTGATCGGGACGGTGCGCAAGCGTGGTTGCGAGCCATGCCATTGCTTCTGGCGGCAGCAAAATCGCAGAAGGTGCAACCTCCAGATTGAGGCCTAGGCCCAGTTCGTTTTGCGCCAGCAATTCTGCAATCGTGCGCCCGGACAATGCCGCAAAATCTGCACCGTTCCCTGCAAAATTTGACAACCGCTCCTCACTGTCGAAAGCAAGCGTAAATTGCGCACCTTCCGCCTCAAAAAGCTGGGGGGTCACTCGGTCCTCAGTGGCCGCCCCCTCGAGCAGCAAGAAAAGCTCCGTTGCCGCGAGGCGTTCATAAAACGCCATGCGGGGCGCTTCGGCATCGGGCTCTGCCTCCATCGCGGCATGGGCAGCATCGAGCGGGGTCAGATCGGTCATGTCAAAGCGTCCTTTACGGCACCGCGCAGGGCCGGCAGAGTTTCGGTGGTGAACCAAGGATTGCGGTTTATCCAGCCTGTATTGCGCCAAGAAGGATGCGGCAAGACGAAGATTTTGGGCGCATGGTCGCGCCACGCCTGCACCCGCTGCGTCAAAGTCGGTCCGCGCCCCAAATGCCAGTTTTGCGCATGGGCCCCAATCAGCAAGGTCAAACGAACAGGGCCGACATGGGCCAACACGTCGTTGCGCCAGGTTTCTGCACAGATGCGCGGTGGCGGCAGATCGGCCCCCCGCGCGTCATACCCGGGAAAGCAAAAGGCCATCGGCGCAATCGCAATCTGGCTTTTGTCATAAAAGGTCGCCGTATCCACACCCATCCAAGCGCGCAGTCTTTCGCCTGAGGGGTCACCAAAAGGCTTGCCCGATGCATGCACCCGCGCACCCGGAGCTTGACCCGCAATCAAGATGCGCGCGCCCAATTGCGGCTCGGGCGATACCCAGACCACTGGGCGCGGCCGATGCGCCGTCGCGGTGCTTGCAAATTTCTCAGCGCAAAGCGTGCAGGTTGTTACGCGGTCCAACGTGTTCATGTCGTGGAAAATAGGCTGAGACGCATCAATGCCAAACCCAGCGCCTGAAATCATTTCGACTTTGGTCGAAATAAACCTTGCACAGACCCGTCATTTCAATATCTCTAGAAATATGAAACATTCTGATACCGCTGATCTTGAACTTCTTAATGCTGCCAGCGCCTTTGCCGCGCTGGGATCCGAGCAACGCTTGGGCGTTTTGCGTGTTTTAGTTAGGGCGGGACCAAATGGGTTGAACATCAGCACCTTGGGGGCGCGCGCCGGACTGACCGGCAGCACGCTCACGCATCATATCAAAATTTTGGTACAAGCGGGTTTGGTGACCCAAGCACGCCAGGGCCGGCATATTATTTGCGCCGCGGTCGCTTTTGACCGGGTGCAAGCGCTTGCGCAATTCCTGCTCAACGAATGTTGTGCAGACATCATCCAAGAGGCACCATAATGGCCGACATCAATCTCAACACCCCCGCAAGCCTGCCCAAACGGAGCCTCGCTTGGGTCCGCCCCCTCAAGACGGCTTGGACAGTTGTGGCGCTATTGGTCCTTGGCGTTGCTGTGTTCGAGCCTGCCAACCTGCACGAAACGTTACAGTTTACCTGGCGCGCGCTGATCGGGACCGCACCCTTCATCGTTTTCGCCGTCTGTGCCGTGGCTTACATGAAGGCCAGCGGCGCGGAAAACTTGTTGGCCAAAGCCTTTGAAGGAAACGCCGCACGTATGATCGTTTTAGCAGCACTCTTGGGTGGTTTGTCGCCTTTCTGCTCTTGCGAGGTGATCCCGTTTATCGCCGCCTTGCTGGCAGTCGGAGCACCCTTGGGGGCGGTGATGGCGTTCTGGCTGTCCTCCCCGCTGATGGATCCGGCGATGTTTGCCATTACCGCAGGCACGTTGGGGTTTGAATTTGCGATTGCCAAAACAGTGGCGGCCGTGGGCCTTGGCATTCTTGGCGGCACCGGAACGCACTTGTTGGCGCGTTCACCGCTCTTTGCCGATCCCCTGCGCACGCGACCTGCGGTTGGCGGCTGTTGCGGCGTGAAAAAACCTTTTTCGGCGAGGCCCGTGTGGGCCTTCTGGCAAGAGACCGAGCGCCGCTCGGAATTCCGCGACACGGCAGTTGAGAATGGCTTGTTCTTGCTCAAATGGCTGACGCTTGCTTATCTGATTGAGGCTCTGATGGTCCGACACCTGCCTGCCGAATTCATCGCAGGCGTGTTAGGCGGCGACGGTGTGGGCCCCGTGATCTTGGGCGCACTGGTCGGCGCACCCGCCTATTTGAACGGCTACGCCGCGGTGCCGTTGATCGCGAGCCTAGTGGAACAAGGGATGACGCAAGGGGCCGCCATGGCCTTTGTGATCGCAGGTGGTGTCAGCTCCATTCCCGCCGCGATTGCGGTTTGGGCCTTGGTCAGACCGCGGGTGTTTGCGGCTTACTTGGGCTTTGCCATCAGTGGCGCGATCTTGGCTGGCGTGCTCTGGCAGGCCGTGGCCTAGGCGCCCATCCCACACTCTTACATCGGCATTGCGCCGCTAAGCATCCGTAAACGTGGACCGTGTACATCTGGCGCGAACCAAGCCATAGTGATGCCTAAATTCATAGTTAAATGATCTTAAAAGGCCCCGCATATTAGGGCCCATCCTTTGGCCGACAGGCAAAAAAGCAGCGTGACCGGAGCAGGCGATGCTGGAATTTGAAAACGTGAGCAAGTCCTATTGGACGGGCTCGCACCGCAAAGTCATTTTGGACCGGGTGTCATTCCGGGTCGAACTCGGCCGTTCCTTGGGCATTTTAGCCCCCAATGGGACCGGCAAAACGACTTTGATCAACATGATGGCCGGGCTTGAAAAGCCGGACGAAGGTGGCATCCGCCGCGGCTGTAATATCTCATTTCCGCTGGGATTTATGGGCGGAGTAGTCACCAAAGTCTCGGCCATGGAAAACGCACGCTATATCGCGCGTCTCTATGGGTTGGACCCAGATTATGTCGAAAGCTTTTGTCGCTGGCTTTGCGGCCTGGGGGAATATTTCGACGAACCTCTGGGGACCTATTCGTCGGGGATGCGGGCGCGGTTTTCCTTTGCGCTGATGCTGGCGCTCGATTTCGATATGTACTTGATCGACGAGGGGATGCCCGGCTCCACCGACGCCGAATTCAACCGAAAAGCCAGCGAAATCCTGCAAGAGCGGCTGCGCACAACGACGATCATCATTGTCTCTCACCAAGCCCGAACGCTTGAAAAATTCGCGCGCGAGGCGGCCGTTTTACTGGATGGCCGCCTGCACATGTTCGACACACTCGACGCAGCAAGGAAGCTTTATGACTACGAAACCCAAAGCTAGGAAGTTTCGCATCAAACGATCCCCTACGTCGATACAGCGCGCGGGTGCAGCCCCTGCGGCAAACGCCGCAACGGCGCGCCCAGCGCCGATGCCAGACGCACATTCAGAGCGCCGCAAAGCCGGCCAGCGCCCCCAACCGATCGCACCCGCCGACGTGGCCTCCGCCGCGCAGGTAGCGAATGAGGGCGCCCTTGAGGCGATCCGCCACGAAGGCCTGACGGCGCGGCAATTGCGGATCGCCCGCCGCGTGGCACAAAAGCACAACCTGCCTGTCACCTCTGATTTGGACGCCGTGCGCCAACTGCGTGCAAAAGGCATCGACCCGTTCAAGCGTTCAACCATGTTGGAATTGGTCGTACAGCAAGAAGACGGCCACCCGCCCGGGAAGCCAGACGGCTTTGAGAGCCTGCCCGCGCAGCCCCATAATACCGCGCAAAAAATGCCCCAAACCGTACCGCCTGCGCCTGAAAACCTGTCCGCGCATGGGCTAAGCCCCGCCCAAAGGCGCGAGCAGGAAGTCAGCGACATGCAGCGGCAAATCACCATCAGACGCCGCAAAAAGCTGGGCCTGCTTCTTATGCGGCTCGCGTTTTTCGTAGCGCTGCCGACCTTTTTGGCGGGGTGGTATTTTTACGTTATCGCAACGCCGATGTATGGGACGAAGTCAGAGTTTCTGATTATTCAAAGCGAAGGATCAGGCGGTGCGGGCCCCTTGGGAGGCTTGCTGCCCACGCAATTTGCCACCAACTCCGACGCGATTGCAACGCAAAGCTATTTGCAGTCCAAGGATGCGATGCTGCGACTAGACACCGATCTGGGTTTTAAGGCGCATTTCACACAAGATTGGATCGATCCGATCCAGCGCCTTACGCCGGCTCCCACCAATGAAGAAGCCTATAAGACATACAAAAAGAACGTCAAAATCGGCTATGATCCCACCGAAGGCGTCATCCGGATGGAAGTGGTCGCAGCCGACCCCGAAGTCTCGGCCGAATTTTCGCGCCGCTTGATTGGTTACGCCGAAGAGCGCGTGAACAACCTCAGCCAGCAAAAGCGCGAGGATCAGATGCGTGATGCCCGCGAGGGATTTGAGCAGGCCGAGGCGGACCGACGCAGCGCGCAAGAGGCTTTGGTGAAATTACAGGTTGAAACTGCGACGCTTGATCCCGAAGCGGTCATCGCCGCCCTGCGGGTACAGATCACCAATACCGAAACTCTGCTGTTGGAGAAAGAGCTTGAGCGGGCCGCCCTGTTGGACAATGCGCGCCCCAACCGGGCCAAAGTGGACGGGGTGGAGGGCGACATTCGCCGCCTCAACGCGCAGCTGTTCAAACTGAACACCCGCATGACAGAGGCAAGCGTGGGCGAAAATTCGCTGGCACAGATGGCTGTAAACCTACAGCTCGCGCAGGCAGATTTGGCCAGCCGCGACATGATGCTTCAATCCGCGCTGCAACAGATGGAGCAGGCCCGCGTCGAAGCCTCGCGGCAGGTCCGCTATCTGACAGTGGCGGTCAAACCTGTAGCTTCGCAAGAAGCCACCTATCCCCGCGCGTTTGAAAATACGATCTTGGCTTTCCTGATTTTTGGCGGCATCTACCTGATGATATCACTGACGGCATCGATCCTCCGAGAGCAGGTAACATCATGACCCACGTCCAAGTCGGCAATTTGAGCATTGGCAATGATGCCCCCCTGACGATCATCGCCGGCCCCTGCCAGCTTGAAAGTGTGGACCACGCGCAAATGATTGCTGGCGTCATGAAAGAAGCCTGTGCCGCAGCAGGCGCACAATATGTGTTCAAAGCCTCGTATGACAAAGCCAACCGGACCTCGCTGGCGGGCAAGCGCGGCTTGGGCATTGATGCAGGCCTCAAAGCACTGTCCGAGGTGCGAAAATCCATCGGCGTGCCGGTGCTGACAGATGTGCACAGTGAAAGCCAATGCGCGTTGGCGGCAGATGCAGTTGATATTTTGCAAATCCCTGCGTTCCTGTGCCGCCAGACCGATATGCTCTTGGCGGCGGGTCAAACAGGTGCTGCGATCAACGTCAAAAAGGGGCAATTCTTGGCCCCTTGGGAAATGCCCAACATCGTAGCCAAGATTGAGAGCACTGGAAACAAGCGCATTCTGTTGACAGAGCGCGGCACCACATTCGGCTATAACACGCTGGTGGCCGACATGCGCAGCCTGCCTCAAATGGCACAGACAGGCTATCCCGTTGTGATGGACGCCACACACTCGGTCCAGCAACCGGGCGGCCAAGGGGGATCTTCAGGCGGACAGCGCGAGTTTGCTCCTGTGATGGCGCGGGCAGCAGTCGCGTTGGGGGTTGGGGCGGTCTTTATGGAAACGCACGAGGATCCGGATAATGCCCCCTGCGATGGGCCGAACATGATCTATCTGCGCGACATGCCACGCCTCGTTGAGACGTTGATGCAGCTTGACGCGATTGCCAAAGCCCATCCCGTTGTGATCTGAGCCGCGGACAGCGCAGTCGCCAGCAACACCCTGAATGCACGGCCCATACACGGGCTCTTTCACGTTTGGATGCCTTGGACTATAGGCTGAGGCCATGAGCACAAACCCACCCAATCTGCGCCCCGATATCGCCCCCGCCCCTCGCCATGCGGAGACACCCCGCTCGGATCAACCGACCATCGGTATGGTCAGCCTTGGCTGTCCCAAAGCCTTGGTGGACAGCGAACGCATTTTGACCCGTCTGCGCGCTGAGGGCTATGGTATCTCGCCCGATTACACAGGTGCAGACGCGGTCATCGTGAACACCTGCGGTTTTCTGGACAGCGCCAAGGTCGAAAGCCTCGAGGCAATCGGCGAGGCTTTGTCAGAGAATGGGAAAGTCATTGTCACAGGCTGCTTGGGCGCAGAGCCTGAATACATAACCGGCGCGCATCCGCAGGTCTTGGCCGTGACCGGCCCGCACCAATATGAGCAGGTGCTCGACGCGGTGCATGCCGCCGTGCCGCCTGCACCCGATCCCTTTGTAGACCTGCTGCCTGCGTCAAATGTCACGCTCACCCCGCGGCATTACAGCTATCTCAAGATCTCGGAGGGCTGTAACCACAAGTGCAAATTCTGCATCATTCCGGACATGCGCGGGCGTTTGACCAGCCGGCCCCACAAGGCGGTCTTGCGCGAGGCGGAAAAGCTGGTTGAGGCCGGCGTGCGCGAACTGCTGGTGATCAGCCAGGACACCTCCGCCTACGGCACCGATTGGGACCGCGCCCTGCGCCGGACTTTGACAGAACAGCCCATCACCACCTTGGCGCGCGATTTAGGCCAGTTGGGCGCGTGGGTCCGGCTGCATTATGTCTATCCCTATCCGCATGTGGCAGAGATGATCCCCCTGATGGCAGAGGGGTTGGTCTTGCCCTATCTGGATGTCCCATTTCAACATGCCGACCCTGGTGTTCTGCGCCGCATGGCCCGCCCCGCAGCCGCAGAGGCCACATTGGAGCGGATCGCAGAATGGCGCGCCATCTGTCCAGACATCGTGCTACGCTCCACCTTTATTGTAGGCTACCCCGGCGAGACGGAGGCCGAATTCCAAATCCTACTAGATTGGCTGGAGGAGGCGCAACTCGACCGCGTAGGATGCTTTAAGTACGAAGACGTGGCCGGGGCCCGATCAAACGCGCTGCCGGACCACGTGGAAGAGGCGGTAAAGCAAGACCGCTGGGAACGCTTCATGGCGCGCGCGCAAGAAATCTCAGAGGCCAAGCTCGCTGCCCGTGTGGGCCAGCGCATGGATGTCATCGTAGACGAGGTCGACGCGACCGCCGCGACCTGCCGCACCAAGGCGGACGCGCCCGAGATCGATGGCAACCTCTTTATTGACACAGGTCATTTGGACCTCACGCCAGGCCAGATCGTCACGGTTGAGGTCGATGAGGCGGGCGAATACGACCTTTGGGGCCGATTGGTCTAGCGACATTGCGTCCCCCCAGCCTTGGCGCGCGCGGGGGCGCGCCTATGTCAGATTGATGGAAAACAAAGATACCACCGCCGTGCTGTACAATGCCAATTGTCCCGTGTGCAATTTTGAGATCAGCCATTATGCGGCCTATAGCGAGAAACACGCGCTGCCGATCCGCTTTGACGATCTCAACACGGATCAACTCGCGAATTGGGGCCTGGATGCGGACCAAGCTGCGCGCCGTTTGTATGTGCGCAAAGACGGCCAGCTGCTGAGCGGCATCCCGGCGTTTATTGCGCTCTGGCAAGACATGCCACGGTACCGGCGGTTGGCGTGGCTGGTGTCTCTGCCAGGGATCTATCAGATCAGCGTGGCAGCTTATGATTGGGTCTTGGCGCCCCTGATTTACCGCTGGCATCTGGCGCGTTTGAAACGGGAGGCGCGGACCTAGGCACCGGCACGATCCGCGCCCAGCGCCTCTAGGTAGGTGCGCACGCAGGTCTGAACGTGACGGAAACGATCCCCGCCCAAATGCTTTCCTCCATACCAACGTGTGACGACCACCACGTGGTCCTCGCACTCAACACGCTGCAACATGCGCAGGATCACCATGCCTGCGCCACTTTCGCCGTCGTCGGCTTTGATGCCACCGCCTACGCGCAGCATAGCGCCCCACGTGTTGTGCGTCGCCTTGGCATAGGCCTTATCGCGCATCAACGCTTTCAGGACGCCGTCAATCTCGGCGCGTGACGTCACGGGCGCGCCGGACACCGCATATTTCGATCCCTTGTCCGTCAGGATAACCCCAAGCTGGCGCAATTCGGTCATAAACCCGCAGCCGTGCGCCGCACGATATCTAGGCGCGCGGCGTTTGGCGGATGGGTACCCAAAAAGCGATTGCCCGGATCCGAAATACGGTTGAAAAACTGCGCCCCGCGCAGAGGATCATAGCCGGCCCTTGCGGTGATTACAGTTCCAAGGGCATCCGCTTCCAACTCATAATTTTTGGAATACCGCCGCGCGCCCACCTGCGCCCCGATGCGCTGCGCGCTTTGGACGGCAGCCGTATGCGCACCGGTAAGCGAGACCAGACCCGAAAGAATAAGAGCGCCCGCAACAGCATTGTCGCGCTGGCGCGCGATATGGCCTTCGATGTGATGCGCCGCCTCATGCCCCATGACAAAGGCCAATTCATCCGTGTTACGCGCTTCTGCAATCAACCGGATCGTAAAAGCGATGATGGGTCGGTTATCGCGGTCCAAAGTTTGAAACGCATTCGCGGGCAAACCGGGCCGATCGTCCACCAAGATCCGAAAGTCACAATTCACACCTGTGGTGCGGCCGCGGCAAATGTTTTCGGCAACAGGCTCGACACGCGCGACCACGTCTAGGAACGCCTGCGCGGCGGCATCACCGGTGTCAAAGCGGTTCACAGCTATTTGTGGAGGTTGCACTTGAGGTTGGGGCGGCGCTTGCCGCGGTGAGGGCGGCGGCGTGGCACAGCCAGTGAGCAGCGTGCAGGACAGGAACAAACTCATTAAGCGGGACAGCATTACGTCACTTTTACCTCGTTGTGACGCAGCTGTCACAGCTGGCAGCTTAGCATTTTGTCGGGGCACCGAAACCCCTTCTGCGCGGCTGCCCTGAATGCGGCGGCCGGACAAAACACATTGCAATCTAAAGGTCAACCGATAGGATTTGGGTATGTTTACCATTGAGCATGAATTCGACTGCACTGTGATCACCCTCGTGGATGAGGACCGCACACCTTTGCAAGAGGATGTGATCGTTAGCGCCTTCACCGAATGTGTGACCGTCACCCAATATGATCCCCGTAAGGACAGCGAGGTGCGCATCACGCTGAGCCACGCCCAAGTGCGCGAGTTGGCCGCAGCTCTGGACCTGCCCGAAGGGGTTTATGCGCTCCACAAAGAGGCAGAACAGTAAATATCTTCGCCCGCGTATCCGGCCTGTTTGGGTCTGGACCCGTGATTTGTTCCTGCTAGGCTGATGCGAAATGGGGGGCGCGCAGTATGGCGATTGGCAAGGACATCAAAACCTTTTTCGAAGGGCGTTGGCATCATGGCGACGTACCGATCATGCGGGCCGCAGATCATGGCGCATGGGTCGGCACCACGGTGTTTGACGGGGCGCGATATTTTGACGGCGTCGTGCCCGATTTGGAGGCACATTGCGCACGGGTCAATCGCTCAGCCAAAGCCCTGATGCTCACCCCCACGATGGAAACCGGGGATATGGTGGAGGCCGTGCGCGAAGGGCTGAAATCCTATACGCAGGACACAGCCGTCTATATTCGCCCGATGTATTGGGGCATTGACGGCGACCCCTCTGCGATCATCCCATCAGCTGATGCCACCGGCTTTGCCATTTCGCTCGAGGCGATCCCATTAGCCGCCGCAGAGACAGGGGCGACCCTGACCCGCACGCGGTTTCGCCGCCCCGTGATTGAGGATGCGGTCGTGGACGCAAAAGCGGGCTGCCTCTATCCCAACAACGCCCGCATGCTGGCCGAAGCGCGCTCCAAAGGCTTTTCAAACGCGCTGGTAGCAGATGCGATGGGCAATGTGGCCGAAACCGCGACGGCCAACATTTTTATGGTCAAGGATGGTGAGGTGTTCACGCCCATCCCGAATGGGACATTCCTTGCCGGTATTACACGCGCACGGCACATCCAAAACATGCGTGATGCAGGCCTTACAGTGCGCGAAAGCGTGCTGAGCTTTGAGGATTTTCATGGCGCGGATGAGGTGTTCATGTCTGGCAATATGAACAAAGTCACCCCGATTGTAGGTTTTGACGATACTACATATGCCATCGGTCCCATAACTCGCCAAGCGCGTGAGATGTATTGGGATTGGGCCCTGGGGCAGCGTCAATGAAAGTCGCGTTTTGGTTCGAATTTGCCAGCACCTATAGCTATCCAGCGGCCCTGCAAATCGAGAGCATAGCGGGCGATGACGTCGAAATTATCTGGCGGCCGTTCCTATTAGGGCCGGTTTTTGCCGCACAAGGGCTCAATGCCTCCCCGTTCAGCGTATACCCCGTCAAAGGCGCTTATATGTGGCGCGACATGGAGCGTTTATGTGCGGCAGCAGGGCTCGCCTACCGTAAGCCTTCCGAATTCCCGCGTGGATCCTTAATTGCGGCACGGGTGGCAGCAGGTCATGCGACGGCACCTTGGTTGCCTGCCTTTGTCCGCGCCATATATCACGCGAATTTCGCCGACGACCGTGCCATTCAGACCCCCGAAGTGGTCCAAGAGATTTTGCAAGACTTGGACCTCGACGCCGTGGAAGTCCTTGCCCACGCACAGAGCCAACCGGTCAAAGACACCCTGCGCAACACCACAGAACATGCCATCGCGCATGGTATTTTTGGCGCGCCCAGCTTTGTTGTCGGCGATGAGGTCTTTTGGGGTCATGACCGGATGCAGGCCGCCTTTGACTGGGCGCGGAATACGGCGGATGGCGCCTTAGGATAACAATTCTTGCACACACCCCGACCTTGCGCCATGTTCACGCGGTGGCGCGATAAGCCATGGGAGGACGATCATGCGTAAGTTCCTTGTTGTGCTGGACGACAGTCGCGAATGCTTGAATGCGATGCGCTTTGCCGCGATGCGGGCGGCGCATACGGGCGGTGGCGTAGCCATCCTGTCGGTTATTCCACCGGACGAGTTTAATCATTGGATCGGCGTTGGAGACATCATGCGCGAAGAGGCGCGTGAACGCATCCACGCGCATTTTGAGGTCTTCGCGAAATGGATGCGCGATAAACAGGGCGTGGACCCGGAGCTTATCATTCGCGAAGGCCCAACCGCGGATGAGATCATCGCCCATGTTTTGGAAGACAACGAAATCGGCGTTCTGGTGCTTGGTGCCGGGACGGACAAGAAAGGGCCCGGCCCCCTCGTCTCGCAATTGTCGCGCAATGCCGGATCGTTACCAATCCCGATTACGATTGTGCCGGGCGATCTGAGCAAGGAAAAGCTGGAAGCGATTACCTGACCTGCTTTGTGCAGCGCGCACAGGCTACGGCTTAGAATTATTCTAAACCTTGACTAATTCACCGCGCATCCGCATATCTGAAGAGACTTTGGTCAGCACATCAGGAGCGCACATGTTCATCCAAACAGAATCAACGCCCAACCCCGCAACGTTGAAGTTCCTGCCCGGGCAGACCGTTTTGGACATGGGCACAGCGGATTTTCCTACGCCTGAGGCCGGAAGCAAATCCCCCCTTGCCGCTCGCATTTTTGCGGTTGAAGGGGTGACAGGCGTCTTTTTCGGCACTGATTTCGTCACGGTCACGAAATCCGAAAGCACCGAGTGGGATCACATGAAACCCGGTGTTCTGGGTGCGATCATGGAACATTACCAATCCGGTGATGCGGTGATGGACGAAGGCCACGCGCCCGCATCAGGCCATGCCGAACATACCGGCGAAGATGGTGTCGTGGTTGGTCAAATCAAAGAACTGTTGGACAGTCGCGTGCGCCCCGCCGTGGCCCAAGATGGCGGAGATATCACCTTCCACGGGTTTGACCGTGGGGTCGTCTATTTGCATATGCAAGGCGCATGCGCTGGGTGCCCATCCTCGACGTTGACCCTGAAAATGGGCATCGAAAACTTGCTGCGCCACTATATTCCCGAAGTGACCGAAGTCCGCCCCGTCGCGGTATAACCCACCATGACGCTGCCAACAGTGCTGGCATTTGACACGGCCGGGCCGTGGGTCGCCGCTGCCTTAGTATGCGGTGGCCACGTTGTTGAGAGTATCAGCAAAGATATGCCAAAAGGGCAGGCAGAACACTTGATGACTTGCCTTGAGGAACTGCTCGCCCGGCATAATTTGAGGTGGCAAGACCTTGATGCCTTGGGCGTTGGCGTTGGGCCAGGGAATTTCACCGGCATTCGGATTAGCGTTTCAGCGGCACGCGGACTTGCTTTAGGCCTCGGCATTCCAGCTTATGGTGTTGACGGGTTTGTGCAGCGCAAACGCGCCTTGCCTGACGGCGCTGTTGTGGCAGTGCCGGCTCCCCGCGACCATGTCTACGTAATCGGCTCGGACGGACCAATCTTGCAACCCATTGCAGTATTAGACGTTGCCCCGCCGCTGGACCCAGATCCAGCAGCCTTGGCCAATGCAATCGCGCAGCACGCCGCGGCGCAATTTCCTGCGGCATCAGCGCCCCCTGCCCCGCTCTATGTGCGCCCCGCAGATGCCGCGCCTGCGCGCGATGCGGCACCCAAACTGCTCACCGAAGCACCATGACAAATCCGTTTGCGGCCCCGGACCTGGCCGCACTTCATGCGGCCTGCTTTCCGGATCAGCCTTGGGATGCGAAGGCTTTTGAAGCGTTCCTTGCCCAGCCCAGCACGCATTTGGTCCAATCGGCTTGCAGGCAGGCTTTTGCACTCATCCAGCTCGTGCCGCCTGAGGCTGAAATTCTGACCCTATGCGTAGCGCCAGAGGCACGCCGCGAAGGGCAGGCGCGAAGCCTGCTGCAACATTTAAACACCCTCTGCCGGACGCAAAACGCCACTCACATCTTTTTGGAAGTCGCTGCCGACAATACCGCAGCGCAGGCGCTATACTGCCATGCTGGATACGCTGAAACCGGCCGGCGCAAGGCCTATTACGCGCGCTCAGGCGCGCCTGCGGTTGACGCAGTGATGATGCAGCGGGCGTTGACGGAGGGTTAAGCCAATCCCGACACGCAAAAAATGCAGAATCGGTTGCCCTTCGTCGGCAAAATCGCCTTAATATGCGCTGATCATATCGATCTGCTGCCGGAATGGCGGGCTGATTAGTCCCAGATCAAACGGTGCGACCAACACTTGGGAGACAAAAATGACCCTTATGCAAAAATTAATGGGCGCCGCTACGGGCCTCGCGCTAACAGCAGGCGCGGCACTGGCCGAACCTGCGCTGATCTTCGATCTGGGCGGTAAATTCGACAAATCCTTCAACGAAGCGGCCTTTAACGGTGCGCAACGCTGGGCGGATGAAACAGGCGGCAAATTCTTTGAGATTGAACTACAGTCCGAAGCGCAGCGTGAGCAGGCCCTGCGCCGCTTTGCTGAGGCCGGCGCAAACCCCGTTATTACAACCGGTTTCGCCTTCGCAGATCCGGTCGGCGCGGTCGCACCTGATTACCCAGACACCAAATTCGTCAACATCGACGGCTGGATGCCCGAAGTACCCGCAAACGTACAACTCATTGGCTTTCAAGAGCACCAAGGCTCCTACCTTGTCGGCATGATGGCCGCGATGGCGTCCAAAACCGGTACAGTCGGCTTTATCGGCGGCATGGATATCCCGTTGATCCGCCACTTTGGCTGCGGCTTTGCCCAAGGTGTGAAGGCCGTGAACCCAGACGCCACGATCGTTGCCAACATGACAGGCACGACACCTGCGGCATGGAACGACCCGGTGAAGGGCTCTGAGCTGACCAAGGCGCAGATTTCGCAGGGCGCTGATGTGGTCTATGCGGCCGCCGGCGGCACAGGGGTGGGCGTTTTGCAGACAGCTGCGGACGAAGGCATCTTGTCCATCGGCGTGGACAGCAACCAGAACTATCTGCATTCCGGCAAGGTTCTGACTTCGATGCTCAAGCGTGTGGACGTGGCCGTCTATGACAGCATGAAGGCTGGTACCGACCTTGAAACAGGCGGGTTCACCATTCTGGGTTTGGCCGAAAACGGTGTGGGCGTTGCCTTGGATGAGCATAACGCGGCCCTCGTGACCGAAGACATGCAAGCCGCCGTCAGCGAAGCGCGCGAAAAGATCATCGCCGGTGATCTTGAAGTTGTTGCCTATTACACCAACGACAGCTGCCCCGTTCTGGATTTCTGATCCAAGCGGAACCGATGCCAAAGGCCGCGCCCCAAAAGCGCGGCCTTTTTTCAACATGAAGGCCGCCCCATGACAGCCCCAGCGATTGAACTCAAAGGTATTTCCAAAGCCTTTGGCCCCGTTCAGGCCAACAAGGACATATCGATCCGCGTAATGCCTGGCACAATCCATGGCATTATTGGCGAGAATGGTGCGGGCAAATCAACGCTGATGAGCATTCTTTACGGCTTTTACAAAGCGGATGCAGGCGAAATTCACATCGCCGGACAGCGGACCGACATCCCAGACAGCCAGGCCGCGATCAACGCTGGCATCGGCATGGTTTTTCAACACTTTAAGTTGGTTGAGAATTTCACAGTCCTCGAAAATATCGTGCTGGGGGCCGAGGCTGGGTGGTCTTTATCCACGTCACTGAGCAAAGCGCGCAGCACATTGATGGCGCTGGCTGCAGAATATGGGCTGAGCATCGACCCCGATGCCCACATTGAGGACATCGGCGTGGGCATGCAGCAGCGCGTTGAAATCCTCAAGGCGCTGTACCGGCAGGCCGATATTTTAATTTTAGACGAACCCACGGGCGTGTTGACGCCTGCGGAAGCGGATCAGCTGTTCCGGATTTTGGGGCGGCTGCGGGATGAGGGAAAAACCATCATTCTGATCACGCACAAACTGCGTGAGATTATGGACATCACCGATACCGTCAGCGTGATGCGACGCGGTGAAATGACGGCGACGGTGCAAACCGCCCAGACCTCCCCGACCGAACTGGCGGAGTTGATGGTCGGGCGTAAAGTCTTGCTTCAAGTGGACAAAACACCAGCGAAACCGGGGACAACCATCCTCGACGTCAAAGGCCTCGAGGTTGTAGACAGCGCGGGCGTGATGCGCCTCAAGGGCATAGACCTGACGGTGCGCGCTGGCGAAATTCTGGGGCTGGCAGGCGTTGCCGGCAACGGACAATCCGAACTGCTCGAGGTGTTGGGCGGCTATGCCATGGGCACCGGTTCTGTGACGCTCAACGGTACCGCGATCCCCCTCAGCGGGCCGGGGGCGGACGCACGCAGCCGCCGCACGCAAGGCATTGCGCATGTGCCTGAGGACCGGCAACGCGAAGGCCTCATCATGGATTTTCACGCATGGGAAAATACCGCCTTCGGGTATCACGACGACCCGCGGTATCAATCTGGCCCGTTGATGAGCAATGCCGCCATTCGGGCTGACACGACCGACAAGATGGCGCGTTTTGACGTGCGCCCGCCGGATCCAAATCTGGCAGCCAAAAATTTCTCTGGCGGGAACCAGCAAAAAATCGTCTTGGCGCGCGAGCTCGAGCGCAACCCGGAACTTCTGCTCATTGGGCAACCCACGCGCGGTGTCGACATTGGTGCGATCGAATTTATTCATCAACAGATCGTCGCCCTGCGCGATCAAGGCAAAGCCATTTTGCTGGTCAGCGTTGAGTTGGAAGAGATCCTGAGCCTTGCCGACCGGATCGCAGTGATGTTCGACGGCCGCATTATGGGCGAGCGCATGCCGAGCGAAACCAACGAACAGGAATTGGGTCTTTTGATGGCAGGTGTCGCGTGATGCGTGGTACTGATCACCTGCCACATTGGGCGCAAACGTCGTATTTCGAATTTAACCCCCTTGGAGGCGCGGCATGGACGTGATGCCCAAATGGGCCGAGGTCATCTTGGTCCCGCTGATTTCACTGATCTTGGCTGCCTTTTTGTCGGCACTGGTCATTTTGGCCATCGGCGAAGACCCGGTCGCGGCCGTTCAATTAATGATCACAGGCGCCTTGGGCTCAACCTATGGCTGGGGCTATACCCTTTATTATGCGACAAATTTCATGTTCACCGGGCTGGCCGTTGCCGTCGCATTTCATGCACGACTGTTCAACATTGGCGGCGAAGGCCAAGCGATGCTGGGCGGGCTGGGTGTTGCGATTGCGTGCCTCTATGTGCCTTGGCCACATTGGTCTCTGGCACTGCTGGGGGCGGCGACGTTAGCCGCGCTTTTCGGCGCGTTTTGGGCGGCGATCCCTGCCTATTTGCAAGCCAAGCGCGGCAGCCACATCGTGATCACGACGATCATGTTCAACTTTATCGCGGCGGCGGTTTTGAACTATCTGTTGGTCAACGTGATGCGCCCAAAAGGCAGCATGGACCCGGCCACTGAGCGCTTTGCCGAGACGGTTCACCTGCCCACCCTTCACGATCTGCTCGCCCCTTTCGGCATCGCCTTTTCCAAAGCGGCACCCGCGAATGTGACGCTTCTCGTGGCGATTGCGGCCTGCGTGCTGGTGTGGCTTTTGATCTGGCGCACGCGATTGGGCTATGAAATTCGCGCCTATGGGCATTCCGAAACAGCGGCAAAATACGCGGGCATCAGCGCTGTGAAAATCACCATGGTGGCGATGCTGTTGTCAGGCGGCTTGGCAGGGTTGATGGCCATCAACAACGTGATGGGCGAAGCTGAGCGGCTGGTCTTGAACGCGGTCGAGGGCGCAGGCTTTATCGGCATCGCAGTAGCCTTGATGGGGCGCAGTCACCCTGTTGGGGTTTTCTTTGCGGCCATCTTGTTCGGCTTTTTATATCAAGGCGGCGCGGAGTTGGCGCTTTGGACATCTATTCCGCGTGAGCTGATCGTCGTGATCCAAGCGCTCGTGATCTTATTTACTGGCGCGCTGGACAACATGGTGCGCATGCCACTGGAGCGGTTATTTTTGGCCCGCGCGCGGCAGAAGGGAAACGTCTAAGCCATGGATTTTTTGACCCTAATCCAACTCTTGGACAGCACCGTTCGCCTCGCTACGCCGCTTTTGCTGGCCTGCCTTGCGGGGCTTTTTAGTGAACGCGCCGGTATTTTTGACATTGGCCTGGAGGGAAAAATACTGGCAGCTGCATTTTTCTCTGCCGCGATTGCGGCTACCTCGGGGTCGGTTTGGGTTGGCCTCGCAGCAGGCATAGGCGCGTCACTCGCGCTCAGTGCATTGCACGGTGTGGCCTCTATTACGTTCCGCGGCAACCAGTTGATTTCGGGTGTTGCGATCAACTTTTTGGCCGCAGGTATGACCGTTTTGATCGCGCAAAGCTGGTTCAAGCAAGGCGGACGCACCCCCTCTTTGATCGGCGAAGCGCGCTTTACCGGCATTACGCTGCCTTTCGCAGACGCTCTGGCAGAGGTACCCATTTTAGGACCAATCTATGCCGAGCTAATTTCTGGCCACTCGATTTTGGTGTACGCCGCCCTAGCCGCCGTGCCTTTGACGTGGTGGATCCTTTTTCGGACCAGCTTTGGCCTGCGCCTAAGAGCCGTTGGCGAAAACCCAGCGGCGGTTGATACAGCGGGCATTTCCGTGGTCGGATTACGCTATGCTGCCGTTGCGATTTGTGGCGTGCTTTGCGGGATTGCGGGGGCCTATCTGTCCACCGCCCTTCAGGCAGGGTTCGTCAAAGACATGAGCGCGGGCCGCGGGTTTATCGCGCTGGCGGCACTGATCTTCGCTAAGTGGCGGCCGTGGCATGCGCTTTATGCCACGCTCTTGTTCGGCCTCTTCGGCGCGCTGGAAACACGACCAGATGTCATCACGGCACTGACAGGCATGAAGGTCCAAGGCCAATTGCTGGGCGCGCTGCCCTACATTATGACGGTCGTGATCCTAGCAGGCTTCGTCGGCAAGGCTGTCCCCCCACGCGCTGGCGGCGCTGCTTACGTCAAAGAACGATAAGTCCAGTTTGAGGCGGCCTATCACACCTAAAGGGTCACCGAGCAGCATCAGATATTGATTTTAGGCCCTCAAATCGTCAAGGAGAGGCATGCAAATCTATCTTCCCATCGCCGAAGTGTCGGTCAACGCCTTCCTCCTCTTGGGGCTGGGCGGCATGGTGGGCATTTTATCGGGCATGTTTGGTGTGGGCGGCGGTTTTTTGATGACGCCCCTTTTGTTTTTTATTGGCATCCCACCGGCCGTGGCGGTAGCGACCGAGGCTAACCAAATCGTAGCCTCTTCCTTTTCCGGCGTGCTGGCGCATTTGCGGCGAAAAACAGTCGACCTCAAAATGGGAACTGTTTTGCTGGTTGGGGGCCTCATCGGTGCAGCGCTTGGCGTTGTCGTCTTTAACTATCTGAAATCTCTGGGCCAAGTCGATCTGCTTGTCCGGCTTTGTTATGTCGTTTTTCTAGGCATCATCGGCGCGCTGATGTTCGTCGAAAGCCTCAAAGCCATTCGCAACACAGCGCGCGGCGCGCCTGCAAAACGCAAAAAGCACGGGCTTGTGCACAAGCTACCGTTCAAGATGCGGTTCCGGGTTTCAGGGTTATATATTTCTGCGATCCCGCCTTTGATTGTGGGGCTTTGCGTCGGCGTTTTGGCCGCGATCATGGGCGTTGGTGGCGGCTTCATTATGGTGCCGGCCATGATTTATATCCTTGGAATGCCGACCAAAGTTGTGGTCGGCACATCGCTGTTTCAAATCATTTTTGTCACAGCCTTTACGACGATGCTGCATGCGACCACGAACTATACTGTGGACATCGTCTTGGCCGTTTTGCTGTTGGTGGGCGGCGTAATTGGCGCCCAGATCGGCACACGAATTGGCGTGAAAATGAAAGCTGAACAGCTGCGTATTCTGCTCGCACTGTTGGTCCTAGCGGTCTGCGGCAAATTGGCGTTTGATCTGCTGGTGGTACCATCTGAGTTGTATTCGCTCGGCGCGAAGGGTAGCCACTGATGCGGTTACTGCTCGCCTTGATCCTCTTATTGTGGCCCTTATCCGCCATCGCGGAGGAAGTCGTTCTGGGGCTCTCCAGCGACGAAGTTGCCATCACAACGAGCTTCAACGGCTCAGAAATCTTGATTTTCGGAGCGGTCAAACGCGAAGCACCGATCCCAAAGGACAGCGACCTCGACGTCGTGATCACCGTCGCGGGACCATCGGAACCGGTGACTGTCCGGCGCAAAGAAAACAGATTTGGAATTTGGGTGAACACCGATGCCGTCGAGGTTGATTTGGCACCCAGCTTTTATGCCGTAGCGAGCAGCGGCAACCTTGCGGATGTGGTTAGTGATGTGGAGGATCTGCGCCACAAGATATCTATTCCACGCGCAATTCGTTCGGTGGGCGCCCCAGACTCTATTGAAAATGCACGCACATTTACCGACGCTCTAATCCGCATTCGCGCGGGCGCGGATCAATATCAGCTGCTTGAAAACCGCGTCGCGCTAGACGCACAAACCCTGTTCCGCACCTCTGTGCGCCTCCCTGCGGCCCTGACCGAAGGCGACTATGCGACGCGGATCTTTTTGATGCGAGACGGCACCGTCGTCTCCAAATATGAGACGAAAATTGACGTGCGCAAAGTGGGCCTTGAGCGGTGGCTGTTCACCCTATCGCGGGAGAACCCGGCGCTTTACGGCCTAATGTCGCTGGCGATTGCGATCGCGGCCGGCTGGGGTGCATCGGCCGCATTTTCCCTGCTACGCCAATAGCTAGCCCTCGGGCAGTGGTGCATCCAAAGTCAATGGCGCTGGCGCCTCGCTGCGCAAATCATCCAATTGCAGTGGCGCGTTTGGTTTTGACAAACGGTTGCGCACAACCCAAATCAACCGCTCCTGCGCCCGTGTCACCGCGACATATGCCAAACGCTTCCACAAGGGTTGCCCCGCCTCCACACGCCCCATCCGCGCCGCCACAAAAAGATCTGGCGCAAAGACCTGCACCGTGTCCCACTGCGAGCCTTGCGCTTTGTGGATCGTGACAGCCGCCCCGTGCAAAAACGTCGCCCCCATATGGGCTGCAAAGGGGATGAACGGCTCATCTTCATCCGGTTTTTCGATCTTAACAATCGATGCAGCGCTGACCTGCGGATCCTCGGCGCCCATGACATGCAAACGGGAAAATCCAGGCTTCCGCCCCTCACCCAGAAACACAACTTGCGCGCCCTTAATCAAACCGCGCGCTTCAAGGTCTAGCCGTTTTTTGCGGTGTTTCAGGGGAAGCTCAATCCCATCACAGATGAGCGGTTCGCCTGGCAACAGGTGTGTATCCGGCGCGCCGTACACCTGCCGAAATGCGTTGATAAGCCGGATACGCGTTGCATTGCGCCATACCAGAACTGGACTGCGGGCCATTAAATCGACTTCTACCCGCTGGCCCCAAATCACGCGGTCATCTTGTTTGGCGGTCTCCTCCACCATCTGTTCGAAATCTTGAAACTCAAGCGATGGGTCCGCGAGCGCATGGGCCAAATCCAAAATGGGATTACCTGCTGTCTGTCTGTGTACCCGGTTTAAATTCAAGATGCGGGGTGCGGGCAGATTTTCAAACACCATCGTCCCGGATTGTTTGACCGGCGGCAATTGCGCTGGATCGCCAAACAATAACAGCGTCGGAAATATCTCTTTGAGATCCTCAAACTGCTTGTCGTCCAGCATCGAAGATTCGTCGATAAAGCCAATATCCAAAGGATCTTCGCGGCGTTTCCAACCCGTAATGAAATCACTGCCGCGCAGACCGGCAGCGGCCAATGCCGCCGGAACGGATTTATGCGAGGCGTAGGACGTCGATGCCCGTTCCAATGCCTCTTCGGTCAGCCCCTCGATATCCGGTTTTGGCCCATTACCTGCCAGCCACTCAGCGACTTTTTCGTATTCCGGATCATAGACTGGCGTGTATAAAATACGGTGGATGGTGGTTGCGGGCACTCCCCGCAACCGTAGGACCGAGGCCGCCTTGTTCGTAGGCGCAAGGATTGCCAGCGTGCGTTTGTCGCGGCGTTTGCGCGTCTCGTACTCGCCCGAGACTACTTCGACCCCGGCGGCCTCCAAGGCCTTATACAGCTCGGCCAAAAGCAGTGTTTTGCCAGAACCCGCCTTGCCTGTAACAGCCATAACGGACGTTTTCCCTGCCCCTGCCGGGCGCAAGATCTGATCCGCCAAATCAACGCCGGCGTCCTGCAACATGGCGGCCACGGCGTCATAGGCCATGGCTTGGTCATCCGAAAAAGTGAGGGCCGTAGTTTGAATGGTCATGCGCCGACACTACTGTGCAGGGGCGCTATGAACCAGCCGATAACCGCAGAGGCTAGGCGCTTTGCGCCAGTTCTTGTGCGCCTTGCACTTTTAAATCAGCGCCAAAGGAACGCGCGAACCAAGCACGCGAGGTGGTGCTGTCAAACCCGGCGCGGGCCGCGAGGCGCTTTTCCGCGTCCGGATCAAAGTGCCACAGGCCGACGCTAATTTGGTCACGCCCCTCGCCGACGCTGCCCAAAACCTCTGGCGCGGCACCAACACGGCTGTAAATCCGCACCATCCGCGCATCGAAGACACCGACAAAATGCTCCACGCCAAAGTTGCGCATAATCTCGGAACCGCCCAGCATCAACGCCGCTGCGACTTGCGGGGCCGCGCCGCGCGCGAGGCAAAATCGGGTGCACTCCCAGATTAGAGGGCTTTGGATGCGCCCGCCTCCCAGCAAATCTGCAAAGCAGTCGTTGACCATGACGGGGCCGGTCGTCGGCAAAAACCGCATCGAACCGCCGTGACGCCCATCGGCTTGCTCCCATATCACATAAAGCGGGTTTTGCCGGTCATATGCATCTCGTTCGGCACCCGTCTCATCAACCGTGACGTCCCAGCCAAGCCGCGTCTTGAACTGATCAGCCCGGTCTTTGAACATCGTCGTCGCGAGGGTCGGGTATTTGGTTAAGTCATTTGCATAGATATAGCGCAGCATGTCATCAGCTCCCTTGATCAACCGCGTCGTTTGACGCTCAAAGGACTAGGACAGAGATGGTTAACGCGCGGAATGCAGGCCGCGCGCAGGGCCGACCGGGAACGCAACAGAGGGGTTAAACGACGATGAGACCCCGGCTCAGCGCGCGCGCGACCGCATGGGTCGTGTTCATCGCGCCCAATTTGAACCGCGCGCTTTCGATATAAACCCGTAAGGTATGTTCCGAAATCGAAAGCGTTTGCGCCACCTGCGCGCGGGAATACCCCAGCGCAAGGAGCGTCATCGCATCTACCTCACGCAGGCTCAGCGATTGGCCTTGGTCCGGGGTTCGGTCTGGCTCAAACTCTAACGCTTTTTGATTAAACGCATGGGCGACCAGCAAAAGGTTGCGGCGATTGTCTTGTGTGAAGCGGGCCCAAGCCGCGTCATCGCAATTATCTGAAACGGTAAAGAGCGCAAACTGGCCGTTCGGGCCACGGATCGGCACTGAAAAGCCCTGGTTGCCGACTCCATATGTAATCGCTTCGGTCAGAAAGGCGCGGGCGGCTTTACTGGACCAATCTAGCCTCTTCCAATCGACCGGATGAAAACGCTGATAACACCCCATGATGACCGGATCGACGCGCAGGTAGTTTTGCTCCAAATACCGCGTGCGCCAGGCCTCAGAATAGGTACCACAGCCATACTGATCCCCCGCGCTATCGACCCAATGATAGACAATATGTGCGATTTTATAGGTATCGCGCAGCTGCTCAGACGCCTCTTGCAAAGCGTCTAATGTGTCAGAAGCTTCTAACGCCTCCAAGATTGCTTCGATATTCTGGTTGTGCATCATCGCATGCGCCTGTCTGTTCTTCGCCTTTGGCAGATATTTCGGCCATTGCCACGATCATCGTATCGTCCAGCTGCTCTGCCAAAATGGGCAAGCCGTTTGCGCGTGCAAATACCTTTAAATCCGTCAAGACGTCTAAAATCCAATCTCGTCTCATGTCAGGCTCACTCCAAGTTGGTTAATGGAAGGTTAAGGCGACCCTACAGAAGGCTTAATTTTTAATAAATTCGCGTTTTGGCACTCCCCCGAAACAGGGAGGCCCCGTATTTTAAGGCGCTGAAATTACGACAGGCGCCCTGATGGACGGCAAAACGCCCACGAAACGGCTGGCGATTCGTGGGCGTCTAATAAAAATGCACTGTGTGCGCCTTGGTTAACTCTTGGCAGCGAGAGCGTCCTCAAAAGTCCGGAGGCCGGTTTTCGGTGATTGTACCAAGACCGACATGTTGCCAGGTTTATGCGCGTTATTGAGCATTTTCATATGCGCGTCAGGCAATTCGTTCCAGGTAAAGACCTCGGACATGCAAGGGTCCAAACGCCGCTCCATCATCAGCTGGTTCGCCGCCGACGCTTGCGCCAAATGCGCAAAGTGAGAGCCCTGCAAACGCTTCTGGTGCATCCACATATAGCGGACGTCAAAGGTCAGGTTAAAACCGGAGGTGCCGGCGCAGATCACCACCATGCCGCCCTTTTTCACCACGAAAGTCGACACTGGGAAGGTGGCCTCGCCGGGGTGTTCAAACACCATGTCGACGTTGACGCCTTTGCCCGTGATCTCCCAGATTGCTTTGCCAAACTTGCGCGCCTCTTTGAACCACTCGGCATATTCGGGCGTATTGACCGTCGGCAGTTGCCCCCAGCAATTGAAATCTTTGCGGTTCAGAACGCCTTTGGCACCAAGACCCATGACAAAATCGCGCTTGCTTTCGTCTGAGATCACGCCGATCGCGTTTGCACCAGCGGTGTTGATTAGCTGGATCGCATAGGAGCCCAAGCCCCCGGACGCGCCCCAAACCAACACGTTTTGACCCGGCTTCAAGTCATGCGGCTCATGACCAAAGAGCATCCGGTAGGCGGTGGCCAACGTCAGCGTGTAGCACGCCGCCTCCTCCCACGTCAGGTGCTTTGGCCGCGGCATCAACTGTTGAGCTTGAACATTTGTGAACTGCGCAAACGATCCATCTGGCGTCTCGTAGCCCCAAATCCGTTGACTGGGCGAATACATCGGGTCGCCCCCGTTGCAATGCTCATCGTCGCCATCGTCTTGGTTGCAATGGATCACAACCTCGTCGCCAACTTTCCAACGCTTCACCTTGTCACCGACGGCCCAAACGATGCCAGAGGCGTCAGAACCGGCGATGTGAAACGGCTGGCCATGGCCATCAAAGGGGCTGATTGGCTGACCCAGCGAGGCCCAGACACCATTGTAGTTGACGCCGGCAGCCATCACCAAAACCAGAACTTCGTGGCTGTCGAGCGTTGGGACGTCGACGACCTCTTCTAACATAGCAGTATTAGGCTCACCGTGGCGTTCACGGCGGATCGTCCACGCATACATTTTCTTGGGCACATAACCCAATGGGGGCATTTCACCCATTTCATAGAGGTCCTTTTCCGGTGCCTCATAGGGCGCGATCCCTGTGTCCAATGCCATGCCAGCCTCCTGTGCTTCGTCTAAAAGAATCATGCCGCAGTGCAACATTTGCGGCGTCTAACCGCTTGGTTATGGCTCTACGCGCAATAATGCAACACAAAATGGCAATTTTTGGTAATTTTATGACTTTGCGGCCGCAGCATCCTCAGGGACACATTGCTCCATGGCCACCGGGTAATAGTGCGCGATGGAATTGGCATAGAATTGCAACAGCTCAATTTTCGCAGGATTAGGCGCCCAGCCCCCCGGGCGCGGCAATAGCATGTCACGATCTGACATCTGTCGGCAGGCGCGCCGAAAATAGGCTTTGATCTCGTTGGAGGTCACACGGTTTGGGCTGTGCGCTGCTTTGGCCTGATCCAACATGGCCGCTTGCAAATCTGTATAGGTTTGAAAGCCTGAATTTTGCAGCACAGCCCGCGCCAACAACGGCACAAACGCTGTCGGCATCTGACCCTCGATCCGTTTCATCAAGTCTGAAGCGACCTCGGTAACATCCGGTTGCGGACCAAAGCTGGACAACATGACTGGGTCGGCAAAGATCACGTTCGCCGTGCCAAAGCGAATATGACGCCCCACGAGCCGGTACAGCCCCTTGCGCAGAATAAACAACAGCACCAGCGACAAGCGGGCCCGAAACCGCCGCGTGCCTTTTTGGCGCGCAGAAATTAGGATTTCATCCTCCAACACGCGGTCGTAATTGATCGCCACCGGAACAAAGACAACGTCGCGCCCCTGATGCTGCGCGGCTTCTGCAATATAAGACATAATGCCTAATTTGGGCGGCATTACATGTCCTGTTAAGCTCAGGCCGCCTTCAGGGAAAACCGCTTGGGTCACGCCCCCAGCCGTCGCCATGTGCACGTAGCGTCCCAAAACCGCACGGTACAGGCCGCCCCCCGATCCACGCCGGATGAAATAGGCACCCATATTCTTGATCAACCGCGAGAGAGGCCAAACGCGCGCCCATTCCCCAACTGCATAAGACAAGGCCGACGCCCGCGCCGCGAGATAGGTGACCAGAACATAATCCATATTACTGCGGTGGTTCATCACAAAGACGACGGTTGCCTCAGGCGGCACATCCTTTAGCACGCGGTCATTGTCTGGTCCTGTGCGAACATCATAAAGCGTATTTGCCAAAAAACGCGCCACTCGGATGCCAAAGCCAAAATAAACGAAAGCTGAAAAACTGGGCACGATTTCACGCGCATAGCGTTGTGCTTTTTGGAACGCCACGTTTTCGGGCACACCGTTTTGCGCGGCGTGGGAGACAACAGCTTCCGTAACCGAAGGGTGATAGACCAACCGCTGGATCATATCATACCGCCGCGCAAGCTTCAGCGGCTCAAGCGGCCGGGTCAGACGTTCGTTCAACCGTTTAACCGCACGCTCAAACCGACGGCGGAAAAACCAACGCACGGAAGGCAGTAAAAAGTGGCTGAGCGCCGTGACAGTGGCAAAAAGCACCATCAATATAAACAGCCAAAAAGGAAGCTCGATCATCTGCGTCATGCCCTTCTTATGGGCAAAATTTTGCAACAGGCAATCTCTAACGCGAACGAGCATGGGGTCGGCGACTATTGCAAGAGCGATGACACCCAAAGATGCCGCATTGCAGCGAATTGACAGGGCCCATTTATTTCGGTTATTGCACCCTGAGCGCAATAATATTTCTCTATCGACTCGCGAGGTTCTGCAAATGACACATAAAGACCGCCCCTGGCTGATCCGGACCTACGCAGGCCACTCCACTGCTGCGGCGTCAAATGCACTTTACCGCTCCAACCTTGCAAAAGGGCAGACAGGATTGTCTGTGGCGTTCGATTTGCCGACGCAAACGGGCTATGACAGCGATCACGTATTGGCGCGCGGCGAGGTTGGTAAAGTGGGTGTGCCAGTCGCGCACCTCGGCGATATGCGCACGCTGTTTCAGGATATCCCGCTGGAGCAGATGAATACCTCCATGACAATCAATGCCACCGCGCCGTGGCTTTTGGCCCTGTATATTGCGGTTGCCGAGGAACAGGGCGCGGAGGTGTCCGGCCTACAAGGCACCGTGCAAAACGATCTGATTAAAGAATACCTGAGCCGCGGTACCTATATTTGCCCGCCTGCCCCCTCGCTCAAGATGATCGCGGATGTGGCCGAGTATTGCTACACAAACGTGCCGAAATGGAACCCGATGAACGTCTGTTCCTATCACTTGCAAGAGGCTGGCGCGACGCCCGAGCAAGAGCTGGCCTTTGCCCTTGCTACAGCGACTGCGGTCTTGGACGAATTGCGCCCCCGCGTGCCGGAAAAGGATTTCCCCGTTTTAGTCGGCCGTATTTCGTTTTTCGTGAATGCTGGCATTCGGTTCGTCACGGAAATGTGCAAAATGCGCGCATTCGTCGATCTGTGGGATGAGATCTGCACCGAACGTTACGGTGTGATGGAAGATAAATACCGTCGCTTCAGGTATGGCGTTCAAGTGAACTCACTCGGGCTGACGGAACAGCAGCCCGAAAACAACGTCTACCGGATATTGATCGAAATGCTGGCCGTGACACTGTCAAAAAAGGCCCGGGCGCGCGCGGTGCAATTGCCTGCCTGGAACGAAGCGCTTGGTTTGCCGCGCCCTTGGGACCAGCAATGGTCGATGCGGATGCAGCAAATCCTCGCGTTTGAAACGGATCTGTTGGAATTCGATGATCTTTTTGATGGGAACCCAGCGGTCGATGCAAAAGTTGAGGAATTAAAGGCCGGCGCCCGCAATGAATTGAAAAACCTCGATAGCATGGGCGGGGCAATCGCGGCAATTGATTATATGAAGTCGCAATTGGTCCAATCAAACTCGGACCGGCTTGGCCGTATCGAAGCAGGCGACACCGTCGTTGTCGGCGTCAACAAATTCACCAATGGTGAACCTTCTCCGCTGATGACGGAAGAGGGCGGCATCATGGTTGTGGACCCGGCCACCGAGGCCGATCAGATTTCACGTCTAGAAGCCTGGCGCGCGGATCGTGATGATGCTGCGGTATCTGAGGCTTTGGCAGATTTGCGCGCTGCGGCCGCGGCGGGCGAGAATATTATGCCAGCCTCAATCGCCGCGGCACGTGCGGGCGTGACAACGGGTGAGTGGGCGGCCCAAATGCGCGCGGCCTACGGTGAATATCGTGGCCCCACAGGGGTTTCGGCCGCACGCTCGAACAAAACAGAAGGTCTTGATGATCTGCGCAAGGCAGTAGATTTGGTCAGCGACAAGCTCGGCCGTCGATTGAAGTTTCTCGTCGGCAAACCTGGCCTTGACGGTCACTCAAACGGGGCCGAACAGATCGCCGTGCGCGCGCGCGATTGCGGCATGGATATCACCTATGATGGCATCCGTTTGACCCCAGAGGAGTTGGTGGCAAATGCGCTTGACCAACAAGCACATGTTGTGGGCCTTTCCATTCTGTCGGGCAGCCACATCCCATTGGTCGAGGATCTGGTTGCGCGCATGCGCGCCGCTGGGCTGGCGCATGTCCCCGTTATTGTTGGCGGTATTATCCCCGACGATGATGCAGAGCGGTTGCGCGCAATGGGCGTCGCGCGCGTCTATACGCCAAAAGATTTCGAATTAAACACGATCATGATGGATATTGTGACCCTTGCAGATCCGCAGTCCATCGCTGCTGAATAGCTCCGGCAAACATAACGGTTTCAACATTTAGATTGCGCCTTGTTACGGCGCAGTCTGAGGGCGTTTATAATTTGATATAAAATTCGCTTTAGCTTGCCCCTTGAAATGGGGCACACTCGGCCGCATAATCCTATTATTATTTTATTAAGGAGTTACTATGCAAATGAACCTCGAAACTTTGGACCGTTCCGAACTTGAAAAGCTTATTTCCGATGTCGAATCTGCTTTGGTGGTTGCGCGCAATCGCGATCGGCAGGCCGCATTAAAAGCAGCAGAAAGTGCTGCCGCAGAGTTTGGTTTTGCCCTCCATGAATTAGATGACGAGGCCTTCTTGGCGAGGAAAGCACGCCTTCGCAAACCGTCGAAACCACGTTTTGCCAACCCTGAGGATGTCACTCAGACATGGACGGGCAAAGGGCGCCAGCCAGCTTGGTATAAGGCCGCCATCGAGGCCGGAAAAACACCGGCTGACCTAGAAATCTAGTGACATAGCCCAAAGACGCTCTCTGCCCCCCTTGCACCAATGTGGTAAGGGGGGCAATTGTTTGGCGAGTGGCCTCAAGGAGCGATTTAGACATGACAGTGCATATCGGCGCGAAACTGGGCGATATCGCCCCGACCGTATTAATGCCCGGAGACCCCTACCGCGCACGGTGGGCGGCTGAGACATTCCTGACGGACCCGGTTTTGGTGAACGAAGTCCGTGGTATGCTCGGTTATACTGGCACATGGAAGGGACACCCAGTCACCATTCAAGGTTCTGGTATGGGGATGCCCTCCTTATCTATATACGCAAATGAGCTGATTAATCAATATGATGTGCAGACCCTAATCCGCATCGGGTCTTGCGGCGGGATGCAACCCCATGTCGGGATCCGAGACGTCATTATCGCTATGACGGCAAGTACGATCACCTCTCCTTCCAGCGGTATTTTCCGCGAGGTGAATTTCGCCCCCTGCGCAGATTTTGACTTGCTACAAGCCGCAGTCACTGCCGCACAAAAGCGGGAAACAAAAACGCATATTGGAGGCATTTACTCATCTGATGTGTTTTATGCGGAACGTCCCGATTTGGACGCCGAAATGGTACGGCACGGCATTCTAGGCGTCGAAATGGAAGCAGCGGAACTCTACACCTTGGCCGCGCGCTATAACCGCAAAGCTTTGGCGGTTCTGACTGTCAGCGACCATTTGCAAACCGGCGAGGCGCTCCCCTCATCCGAGCGAGAGCAAAGCTTCGGCGATATGGTTGAAATCGCGCTAGAGGCAGCGTTCAGCGCCTAGATCACCGGCCGTGCGTCCGATCATAACCGTTCGGACGCGGCGCCTCCCAACCGTCAAGCGCGCCCTCGTTCGGTGCGAACACCTCTATTTTCAAGGGATAGCATGCAGCCTCATCGCTTGAATGTGAGGTCGAACAATCGCCTCCGGGACAGGCGCTGAGCGCACCGAGCAAATCAATTTCGGCAAAGAACTCAAGGTAATCGCCGGGCCGCACAGGGCTTGCCTTCATGAAATACTGACCCGTGTCATGGGTAAAGCCCGTGCACATAAATACGTTCAATACGTCATGGACGTGTGGTTCTGCCTCTGCCATCGGTACGCCCAAATGATCTGCCACGGCGCGGCTCAGGTTTGAATGACAGCAATGGTGATACTGCCCCCCGGACAAAAGATTATGCGTATAGGGGTCACAGCGGGTACCGATGACATCATGCACCGACCCGCCATAGGCGTCTTTGCCATACCATCCCAGCGTGTCATGGGTTAGCGTCGCCATGGGGCGCAAACCGGGAAAAGACGACCACATGCGATGCCCTGTCGTAATATGCGTGCCGTGGAGAGCACGCGTCTTGCCAGAATAAAAACGCTCTGACAGGTCATTGGCGTTCCACAGGTTCAAATCACCAACCTGAGGCCCCTCAATGGAAGAGATCCGACAAAAATGACCCGCGGGAACCACAAACGTGGCGGCTTCACGCGCGGGAGCCAACACCTCATCGATCTTGGTCAGGGTCTCCCGCGCTGCCGCATAAAGCGCCATATCAGGCGCAGGCAACGTGTCCACTGGATAGCAGATTACAGGTTTAATCTCGCGGCGAGCCTCGGCATCGTTAGGTTGTGTAGGGATCATCAATCATCTCTTTGAAAACGGCTACGCTTCAGCAACCATGTTCAAACCTGTGCTAGCGCCGTCCCCGCGTCAACGGGAAAGCTGACCGTAAACTCGGCCCCCTTCGAGCGCCTGCTAAGCACATCGATCTGCCCCCCATGAGGCGCACCAAATCGCGTGCGACCGGCAAGCCAAGACCTACGCCATCGGCATTCCGCGAGGGCCCGCTATCTACCTGCCAATACCTTTCAAAGATGTTCTTGGCATTATCTGGGTGAATCCCGTTACCCTCATCTGTAATCCGAAAAACTAACCGGTCTTCTGTGCGCTCCACGAGCAGCGCAATATGACCAAAATCACTAAATTTTACCGCATTGCTCGCAAGACTGGACAGGGCTTGCATCAGGCGCGCCTCGTCGACCATCAAGGTCTCTTCGCCCGGCACTTTGTTGTTCAAAATAAGATGGACCGGCTTGCCGCTGTGCAACAGCAACGTATGGGTCACGTCATACCACGCATCGAAAATCCGTCGCACAGGCACCGGCTGCACGTCTAATGACAAAGTTCCGTCTTCCAGTTCGCAAACTGTTAAAAACTGCCGTAAGAGTTTTTCCAGCGATTGCGCGGCCGCCTTCCCAGTTGAGACGCGCGCTTGCAGTTGCTCCGGCAAAGCTTGTCGCGCCAGCAGTTGAAACATCCCAGAAATCACGTTCAGCGGCGTCAGCGTTTCATGGCTGACCATCGAGATAAAATTGGTTTTGTTCTGGCTCGTGTCCCAGGCCATTTTTTCAGCGCTTCGAAGGCTATCGGTTACGATTGAAACCAAAAGCGCCGGCAAAACGATACAAAAATAAATGAGTGAGAACGCCCAAATGGAGTTACCGACCCTGCTCCAATGTTCTGGCATTTCGCCCAGTACGAGGCCCTCGAGCGTCATCGTGACCAAAAGAGCGGAGTTGATTAAAACAATGCCCCCACGGCCACAAACCAATGCGGCGATCGCCATGACAGGAACGGTCAAAAAATAGCTCAGAAATATGCCATCCAGAAAAACCCCGAGCGCCAATATCCCCTCCACAAGGGAAAACACGCCAACGGAAATCAACAACCGCTCCTTGGTGATCGACATGCGGTGTTTGCTGCGCGAATAACATAGCAACGCGAGCGGGAAGACGGCCACAATGCTAACGGTTTCGTTCAAAAACCAATCGACTACAGACTCGAAAAACGGCGCATCAAAAGCATAGACAATGATCCCAGCGCCAGGGATGGACGATAAAGCCACCGCAGGCAGAACCACCATGCTCAAAAACCGGATCATCGCAGCGAGGTTGTCGGTCGGCCAATCCCCCCGCATGGCCAGCCGATAAAATTGAAACAGCAGGATGATTTCGAACAAATTCGCGCCGGCAAAGGCTGCTGCACGCCAAAGTGGATCGCCAAACGCCAAATTTGCCAGCGTGATCGCAGCCGCAGCCCCCACATAAATGCCACTGCGGTTCACCTCGCGCGTGCAGACCAAAACCACGGCGGTGAAAGCATTCGGCAACCATAAAACGGCCAAATCGTCTGCCATCCGCGTCAGCAAAATACTCGAATACGCCAGTGTGAAAATGATCACAGCCATAAGGCCATGCCGCGTCAAATACGGCAAGCTGCGCAACCAAACGACCCACGGCGCGCTTTGATGATTTGGTAATATCGTTGACGCCGATGAATGAGACAATGCCATGGCTTGCAGCCTGTCAAATATCGGTAAACGAAACCTTAATGCACGCTTTGCGTCCCCATCACAGCGAAACGCCCCGCTCTATAAAGAGCGGGGCGTCATCGTCCAAAAAATGCAGAGCAGCGTTTATACGGTCCGCTCAACCATCATCTTTTTCACGTTCGCAATCGCTGCGGCCGGGTTCAGGCCCTTAGGGCAGGTCTTGGCGCAGTTCATGATCGTATGGCAGCGGTAGAGTTTGAACGGATCCTCAAGATCGTCCAAACGCTCTCCTGTGGCCTCATCGCGGCTGTCGATAATCCAACGGTAGGCATGCAACAAGGCGGCTGGCCCGAGGTAGCGATCGCCGTTCCACCAATAGCTGGGGCATGAGGTTGAGCAGCACGCGCACATCACGCATTCGTACAAACCGTCAAGCTTTTCACGGTCCTCGACCGACTGGCGCCACTCTTTCGCAGGGCGGTTCGTCTTGGTTTCAAGCCATGGCATGATCGAAGCATGCTGGGCATAGAAATGTGTGAGGTCCGGGATCAAATCTTTGACCACCGGCATGTGCGGCAGCGGATAGATTTTCACGTCACCTTTCACTTCGTCCATGCCGTAGATACAGGCCAACGTGTTGATGCCATCAATGTTCATCGCGCAAGACCCGCAAATGCCTTCGCGGCATGACCGGCGGAACGTGAGCGTCGGATCGATCTCATTCTTGATCTTGATCAACGCGTCCAGAACCATCGGGCCACAGGTGTCCATGTCGACCCAATAGGTGTCTACCTGCGGGTTTTTACCGTCATCAGGGTTCCAGCGATAAATGCTGAACTTGCGCAGGTTTGTGGCCCCTTCAGGCTTGGGCCAGGTTTTACCCGTTTTGATACGGCTGTTCTTTGGAAGGGTCAGTTGAACCATGGGTGTCTCCTTATGAGGCGAGGGCGGCGAAGCCTGCCTGTGCGATGCAGTTTTGCGTCTCTGGGCGCGCCAGAACGCTTCCGGCCAAGATGGCCGTCGTTTCGTCAACGCCGATCACAGCGTCTTTGGCAAATTTGGCAATCTCACGAACGGAAGATTGCGCAATGATACAGCCAGCGACAGGCGTCAGAGCGCCTTCGGGCAATGGGGCGCCGTGCAAACTTAGCGCTTTAATGACGCTGGCTTGCGCTGATTGTCGTGCAACATTGTCCACCGCTTCGGTGGTTTTGGCGCAGCCCGTGAGGGCCAAAGCAGATAGGAATATCAGTGCTCTCATGCGGCCCACCGTGTAAATAAAACGTCCATATGCCGAGGCTGCGCGCGTTTACCAGCACCGTCAGCGACGGCCAAGATGTCGCGCATCTCAAGCCCCGCGTCGGCCAACAGCGCAACCACCTGAGAGGGCGGCGCCACCCCGTAAAAGCGTTTAGACACGCTTAGCTCTAAGATCACGAAATCGCAGCGTTTTAATGTTTCAGGCGCGCCTTGCAGGACCGCGGCCTCAAACCCTTCGGTATCAATCTTGAGCCCGCAGCGACCTGAATAATCCGCGGCGATATCGTCAAGGCGCTTAACCGGCACCTCAAGGCGATCCACCCGAGTAAAGCTGTTGGCAAGCCTGTCCGTTCGCGTCAACAAAGAAGCCATGGCGCCCCCTTTGCCTGGTGCCGTTTCCGGGAGGTTAAGCGTTGCGACACCGTTCTCTGCCCCTACAGCAACGGAAACAAAATCGAACTGTTGCGGAATGCCCGTCGACCGCACCGCTGCTTCGCTTCCTGCCTGCGGATCGATCAGAACAAACTGCGCGTCCGGAAAGCTTTTGTAGAGCCAAGGTGTGCCATCATGCACACCCACATCAAAAACAACATCCGGTGCAAAGCCGTATCCCTTGAGGTAAAACGCACGCGTCTTGATGGGATGGGCGACCATCCCCTCTGACTTCAGCGTGCGCCTTACTTCGTCCAACATCAATGTGCCTCAGAACGTCCGGATTTTTGGCGCGATCTTTTTCGGGTCGATGCCGCCGTCGTTGTGGCTTGTCAAAGGCTGTTCGTGCACGCCGCGGTAACCCAGCGATGCCGCATTGCCCTTGAACCAGATCAACGAGTGCTTGCGCCAGTTTTCGTCGTCCCGCTCTGGATAATCCTCATGCGCGTGTGCGCCGCGGCTTTCTTTGCGCGCCTCGGCGGCTGTGATGGTTGCCACAGCGTTCGGGATCAGGTTCGCCAGCTCCAGCGTCTCCATTAAATCGGAGTTCCAGACCAGGCTGCGGTCCGATACAGCGACGTCAGCCCATTTGCCGGCAACATCGTCCATCGCCTTTTTACCTTGAGCGAGGGTGTCATCGGCCCGGAACACAGCTGCGTCCTTTTGCATGGTCTGCTGCATTTCCAAGCGCAGGTTCGCCGTGGGCATGTGGCCTTTGGCGTAGCGAGTGTTGTCGAACCGGTCGAGGGCGGCCTGAACACTCTTGGCGTTTGGCGTGGGTACTGGGCTCGCGGGATCCACGATCTTGCCCGCCCGGATCGCCGCCGCGCGGCCAAAGACCACGAGGTCAATCAGGGAGTTCGACCCCAGGCGATTGGCACCGTGTACCGAAGCACAACCCGCTTCACCCACGGCCATCAGGCCCGGCGATACGCGGTCCGGATCATCGGCCGTTGGCGCGAGCACTTCACCCCAATAGTTCGTCGGAATGCCACCCATGTTATAGTGTACGGTCGGCAGAACTGGGATTGGCTCTTTGTTGAGGTTCACTCCGGCAAAGACGCGCGCGCTCTCAGAGATACCAGGCAAGCGCAGCTTGAGCGTTTCTGGTGGCAGGTGGCTGAGGTTCAGGTGAATGTGGTCGCCGTTCTTGCCCACACCGCGACCTTCGCGAATTTCCATGGTCATGCAGCGGCTGACATAATCGCGCGGCGCAAGGTCTTTGTACTGCGGCGCATACCGTTCCATAAAACGCTCACCTTCCGAATTGGTCAGATAACCGCCTTCGCCCCGGGCGCCTTCAGTAATCAAACAACCAGCACCGTAAATGCCTGTGGGGTGAAACTGGACAAATTCCATGTCTTGCAATGGTAGACCAGCCCGCGCGGTCATGCCGCCGCCATCACCCGTGCAGGTGTGCGCAGACGTGGCAGAAAAATAGGCCCGGCCGTAACCGCCTGTGGCCAACACAACCATTTTGGCCGCAAAGAGGTGCAATGTCCCATCGTCGAGCTTCCAGCAGAGCACACCCTGACAAATGCCATCATCCGACATGATCAAATCGATGGCAAAATACTCAATGTAGAACTCGGCGTTGTTCTTGAGGCTTTGACCGTAAAGCGTGTGCAAGATCGCGTGGCCTGTCCGGTCGGCCGCAGCACAGGTCCGCTGCACAGCGGGGCCTTCGCCGAATTCGGTGGTGTGGCCGCCGAAAGGACGCTGGTAAATCTTGCCTTCTTCAGTCCGTGAGAAGGGAACGCCGTAGTGCTCCAATTCATAGACCGCTTTGGGTGCTTCGCGCGCAAGGTATTCCATCGCGTCGGTGTCGCCGAGCCAGTCGGACCCTTTAACGGTGTCATACATGTGCCACTGCCAGTTATCGGGGCCCATGTTAGATAGGGAGGCGGCAATACCGCCTTGTGCCGCGACCGTGTGCGACCGCGTCGGGAAAACCTTGGAAATACACGCCGTGCGCAGGCCTTGCTCGGCCATGCCGAGGGTTGCGCGCAAACCTGCACCACCCGCACCCACTACTACCACGTCATATTCATGTGTCTCGTATTCATATGCGGCCATGATCAGGTCCCTTCCGAATAAATGTCCGAACAGCGCGTCGGCTGTTTATTGAATTATAGCGCGATCCGCGCGATGGCGAAGAGGCCCGCAGCGGCCAAACCGTAGCTCAGGCAGATCATCACAATGATGCTGATTTTCTGCGCTAGCCCATGAACGTAATCCTCGATCAGCACTTGAACACCGTCTTTAAAGTGCTTGAACGTCACAGCAATGGTCAACGCGGCAACGAGCGCCGGGAACGGCTTTGCAAAATACGCGACCACGTCGACGTGATCCGCGCCCAGCATCGGGCCGAAGGTAAAGATAAAGAGCGGGCACAAGAGCAAAAGCGCCACGGAACTCACCTTCATGGCCCAAAAGTGTTCGGTGCCTGTTTTTGCCGATCCCATGCCGGCGGCGCGCTTGCGGTCAGTCAAATAACGCATGGCTGTTCTCTCTAAACGATGGCGACGGTGATGACGGTCAGCAAAACAGACCCTCCGATCACAGCCCAACCCAGTTTTTCGGCCGTCTCGATATCAAGGCCCACGGCATTATCCCAAATCAAGTGCCGCACACCGGCCAGCGTGTGATACCAAAACCCCCAGAGCGACAGCACCATGATTACGCTGCCCGGCCAGCTGGTTAGGAACCCATCCACAAGAGCAAAGTATGCCGGCGACGTTGCCGCAGCAAGAAACCACCAAACCACCAAAAGGGCGCTGATCAAAAGGGCATTGCCGGTGATCCGCGTCAAAATTGACGTCATGGACGTCAACTGCGGACGATAGATGCTTAGATGCGGCGAAAGAGGGCGGTTGCCCCGATTGACGTCAGCCATGACGACTCCTTTTGGATTGTCCCTACGTTTCTTTTTAGCGAATTTTAGGGCCTTGTCACGCGTGGGCAGGCAAAAGCCGCACCCAAAAGGCAATAAATTCCGATATATTTCGGTCAGGGAGATAGTTTGTGATCACGAAATTATTTCTCGTGATCACAATATAAGGCCTTCAAAACACGCGCACTTACCCAAGGTGCCGCGCGCGGACACCGACGTGTAGGCAAATTACATCGGGCAAAGCGCCCAATAATCAAGATCCAGCAGCACATGCGGCAAATACTTGCCCGCCTCATCGCGCAGCGTGAAAGGCGCTCCGCCCTTGGTCGCCACGAGCCTCAGGCGCAAGGCACCGACACCCGGTGCCACAGTCTCGGCTTTGTCCAAAACTTCGGACCATGCTCGGACCGTGTCGCCTGCCAAACACGGGTTCGCGTGCGCCCCAGCATTCAACCCCGCCACAATCTGGGCATTCGCCAAGCCATTAAACGACAAGGCACGCGCCATCGAAATCACGTGCCCGCCATAAATCAGACGGCTCCCGTCAGGGCGTGCTGAGGTATCAAAATGCACCTTGGCGGTATTCTGCCAGAGGCGGGTGGCCATCATGTGCTCGGCCTCTTCGATCGTCACACCGTCGACGTGATCAATCTGCTCACCGATCTGATAATCGCTCCAGCGGTGCGCCTCACCCGCAAGCGTGAAATCATAGTTGGAAAAATCAAGGCCCGCGGGCACGATAAGATCTTGGGCTGCCACTGTCTTGGCCAATTCAGGGATATGTGCGTCAGGGCTTGGCGCCTCGACGTCGCCTTTGCGGACCATCACCCAGCGGACATATTCCAACACGGGCACATCGTTTTGATTGATGCCTGTGGTGCGCACCCAAACAACACCCGTTTTTCCATTGGAGTTTTCTTTTACCCCAATAACTTCAGAGCGGGCGCGCAAGTTGTCACCGGGCCACACCGGTGCGAGCCAACGCCCCTCGGCATACCCGAGGTTCGCAACCGCATTGAGGGAAACATCTGGCACTGTTTTGCCAAAGACCACGTGAAATGCGATCATATCATCCAGCGGCGATGCTGGCAGACCACAGCTGGCCGCAAACTGGTCAGACGAATAAAGCGCATGCCGGGCCGGATAGAGCATATGATAAAGCGCCCGCTCCCCGCCCATCACCGTGCGCGGCACTGCATGATCGATGACTTGCCCTACCGCGTAGTCCTCGAAGAACCGGCCCTTGTTCGTCTTTACGTTGGCCATCACTGCTCTCCCAGTTTGGTATCAGGCGTGTAATCTCCGGGGGCCGTTTTCACCACCGCCTGCCCGCAGCGCATCACGCCCTCTGCGTGATCCCAAGTCTGCGTAGGGCTCCCGTGCAGGGTCCAACCCGCATTCAGCGCCGCGGTGACCTTGTGGCAGAACGCAGACGTGTCCTCTTCGGACAGAAATCGATAAAGCATCATAATGCTACCCTCCAACAGATGCGGCGAAGGGGTTCACGCCAAGCCAGATGTGAATGCCAGAGACCAAAACGTAGAGCACAAGTGTGATCACGACCAAAAGGATATCGCGGCGCGCTTCGCCCGGTTCAGGACGCTGCCAATCCGGCTCTGATTTGTTGATCAAGATAACGCTGCCCACGGCCCATGCCAGCAAGCCGCCAAAGAGCACAATGGAGGCCAAGTCCCCATTCACGAGCAAATGCGCAAGAGCCCAGATTTTCACGGCCGTCAGCTGTGGATGGCGCAACCGTCCGCGCAAACGACCTGTTGTTGCACTTATGCCGTATACGAAAAACGCAAACAGCATCAGCAGGTTATTGAGATGTACGAGAAATGATGGCGGCGACCAAATGGGAACAAACTCAACCCCACGGTAGCCAATCACCATGAGCACCACCGCCCCCACAATCGCAATGGCAACGCCGATCTTGGCCGCGTTGCCAAGGCTTTCCCGCAGCGCGGGTGCAAGCCGTTTGAAAAAGTGCGCCGCCGTCCACAAAACGAGGCCCAAAATAAGAAGTGTCATTGCGTCTATTCCTTCATGGCTGCGATCGCAGCCGCCTGCGCAAGCAACGCACGCGCAGTGGCAACGTGCAGATTTTCAACAATTTTTCCGTCTACAACCGCAACGCCTTGCCCGGATGCTTCAACGGCATCGAAGGCCTCAATCTGACGCTGGGCAAGGTCAATCTCTGCCTCGGACGGTGAAAACGCAAGGTTGGTCACATCGATCTGTGCAGGATGGATCAAGGTTTTGCCGTCAAACCCCATATCACGCCCCTGCGCGCATTCGACCTCAAGCCCCGCATCGTCTTTGAACGCATTGTAAACCCCGTCGATAATAGCCCGCCCATGGGCCTTGGCTGCCAGTACGCATAGGCCAAGACCTGCCTGTAACGGCAAGCGGTCCGCGCGCGCACGCGTGTTCAACTCCTTAGCCAAATCATTGGTGCCCATGACCAGCGCCTGGAGCTTGCCATGGGCCGCGATAGCAGCTGCGTTCAACATGCCTGCGGGTGTCTCCATCATCGCCCAAAGCGCGGTGTCGCCGGTGAACGCGGCCAGCGCATCCAAATCCGCGGGCTTCGAAACTTTGGGCAAGAGGATCGCATCCGCTCCCATTTTCGACACAGCAATCGCATCGGCCTGCCCCCACTGCGTCTCAAGGCCGTTTATCCGAACGATGCGCATCCGCGTGCCGTAGCCACCGGTTGCCAAAGCATTGGCCAACGTCTCCCGCGCTGCGTCTTTTTCGTCTGCCGTTACCGCGTCTTCAAGGTCAAAGATGATCGCATCAACCGGCAGGTTGCGTGCCTTTTCCAATGCCCGCGGCTTGGAGCCTGGAATGTATAAAACGGAGCGGAGTGGACGATCAGCGGCCATGGCACAACCTTTCAGTTCTGGGTAACAATGTTGCGCGCAACTGCGCATTTTTTTCACGATACTTCAAGCGCAAACACGCCGCAGCGCAGAAACGATACAATTCTACTGACATAAACCCGGGGTTTCGCACGGTCTATTAACCAATGCGAAAGCGTCGTTTGCCCAAGGTAGCCGCAGTCAGACATAGCATTGGAACCGGCCAAATTCGGGCAGGACGCCATATTGGTGAGTTTGCGCTGACATTTTCGAAACCGGGGCTGTGCCGGTCATCTTGAGCAATAATTGATAGGCTCGCGTGACCACAATACGCCCTCTTTATTGGGTAAGAAATTATGGCAGAACGTATCTTTTCATCACGCACACCCAAGGCTTTCGGCCTCTCTATATGTTTGGGCGTGATTGGCGCATCTTTTTCCGGGATAGTCTCCGCCTCGGCGAAATCAAGCACCCGCAACTGCGGCCCGCGCGATATGGTCGTGGAACGTTTGGCGGCAGGCTACGGTGAAACGCGCCAATCCATGGGCCTTGGCGCCGACAGCTCGGTGATTGAAGTTTTTGCCTCACCTGAAACCGGCACTTGGACAATTACAGTCACCACACCAAATGGTACGACCTGCTTGGTGGCATCCGGTCAAGCCTTCGAGGAATTGGCCGAAGCCCTACCAGCGCCCGGTGACGATGCATAATCTGGTAGTGTGCAGTGGAGCGCACGACAAAAACCAGAATCGATCACGTTCGGATGGTCGCGCCGATCCCCAATTTACTCCGATAGATCGCTGACAATCACCGCGTCCGGTCGGGCAAAGTCACAGACTGGCAAGTCCGACATCCAGCGGTTAACCCATTGGAATGTCTTGATGCTGCGCCAGTTTGGCGCCCGCTGGCTTTCGGGTGCGAGAGGACCGCTGCACCGCGGCACCCTTGCGCGACAGGATTTTTGGGACTAGCACACGCCCAATTCCAACCCAACCGGAGATCAAACCCATGGCCAGACCCAAGATTGCGCTGATCGGCGCAGGTCAAATCGGCGGCACGCTTGCGCATCTCGCAGCCATCAAAGAACTCGGCGATATCGTCCTGTTCGACATCGCCGAAGGCACGCCCGAGGGCAAAGCATTGGACATCGCGGAATCAGGCCCGTCCGAAGGCTTTGATGCGCAGATGAGCGGCACACAGTCTTATGCCGACATCGCGGGCGCTGACGTATGCATCGTGACCGCAGGTGTTGCGCGCAAGCCCGGCATGAGCCGTGACGACCTGTTGGGCATCAACCTAAAAGTTATGAAATCCGTCGGCGAAGGCATTCGCGATCACGCACCGAATGCATTCGTCATCTGCATCACAAACCCGCTTGATGCGATGGTGTGGGCGCTGCGCGAATTTTCGGGCCTGCCCCATGAAAAAGTGTGCGGCATGGCCGGCGTTCTCGACAGCGCGCGCTTCCGCCACTTCTTGGCGGAAGAGTTCAAAGTGTCGATGCGCGACGTCACAGCCTTCGTTCTGGGCGGCCACGGCGATACGATGGTGCCTTTGACACGCTATTCGACCGTTGCAGGCATTCCGTTGCCCGACATGGTGAAAATGGGCTGGACCACACAGGAAAAACTGGACGCCATCGTTCAGCGCACCCGTGACGGCGGCGCAGAGATCGTGGGCCTGCTTAAAACCGGCTCTGCCTTCTATGCCCCCGCAACATCCGCGATTGAGATGGCCGAAGCCTACCTCAAGGACCAAAAACGTGTACTGCCGTGTGCGGCCTATGTGGATGGCGCGCTTGGCCTCAAAGGCATGTACGTTGGCGTTCCCACAATTATTGGCGCTGGCGGCGTTGAGCGTGTGATCGACATCCAAATGACCAAAGACGAGCAAGCGATGTTCGACAATTCCGTCGCTGCGGTGAACGGCTTGGTTGACGCATGCAAAGGCATCGACCCCTCACTCGCATAAGTGGCTAACTATCGAAATGAGACGGCCGGTCACGGATGTGGCCGGCCTTTTTCGTGCAAGCGCACCCATTTTAAATGCGTCGCCTTACCCGCCCCTAAACCTCAGCATCTGATTCTGTATTTTGTGATCACACATTTTTTTACTGTGATCACAAATGTAGGAAAATGTCCGCGTTTCTGAGCAATCCGTAAATTTTAGTTTACGCAGGCTTTACTTATCGACTTATACACCTAGGAAACCTTAGCTACTCGGGACTGCTTGCACATGAATATCCACGAATACCAGGCCAAAGCGTTGTTGCGCTCCTACGGAGCACCTGTGTCCGAAGGGCGCGTTGTTTTGCGGGCTGAAGACGCCAAAACAGCCGCAGGTGAGATGGACGGCCCACTGTGGGTGGTCAAAGCTCAGATCCACGCAGGTGGTCGCGGCAAAGGGACATTCAAAGAGGCTGATGCTGGCGACAAAGGCGGTGTACGCCTGACCAAATCGGTGGAAGAAGCCGCCGATGAGGCCAAGAAAATGCTCGGCCGCACTTTGGTGACGCACCAAACAGGGCCCGCCGGCAAACAGGTAAACCGCATCTATATCGAAGACGGCTCTGGCATTGAGCGCGAATTGTACCTCGCTCTGCTCGTTGACCGTCAGACAAGCCGCATCAGCTTTGTATGCTCCACCGAAGGCGGCATGGACATCGAAGAGGTCGCAGCGGCGACACCCGACAAGATCCTCAGCTTTAGCGTTGATCCTGCTTCCGGCTATCAGGCCTTCCACGGCCGTCGCATCGCGTTTGCGCTTGGCCTTGAAGGCAAACAGGTCAAACAATGTGTGGGCTTGATGAGCCTGCTCTACAAAGCGTTCCAGGAAAAAGACATGGAAATGCTGGAGATCAACCCACTAATCGTGACCGACACGGGCGATCTGAAGGTGCTCGACGCCAAGGTCAGCTTTGACGGCAACGCGATCTACCGTCACCCCGACATCAATGAACTGCGCGACGAAACCGAGGAAGACCCAAAGGAACTCGCGGCATCCAAATACGACCTCAACTACATCGCGCTCGATGGTGAAATTGGCTGCATGGTCAACGGTGCGGGCCTCGCGATGGCCACAATGGACATCATCAAACTTTATGGCGCAGAGCCTGCCAACTTCCTCGATGTGGGCGGCGGCGCGACCAAGGAAAAAGTGACCGAAGCGTTCAAAATCATCACCTCTGATCCGCAGGTCAAAGGCATCCTCGTCAACATCTTTGGCGGCATCATGCGCTGCGATGTTATCGCCGAAGGTGTTGTGGCTGCTGTCAAAGAGGTAGGCCTTCAGGTGCCATTGGTTGTTCGTCTTGAGGGCACGAATGTGCAGCAAGGCAAAGACATCATCAACAACTCCGGCCTCGACGTGATTGCCGCCGAAGACCTCAAGGATGGCGCTCAGAAGATCGTGAAAGCGGTTAAGGGCTAATCCCATGCGGGGCGCGATTGCCAAAGCACAAAGCGGGTGGGGTCACATCGTGGCCACGCCTGCATGCGCGCAACATGCGTCGGGTCCTTTGGACTTGCCGCTGGTTGCGTCCGCATGCCTGCGCGTTTTGGCACCGCTTACAGGCCCGCACCAGATGGGGCACGCCAATGCTTGATGCGGCACCTCGAACCTGCCCCAGTTGCAACAGCAGTGCTGCAACGCGTTGGCCGCAATATTCGCCCGATGGGTGGGATGTGGTGCAATGTGGCGCGTGCCTGCTGAGCTATCTGCGCAATCCGGTTGCCTACACGGCGCTGGAGGAGGATTTTGCCTGGGAAAAAACGCACGCTGAGAAACGCCAAAAAGGTGGATCAACGCGGCTGTCAGGCCTCGCACGCAAATTGCGCGCTGCGACCGTTGGTATCCACCGCGATCAAAACCAAGCCTTCCGGCGCTGGTTCCGCGATGGGCACGTCCTTGATATCGGTTGTGGCACAGGCGCACGGATTGCAGCGCCCATGACACCTTATGGGATAGAGCTGTCGACAGCACTTCATGCCGCAGCCGACGCGCATATGCGCACCCGCGGCGGGTATTGCGTGCATGGCGCGGGGGCCGAAGCGATTTGGCAATTTGATCCTGCTCAGTTCGACGGCATCGTCATGTTTTCCTATCTGGAACACGAAGTGGATGTGATGGGCGTGCTCCGCGGGGCGCACCGTGCGTTGAAAGACGACGGCGCGCTTTTTGTCCGGGTGCCCAATTTTGGCGCGCTGAACCGGCGTGTTATCGGGCCCAAATGGTGCGGCTTTCGCTACCCCGATCACGTCAATTATTTCACGTTTTCGACCCTGCGGGCGACTGCCGCGCGGGCAGGGTTTACTACGCAATTGGTGAACCGACTGACACTGCCAGTAGACGACAACATCAGCGTCCTTTTGCGCAAAACAAAGGGCGCCGCATGATCGTAATCGCCCTCACCTCGACACACCCCCAGCGCGCATTGCCATTTGTGCCGCGAGCGCTGGCCTCCCCTTATTGATCCAACACGACGAACCGACAAAGGAAGACAACATGGCCGTTTTGATTGACGAACACACCAAAGTCATATGCCAAGGGCTAACGGGCTCGCAGGGCACGTTCCACACTGAACAGGCCATCGCCTATGGCACCAAGATGGTCGGCGGTGTGACACCCGGCAAAGGGGGGCAAGCCCACCTGAACCTGCCAGTTTTCGACTCCGTCCACGAAGCGATGCACGTGACAGAGGCCAACGCCTCTGTAATCTACGTGCCCCCCCCCTTTGCGGCAGACAGTATCCTGGAAGCGATCGATGCCGAGATGCCCCTGATCGTGTGTATCACCGAAGGTATCCCTGTTCTCGACATGATGCGTGTCCAGCGCGCGCTTGAGGGTTCGAAATCGCGCCTCGTCGGCCCCAACTGCCCCGGTGTTATCACGCCGGACGCCTGCAAAATCGGCATCATGCCGGGTCACATTCACAAGCGCGGCTCATGCGGCGTCGTCTCCCGCTCCGGCACCTTGACCTATGAGGCCGTGAAGCAAACAACCGATCTTGGCCTCGGCCAATCCTCCGCCGTGGGCATTGGCGGTGACCCCATCAAAGGCACCGAGCATATCGACGTGTTGGAGATGTTCCTGGCCGACCCAGAAACAAAATCGATCATCATGATCGGTGAAATCGGCGGCTCTGCCGAAGAAGAAGCCGCACAGTTCCTGGCGGACGAGCGCAAGAAAGGCCGCTGGAAGCCAACGGCAGGCTTCATCGCCGGTCGCACGGCACCTCCCGGCCGCCGCATGGGCCACGCTGGCGCGATTGTCGCGGGTGGCAAAGGCGATGCAGAGAGCAAAATTGAAGCCATGCGCGCCGCCGGCATCGTGGTCGCAGAAAGCCCTGCCACCCTCGGTGAGGCCGTCATCGAGGCGATCGACAAAGCCTAATTAACGCAAGTGGGCAGCCTTGAGTGTGACGCAACACACCCGAGGCTGCCCGCACCACATACCTTATCCTTATGACCCACGCCGGGTCGCCTGGCCTGCACCGGCCCCTTGCTAAGGACAGAAAATGACAGACCAATCTTCGAACGACCAGTTCCACGCCTCCTCTTTCATGCAGGGCCACAATGCCGCCTATTTGGAGCAAATGTACGCCCGCTACGCCAATGATCCGGCCGCGGTGGACGAAAGCTGGCAGACGTATTTTAAGGCGATGGGTGACGACGAGGTGTCTGTCAAACGCGAGGCAGCTGGCCCATCCTGGGCGCGCACCGATTGGCCACCTGTTCCCGGTGACGACCTGACCCAAGCCCTGACCGGCGAATGGGCCGCCCCTGCCGAAGTGAAGGCCGCTGGCGATAAGATTTCCGCCAAAGCACAGGAAAAAGGCGTCAAGGTCTCGGACGAGCAGATCAAACGCGCCGTTCTTGATAGCATCCGCGCGTTGATGATCATCCGCGCCTACCGCATCCGAGGTCACCTTGTGGCCGATCTTGATCCGCTAGGCATGCGTGAAACAACTCCGCATCCGGAACTGGATCCCAAATCCTACGGTTTCACCGAAGCCGACATGGACCGTCCGATCTTTATCGACAAGGTTCTGGGCCTCGACATGGCCACAATGCGCGAGATCCTCGATATCGTGAAGCGCACCTATTGCGGCACCTTTGCGCTGCAATACATGCATATTTCCGACCCAGAGCAAGCCGGTTGGTTGAAGGAACGCATTGAGGGCTTGGGCAAAGAGGTCCAATTTACCCGCGAAGGCCGCCGCGCGATCCTGAACAAGATGGTTGAGGCCGAAGGCTTTGAGAAGTTCCTTCACGTGAAATACATGGGCACCAAGCGTTTTGGTCTAGATGGCGGCGAAAGCCTGATCCCCGCGATGGAGCAGATCATCAAGCGCGGCGGCGCCTTGGGTGTGCGCGACATCGTGATTGGCATGCCGCACCGGGGCCGCTTGTCAGTGCTCGCGAACGTGATGCAAAAACCTTACCGCGCGATCTTTAACGAATTTCAGGGCGGCAGCTTTAAGCCCGAGGACGTCGATGGCTCGGGCGATGTGAAATATCACCTCGGCGCGTCCTCAGATCGAGAGTTTGACGACAATTCCGTACACCTCAGCCTGACGGCGAACCCCAGCCACCTTGAGGCCGTGAACCCCGTTGTCTTGGGCAAAGTGCGCGCCAAGCAAGACCAACATAACGATAAAGAGCGCACGTCGGTGATGCCGATCCTGCTGCACGGCGATGCGGCCTTTGCGGGCCAAGGTGTTGTTGCGGAATGCTTTGCCCTGTCAGGTTTGCGCGGTCACAAGGCCGGCGGCACCATGCACATCGTGGTGAACAACCAAATCGGCTTTACCACCGCGCCCCATTTCTCGCGGTCCTCGCCCTATCCCACGGACAACGCGCTGGTCGTCGAAGCCCCAATTTTCCACGTCAATGGCGACGATCCCGAAGCGGTCGTGCACGCAGCCAAAGTTGCCACTGAATACCGCCAAAAGTTCCACAAAGACGTCGTGATCGACATCTTTTGCTACCGTCGGTTTGGGCACAACGAGGGCGACGAGCCCATGTTCACAAATCCGGTGATGTACAAGAAGATCAAAAAGCAAAAGACGACGCTCACGCTTTACACCGAACGCCTCGTCAAAGACGGCCTCATTCCAGAGGGCGAGATTGAGGACATGAAGGCCGCGTTCCAAGCGCACCTGAACGAAGAGTTTGAGGCCGGCAAAGAATACCGTCCCAACAAGGCCGATTGGCTGGACGGAAAATGGTCGCACCTCGACCGGATGAAAGACAAGAAATACGAGCGCGGCAAAACCTCGATCAAGCCAGAGACCCTGCAAGAGGTCGGACACGCCATTTCCAGCGTACCCGAAGGGTTCCCCGTGCACCGCACCGTGGAGCGCCTGATGGAGGCCAAAAAGCAGATGCTCGACACCGGCACGGGCTTTGATTGGGCCACGGCAGAGGCGCTCGCTTTCGGCTCGCTTTTAGCCGAAGGCTACCCGGTGCGCCTGTCCGGACAGGACAGCACACGCGGCACCTTCTCGCAGCGCCACTCCGGCCTTGTGAACCAAGAGACTGAAGAACGCTTCTATCCGCTGAACAACGTGCGCGCGGGCCAAGCACAATACGAAGTCATCGACTCCATGCTCTCGGAATATGCTGTGCTGGGCTTTGAATATGGCTACAGCTTGGCAGAGCCGAACGCGCTCGTGATGTGGGAAGCACAATTTGGCGACTTCGCCAACGGCGCGCAGATCATGTTCGACCAATTCGTCTCGTCTGGTGAAAGCAAATGGTTGCGCATGTCGGGTCTGGTGTGCCTCTTGCCGCACGGTTTTGAGGGTCAGGGCCCCGAGCACTCTTCCGCCCGGCTTGAACGGTTCTTGCAGATGTGTGGTCAGGACAACTGGATTGTCGCCAACTGCACGACCCCTGCGAACTATTTCCACATATTGCGCCGTCAGATCCACCGCGACTTCCGCAAACCGTTGATCTTGATGACGCCAAAATCGCTGCTGCGGCACAAGCTGGCCGTGTCGAAGGCCGAAGAGTTCACCGCGGGAAGCTCGTTCCACCGCGTGCTTTGGGATGACGCCCAGATGGGCAATTCCAGCACCAAACTGGTCGCCGACGACAAGATCAAGCGCGTCGTGATGTGCTCGGGCAAAGTCTATTACGATCTGCTCGAAGAGCGGGACGCGCGCGGCATCGATGACGTTTATCTGCTTCGGTTTGAACAGTTCTATCCGTTCCCCGCCCAATCGGCGGTCAAAGAGCTGGAGCGTTTTCAGAACGCCGAAATGGTGTGGTGCCAGGAAGAGCCCAAAAATCAGGGCGCATGGACCTTCATTGAGCCAAACATCGAATGGGTGCTGGGTCGCATCAAGGCCAAGCATCCGCGTCCACAATATGTGGGCCGCGCGACATCCGCCTCGCCTGCAACCGGCCTTGCCAGCCAACACAAAGCACAACAAGCCGCCCTCGTTGACGAGGCGCTGACCATCAAAGGATCGAAAAAATGACCACCCAAGTTCGTGTGCCCACGCTGGGCGAATCCGTGACAGAGGCCACCGTTGCCACATGGTTCAAGAAACCGGGTGACGCTGTGGCGGTTGATGAAATGCTGTGCGAGCTGGAAACAGACAAGGTGACGGTCGAAGTGCCCAGCCCAGTCGCGGGCACCCTGTCCGAGATTGTAGCCGCGGAGGGCGAAACCGTGGGCGTTGATGCGCTCTTGGCCAGCATCTCAGAGGGCGACAGCGCCGCAGCGGCTCCTGCAGCTACAGCGCCAACTGCGGCCGCCTCCGACGCAGGCACATCCGTCGACGTCATGGTACCGACCCTGGGGGAAAGTGTGACAGAGGCCACGGTTTCCACATGGTTCAAAGCCGTGGGCGATACCGTCGCACAGGACGAAATGCTGTGTGAGTTAGAAACCGACAAAGTCAGCGTCGAGGTGCCCAGCCCGGCTGCCGGCGTGTTGACCGAAATCACCGCCGCCGAAGGCACAACCGTCGATGCCACAGCCAAGCTGGCTGTAATTTCATCTGGCGCCGGCGCATCTGCGGCGCCCGCCGCGGCAGCGGCCACGGCCCCTGCGGCACCGGCACCCGCCACAGCCTCCGGCAGCAAAGACATCGAAGACGCGCCTTCAGCCAAGAAAGCCATGGCCGAGGCAGGTCTGAACCGCGATCAGGTTACTGGCACAGGACGCGATGGTCGCATCATGAAGGATGACGTGGCCGCTGCAATCTCTGCTGCCGCGGCTCCCGTACCCGCCCCAGCAGCCGCACCGCGCGCGCCTGTCGCTGCCGACGATGCCGCCCGCGAGGAGCGGGTGAAAATGACGCGCCTGCGCCAAACCATCGCCCGCCGCCTCAAAGACAGCCAAAACACCGCCGCCATGCTGACCACCTATAACGAAGTCGACATGACCGAGGTAATGGCCCTTCGGAACGAATACAAAGACCTATTCTTGAAAAAGCATGGCGTCAAACTGGGCTTTATGTCCTTCTTCACCAAAGCGTGCTGCCACGCGTTGAAAGAAGTCCCCGAAGTCAACGCCGAGATCGACGGCACGGACATTGTGTACAAAAACTTTGTGCACATGGGCATTGCGGCAGGGACGCCCACGGGCCTCGTCGTACCTGTGATCCGGGACGCGGATGCCATGAGCTTTCATGCGATTGAGCAGGCGATTGCCGAAAAAGGCGCCCGCGCCCGTGATGGCAAACTGTCGATGGCCGAGATGCAGGGCGGCACGTTCACGATCTCCAACGGCGGTGTCTATGGCTCGCTCATGTCCTCGCCCATTTTGAACCCACCGCAGTCGGGCATTTTGGGCATGCACAAAATCCAAGACCGCCCCATGGCGATCGGTGGGCAGGTTGTGATCCGGCCCATGATGTATCTGGCGCTAAGCTATGATCACCGCATCGTGGACGGCAAAGGGGCCGTGACCTTCCTTGTCCGAGTCAAAGAGGCGCTGGAGGATCCACGTCGCCTGTTGATGGATCTGTAATCCGACACGCCTGCCACAATACGGCCTTTGGCGGCGCGCCCGATGGGCATCTGCGCCGCCAACAGCCAAATCCCGCCCACCACGTGCAATATAACCCCGAGGGACCATGAGCACAGAGTTAACCGTTCTGACCCTCGCAGCGCTGTGGCAGGTCGTCCAATTCGTCTTAATGGCGGTGCCTGCCAACATGGAGGCGGGACCGCACAAGACCATGGGCACACGCGACAATATCGATGTGAATGCTTTATTGCGCCCTCGTACTGCCCGTTTGATGCGCGCCTTTGACAACCACAATGAAGGCCTGCTGCTCTTTGCAATCGCCTGTTTGGTGGTCCACCTATCGGGTCAGTCTTCGGGTTTTACGGCGCTCTGCGCCTATGCATATTTGGCAGCTCGCGTCCTTTATGTGCCAGCCTATGCCTTTGCATGGGTGCCATGGCGCTCTGTCATCTGGGGGGTGGGTCTGGTTGCGACCGTTGCGATGCTGCTGGCCGCCCTATGACATACCTCCAAATGACCCCGTCCCTTTACCCTTTTTCGACTTTCTCATCCAAGGAGATACCCCATGGCAAACTATGACGTCATCATCATTGGTGCAGGTCCCGGCGGCTATGTCTGCGCCATCCGCTGCGCACAACTGGGCCTTAAGGTCGCTTGCGTAGAGGGGCGTGAAACGCTCGGCGGCACCTGCCTGAACGTGGGCTGTATCCCGTCCAAAGCACTGCTGCACGCCTCGCACATGCTGCACGAGGCCGAACATAACTTCGCGGAAATGGGCCTCAAGGGGAAATCCCCCTCGGTCGATTGGCCGCAAATGCTGAGCTACAAACAGAACACGATCGACACCAACACCAAGGGCATCGAATTCTTGTTCAAAAAGAACAAAATCGACTGGCTTAAAGGGTGGGGCAGCATTCCTGAGGCCGGCAAGGTCAAAGTCGGCGATGAAGTGCACACCGCCAAGAACATCATCATCGCCTCCGGCTCTGAGGCCGCGAGCCTACCGGGCGTTGAAGTCGACGAACAGCGCGTCGTCACCTCCACCGGAGCGCTGGAATTGGGCAAAGTCCCAAAATCTATGGTCGTGATCGGCGCGGGCGTAATCGGCCTTGAATTGGGCAGCGTTTATGCGCGGCTTGGTGCCGAGGTAACCGTGGTCGAATACCTCGATGCGATCACCCCCGGCATGGACGCCGAAGTGCAGCGCACCTTCCAGAAGATGCTCACCAAGCAGGGCCTAAAGTTCATCATGGGGGCTGCCGTTCAAAAAACCGAAGCCACCAAGACAAAAGCCAAGGTCCATTACACAATGCGCGGCGATGACAGCGCCCATGTTCTGGACGCCGATGTCGTATTGGTCGCAACCGGACGCAAACCTTATGTCGATGGGCTTGGCCTTGCTGATCTGGGCGTTGAGATGACGGCCCGCGGACAGATTAAGGTTGACGCCCAGTGGCAAACAAATGTGCCCGGCGTCTATGCCATCGGTGATGTGATCGAAGGCCCCATGCTCGCACACAAAGCCGAGGATGAAGGCATGGCCGCCGCTGAGCAAGTTGCCGGCAAACATGGTCACGTGAACTACGGCGTGATCCCCGGCGTGATCTACACCCATCCCGAAGTGGCGAATGTGGGCGCAACCGAAGAAACCCTGAAAGAAGCAGGACGTGCTTACAAAGTGGGCAAATTCAGCTTTATGGGCAACGCGCGGGCAAAGGCCAACTTCGCCGGCGATGGCTTTGTGAAGATTTTGGCAGACAAAGACACAGACCGGATTTTGGGCTGCCATGTCATTGGCCCTGCGGCGGGTGATCTGATCCACGAGGTCTGCGTCGCGATGGAATTTGGTGCCTCGGCGCAGGATCTGGCCATGACATGCCACGCGCACCCAACCTATTCCGAAGCGATGCGCGAAGCGGCCCTTGCCTGCGGTGACGGTCCCATCCACATGTGATGCATTAAAAATAAGGCCTGGCGTGCAAATCGCGCCGGGCCTTATTCACTCTGGTACGCAAGCTAATGAAACGCGACTTACCGCGGCGTTTCGTCCGGATAGAACCCAGCCTCCGCCATCAGCGCATTTGATCGCTCTTCCACCTGCGCCTCTAGCTGGGTCATAAATTCATCTCGGCTCAGCCCTTTGGGCATTTCCGGCAAAAACTCGACCACAGCAAGGCCGGGTTTGCGCAGGATGCCCGTGCGGGGCCAAAAGACGCCCACATTTGTAGCGACCGGCACGCAGGGCTGCCCCA
>CBFHKQ010000008.1:0-59563 GCA_965656435.1 uncultured Pseudosulfitobacter sp. | reverse complement strand
GCTGACGTAAGGCCTTTCGCGATGGTAATGAGGTCTGGACGCATGCCGTAATGTTCGGACCCAAACATGGTACCCAAACGGCCAAAACCAGTAACCACCTCATCCGCGATGAGCAGAATGTCATGACGGTCCAAAACCGCTTGGACCGCGGGCCAATAACCTTCGGGCGGCGGCACGATCCCGCCTGTGCCCAGCATTGGCTCACCGATGAAGGCCGCGATGGTGTCGGCGCCCTCGCGCGCGATTAAGGCCTCCAGCTCGGCCACGCAATGTGCAACGAACTCCGCCTCGCTCTGTTCCAGATCGGCGCGTTGGAAATAATAGGGCGCTTCGGTGTGGACCACTTGGGCCAGCGGCAGGTCGAATTTTTTGTGAAACAATTCCAAACCCGTGAGCGAGCCGGTCATAAGGCCCGAGCCGTGATAGCCCCGCCAGCGTGAAATGATCTTTTTCTTTTCCGGCCGGCCCAGAATGTTGTTGTAATACCAAAGCAGCTTAATGTTGGTCTCATTCGCGTCCGAACCTGACAGGCCGAAATAGACTTTGGACATGTGGTCCGGCGCGCGGTCCAGCACCATTTTCGCCAGCGTGATCGAAGCTTCGGTGCCATGACCGACATAGGAGTGATAATAGGCCAGCTCGCGCGCCTGATCCGCAATCGCATCGGCAATATCCGAGCGACCGTAGCCCACGTTCACACAATAAAGGCCAGCAAAAGCATCCAGCAAACGGTTGCCGTCGCGATCCTCAATATGGCAGCCCGTCCCGCCCGTAATGACCCTCTGCGCAACATTGCCGCGCGCAAATTCGGCAAGGTGAGTGGAAGGATGGAAAAAGTTTTCGCGGTCCCATTGTTCGAGTTGGTCATTATGCAGCATGGCTGTTTCCTTTGGCATGGATGGCGCGCGGCCTGAGTTGTCTGAAAAGAGCCTAGTGCACGCGAAGAACCCAATCGTAAGGGTGGGTCCGAGCAGACAGGCTCCGCTCCCCCAAGCAGCAGCGCGCAATGCCTTTATTGCCGAGGTATGTGGGAATAATCATGCAAAAGCGCGCAAGATCAACTGCAATTTGCACAAGCATGGCATTTTGCCGGCCCGCACGTTGTGTGGCGGAGCGGACGAGCCTATGAAGAACAAAGTCGACGCCACTCTGCTAACGTAGCGGCTCGATTGAGCTTAAAATTGTCTCGTGAGTAGAAATGGCTGATGGGCAAGGCTCTCCAGTGACCCTATTACAAGAAGAACAGACCCACTCAGCACCCGCGACCTCAAGCAAATGAAGTTTTAGCAAACGGGTCCCTTGGGCGGATTAATGACGCAGGTAATTCGCACCGTTTTTTTTCATCCATGCGGCAGAAAAAATTGTAAAGGCTTCACCCTTACCTTTCGGAAGTGACGTTAACAAAAAAGGTGCGGAAAGCACGTTCGTGGCAAAGAACGCAGGATAAAATGAAGTGTTTCCACAACTAAACTTACTAATTAAGTGCATACGGAAATTAAACATAAAAGCAATGGCTTAATAAAAGAAACTGGCGGATCGACAGGGATTCGAACCCTGGAGACGGTCTCCCGCCTACACACTTTCCAGGCGTGCGCCTTCGACCACTCGGCCACCGATCCATTGGCGCGGACATAGCGCGGGCGCCGCAGGGTTTGCAAGAGGCAAACCGCCAAAGGCTTCAAAATCCTGCTAGTTATCGAGGTGAATATAAATGCGGCGGTTCATGCGGCCCTTCTTTTGGATCTTGCCCAGACGCAATTGGCCAATCTCGCCCGTGCGCGCGACATGCGTTCCACCGCAGGGTTGCAGATCAATCGGAACGACATCCTCACCAATCCGGATCAGGCGGACACACTCTGCGCTGCGAGGCGGCTTGACTTGCATGGTTTTGACCAACCGCGGGTTAGCTTCCAGCTCCTCTACCGACATCCATTGCTCGGATACGACCGCGTCATCGCTGACAAAACTGTTCAGGGCCTCCTCGATCCCTTCACGGTCATCGGGCGCGTCAGGCATGTTGAAATCCAAGCGTCCACCCTCGGCGCTAATGCTGCCGCCAGTCACACCAAAAGCAACCGCCACTGACAACAGATGCAGCGCCGTGTGCACCCGCATGTGACGGTGGCGCCGTTCCCAGTCCAGCGATTGCAGCACGCGCGCGCCGATGGGGGGCAAGGCCTGCGGCTCTGCAGGCACCAAGATGATCGCCTCCGCCTCTCCTTTAAGTGTCGTGGCGATTGGTAATGCCTGCCCGGCCCAGCTGAGCACTCCGCTGTCGCCCGGTTGCCCGCCTCCCGTTGGATAAAAGACCGTCGCATCCAGGATGATCCCGCCCTCTGGGGTGTGGTCCACAACGGTCCCACCCGTTTCGCGACAATAGGGATCCGCGCGAAACAGCGTCTGCGTCATGTGTTGTTGTCCGTGTCAGGCGTCCGCGGCGCGACTGTTGCTAAAGCCTCTGGATTGCGCAGCCAAATGTCACGCTGCCCAAAGGGAATTTCGATACCCTCGGCCACAAAACGCTTTGCGATCGCGTGGTTGAGATCGTTACGCACACTCAGCGACCAATTCACGTCCCGAAGGATTGCCCGGATTTCAAAGTCCAAACTGTCGGCACCAAAGGCCATAAAGACCACCGAAGGCGCAGGATTGCTGACGATCATAGGATGCGCTTGGGCGATCTCGCGCAGGATCGCATCTACGCGGTCCGTGTCCGTGCCGTACGCAACGCCAACCGGCACGATCAAGCGGCCGACCGTGTTCCCGCGGGTGTAGTTCGTGACCGTCCCGCTGACCAAATCAGCGTTTGGCACGATCACATCCGTCCGGTCAAAAGTCTCAATTCGGGTCGAGCGGACAGAGATATCGCGCACATAGCCGTGTTGACCGCCAACCTCGATCCAATCCCCCTCAGAGATTGGCCGCTCGATCAACAAAATGATGCCGGAGACGAAGTTGCTAACGATATTTTGCAGGCCAAAACCAATACCAACCGATAGCGCACCGGCGACAATCGCGAGGGAAGATAAATCAATCCCCGCGGACGTGATCGCCACCAGTGCTGCGAGGAAAATCCCCACATAACCGACGCCCGACACCATCGCGACCTGCCCGCCGGGATCGATCTTGGTCTTTGGCAGCACAGAAGTTTTCAACGTGCCTTGTGTCGCGCGGGTCAGCGAGTATCCGATCATAAAGACGACAATCAGCGTCAGCAAACTGCCCGGGCTGATCGTCGTCTCGCCAAGCGTGATACCCGCCCGCGCGCGAGTCCACAGCTCCGTCAGGTCTGTGACGCGCGCGCCCCAAATCAGTGCAAAGACCGGGAGGGAAGCGACCAGCAACACAAAGCTCAGCAGCGTTGGGATCAGCCCCTCACTGCTCTGTTCGTCCTTAGTCAATATGACATATCCGTCACGCACCGCCTCTTGAAGCAGTGCGATACTGGCGAACAGCGCCAACGACAGGCCGGCCGGAAAAATCACTTGGTTTGCAGCCGTGTTGTAGCCCGCCGCCGCCAAAAGTGGCGCGATCAAACCAACGGCGCAGGCCGCCTGCCCCAGCAGCCCAATGACACGAATTCGGTAAGCGTTTTCATCACTCTGCTCGGCCTGATCCGTATGACTGCGCCGTAACAACTGCCCCAAACGAAAGATAATAAGGGCTGCGATCACAATCAGCGGAAAGGCAAAAACCGACACCGTGTCAGCGCCAAACCGGTCAAACGTGCCAAGGCGGCTTATGAGCAGGTCAACTGCAAAAACGACCCCTAATAGACTGGCGTAGAACCGCCCTTCCGTGCGCCGCTCTTCTGGTAAATGCAGCGGCGTATTAACCGCATCACTGGTTGGGAAAATGCGACTGCCGATCCAGCGGGCAAAGAATATTCCCACACCCATCAGCGGCAAGGTTGCCAAAATCACCTCGCCCCGCGGCCCATAAAGGCCCGACACATCGACCGCCCAAATGAGCGCAATTAGCCCCAATAGCGGGAAAAGGATTTGCCCAAACGACACCACAAAACCAGCAAGGCCTGCGCTTTTGGCCGCACCACGTTGCGCAACGCGGGTTGCCATCCGCTCTGCCCAGATGCGCGAGCGAGACAATAGCACGACAGCAGCGGCCACCAGAACAAGCACCAAAGGCAGATTATCTTGGGCCTGATCGCGACTTGTATCCGTCCGCCAAGCTTGGACCATCCCCGCCCAAGTGGCGCGAAACGCCTCGGACAGATCGTCCACTGCGCGCGGCCACATCGCCGGGTTCAAGGGCACCGGCCCGCGTTTCAACAGCGCGTTTGCTTGGCGCGCGCGCACAATTACATCAATCTCAGAAATGATGCCATTCGCGCGGCTGAACGCCTCTTCTGCACTGCGCCTCGGGGTACTGAGCCGCGTCAATTGCTCGTTCAACTCACTGCGCCGTTGGGCAATTTCCGGCGCCTCTTCGGTGCCCGCCTCAGGCAGTGGGCCAAGGGCGGCCAACTGGTCCCGAATGGTGTTCAGGCGGCTGTCATTGGCGCTCAGCAGCGCCTGGAACTGGGCGCGCCAACCGGCGATTTCGGTCCGCAGGTTTGCAAGTGCGGCATCAGACGCGCGCGCAGCCTCAACAGCCCCTTCTGCGCGGGACGCGACCTGTTCCCAAGCGGCATAGTCAGGTGCAGCCGCAGGTATGCTTTGAGCGGCAGCCATGTTGGGCGCCAAGGGGCCGACCGGCACGGCAAGAGAGAGTAATGCCGCAGCAATACTTGCGGCGAGAAAAAATAGTAGGCGTGCCATCATCAAGCTTCAAACATCGATGGAAGGTCCGCTTTCGGCGCATCCAACCAGCCCGGCACGGGCAAGTCTTTGCTGCGTAAAAAGTCGGGATCGTACAATTTTGACTGATACCGCGTGCCATAATCGCACAAAATAGTCACAATTGTATGGCCCGGTCCCATGTCACGTGCCATGCGCATCGCCCCGGCGACATTGACACCAGAAGATCCGCCCAAGCACAGCCCTTCGTGTTGCAGCATGTCGAACACAACGGGCAAAGCCTCAGCGTCCGAGATGTTGTATTGATAGTCTGGCGTCAAACCTTCGAGGTTTTTGGTAATGCGGACTTGTCCGATCCCTTCATTGATCGAACCTCCGTCGGTCATTTTCAATTCACCATGCTCAAAAAAGTTGTAAAGCGCTGCGCCATCTGGATCAGCCAAGCCGATCTTGACTCCTTTCGGCTGCAAAACCTGCGCTATACCTGCAAGCGTTCCGCCCGACCCAACAGCGCAGATAAAGCCGTCAACACCACCAGAAGTTTGTTCCCAAATCTCAGGCGCCGTCATTTCCACATGCGCTTGGCGGTTGGCTACATTGTCAAACTGATTTGCCCAAATCGCCCCATTTGGTTCGGTTTTGGCAAGTTCAGCTGCCAAACGTCCCGAATATCGGACAAAATTGTTCGGATTTCGATAGGGTGCCGCGGGCACTTCGACTAGCTCAGCGCCGGCAAGGCGTAGCATGTCCTTCTTTTCCTGGCTTTGCGTCTCCGGGATAACGATCACCGTTTTGAAGCCCATCGACGCCCCCACCAAGGCAAGGCCGATGCCCGTATTGCCCGCAGTGCCTTCAACGATTGTCCCACCCGGGCGTAACGCGCCGCTGGCAACTGCATCTTTGATAATATAGAGCGCCGCACGGTCTTTGACCGATTGACCCGGGTTCATAAATTCCGCCTTGCCAAGGATCGTACAGCCTGTGGTCTCGCTCGCCCCGCGCAGCTTTATCAACGGAGTGTTTCCAACGGCCTCAGCCAGCGTATTCGCGGTGCGCATTTCCAAATCCTTTTTAACTTTCAACAGATGTAATTAGCCCCGAGGCGAACCTCAACCCGCGATGCCCATCAAGGCAAAACCACCCAAAAGCCCAAGGCGCGATTAAGCTGATGCGCGCAATCTTTCTCGGTGCTGTGATAGCCAAAGACCCGCCACCAATAACGGAGCATTACAGACCTGCATCCCAGCAATCATTTGCATCAGTTCAGCAAAAGGAATGACATGCGTGCGGATATCTTCCGCCTCATCCGCAAGGCCACCCAAGGCTTGATCTGCGCCACTCAGGTCCGCAAGGCCAACGAAGATGTAATGAAATTCTGTGCTGTTACCGGGGCTTGCATAGGTCTCTGCAAGGGGAAGCAGCGCGGTGAACGTCACGCCGGCCTCTTCCTGTGCTTCGCGGTGTGCAGCCTCGGCAGGTGTCTCACCGGGATCCACCCGGCCTGCAACAGGCTCAAGCTGCCACAGCGCACGATCGCCGCGCGCAAGCGGGCCCATGCGCACCTGCTCAACCAGCAGCACCACGTCAGTGACCGGGTCATAGGGCAACACAATCGAGGCATCTGCCGCCACAAACGCGGACCGATCCAACACAGGTGACATGCCACCGGCAAATGTTTCATGGCGCAACCTAACATGGTCAACCGCGAAATAACCGGTGTAGGCGCGGTGCCGCTCCTGCACCTCGACCGCCCCGTTCAGCGTCCCTGCCCCGTGCAGAGATTGGCCCGCGCGGACCTGTGCCGCCGCCCGAGCGCGGATCATTTCAAACATATCCGCAATCTCAGCCGCACTTCGCGTCCCGAAATGACCCATGACTTCGCGCGCCGCCGCAACGCTCATCGAACCCCATTGAGCGGCCCAAGCTTCAAGATCCCACAAACCATCTGTCGGCAGATCACCACGCGGAAAATAGACCTGAGCGGTCGTTCCACTGGCCAGTGTTACTGCGCGCAGATCATAATCAAACCCGCCCTCATAGTAATCGAGCAACGCAACATCATCGGAGGTTACCCCCTCCAGCAGCACGCCCTCCGCCACCGCCCCCGCGCGCGGCACGATCACCGGATAGGGCGCATCCTCCACCGCCATCACCGCATGATCCGCAAGGCTGTCAGATACGCCCGCCGCCGAGCGGCCCAAAACCACATCCAAAAGAGGCGCGTACCGCAAGCTGCCGTAGAAGAACAACTTCATCGCAGCATCCGCCATGCCAGTTCCGTCACAAGGCCCACGATCATGCCTCCAAAGATTAAAATACCCAGAACCATCGGCGTCGCGATCATCAGCCCATATCCGGCCGAAAGCTCCAGTGCGGCAACAATTGCCTCCAGCGGGCCGTCAAAGCGATTATTCATCGCAAGCCGCATCATCTCGGTCACGCCCTGCACCGCAACCCCACAAAAAACCAACACGCACATGCCCGTGAGGCCATTATTCAGTGCTGCCGTCACACCTCGCCCGGCCCGCGAACCCATTACGCGCCAACCAACCAACACAGCGATCCCTGCGTTAATATAGATGAAATTGCCGATTTCGGTCCCTTCCGGCAAAAGCGGTAAAATTTGGCGCGTGGCAAAATAGGCCAACAGCGCCAAGGACATGGCGGCAACCAAACGGGCAGCATCCGGCATTTTGGTCCTTTCGCAGCCCCGTTATGCGGGCCGCTTGATCGTAATTTGGGTCACGTCACAATTGCCGCTCTCAAAAGTTGCAGCACATGACGTGAGGTAGAAATTCCACATCCGCCGGAACCGGTCATCAAAGCCCAAGGCCGCAATTTGGTCCCAACGCGCATTAAATGTCTCGTGCCACCGGCGCAGCGAAATATTGTAGGACGCACCAAATTCGATGGAACGTTCGACATGCAAGCCTGCCTTTTCCACCTGCGCACGCAGCACGGAAGGCGAAGGTAACATACCGCCGGGGAAAATATATTTTTGAATAAAATCAACGCCGCGCCGGTAGATTTCCCAACGCCGGTCTTCGACTGTAATAATCTGTAGCGTAGCCTGACGCCCGGGCTTCAAACGCGCGCGCACCGTGTCGAAATAGGCAGGCCAGTATTGCTGCCCCACGGCCTCAAACATCTCAATGCTCGCGATGCCGTCATAAGTGCCTGTCTCGTCGCGATAATCCTGAAGCTTGAAATCCACAAGATCGGAAAGGCCAGCCTTTTCAATGCGCTCACGGGCGTAGTTAATCTGCTCCTGTGAGATGGTCAAACCCGTTACACGCAAACCCCGCTCCTTCGCAGCATATTCAGCAAAGCCGCCCCAACCACAGCCAATCTCAAGAATATGATCGCCCGGCTGTACGCCCATCTGGTCCACCATACTGGCGTATTTTGCGATCTGCGCCGCCTCGTGGCTCTCTTGTCCCGTTTCAAACAGGGCGGAGGAATAGGTCATGGTATCGTCCAGCCATAACCCATAGAATTCATTGCCCAAATCATAGTGATGGCTGATATTTTTACGCGCCTGAATGCGGTTGTTTCGCTGCATCCAAAACCGAAACCGCTCCACCATGCGAAGAAGGCCCATGCCGGGAAAACCATCATAGATATCTTCGTTGTCCGCATGCACGAGATCCATAAAGGCCTGAAGGTCCGGCGTGCTCCACCATTCGTCCAGATAGGCGTCGCAAAACCCCAAATCACCCTCGCGGATCAGGCGGGCAAAGATGTCGGCGTTGTGAATGCGCAGCTCGGCGACAGGGCCCGGGTTTTTGCCCTCAGCTCGAAACACCCGCCCATCAGGCAGGACAAAATCGCACCGCCCATTTTTCAGCGTCTGCGCCTTGGCAAAGACATGGGTGAAATAGCGCGGCAGGCCTTTTTGCCCGTCAGTCGTCGTAAGCAGCGTCATGCGCGGATCCTTTTTGTGTCCCGCCCGAACCCGGATGGACGTCTTTTATGTGTTATGACAGATACTGTTAACACTTCAATCGGTTTCAAAAGTCGCGGTTTTCATAAGCGCCAAGTGCACGCTTGCGTCCCTCGTCCGCGGCCACAACTGGGTCGGGATAAATAGCATCCGGCGACAGCGCCCACGCCCGCGGCACAGCGTCGAAATAAGACAGCGCATCGGCATGTGGGTTGCGGCGACCCTCGGCGAGCCACCGGCTCGCATAGTTGCGCGATTTGTCGAACTTATCGAGCTGTGTAACTGGGTTAAACACCCGGAAATAAGGGGTCGCGTCCGGGCCGGAGCCTGCGGACCATTGCCACCCCATCGCGTTGCTGGCGGGGTCCCAATCGATCAAGCAGTCCTCGAACCAATCGCGCCCAACTTTCCAATGCGTGAGCATATGTTTGGTCAGATAGGAGGCCACAATCATCCGGCCGCGGTTGTGCATCCGCCCCGTCACATACATCTCGCGCATCGCTGCATCGACGAACTGTATGCCGGTACGCCCCTGTTTCCACGCGATAACTTCGGATGTGTCTTGGGTATTCCACGGGAAGCGGTCCCAATCCGGTTTCCAATTATCCGTCAGGATGTGCGGCGTATGGTGCATCAAGTGATAAGCAAATTCGCGCCAAACCAGTTCTTTCAAAAACACCTCAGCGTCGTCTTTGCCCGCGTGCAAGGCGCGTAAGCCGGCGTGCCAGCATTGATGTGGGCTAATCTCGCCCAAGGCCAGGTTTTCCGACAGATTGGACGTGCGATCCTCGCCCGGCAGGTCGCGCCCCGCCACATATCCGCCCACGCGCAGCTCGATGAATTCAGCCAAACGCGATTGTGCGGCCGCCTCGCCCAAACGCACGAAGGGGCGCACAACAGCAGCGCCCCGGTCCATCGCGTCACCCATGTGCCAATCCGCCAAATCCGCACTTGCGGGCCACGCACCGGGCGCGCGCAAGGAGGGAACAGGCAACGGCTCTGGCACTTCGCGGCCCTTCACCGCGTTCCAAAACGGGGTATAGACTTTATACATGCCACCGGTTTTCGTCTCGACCGTCCACGGCTCAAACATCAGGTGGCCAGCGCAGGATTGTGCTGCAATGCCTTCTTCTTTGAGCGCCGACTTCACGGCCGTGTCCCGTGCGATGCTGTCCGGATCATAGGCGCGGGACCACATCACCGCACGGGCGCCTGTCTCTGCGATCAGGTCGCACACAACGGTCAACGGATCACCCTCGCGCAGGATCAGGCGGCTGCCCTGCCCCGCGAGGCTTTCCGCAAAATGCGCAAGGCCCAAGCCTAGTCGCCATTTTGGCGCGGCCCCGAGGCCGTCAACAAGATCATCGTAAATAAAGACCGGGATCACGGGACCACCGCGGGCAGCGGCGGCGCTCAGCGCAGCGTGGTCGGACAGGCGCAGATCGCGCCGGAACCAGACCAAAGTGGGGGCAGTGTCATTCATGCGCAAGATGTAGAAGCGGAGTGCCAAGCGTCCAGCACATTTGCGCATTTCAGCACTCGATTTTCCGCCATATAAGACGCGAGCGGGGCCACCCCTAGGGGTGGTTACCCCTCAAGGGCCGCGCGCAAGGCCGCCGCTTGGGCTTGGATCGCCTCCATGTCACCCATTGTTCCCGGCGCGCGCAAGGCCACACCCTCCTGGCGCGGCAGGATATGGAAATGCAGGTGAAAGACCTCCTGCCCCCCGGCCGCTTCGCTGAACTGCTGCAAAGTAATCCCATCCGCCGAAAAGGCGCGCATTGCGGCGTTTGCGACCTTTTGTGCCGTGGCCATCACCGCGGTCAATTGCGCCTCCGACACATCCAGAAGATTGCGCGCAGGTGTCTTAGGAATGACCAAGCAATGCCCGTCCGCGCGGGGCATAATATCCATGAAACACAGAGTTTCTGCATCCTCGTAGACCGTCACATTCGGAATTTCACCGCGGAGGATTTTGGCGAAGATGTTTTGGTCGTCATAGGCAGCAGCAGGGGCGGTCATGGCAGGTTCCTTGGCAGAGATTAGACAGGGTCAAGCACCAGCTTATGCGCGGGACCGCCCCACTCCAACCGCAAAAATACAAGCGCCCGCGAAGGGATATCTCCCACCATAGGCGCATTGGTTTAAAGGCGAACAGGTTTTAGGCGTTCACGTCCACCACAACGCGGCCTTGCACCTGACCTTTCAGGATATCGCTGCCTAGCTTTGGCAGGTCAGACAAGGTGGCAGGTTGAACCATCGCTTCCAATTTTTCCATCGGCAGGTCTTTGGCAATGCGCGCCCAGGCCCGCAGGCGGTTGTCATAGGGCTGCATCACGCTGTCGATGCCCAAGAGGTTCACACCGCGCAACAGGAACGGGATCACCGTTGCAGGGAGGCCCGCACCGCCCGCAAGGCCCACGGCGGCAACGCTTGCGCCGTATTGCATCTGGCCCAGCACCCGCGCGAGCATGGCACCGCCCACCGCATCAACGCAGCCGCCCCAAGTTTCACCCTCAAGCGGACGTTTGACCGTCTCGTTAATCTCTTCGCGCGCAACGATCTGGGTGGCGCCAAGACCTGTGAGGTAGTCCGCCGTTTCTGGACGGCCTGTCACACCAGCAACCTCGTGGCCCAGTGCGGCCAAAATAGCCACCGCGACCGAGCCGACACCGCCCGCAGCACCGGTTACCAACACGGGGCCGGATTTGATGCCGTGATCTTCGAGCGCCATCACCGACAGCATCGCGGTAAAACCTGCGGTGCCCACGGCCATCGCTTGGCGTGTGTCCAAACCGTCCGGCAGCGGCACCAACCAATCGGCCTTCACCCGCGCCTTTTGCGCGTAGCCGCCCCAATGTGCCTCGCCAACGCGCCAGCCGGTCAGCACGACCTTGTCGCCCGCAGCATAGCGCGGATCATCAGAGCTTTCGACTGTGCCTGCGAAATCGATGCCCGGCACGTGGGGGTAGTTGCGCACCAGACCGCCACCCGGCCCAATGCACAGCCCGTCTTTGTAGTTCACAGTGGAGTATTCCACCGCGACAACCACGTCCCCGCTGGGCAGATCATCAAGGCTTAGCTGCGTCACGGCGGCGGCTGTTTTGCCCTCTTCGTCTTTGTTCACGACCAATGCATCAAACATCATTCTCTCCATTCCGGGGACGTTCCCCAATTTTCCTATGTGGCGGCAGGTGCCCGCCGGTCTCAAGCGTGGTTTCAGGCGTTCGGCTCAGGTCCAAAACGCCTCTTGGATGGTGGCGCGGCGCATCCCTGCGGTGGTTTGCACCTCCAACTCTGTGCCCGGATCCCAATGGGTCATGCGCACCATGCCGATGGCAACATTTGTTTTGAAATCAGGCGAATAGGCGGCTGATGTAACCTGTCCCACGCGCCGTCCCTTGGCATAGAGCGTCCAAGGCCGATCACAGCCCGGCACCGGATCGCCATCAATGGCTATGGGACGAATTTGCTGCACCGGGCCCTCTTTGGCCACACGCAGCAGCGCATCACGGCCGATACAGCCGATCGCCGTTTGCGTGTCACAGAACCGGCCCAGACCACATTCATGCGGTGTGTTATCGTCCGTCATGTCATTGCCGTAGGACAACAGGCCCGACTCGATCCGCTCAATCCCGTTGGGGCAACCAGCGCGCACATTAAGGTCCGCGCCCGCCTCAAAGAGCGCATCCCACAGCGGCATCCCGATGTCGCTGCCTTCCACATAGATCTCGAACCCGCCCTGCTTGGAATAGCCGGAGCGCGCAACGACTAGATCGCGCCCCTGAAACTGAAACCAGCCAAAGCGGAAAAAGCGGACGTCACGCACCGCCTCTCCAAAAACGCGGGCCATCAGGTCGTCGGCCTTGGGCCCCTGCACCGCCAGCGGGCTCACGTCCGGTTCATCAACCAACACATCCAAACGAAAGCCCTGCGCAATGCCCTTGACCCAGAGCAGCAGATCACTGTCCGCGATCGAGATCCACCACCGCTCGTCCGACAGCTTTACCGCGACAGGGTCGTTCAACATGCCGCCCGTCTCATCGACGATGGGCACATAGTAACACTGCCCCGCCAGCATCGACCGCAGATCGCGCGGCGTCAGCATTTGCATCAAACGCGTCGCATCGGGGCCACGCAGTTCGACCTGCCGCTCTACCGCGACATCCCAAACCTGCACATGCTCTTTGAGGTGGCGGTAATCGGCCTCCATACTCTCAAACACGGTGGGCAAAAGCATCCGGTTATATACGGTATAGGCTTTGCAGCCCGCCGCTTCGACACCATCAGAAAAAGGGGTGCGCCGCAGCCGGCGCGAAGGGGAGATCAGAGCCATCTGTCATCATCCTCGTTAAAGAATAAGTTCCGGGAACGGGGCAACCGCGCCCCCACCGGCCGTGCAGACCCTTGGCCCAAAGGGGCCAAAGCGGTTGTGTTGTGGCGGCGCGCGCCTCAGGCGCACATGATCCTGCGCACCCTCGCTGAGCAGAGCCGCCACAGCTCCAATTCAGTCCAGCAGATTACTTGCTGCCGGACCAATCAATCGGACAAATCTCGGCAGACTTGCCGCCAAAATCCCAAACCCGACCATAGTCGCGCACTTTGGAGCGCACGCCTTGCGCGGCAATAATATCTGGTCCCATCCAGTATTTAGAATTCGATACCATCACGGGCTGATCCGGGGACGCACCGGTGATCATCTCAATCTCGCCTTGGATCTTGCGGCCGATTGAGATGTGGCGCTTCGTGCCTTCGCGGCGGATTTCAACGGGTGCGCGCTCTGCGCCAATGATCTCGGACACCAGCATGGTGAACAGGCCCGTTGTGCCGCCCGCAGCACCGGAGAAAATCTGTAAGATTCCATTATACGCGGCGTCATTGGTGCGCTCGTCTACATAGGCTGCGACTTTCCAGTTGCCCTCGCCCATACGGCCCGGAATATCGACCAAGAGGCCCACATTCATGCCCGCAAGGCTCTCACCTTCATAGTGGCCTTCATCGATCGCAATACCCATCCACGCATGGCAATGGCCCTCGGTGGGCGGATGCGCGCCGAGGCTGATGACGCAGGGGCAGAACAGTTCACATGAACAGTTCAAAAACAATTCGCCCTGAATGCGCCAATCGGCCGGTGTTACGTCTCTATTCGGCATGCAGCCCTCCGTTCCACGTTAAGTTCCCAGCATCGGCCAAACGGCCAATGCCACGCCGCCCAAGATTAGGGCCACTCCCATCGGTTTGGTCACGATCCGGCCCACCTGCGGCAGTTTTTCCAGCACCATGAATAATGTAGCAAGGCCCATCCAAAGCAAGCTCATGACCCCGCCGACAAAGCCCAAGGCCATAAAACCCCAGCAGCAGCCCGCGCAAAACGCGCCCAGACCCAGCCCCATGCGCAGCCCGCCGGCAAAGCCTGTGCGCCAATGACCCAAGAAATACATCCCCGGGGCGTGACACACGCCGTGGCAAACTTCTTTGGCGCGGGTAAATTGAAAGAGGCCTACAGCAATCAGCAACGCCACCGCGAACCACCGCGAGGCGGGAAAGCCCATCATGTCGATGACACCCCCAAACAGAAGCGCCAGTTGAACGCCTGCAATCGCAGCAGCAAAACCAATCCAGACCACGCTGTAGCCCGCCAGCACACCCAACCATCCCATGCGGGTGCCATTGGCGGAGACCATCAGGTCTTCATATGCGCGCAGCGTCGGCACCAGCGTCGGCAGCATCATCGCCGCCATCATAATGGCCCACATCATGAACACAGGCCCAAAATGCGCCATCGGCATATACATCGGCATCCGCGGATCCATCATGCGCATCCGGTCTGCCATCTCATTCGGGCGTCCAATCAGGTCCAAACCCATGTCCATGCTCATAGAATACATCATCCACCAAGCCCATAGGATCGTTGCAAAAAATCCCAACCAGAGCGTAGAGCGCAACAAATGGTGCATCTGTGGCATGTCGATCTCCCTTTTCCTCCGTTGCGCACAGGTGGCGCACGGCGGTGTCTTCCAATCGCGACTCAGCGCCGCGCGGCCTTTTCTTTGCCGTCGTTAAATGTCAGACAAATGAATGTCGATCAAACAAAAATATAGCCGGGCCGCTAACCATGAAAATCGATCCTGACAGTTCCGCCGATCTTTCTGCGCAAATTGCTGATGCAATCCGCGATGCGATCATCAACGGCGCGCTTGATGTGAACCAGCGCCTGCCTTCTGAGGCCGAGCTTTCCGATCAGTTCGACGTGTCCCGTTCCACCGTGCGCGAGGCGCTGAAACGGCTGGCGGCGCAGTCGTTGATCCGCACACAGCGCGGCGCGTCCGGCGGGGCTTTTGTCAACCGGCTCAGCTTTGAAGAGGCCTATCCCCAGCAAATCACCACCTCGACGCTGCTGCTGTCGATGAACGCGGTCAGCTTTGAGACCGCTTGCGAGGCGCGCTATGCGCTCGAGCGGTCCTGCGCGCCCCTCTCTGCCGCCCGACGCAGCGCGGATCATCTGGCGACGATGCGCGCAGAAATCCACCGCCAAAGCCAGCCGGGCCTGACGGATGAGGCGTTTTGCGCCTCGGACGTGGCCTTTCACCGCGCACTTGTTGATGGGGCGGGCAACCCGGTGCTGAGCTATCAGCTGGCCGGTGCCGTCGAGGCCATGCAGCCACTGATGAATATGATCACCTTCACCGCCCGCGACCGCGCACGCATTGTGGCACTGCACACCGGCATCACCGACGCGCTGGAGGCACAAGATGCAAGTGCCACCGCCGATGCACTAACCGCGTTGGAGCATGAGACGCAGGCGCTGGCGCAAAGCGTCTTTTCCGCGCGTCCAGAAAAAGCACGCGCAGCACCCCCCACGACATAGCGTGGCATGGCGTGCGCGATTGCAAGTGCCACCGAGCACGCTAGGTTACCACGCATGATAGATATTCTGAACATCGTTGCGTGCCTGCTGACCATCGCCTTTGGCCTCTTCGGCTTTGTCGCGCCACGTTACACCGCCGCCGCCCTCGATCTGACGCCGACCTCCTCCACCATGGGACTAAGCGAAATGCGCGCCTCGGTTGGCGGTCTTTTCGTCGTGGCAGGCGCCGCTGCGATCTGGCTGGATGCGCCGCTGGCCTATACCATGGTAGGCATCGCCTTTGCGGGGGCTGCATTGGGGCGTGTTGTGTCCTTGGTGTTCGATGCGCCACCGCGCGGCAAAGTGATTGTTTTCGGCGGTATCGAGGCCGCTTTGGCCGCCTGCCTTATTGCCGCAAACCTTCCCGTCTGAGGGCGCACAAACGGCGTCCTTACCCTTTCCTTAGGGGTTTGCAACTGCGCCAGACATGTCCTATGTAATCGTTGTTCTTCGGAACTATGGACATAAACGCGCTCGTAATAAGCGGATCGGACCCGGGGGCGGTACCCGGCGGCTCCACCACCATCCTTCATTTGGGGATCATGGGGCCGAAACAGGATCGACGAACGTCTAAAGGGGTTAGCTTTGTTTCGGCTGTCTGCCACCGTTATCGGCGAAACTTGTACAATTGCAAATGACAATCGTGCTCCAGTTGCGATGGCCGCGTAAGCGGTTTCAGCGACTGAAACTTAACTCCTTGGGTTTAGCGACCTAAGGCGGGGCTCGCAGGCGCCTGGCAACAGAAGCCTGCACTTTTACCCATACAATTTGGATGAACCTGCCCAAGGTTGGGCCAGCTTTGCCCCCCACGCAAACACCTGTTCCCTTGGGTTTTGGGTCCTAAAACCTAATCCAATCGGATTACATATTGGCCAGCAGCACCGAACCAACCCCGAGGATTTCTGCACGGTTACACCAAAGCGTCCGCGAGGGAGGAGAGTTACCGTCCTGACCGCATTTTAAACAATCACCTGCTGCGCCGGTGTCTCACGTACAAAAAAACGTTGTTAACACATACAAAACATTGCCTTATCCGACATATCTCATGTTGCCTTAACCTCTTACCTTGTCGCCTTCCGCACCCTTGTTAACCCCCTGTCACACTTCATCGCTAGCGAAAGCCGGACTTTATACAAACCAAGAGACCGCCCCATGATACGCCTCGCGACTTTGACAGAGACTTTTGGCCGGATTGGCGTGCTCAGCTTTGGCGGCCCGGCTGCGCAGATCGCGTTGATGCACGACACATTGGTCACGCAGAAAAAATGGCTGACAGAGGCCGAATATTTGCGCGCACTGTCGCTTTGCATGTTGCTGCCGGGACCTGAGGCGATGCAGCTGGCCACCTATGCCGGCTGGCGTTTGCGCGGCGTGTTAGGAGGTGTCATCGCGGGCGGGCTGTTTGTTATGCCGGGCGCGCTGGTCATCACGGCACTCGCCATGGTTTACATCAGCTACGGCACGCAGCCCGCGGTAATCGCATCCTTTACCGGCATTCAGGCCGCAGTGATCATCACCGTCCTTCAAGCCCTGTTACGCCTCTCGCGCAAAGCGCTGCGCGATACGGCGGCGTGGGTGCTGGCAGGCGGCGCTTTCGTGGCGCTCTTTGCCTTCGCGCTGCCGTTCCCTATGGTGATCGCGGCTGCGGGCCTCTTTGGCTATTTCCGCGCTCAAGAAAAACCCGACGCCCCTGCCGCAGCCCAAGCGCGCCCCACATCGCTGCGCGCGCAGATCTCGACTGCGCTCTTGTGGGGCGGGCTTTGGGCCTCGCCGATCGTGCTCATCGCGGCACTCGATCATGCGTTCCTGACCCAAATCGGCCTCTTCTTTTCCAAACTAGCCGTGGTGACCTTCGGCGGTGCCTATGCCGTCCTCGCCTATATGACCCAAATGGTTGTTCAGACCTACGGGTGGATCGAAACCAGCGCGATGATCGACGCCTTGGGCCTCGCTGAGACAACACCCGGCCCGCTGATTCTGGTCACACAGTTCGTCGCAATCCTCGCCGGTGCCGCCCAAGGTGGCCTGCCACTTGGCCTGATCGCAGGTGTGCTGGCCCTTTGGGTCACCTTTGTGCCCTGTTTTCTGTGGATATTCCTCGCGGCACCTCACCTAGACCAGCTCGCCACCCGCCCACGTTTGTCCGCCGCCCTAGAGGCGATTACCGCCGCCGTTGTGGGTGTAATCCTCAACCTGTCGCTCTGGTTTGCGCTCCATGTCCTTTTTGCTCAAGTGGAACAGCTCGGCGCCCTGCCCGCGCCCGTCTGGCAGAGCCTTGATATAAATGCGCTCGTCCTCACTGGACTGGCGGCCCTTTTGATGATCTGGCGCGGACTGTCGCTGCCCGTCACCTTGCTCATCACCGCCCCTGCCGGGGCAGCGCTTGGTCTGCTTAGTCCGGCTTTGCTCTGAAGGATCCGCAGCTGCGTCATTCCCCTCTTTCGCTTCGCGGTAAAACAGCTATGATTGTGGCATCGTTGCGAGGGGGATGAAATGGGCCAGACCATCGATTACGGCAACCTGATGCATGACGCGATGCGCGGGCTGATCCGCAAAGTGTTGCAGGACGTTGCAGACAACGGTTTGCCCGGTGCGCACCACTTTTTCATCACCTTCGATACCGGTCACCCCGATGCAGAGCTCGCGGATTGGCTCTTTGACCGCTATCCCGGCGAAATGACCGTGGTGATGCAGCATTGGTACGACAATCTTGAGGTAAGCGACGAAGGCTTTGCGATCACGCTCAACTTCGGCGACGCGCCTGAGCCGCTTTATATTCCCTACGACGCGGTCAAAACATTCGTGGACCCTTCCGTCGAATTTGGCCTGCGCTTTGAGACGCAAGAGGACATGGACGACAGCGACAGCGCGGACACCAACCACGCGCAACTGGTGCCCACCGAGGCAGAAGCCAGGGACGAAGCGGCCCCCACCGATGTCCCAGACGCCACCCCTGCGGAGGCCGCGCCCCAAAAGGCTGAAGTCGTCTCTCTCGACAGTTTTCGTAAATAACAAACCGCTGCGGCCCAATCGGCATAGCAGCATTTGCACCCCCGGCGCCGGGCGGCTAAACCACCGCGAACCCGCGTCAAACATCACAGCCCGGAGCAACACATGGCCCAGACCCGCACAGAAACCGACAGCTTTGGCCCCCTTGAGGTCCCCGCCGATAAATATTGGGGCGCACAAACCCAGCGTTCAATCCTGAACTTTCCCATCGGCTGGGAAAAACAGCCGATTGCCATCGTGCGCGCCCTCGGTGTGATCAAACAGGCCTGTGCGCTGGCGAATGTCGAAAATGGCGCGCTCGACGCCAAACTGGGCGACGCCATCGTCCAAGCCGCCTCCGAAGTGGTCGCCGGCAAATTCGACGACAATTTCCCGCTGGTCGTGTGGCAAACAGGCTCCGGCACACAAAGCAACATGAACGCCAACGAAGTCATCGCCAACCGCGCAATTGAGCTGTTGGGCGGCAAGATCGGGTCCAAACATCCAGTCCACCCTAACGACCATTGCAACATGGGGCAGTCCTCGAATGACACGTTCCCCACGGCGATGCACATTGCCACGGCCATGACTGCGCGCGACGTGCTGCTGCCCGGATTGAAAAAACTGCACGGCGCTTTGCAGGACAAGGTCGCAGCCTTCGACGGCATCATCAAAATCGGCCGCACGCATACCCAAGACGCCACACCGCTCACGCTCAGCCAAGAGTTTTCGGGCTACTCACATCAGGTCGCGATGGGCATTCGGCGCGTGGAAAATGCGCTTGGCGCGATCTACGAGCTGGCACAGGGCGGCACCGCGGTGGGTACGGGCCTCAACACCGTCAAAGGTTGGGACAGCCAAGTCGCAGGCCATATGGCGCAGATCACCGACCTGCCCTTTGTCACGGCCCCTAACAAGTTTGAGGCCTTGGCGGCCCATGACGCGATGGTCGAAATCTCGGGTGCGCTAAAAACAGTGGCGGCGTCGCTCTTTAAAATTGCAAACGACATTCGCCTGCTCGGTTCTGGCCCACGCTGCGGTCTGGGGGAGCTGATCTTGCCCGAGAACGAGCCTGGCTCCTCCATTATGCCGGGCAAAGTGAACCCGACCCAATGCGAGGCGATCACTCAAGTCTGCGCGCATGTTATGGGCAATGACGCCGCTGTGGGCTTTGCGGGCTCGCAGGGGCATTTTGAACTGAATGTGTATAAGCCCATGATGGCCTATAACGTCTTGCAATCCATGCAGCTTCTGGGCGACGCGGCCGTTGCCTTCACCGATAACCTGGTGGTGGGGCTGCGGGCTGATGCCGACCGGATTGAGCGTCTGATGCGCGAATCGTTGATGCTAGTGACCGCGCTGGCGCCGGAGATCGGGTATGACAACGCGACAACAGTGGCCAAGACGGCGCATAAAAACGGCACCACGCTGAAAGAAGAGGCGATCGCGCTGGGGTTTGTCGACGCTGAAACCTTCGACCGTGTGGTGCGCCCCGAAAACATGATCGGACCTAAATGAGCGCGCCGATAAACCTCAACAAAGCGCGCAAAGCCCGCGCCCGGGCGGAGAAAACCGCTCGGGCCGCGGAGAACGTGGTGATCTACGGCCGGACCAAAGCGGCACGCGATGCGGACGACAAAGCGCGCGCAGCGGCTGAAAAACACGCCGAGGCGCATAAGCGCGAGACATGAGCGCCCGGCCCATCAAACGCTCATTGACCCTGCGAGGTCACCGCACGTCCGTGTCCCTCGAAGATGCCTTTTGGGCCGAGTTTCGCAGGATTGCGGCGCAAAAAAATATACCAATCAACGCTTTAGCAGCCGACATTGATGCAGAACGCACGCCTGACGAAGGCCTAGCCTCCGCCATTCGCGTTTTCATTTTGAACGAGCTGCGCACCTCTCATGCAGATGCAGCCACCCCGGATTAGACAGAGGCGCGGTAAATCTTGTCGATGTTTGCGCCAAGCACCGCGTTAAAGTCCGCATCGGTCATGTCGCGCTGCAACCCTTCGGTCAGCGCGCGGCTGAACGACGCGATCATAGACGGGTTCTGCGCCAAACGCGCGCAGGCGTCATCTGTGCTATAGCCGCCCGACAGTGCCACGACTCGCATCACGCGAGGATGTTTTGCCAGCGCCTCATAGTGCCCCGCCACCTCCGGCAAGGTCAGCTTGAGCATCACGTCCACCGCGTCAGGCAGTGCGTCCAAATGCGCCTGCAAGCTCTGGGCAAGCATCTCTTCTGCCGCGGCTTTTGTCTCAGAATGAATGTTCACTTCCGGCTCGATGATTGGCACCAGACCCGCCGCACTGACCTGCTGAGCCACTTCAAACTGTTGGGCCACAACCGCCTCAATGCCGGTCGCATTGGCGCTGTGAATGACCGAACGTTCCTTGGTGCCGAAAATGCCCATCTCCGCGCCTGTGGCCAACAGCGCGTCCAAATCGGGCATGGGCTTGAGCAGCTGCACGCCATCAGCCTCATCCTGAAGACCTTTGTCAATTTTCAGAAACGGCACGATGCCCGCGTGGTCCCACAGATAAGTCGGCACCGGCACGCCGTTGATCGCCTCATGCATCGTACGCTCAAACAAAATCGCGCCGATCACTTTGGATTTGTTAAAATCATCGGCGAGGATAATCCGCGCCCGCATCTTTTGAATTTCGGCAAACATCTCAGCATCAGAGCCATAATCCGACGCCTCCACCCCGTAGAGCGCGAGCGCCTTGGGCGTGGATCCGCCGCTTTGGTCGAGAGCCGCGACGAACCCCGCACCCGTCCGCATCTGCAAAGCTTGTTCTGTGTTCCGGGCCATCACTGCGTCTCCAATTTTCGTGCTTCTGCCTCGTGTTAACGCATTACGCCGCAGCTTAAAGACCGGTTGCGCTAACACGTTGCCTGCAATTCTATCGCCGCGGTGTGACGCGCAAATAAATGCCATTTTTGGACCGAACCGTCAGGTGAACGACAGGCACAGGCGGCGGTTTGTCCGTGCATGTCACCTGAAAATCTCTCAGAAGGCGCGATAGGATCAGCGGCCCCTCCATCATTGCAAACCCTGCACCGGGGCACACGCGGCTGCCAGCGGAGAACGGGATAAAGGCGCTCCGTGCACAGGCCGTAGGGTCGGATGTCTGCCAGCGCGCAGGATCAAACCCATCCGGATTTTGCCAAAATCGCGTGTGCCTGTGCAGGTGCCAAGGGCTGATCACGATCTGGCTGCCACGCGGCACCACTCTGTTGCGAAAGACCTGCGGTTTAGCCGCACTGCGCACCATCATTGGTACAGGCGGATAAAGGCGCAGCGTTTCGCGAAAGACATCGCGCGACAGTTTCAATTGCCGCGCCGCAGCAACGGTGCCCTCGCGTAGCGCTACGGCCTCTGCAGCCACCTGCTCCTGCCACTCTGGGTAGAGCGCTAAGAGATAGAGCGCCCATGCCATGGCCGACCCGCTGGTTTCATGTCCCGCGAGAAAGAAGATCGCCACCTGGTCGACCATTTCATCCAGATCGAAACACCTGCCCGTTTTCGGGTCAGGTGTCGTCATAATTTTGGTTGCTAGATCATTGGGCGCGCGTCCCGCGATAATCTCTGCCTGTCGCGCCACAACAAGGCTGCGGATCAACCCCCGGATATGCGCCGCACTGCGCCGTGTTGCACGTCCAAAAAGGCGCGGCACCCAAGGCGGCAACGGCACCAACGCAGCAAGGTTCAACAGCGGCTGGCTACGCTGATAGGCACGAAATTCTGTGAACACTTCTTGCGCCACGGTATCCTCAATGGGCAGAGAAAAAAGCGTGCGAAAGATCACATCGGCGGCCGCATTGCTCATCTCCACCTCGATCTCGATCGGCGCATCTGTTGTGCGGGCAAAACGGGCGGCGGCCCCTTCGGCGGCGGCCCACATGGCGCCAAAGCTGTGATGCAGGCGCCCCCCCTCAAATGCGGGATCAATGATCCGCCGCTGCCTGCGCCAAGTTGCACCGTTGGTGACAAAAACGGAGCCTCCCAACAGCGGGCGCAGACCTTCATTGATGCGGTCCGATTTGGGAAAATCTTCAGGCTTTTTTTTCAGGACCATGTCCACCAGCTTGGGATCATTGATCAGAAACGAGCGAAAGAACGGTGTGCGAAGCACAGCCATCCATGCACCATATAGGCGGGCTGGTTGGGCCGAGAGGATGTCACGGCGAAACAGCCGCGCATAGGTCCGCAGCGACACGCGATCCTGACGGCTCGGGGGCTTTGGCGGCAGGGGTTGCGGAGCAGTTTGGGTCATACAGCCGCCTCGCGAAAAGGGTTCAACGCTCGGGTGATCCGCGATTTTGACGGCACCCGTCCGGCAAAGCGCTGCGCGAGGGACAACGGCCCGGCTGTAATCTGGAAATAATCGTAGTCTCCGGGGCGATCAAACGCGCACAAATATTGAAAATGCAGCCGGAAAAAGCGCCAGCGCAGGTGGTGCCAGCGCGTCGGGCTCAGCGTTTGGCGAAAGGCGGCGGACAGGACCAACGGCCCGGTTTGCGCAACCTCAGATTGCGCCATTCCACTGACCGCAACCGGATCACAAAGCGCAAAGGCACAGCCATCCCCGGGCGCTGACACGTCGACCCAAGCCACCGTATCTTGATGTCCCATCAAGGCCAAATCGCCCCGCAACTGCACAGCACGCGGCAGGAACGACAACATGGGCACCACCTGCCCCAAGGTCAGCAACGCAAGGTTTTTCGGCGCAGGCACTGGCCCACGAAGCACATCCGCCAGCGCCGAAATCGCCAGATGCGCCCCCGAGGAATGGCCCACCACCAACACCTCGTCATAACCTGCCGCACAGGCTTCTCGCACCTTATCCGAAAATTGGGCGATACGCACAGTAAGCGCCGGCGAGTACGCCCCATAGTGCGCGGCGGCATCGGCGTAGTCGTGCATTAGATAATAGGCGAAAAACTTCGCATCATGGCGCTTGAACAGGCGTAGTACACCGACCGCAAAGGCGACGCCCAGCAGCGCAGACGCAAAAACCGTGGCGTGTCCAGATAGCCCCAAAACACCAGCGAGGGACATCGCAGCCCCGCCCAAAACCGAAGCCGAAAGGACAGCCAGTACAAGCTGTACACTTAGCATCACCGCGGGATACAGCGCCGCAATCACCGGCCCCTTTCGCAATTGCATCAACCGCCAAAGCGCCCCACTGCTGACATAGCGCCACAACGTGCGCGCAAGGTGCAGGTATGTTACGAAAATGAACTGCGACATGCTGCTGCGCACGATGTCTGACCACATGAGCACATCGACATCCGTCGCCGTCTCAACCCCATCGATCACCGCCGCAACTTGCCAGCCAAAACCGTCCCGCCCAGGCTCTCCACGCAGCGCAATTTCATAGCCGGAAATCTCCGCCTGTGCCGCGCTTTCAACCCGGTAAAGCTCCCGGTAGCGGCGCGGATGCATGGGATCAAAGCCCGGGATGTAGAACCCCCGGCGCCGTCGCACCACATCTGTGAGGTTTTGCTGCGTCATCACCCTGCCTTTCCCCACCCGCTATAGTAGAAGAGGTTTATGGCAAGGTTAAGGCGACCTTAGCCAAGCAGGCTGAGCGCTGGAAACGTCTCAAGCAACCAAAAGCTGAACCACGTGAAGGCGCCGGTAACCAGCGCAAGGCCCACGGCGATCAGCAAGACGCCCATGATATGCTCGATCAAGGCCATGTGACGCTTGATCCGGTTCACCACTCCCATCGCGCGGGTGATGAACATCGCAACCAACAAAAATGGCACACCAAGACCGACAGCATAAACACCCAGCAATACGGTCCCCCGCGCCACGGAAGCCTCAGATGCCGCGAGCGATAGGATCGCGCCCAATTGCGGACCGATGCAGGGCGTCCAGCCAAAGGCAAAGGCCAGTCCCAGAACGTAGGCGCCGAAGGACGATCCCCCCCTGTCACCAACGTCAAGTCGCGCCTCTTGGTCCAGAAACGGGATGCGAAAAACGTTCAGGAAATGCAGGCCAAAGATGATGACCACAACGCCGGATACTTGGGCGAACAGCGTCTGATTTTGCAGGAAAAACGCCCCAAAAGCCGAGGCCGTAAAGCCCAGGATCAGGAACACCGTGCTGAGGCCCAACACAAAGAAAAGCGCCGAGATTACAGCCCGCTGGCGGCCTCGCGCCACATTTTCCATATCCGACAGGCTCACCCCGCTCATATAAGCAAGGTAGGGAGGCACAATCGGCAAGACGCAGGGGCTGAGAAAGCTAATAAAGCCCGCCACCAATGCCACTGCCATGGCCGGGACCAAACCGGCGTCGATGATGTCAATTCCAAACATGTCTCCCTGCTACGCCATTGTCGCGGCGGCGTCACGCGGCATTGGGTCACAAGGCTGTGGACAGTTTGAAACACGCGGCCTACACCCGACACCATGAACAAGCTGACCGTAGATGCCGCGGGCCTGTTATGCCCCCTTCCCGTGCTAAAAGCGCGCAAACGTCTGACGGAACTGGCTGTGGGCGACGTGCTGGTGTTGCTGGCCGATGATCCGGCAGCGGTGGTGGACGTGCCTCATTTTTGCCAAGAGGCAGGGCATACTCTGATCGAGCCAGATCACAGCGGCCCCGTGGCGCGCTACAGCATCCGCAAAGAAAAATAACGATCTGAGGTTGGGCGTTGCGCCTGATTGTGCTGGGGAATTGGACAAGAAAAAAAAAGGCGCGCCCAGTGGGACGCGCCTTTCTTAATTTATTACGGCTGGGTTAGCCGCCCAAGGACCACCATCCGCGGCGCTTTGGCTTTTTCGGGGCCTCTTCCGCAGCGGGTGCAGGCGCTGGTTCTGGTGTAGGCTCCGGTGTTGGCTCGGGCGCGGTTTCAACAGCAGGCGCTTCTGACGCGACAACCGCAGCCTTTGTTTCAGGCGCTGCGACCGGCGCTTCAGCGGAGGCTTCTTCCGTTGTCGTAGGCTCTGCTACGGCTTTCTCCTCTGCAACCTTTGGCGCTGCTTTGGCACGGCTGCGGCGCGCGCGGGGCTTGGGCTTTGGTGCCTCGGCCTCCGCCGTTTCTGGCGCAGCAGTGGCTTCCTCAGTGCTATCAAGCGAAACTTCCGCCACAGGCGCATCGAGAGCAGCCTCGGTTGTCGCCGGCTCTGTCGCTCCGGCCTCTACCTTTGGTTTGCGCGTCCGGCTGCGGGTCCGTTTGGGCTTCGCGGGAGCCGCCTCAGCTTCCTCAGACGCTGCAACATCAGCAGCAGGCGCCGCTTGATCTGCACTGTCCTGATCTGCGTCCGACGCCTCGCTTTGATGCGCCGCATCATTATGGGCCTCGGCACCCTCTTCGCCTGTGCCTGACTTGCGGCGACGACGCCGACGCCGGCGGCGTTTTGGCTTGCCGTCACCCTCTTCATGGCTTTGCGGTGTGGCTTCGTTCTCCTGCTCGGCGGCCTCTTTCGCCTCGGCTGCAATCGCATCCGCCTCGTCGATCTTGTCCATGATCGACGTATCCACGGATACAACCGCAGCTTGGGCCGCAGCGACATTCCGGGTGGCGGTCTTGAACTTTTCGAGGCTGAAATCAGGGCTGACCAAATGCGGATCAGCTTCCACCCGGACGCTGAGACCATAGCGCGCCTCGATCTGACCGATATGCTCTCGCTTTTGATTGATCAAGAAATTCGCAATGCCCACGGGCGCTTTCACGAGGACTTCACGCGACCGACGGCGGGTGCCCTCTTCTTCCACTTGGCGCAGGATCGACAGTGCTAGGTTGTCATCGGAGCGGATCAAACCTGTGCCGTGGCATGCCTGACAGGGCTGTGTTGTTGCCTCGATCATACCAGGGCGCAACCGCTGGCGGGACATTTCCATCAGGCCAAAGCCCGAAATCCGGCCCACCTGGATGCGGGCACGGTCGGTCTTGAGCTTGTCCTTCATCATCTTTTCGACGGCCGCATTATTCTTGCGCTCGTCCATATCGATGAAGTCGATCACAATCAGGCCGGCTAGGTCGCGCAACCGCAGCTGGCGAGCGACCTCGGCAGCCGCCTCGAGGTTGGTCTTGGTGGCCGTTTGCTCTATTGAGCCTTCTTTCGTGGCCCGCCCGGAGTTCACATCGATGGCGACCAACGCCTCCGTCACGCCGATCACGATATAGCCGCCCGAGGGCAGTTGCACCGTGGGGTTGAACATGCCGGCAAGATAGGTCTCAACCTGATAGCGCGCAAAAAGCGGCAGGCTATCCTCATAGCGCTTCACGTTCTTGGCGTGCGACGGCATGATCATCTTCATGAAGTCCTTGGCGATGCGGTAGCCGCGTTCGCCCTCAACGAAAACTTCGTCAATCTCGCGGTTATACAGGTCGCGGATCGAACGTTTGATCAAATCGCCTTCTTCATAGATTTTCGCCGGCGCAATCGATTGCAATGTCAGCGCGCGGATCTGCTCCCACAGGCGTTGAAGATATTCATAGTCGCGCTTGATCTCAGCCTTGGTCCGCTTGGCCCCAGCCGTCCGCACGATAAGGCCCGCGCCTTTTGGTACTTCAATCTCATTGGCAATCTCTTTGAGCTTCTTACGGTCCACCGCATTGGTAATTTTACGGCTGATGCCGCCGCCACGCGCTGTGTTCGGCATCAAGACGCAATAGCGCCCTGCGAGGCTCAGATAGGTGGTGAGCGCCGCACCCTTATTGCCGCGCTCCTCTTTTACGACCTGCACCAGCAAAATCTGACGCACTTTAATGACTTCTTGGATCTTGTAACGTTTCGGACGCGGCTTGCGCGCAGGACGAATGTCCTCGCTGTCGTCTTCATCGGCGACCGATTCGATGCTTTCGTCTTTGGAAGCGGCATCGGCAGTCTTGGCTTCTACCTCGTCCTCGTCGGCATGTGCTGCGAGGGTATCCGCATCTGCGGCAACGTCTTCAGTTGCATTGGCGTCAGCATCCCATTTGGTTGCCGCAGCGTCCACGGCCGTGTCCGCACTTGTGTCCTCGGCTTGCGGTGCGTCCGCCGCAACAAGGCTGTCGGCCCCTGTCAACTCGGTGGCCTCAGATGCCGTGTCCACATCAACCTCGATGGTCTCCATTCCGGCAACCTCGGTGGGTGCGTCGCCAGAGACCTCCGCCGTAACGACAGCATCGGCACTGTTGGTGCTTTCCGCTTTGCTGCGCGAGCGACTGCGGCTGCGCCCACGCGTGCTACGCTTGGGCTTTTCATCGTCTTCATCGGCGGCGCGCTGCGCTTCGGCATAGGCGCGCTCTTCCTCCATCAGGGCCTCACGGTCCGCGACGGGGATCTGGTAATAATCAGGATGGATTTCACTGAAGGCCAAAAAACCATGGCGGTTTCCGCCGTAATCCACAAAGGCCGCCTGCAACGACGGCTCGACCCGTGTTACCTTGGCAAGATAGATATTTCCGGCAAGCTGCCGGCGGTTTTCAGATTCAAAGTCAAATTCCTCAACCTTGTTTCCGTCCACCACCACGACGCGGGTTTCTTCCGCGTGGGTGGCATCGATAAGCATTTTCTTAGGCATGGTTTCCGTTTGCACGACCCCAGAAGGCGCCGTCCCATAAGGGGCGTGGCACGATTGGTTGCGTGTCTTGTCAGGGCGATAGCGAACGGCGCAGCACCGGCGGGGGCATCAAAACCCCCTGCTCTGTGTCTCAATTGTATCGCGCGCGTCATCGCGGTTCTTCTCCGACTCGCGGCGGTTGGGCATATCACCTGACCCGCTGCGCGTCCATTATATGCTGCGACCTGCGGTGCATGTCGTCAGCGTCTCTTTGACCCATGATCGGGTCCAATCGGTCTGTCGTGGGGCGGCGGCCCTGCGCATCTGCGCGGAGTGTCCAACTCGCATGACAGCGAAACTGTTGTCAGGCTGGGGGCACTCGCGCGCGGCACAGCCTACACTCCAGTTAAGGGGAAACGGGGGTGCGTTACAATGACAAACTCGTTTGCGATGCGTTTTCTGGACGCAGCTCACCCCATCAGCCCAGATAATCCGCACGCTGTAGGCCATATTTCGCCATTTTTTCGTTCAACGTCCGGCGCGGCAAGCACAGCTCGTCCATCACATTGGCGATGGAGCCGCCGTGCCGGCGCATGGTGTTGTCGATCAACATCCGCTCAAACGCCTCGACATATTCCTTGAGGGGCTTGCCCTCCGTCGTCATCACGGGCTGCATGTCAGCATGATCTGACATCAACAGAGATGCGATCGTGCCCGTGCCGCGCCGCGCCTGCAACACCGCCCGTTCGGCCATATTAATCAACTGGCGCACATTACCGGGCCACGGCGCTTGCAGCAATTGTGCGGCCTCTTGCGCGGTCACTTTGGGTGCCTCACAACCGTATTCATCAGCAAATTGATCGCTCAACCGGGTAAAGAGCGTCAGGATATCCTCGCCACGTTGGCGCAAGGGCGGCGCAGTGAGGCGCAGGGCCGCCAGCCGGAAAAAAAGGTCCGCGCGCAGCACATCCTCGCAGGTACGCCCCGCTTCTTGTAGGTTGCAAATCGCCACGATCCGCGTCTCGGCGGGCACGCCTTGGTCGTTGATAGCGCTAAGCAATCGGCCTTGAAGCGCCTCGGACAAGGCCTCGATGTCCTCAAGCACCAGCGTGCCGCCTCGGGCTTCCTCAAAGGCCGGCAAAATCGCGTCTTCTGGCTGCATCGGACCAAAAAGGCGTTTTGCGAGCGCGTCTTCTTCCAGCGCGGAGCAGCTGAGCAGTACGAATTTCTTGCCTGCCCGCGCGCCCACTGCATGCAGCGCGTGCGCCATTAGTGTTTTGCCCGTGCCGGTTTCACCTTCAATCAAGACATGCCCGTCCGCCTGTCCCAAATCCAAGATATCTTCGCGCAGGCGCGCCATCACAGGTGATTGGCCGATCAGCTTTTTCATCAGCACACTGCCATCCGACAGCTCGCGGCGCAGCGCACGGTTGTCCATGACCAAGCGCCGCGCGGCCGTGGCCTTCTTGGCCAGCGCGCTCATGCGCTCCGGGTTGAACGGCTTTTCCAGAAAATCATATGCGCCCACCCGCATTGCCTCAACAGCCATGGGCACATCGCCATGGCCCGTAATCATAATAACCGGCAAAGCGCTGTCGCTGCCCATCAATTTTTTCAGAAACTGCATCCCGTCCATGCCTGGCATCTTGATGTCAGAGATAACAATACCGGGATAATCCGGCCCCAAGATCTTGAGCGCGTCCTCTGCACTGGCAAAGGTTTCAGTGTCATAGCCGGACAGGGCCAGCCATTGGCTGATGCTTTGGCGCATGTCTTGTTCGTCGTCGACAATGGCAATTTTCATCGCTTGGGTCATCAGTCTACTCCGCGGCGTGAGGTGTTGTTAGTTTGGATGCCGACCGTGGGTCTGCGTCCGGATCCGAATCGTGGTCAAGATCCATTGCGGGATCCGGCGCGGCAAGAATGGGCAGCTGCATCTCAAAAACAGCGCCGCCGCCCTGCCCGTTCCGCGCCGTCAATCGCCCGCCCAGATCGCTAACGATACCAGAGGATATGGCGAGGCCAAGGCCCACGCCGTCGCCCGGCTGTTTAGTCGTATAAAACGGCTCGAACAGCGCATCGAGGTCTTTGATCCCCGGGCCATTGTCGCGCACCGTTAACGTCGCGGTGTCGCCAGCGGCAAGGATGATATCCACCTGCGGATTGCGCTGCGCACGGGTGGCGTCGATGGCATTGCGCAAGAGGTTCACCATGACCTGCTCAATCCGCATCCGGTCGCCCGACACCAACACGGGCGTCTCCGGCAGGATGCGGCTGATCTGGACGTGGCGCTGGCGCAACTGCGGCTCCATCATCGCAAGGCTCGCAGCCAGCGCATCACTCATGTTGACCGGGCTCCACGCATCAGCACCTTTACGGGCATAGGATTTTAACTGCCGGGTAATCGCGCCCATACGCTCGATCAGGCCATCGATGCGGCCAAAGGACGACAGCGCCTCTTCGGGCCGGTTGCGATCCAGCAGCAGGCGCGCGCCCGCAAGATAGGTTTTCATTGCGGCAAGCGGTTGGTTCAATTCGTGACTAACGGCCGCAGACATCTCGCCCAAGGCCGCAAGCTTGGAGGATTGCTCCAGCGTTTGCTCCGCCACAGCGAGCGTTTCCTGCATTCGTTCCCGCTCTGCAATCTCACGCTGAAGGCGTAGGTTGAGGGCGCGCAGCTCCACCGCGTCCCGCTGGAACAGCGCCATGCGAAAGGCGGTGCGCCGCGACAGAAAATAAAACGCCAAGGCGAGCAATATGGCAAAACCCATAATCTCGAGCGCGAGCACCGCATTCACCCGCTCGCGCACAGAGGCATAGGTTGTAAAGGACGCCATGCGCCAACCGCGAAAGGGAATACGCGCCTCCAGCCGCATGACAGCCTCGCCTTGGATATAGGCATCGGGCGGCAGTGCCGTCCAATCGGCGGTGGCCTGGATGGCGCGAGCAATGGCGTTCTGCGGCGTCTGCTCGGCCAAGGCGTCGGCTTCTTCGCGACCGCGCCAGCGCGGCTCGGTGGCCAGAATAATCGCGCCGGTGCTATCTGTGACCAAAAGCGCGTCTGAAATGCCGGCCCACGCGCGCTCAAACTTCTGCAAATCCACCTCGACCGCGATCACGCCTAGGGTGTCACCACCGGAATGAACACGCCGCGAATAGGTAAAGCTATAGCCGCCCGCTTCGCGCGGGATAACCGAAAAAATGGTGTCAGAAGCGCGCATGGCATCGACAAAATAGGCGGCACTGCGGTGGTTGGCGCCCAGCCGGTTGCGGTCTGTGGCCGCCACCGCCCGCCCGCCGTTGTCCATCAACAACAACGACGCAGCACCGATCTCTTCCACAAAGGAAATCAACCGCTGGGTGGATTGAGAATAATCGCCAGAATTCAGTGCCCCGATCAGCGCCGGATCCCGCGCGAGGAGCTGCGGGACAATCGCGTTTTGCCGCAGTTCGGCGAGCAAATTGCCAGAATAAAGCGCCAAGCGTAGTTCGGCCCGGTTGCGCGTCGATTGCGTAAACCGGTCCATCAACAGGTTGTTGGTGACGAAAATAGTAGCGAGCGCCAACAGAAATAGCAGCACCAAGGCGGCCCGCACCCGCCAATTTGTCATCTTATCCTGAGACGGCCCGGTCAAAGGCGCTGCGTGTTGATCCATGTCGCCAACCTAGCCAAGCCGGCACGCACCCTCAAGCCGTGGCGCGCCTTAGGCAGGGGCCAAGACGCCCGCCAATGCGCGGAAAAGCGCCTGCCCGTCGGTCCCGCCGTGGCCTGCGTCCGCGGCCCGTTCGGGGTGCGGCATCATCCCCAAAACGCGGCGGTTTTCGGACAGAATGCCTGCGATGTCGCCCTGCGAGCCGTTGGGATTGTCGCGGTAGGTGAAGGCCACGCGGTCGCTATCTTGCAGCATCGCGATGGTCGCTTCATCCGCGAAGTAATTGCCATCATGGTGGGCAATCGGAATGTCGATCTGTGCGCCTGCGGCATAGCCTTCGGTAAAGGCGCTGTCGGCGGTTGCAACCTGCAAGCCTACGGATTTGCAGATGTATTTCAAACCTGCGTTGCGCAGCAAAGCCCCCGGCAGGATGCCTGTCTCGGTCAGGACCTGAAAGCCGTTGCAGATCCCAAGCGCGTAGCCGCCGCGGTCCGTATGGGCGCGCAAAGACTGGCAGATCGGGCTTTGCGCCGCGATGGCCCCGCAGCGCAGATAATCGCCAAAGCTAAAACCGCCCGGCACACCGACGATGTCCACCTCTGGCAATGCAGTGTCCTTGTGCCAAACCATCTGCACCTCGGCCCCTGCCGCCTCAAAGGCCACGGCCAAGTCACGGTCACAATTTGATCCGGGGAAGACGATGACGGCTGCTTTCATGGGAGGCTCCTTTAGCGAGAAACGTGAGTTTGGGGACGGCGTGAGATACGAGGCGGGTTAGTTTTGAAAATCGGTGATGACAGCCACGCCAGCGGGTGCAGGCGCGTCAAAAGCGGCCAGCTCGCGTGTGACCTCAGAGAGTGCAATGCGGCGCGTGATCAGCGGGGCAAAATCAAGGTCTGTGGCCGTGATCAGCGACAAAAGCGCAGGGTAACGCCAGCTCGGCATGCCGCGGGTACCAAAGACGGCCAACTGTCCGCCGTAGACCGCATCCATCGGCACTGGCATCGTCGTGTGATCGCCCGCAGGCATCCCCACTTGTACCATACGGCCCAATTTGCGCAGCGATTTAATGGCATTCGCCGTCGTGACCGGCAAGCCGAGCGCCTCGAGCGCCACATGTGCTCCGCCACTTGTCAGCGCGTGGATAGCGGCAACGGGGTCCTCGGTACGGGCATCAATACAATGTGCAGCACCCATCTCTTTGGCCGCGGCCAGCTTTTCTGGCACGATGTCGACCATAACCACGCGCGCGCCCAAGGCCCGCGCCAACATCAGCGCAGACAGCCCAACAACCCCTGCCCCGAAAACAGCCAACCATTCGCCGGCTTGCAGCGCGGCGCGCCCCGTCAGCGCATGATAGGCCGTCGTCACCCGGCAGCCCATCGCGGCCGCAACCGCTGGATCCAGCTGCTCTGGCAAGGCTGTCAGGTTGGCATCCGCGAAAGGCACAGCGATGGCCTCGGCAAATGCGCCTGCGTGGGTGAACCCCGGCAGGGCTTGTGTGGCGCAAATCGTCTGGTGCCCGGAGGCGCAGTCCGAACAGCTGCCACAGGCAAGGATGAACGGCGCGATCACCCGCGCGCCCACCTGCCAACGCGTGACGCCTTCGCCGACCGCAATAACCTCGCCGCAATATTCATGTCCCGGCACATGCGGCAGCGCCACATCCGGGTCGGCCCCAGTCCATACATGCCAGTCCGAGCGGCACACACCGCAGGCCAGCACGCGCAGCACAACACCGCCTGGCGGCGGTGTCGGCTCTGCGATATCAACGACCTCCAGCGGCGCGCGCCAGCCGGTCAGACGTGCCGCGCGCATCAGCCGATCTCAATAGAGTAGGATTCGATTACCGTGTTCGCCAAAAGCTTTTCGCACATGGCCGTCACGTCCGCCTTGGTGGCGCCTTCCGCGAGTTCCAGCTCAATCACTTTGCCCTGGCGTACACCCTGCACCCCGTCAAAGCCCAAAGCCCCCAGCGCGTGGCGCACTGCCTCGCCTTGCGGATCCAACACCCCGTTTTTCAGCATCACATGCACGCGCGCTTTCATTCCGCAGCCCTCTTAGTTGATCAATGTTGGTTTGGTGATGGGGGTCGAGGTCTTGGGCAACACACCCAAGCGCCGCGCCACCTCAGTATAAGCATCCGCAAGCGAGCCCAGATCACGGCGGAACACATCTTTGTCCAGCTTTTGGCCAGTCTCAATGTCCCACAAGCGGCAGCTGTCAGGGCTAATTTCATCGGCCACGATCAAACGCTGGAAATCGCCGTCATAGACACGGCCCACTTCGATTTTGAAATCCACCAACTTGATGCCGACGCTGTACATGATCCCCGACATAAAGTCGTTGACCCGCAACGCGAGGCTCAGAATGTCTTCCATGTCCTGCTGGCTGGCCCAGCCAAACGCGGCGATATGCTCTTCAGTTACCAGCGGATCACCGAGGCTGTCGTCTTTATAACAATATTCGACAATTGGGCGCGGCAGTTGTGTGCCCTCTTCGATGCCGAGGCGTTTGCTCATGGTGCCGGCCGCATAGTTTCGCACGATCACCTCAAGCGGCACGATCTCGCAGGAACGGACCAGTTGTTCGCGCATGTTGATGCGCTTGATGAAATGCGTGGGCACGCCAATCTGGCCGAGCCCTGTCATGAAGTATTCAGACAACCGGTTGTTCAGCACACCTTTGCCTTCGATCACGTCCTTCTTTTCCGCGTTAAACGCAGTGGCGTCATCTTTGAAATACTGAACGATGGTGCCGGGTTCGGGGCCTTCATACAAAACTTTGGCTTTGCCTTCGTAGATCTTTTTGCGCCGCGCCATGTGCGTCCCCTATGTACTTTGCGCACCGAGTCTGAGGCACGCTCCTCGCCCTCTTAGTGCAAGGGGGGGCAAGCTTCAAGAAGACGCAGCAGCAGTGCTGCTCGGGTCTGCGGCAGGCCTGATTAGGATGGCGACCAGGGCGCATTGGCGGATTAGATATCACAACTTTCATAATCATCATGAAAATTATGAAGTGGATTGATGCACGCAAAGCAGCGATACCCCCGGCAACAGCGCGGCATTGCTGACGGCGCTGCTCATAAAACGAAAGACCACCCGGATGACTGATTTACTGACCCAGCTTTTGGAAACGCACGACGTGCTCTTGGCCGATGGGGCCACCGGCACGAACCTTTTCAACATGGGTCTGATGTCCGGTGATGCGCCCGAGATGTGGAACACCGCTGAGCCGCAAAAGATCGCAGCGCTCTACCGCGGGGCGGTGGAAGCAGGGTCCGACATTTTCCTTACGAATTCTTTTGGCGCCAATGCCTCCCGTCTGCGGTTGCACGGTGCCGAAAAAGATGCGCATCGCCTCTCGCGGATCTCGGCCGAGATCGCGCGCGATGTGGCGGAAACAGCGGACAAACCTGTGGTCGTGGCAGGCTCCGTGGGCCCCACAGGCGAGATTATGGCCCCGATCGGCCCACTCACCCACGACCTTGCGGTTGAGATGTTTCACGAGACGGCAGACGGGCTCAAGGAAGGTGGCGCGCATGTCGGCTGGGTCGAGACGATATCAGCCCCCGAGGAGTTCCGCGCCGCTGCCGAAGGCTTTGCCCGCGCGGGCCTGCCGTGGTGCGGCACCATGAGCTTTGACACTGCCGGGCGCACTATGATGGGCACCACCAGCGCGGATCTAGCCCAGTTAGCAGGCGAATTTGACAATACACCGCTGGCCTTTGGGGCCAATTGCGGCACAGGCGCATCGGACCTGTTGCGGACTGTATTGGGCTTTGCAGCAACTGGCACGCCGTTGCCGATCATCGCCAAGGGCAACGCCGGGATCCCAAAATACCACGATGGGCACATCCATTACGACGGCACACCCGAACTGATGGCCGATTATGCAGGCCTCGCCCGCGACTGCGGCGCGCGCATCATCGGCGGGTGCTGCGGGACCATGCCCACGCACCTACGCGCCATGCGCGGCAGGCTCGACAGCACCGAAAAAGGCAGTGCTCCGACGCTAGAAGAGATTGTCGCGCGGCTGGGGGCATTTTCCTCGGAGCACGACGGAACCGGCGACAACGCAGCGCTCGCACGCCGCGCGCGTGGCAACCGCCGCCGAGCCTAACGCCGCGCCGCAAAAAGACAAAAACGACCCCTCAAAAGCGCCGCGCCTTAGGTAACATTTTTCTAACGCTTTCTGCACATTCCACCAATTGAGGTCGCAGGACAGCACACCAATGTCGCAAATTAGACAGTCACACTGCGGCAATCTGTCAGAACAGGGAAAACCCCGCGCATGTTTCGCGCGCACTAAAGGATGCACTCCATGTCAGACGAAGAAGAAATCATCCTCGCGGAATTGGACGACGAAGAGCTGGTTCAACAGATGTTCGACGACCTTTACGATGGCCTCAAAGAGGAAATCGAAGAAGGCGTAAACATCCTTTTGTCGCGCGATTGGGCGCCCTATGACATTCTGACCAAAGCCTTGGTCGGCGGCATGACAATCGTGGGCGCGGACTTCCGCGACGGTATCCTGTTCGTGCCAGAGGTGCTGCTTGCGGCCAACGCAATGAAGGGCGGCATGGCCATCCTAAAACCTCTGTTGGCCGAAACCGGCGCGCCGCGTGTGGGCAAAATGGTGATTGGCACCGTCAAAGGCGACATTCACGACATCGGCAAAAACCTCGTTGGTATGATGATGGAAGGCGCAGGTTTCGAAGTCGTCGACCTGGGCATCAACAATCCGGTTGAAAATTACATGGAAGCCCTTGAAAGCGAAGGCCCCGACATTCTTGGCATGTCCGCCCTTCTGACAACGACGATGCCTTATATGAAGGTCGTGATCGACACGATGGTCGAGCAAGGCAAGCGTGACGACTATATTGTTTTGGTGGGCGGCGCGCCCCTGAACGAAGAATTCTCCAAAGCCATTGGAGCTGACGCCTATTGCCGCGACGCCGCTGTGGCGGTGGAGACGGCGAAGGAATGGATGGGACGTAAGCATAACCAATTGGCGAGCTGATCCCCACCAACGGTGAACCGAGAGAGCCTCGTCCGGTCCCCCGGGCGGGGCTTTTTTATTGGCCTCGTTTTGTGTTCAAGGCGGTGACGGCATATGGTGCATGAAACGGCACGCCGGAGCGCCCAAACAGACGCAAACCAACCCTGAAAGGAGCCACACCATGACATCGACACCGGAGCACATCCTGCCCGATGACGCTGTTCTGACCGAAACTGGTGTGACACCGGCAGGCATGGGGCACATCCTGCTTATTGCCTGCGGCGCGCTGGCGCGTGAAATTCTGGATCTTAAGGCCGCAAATGGCTGGACCCATATGGACCTGACCTGCCTGCCCGCCAAATTGCACCTCTACCCCGACCAAATCACCGACGCCGTGCGCGCCGCGGTCGCAAAACACCGCGGCGATTATAACAGTATTTTTGTGGTCTACGCCGATTGCGGCACCGGCGGGCTGTTGAAAGCCGCCTGCGCCGAGATGGGGGTCGAGATGGTCGCAGGCCCCCACTGCTATAGCTTTTTTGAAGGCAACGACCGGTTTGCCCGCATCGCAGAGGACGAGATCACAACCTTCTATCTCACCGATTTTTTGGTACGTCAGTTTGAGGCTTTCATCCTCAAACCAATGGGCCTTGATCGGCACCCAGAGCTGCGGGATATGTATTTCAGCAACTACGAAAAGCTGGTCTATCAGGCGCAGACAGACGACCCTGCCCTGACGGCCAAGGCGCAATCGGCGGCCGAAACGCTCGGTCTTGCGTTTGAGCGCCGCTTTACCGGCTACGGTGATTTAGCAACAACGCTCGCGCGGCTTTAGGCAGCACCAGTGTCAGCAACGCTGCGGATCCGCTCAATCATGGCGCGCAACCCGTTGGAACGTTGCGCCGACAGGTGATCATTCAGGCCCAGCCGCGTCATCTCTGCCCGCGCGTCCACCGCCAGCACTTCCTCCAGCGTCAAGCCGTTGTAAAGCCTGCGTAAAACAGCGATCAGACCGCGCACAATCATCGCGTCGCTTTCACCGTCAAAACGCAGCACGTTATCCTCAATCACCGGATGCAGCCAAACCTGGCTCGCGCAGCCCTCCACCTTGGTGGCCGGTACTTTCAGCGCATCGTCGAGCGGGTCCATCGCCTTGCCTTGATCGATCACATAGCGGTAGCGATCTTCCCATTCATCGAGGAATTCAAAGTCTGCGACGATCTCTTCAAAGGCTGCGGTGGCCATTGCCGTGTCTCCCGTATTGCGCCCCTTTGACCTAGGCCGCAGCGCCCCAAAGGTCCAGCCCACAGATCGTGGATCACCAGCACGCACGGCTGCGCTTTTCAACGCACCTCCGATGGGATATCACGCAAAGCGCGGCACCAAGCACAATCACAGGGGCACAGCATGCGCGTTTCACTTTCCTTTATCTTGGCGGCCAGCCTCGCAACCAGCGCGTGCAGCCAGCTGAACCCCCGCACCTGGTTCGGACAGGCCCGCGCAGAGGCAAACGCAGCCCCGCAAGAAGAGATTAACCCCCTGATCCCAGAGCGCGCCCAAAGCATTTTTCGCGCCAATGCGGATGCGGACGCCTACGCTGGCACACCCGTGGCCCAAGTGACCGACCTACGGATTGATCCGGTGCCCGGTGGTGCAATTCTGCGCGCCGCAGGAACGACTGCGACGCAGGGCGCCTTTGACGTGCAGCTGACGCCCGAGAATGAGGACTTGGTGCCGACCGACGGCATATTGCGCTTTCGCTTAGAGGCGCAGACACCATCCAACCGTCGCGTTGTCGGTTCGGAAGCAACCCGCCGCGTAGTGGCGGCCCTTGCCCTGTCGGATCAGGAGTTGCGCAATGTGCGCCGTATTGAAGTGATCGGCGTTGAAAACCGCCAGATCATCGCGCGCCGCTAGCCGCACCCACCTCAGCTGTCCAGCGCGATAATCCGCACATCTGCGCCTTTCGCGGCGAGCGCAATCTTTCCATCACAAAGCCGCAGTGCGTCTGCGCCAAACACCTCGTGCCGCCAGCCTTTAAGCGCCTGCACATCGCGCAGACCCGCCGCAATCGCGTCCAGATCCGAGCTGGGCGCGATCAGCTTTGCCGCCACCCCCGCACTTTCGGTTTTCGCCTTCAGGAGCACGCGCAGCAGATCGGCCAAGGCCGGGTTCACCTGCAATTTCTCGCGCGAGCGATCGGGACGCGGCAGTTGCTCGTTGGGCATCTCCAGCCCTGCTTTGACAGCGGCCAAAATGCCGTCTGCAATCTCGCCCCGGCGCGCTTCGCGCAGCAGCAAGCGCGCGCGGTTCAACTCTTCATGATTTTGCGGCTTGTTGCTCGCCAGTTCCACAAGCGCGTCATCTTTATAGACGCGGTTGCGCGGGATGTTGTGCGCCTGCGCATGGGCCTCGCGGAAGGCGGCCAAGGCCTGCACAATGCCCAAAAACCGTGCGCTGTTGGTGCGGGTCTTGACCCGTTTCCACGCATTCTCGGGCGCAATCAAATAGGTGTCGGGGCTGAGCAACGTCTCCAGCTCTTCCTCCACCCAAGGGGCGCGCCCGGTCTCTTTTAACTTGGCCGCAAGGTACTCATAGATCTGGCGCAGGTGGGTCACATCCGCCAAGGCATAGGTTTTTTGCGCCTCGGTCAGCGGACGGCGCGACCAATCGGTAAACCGTGATGTCTTGTCCAAAGGCGCCTTAGCAATCCGACGCACCAGCGTCTCATAGCCCGCCTGCTCACCAAAACCGCACACCATCGCGGCCACTTGCGTATCAAACAGCGGCTGCGGGAAAACGCCCGCCTCGACAAAGAAAATCTCGAGGTCTTGGCGCGCGGCGTGAAAGACTTTGACCACCGAAGTGTCGCGAAAAAGCTCATACAGCGGCTCCAACGACAACCCTTCGGCCAGCGGGTCAACCAAAACAGCACCACTGTCGTCGGTGCCCGGCATCGCCAACTGCACAAGGCAGAGTTTAGAATAATAAGTACGCTCACGCAGAAATTCGGTATCGACGGTGACGAAATCGTGCTGTGCGGCCTCTAAACAGTATGCCTCAAGCTCGGCCGTGGTCGTAAGTGTCTTCATGCGCTGGTTCATTTCTGCAAGTGCGATGGAGCTGTCCCTATCCCATTGTGCAGGGCATGACCAGCCAGCTCATAAATCCACGCGGTCGCGGTCTCCGGCTGCAAAGCGGCGTAGGACGGCCGGATAGAGGATGTGCTCTTGGGTCAGAACGCGCGCTGCGAGGGTGTCTTCGGTGTCTTGCGCCAGCACTGGCACCTGCGCTTGACCCAAAATTGGACCATCGTCGAGCGCGGCAGTGACCTCGTGAACAGAACACCCGTGTACAGTATCGCCCGCTGCAAGCGCGCGCGCATGGGTGTGCAATCCTTTGTATTTGGGCAAAAGTGAAGGGTGAATGTTGATCATTCTACCCGTCCATCTGGTGGTAAAGCCCGCAGTGAGCACGCGCATAAAACCCGCCAGACACAAGATATCCAGATCATGCGGTGCCAGTGCCGCGTTGAGCGCTGCCTCAAAACCCGCGCGGTCCGTACCAAAGGGCCGGTGATCCACCACAGCCGTGGGAATACCCTGCGCATCTGCCCACGCAATGCCGCCTGCGTTTGCGTTATTTGACAGGACCAGCGCAGGCACCCCCGCGTGCGCAGGGTCCTGCATATCGCGCACCAACGCCTGCATGTTTGACCCGCCGCCCGAGATGAAAATGCCGACACGCTGTTGGCTCATGCCAAGGTGCCGCTATAGTGAACCGTGCCGTCACCTTTGACCACATCGCCCAGAACAACGACCGTCTCGCCGCCAGCGCGTAGCACTTCCGTGATGGCCTCGGCGCGGTCTGCGTCCACGACAACGACCATGCCGATACCTGCGTTGAAGGTCTTGAGCATTTCGCCCATGTCCATGCCACCTTGGGCTGCCAACCACGCGAAAACCGGTGGCAAGGACCACGCATCAAGGTCCACGCGGACCGCCAAACCTTCGGGCAGTACCCGCGGCAGGTTTTCCGTCAGACCGCCGCCCGTGATATGTGCCAAGCCGCGCACACCGCCCGCGCGCACCGCCGCAAGCGCTGATTTCACGTCAAGGCGCGTGGGCGTCAAAAGGGCGGCGCCCAAAGTGGTGTTCTCATCCCATGGGCAGGCGTCGGACCACGCAAGGCCCGAGGCCTCAACGATCCGGCGCACCAATGAGAAGCCGTTGGAATGCACCCCGTCTGATGCCAATCCCAGAAGGACCTGCCCCGCCGACACCTCTGCCGGCAACGCGCCGCCCCGCTCCATCGCGCCAACGCTGAAGCCCGCCAGATCAAAATCTCCGGCCGGATACATGCCTGGCATCTCAGCGGTCTCACCGCCGATCAGCGCACAACCCGACGCCTCGCAGCCCGCGGCAATCCCCTCAATGATGCGGGTGGCTTGGTCCAGCTCCAGCTTACCCGTTGCGAAATAATCGAGAAAGAACAGCGGCTCCGCCCCTTGGCAGACCAGATCGTTGACGCACATCGCCACCAGATCAATACCAACCCCGTCTACATTTCCCGTATCGATGGCGATGCGCAGCTTGGTGCCCACGCCGTCCGTGGCCGCAACCAACACCGGGTCAGTGTAGCCTGCTGCCTTAAGATCAAAGAGCCCGCCAAAACCGCCCAGCCCCGACATCACGCCCGCTCGTTGCGTACGCTTGGCCGCAGGTTTGATCCGGTCCACCAGCGCGTTGCCTGCATCAATGTCGACACCCGCCTCTGCGTAGGTCATTCCATTTTTGGGCGGTGTGTTTGAAGGGCTCATGCGGACATCCTATGCGGTGGAACTATGGGTCGCGCCTCCGGTAAAACATCCCGCACAAACACGCAACGCAAAGTCTTGACCCCGCGCGCCCACGCGCATACCACCACAGTCGTGGGGGGCCTGTAGCTCAATTGGTTAGAGCAGAGCGCTCATAACGCTTTGGTTGCGGGTTCAAGTCCTGCCGGGCCTACCACCTTCACCTTCCGCCCGCTGTAAAATATAGTTATACTGAGGGCTATGCAGTGGGTCGCTTCAGCCGCGATTGGTTTCATTAGCGTTTGGCCTAACGCCGATTTCCGACAGCCCTCAGCCCGCTTTCCGCACATGCCAAGATACGCGCATCCGGGCAACGGCATCGCCGTCCGCGTCGCAAATCTCCACCGTGACATCAAAGGCCACTTTGCCGACGTCCTTTAGCTCTGCCAGCAGCGCCTCGGCCGGGCGCGCTGTTGTCGCTGTTGCCGTCAACGTCCCTTTGGCAATCTTAACATACTCAATCTGAGCGCCCGCGGCGACGGGGCGCAGCGTCAAAATCTCTGGTGCCAGCGCCCCAGCAAGGGCCGCCCCTGACGCCGCTTCGCCCAAGGTGAACATCGCGCCTGCGTGCTGCGTGTCTATATGGTTGGAGGTCTCTTTGCGCTGCGCAAGGCTGGCGCTTGCGTGCCCCGGCCCGATCTCCAACAAGGTGACGCCCACCGTGTTTGCAAAAGGCACAGCAGCAGACAGATGCGATTTGATCATCTCAAAGGGGGACATGGCGGCTCCTATGGCACAGCGATTTCGCATGGGGGGAATACCCTTTACGCGCAGCATGTGCCGCGTAGCCAGCTGGCACAACCGTGCCGTGACGGCAGCGCGCCTCTATGCCCCGACCACGATATCTGCCTGTAGCCCGCCCAAGCGTTCGCTCACCCCAAGGCGCAGAACACCGCCATGCGCGCGAGCAACATCGGTTGCGATAGCAAGGCCAAGGCCTACGCCCGCCACATCTTGGTTGCGCGCCGCATCTAAGCGCGTGAAAGGGCGCAAGGCCTCCGCGCGCTGTGCCTCGGGAATACCGGGGCCGTCGTCCTCAACCCGCAGACGCAGAGATTTATCCGTTAACACCACGGACACCTCGGCACAGTTGCCATAGCGCACTGCATTGTTGATCAGGTTTTCCAGCGCCCGCCGCATGGGACCCGGACGTAGTGACACAGCGCCTGCGCCGCTGGCCTCAACCAAGCTCACTGCGCGGCCAAGGCGCTGCATCTCAATCACGACTGCTTCGGTGAAGGCCACCGGATCGATTTTTTCAGGTGTGCCTTCCTGCGCACCTTTGGCGAAATCAAGGAACTCATCCACCATCATCTGCATCTGGTCCACATCGCCTTCCAACTCGGTCCGCACCTCATCTGGCAGCATCGCCAGCGTCAGGCGCATCCGCGTCAGCGGGGTTCGCAAATCATGGCTGACACCCGAAAGCATCAGCGTGCGCGTCTCAATCTGCCGCTCAATCCGCCCGCGCATGTCAACGAAAGCAGCGCCTGCGGCGCGCACCTCGGTCGCCCCTGTGGGCGTGTACGGGATATGCCGCCCCCGGCCAAAGGCCTCGGACGCGGTAGCCAGACGTTTGATGGGACGCAGCTGATTGCGCAGATAGACAAGCGCAATGACTGTGATCAGGATGCCAAAAACCACCATATTGACGAACAACTGATGCGGGTTTGAGGCCGACACACGACGGCGATCAAAGGTCACCACATGGCTCACGCCGTCAACCTTTGCATAGACCAGAACCTTTTTATTCACCGTAAGATCAAGCACAGCCACCCGCGCGTCCCGAGCGCGCAAACGGTCCGCCACGAGGCGACCGGAAAAATCGCTCCAATGATACAGATCGGCTGTTGGGGCTGCCCGGGGCATAATGGTGATGTCGAGCTGCGGCGGCGGGGCGGTGCCCGCTTCGGCGGCATCCAGCACCAAGCGCACTTCTCGTGCGACCGCATCCGTCATCTGGTGCGTCACATCCTCAAAATGGCGCTGCGTAAACAGCACCGACACCACCACTTGCAAAAACACAACCGGCAACAGCAGGATCAACGTGGCGCGCCCGTACAGACTGCGCGGCATATAATGTTTGAGCCAGCTAAAAGACATGGCTAAAACCCTAGCCATCACCTGCCCCGTACGAAAGGCCCGATCCATGTTGCCCCCAGACGATTTCGACCCCGTGATCGGGGAAGCACAGCTGTTGGAACCGGGCCTGCGCCGCATCGTGGCCCCAAATCCTTCGCCTATGACCTATCGCGGCACGAACACCTATTTGCTCGGCACGCGCAGCATCGCAGTGATTGACCCCGGCCCACAGGATGACGCGCACCTTGATACCATTTTGGGCGCGATTGGTCCGGATCAGTACATCAGCCACATCATTGTTACCCATAGCCACATCGACCATTCGCCCCTGGCAGCCCCTTTGGCCGCGGCCTGCGGCGCGCCCGTTCTGGCCTTTGGCTCCGCCACGGCGGGGCGTAGTGCCGTGATGCAAGACCTCGCGGCGAGCGGGCTGGCAGGCGGTGGCGAAGGCGTCGACCTTGATTTTGCGCCAACGCAAATAGTGCAGGACGAAGACGTCATCACCGGCGACGGGTGGGACCTGCGGGTACTGCACACCCCTGGTCATATCGGCAACCACCTGTGTTTGGGATGGGGCGATGTCTGCTTTACCGCGGATCATGTCATGAGCTGGGCTACCTCGCTCGTCTCGCCCCCCGATGGAGATGTCACAGATTTTATGGCGTCTTGCGCCAAGCTGATGAAGACGGAGTGGCGCGTGTTTTACCCCGGTCACGGGGACGCTGTGCACGACCCTGCTGCGCGCCTTGCGTGGCTGACGGCGCACCGCAAATCACGCGAGGCGGATATTTTGGCAGCACTCACCGGAGGCCCTGCGACTGCCGCCACCCTCGCACGGCACATCTATACTGAAACGCCGCCTGCGCTTTTGGGGGCGGCAACGCGCAATGTGTTGGCCCATCTCGTTGACTTAACGGGAAAATCCATCGTCGCACCGCAAGGAGCTTTGGCCGAAGATGCCCTTTTTGCCCTCGTGCAGGAGACGGCCTAAACAATCTAATCTTTTTCGCGAAAATCCTCTGGACGGCTGAAAAAGCTGTTGCTATACGGCACGGACCGTTCCGACGTAGCTCAGCGGTAGAGCAGTTGACTGTTAATCAATTGGTCGTAGGTTCGATCCCTACCGTCGGAGCCATTTCCCCTTTCGTTTAGCCTCTATCCGCATATGTGCAGGGTTATGGCATGTGAAAAAGCCGTCAGATCCATAAGGCGCGACATGACCACTCCGCTGAACAGCATCCCATCCAAGAAAATCCGCATCACCTGCGCCGCCTGTGCGCATCAGGTTGTCCATGAGGTCGCCAATCTGTTGTTGGTGGTGGACGGCGAAACGACGACACACACCGTGCGCAGCCGGGCGACCTGCCCGAAATGTTTGAAGGTGGGCGATAATATTTACCGCGTTGAATAGCGTGTGGCGGGTTAGCGTTCCGAATCAAACAGCCTCAGCGATTGCGCACCCGAACCTTTGTCACCTACGGAAAAGCGCAGGCAGCCCTAAGATTTGCACGTTTTTATCCCCACCAATTTCCTGAATTCAAGCGCGCGAACTGATTCACGCTCAGGGTGCTAAATTTGTTTAGATAACCTAATAAAAAGTAGAAATCTGTTGCGCGCTTCGATGGCCATGGCCAACAAAGCACCGACAACCTATCACCAGCGAAAAAGACCATGCGAAAAATATTTTTAATTTAAATACAATATCTTGACCAAGACTCCGCGACCATCAGCTTTCCTATAAAAGCCTCCCACTGCAACCGTTGTCATTGCACAGAACTGTAACTGAATTTACGCAAATCTGTTACTTTCCCCGCGTAGGCAGGCGCCGAATTGATGGGGAATGCTGTGCTTACTGTTCGTAACGTTACCAAGAATTTTGGCGATGTCGCCGCCGTTAAAGATCTGTCCTTTGCCGCCGAAGGCGCGCAAGTGATCGGAATCATCGGGCGCTCTGGCGCGGGCAAATCGACCTTTTTGCGGATGATGAACCGCATGACCGACGCCAGCGCCGGTGAGATCGAAGTGGACGGCACGAACGTCCTTGGCCTGCGCGGCCGCGCCAAAATGGATTGGCAGCGCAACTGCGCGATGATCTTTCAACAGTTCAACCTCGTGCCCCGCCTGAACGTGTTGAACAACGTCATCCTAGGCCGCTTAAACCAGCAATCCGTGCTGCGCTCGTCGCTGTCCTTCTTTACCCAAGCCGAACGCCGCGAGGCGCTCCGCCTGCTAGACCGCTTTGGTGTTGCCCCCACTGCGCTGCAACGCGCCGAGACCCTGTCCGGTGGTCAGCAACAGCGTGTCGCGATCTGTCGCGCCATGATGCAGCAGCCAAAATTCATCCTCGCGGATGAGCCGATCGCCTCGCTTGACCCGCTAAACGCGCGTCTGGTCATGGAAGCGCTGCAAAAAATCAACCGCGAAGAAAAGATCACCGTGATCTGCAACCTGCACACGCTGGATACGGCGCGCACCTATTGCGACCGCGTGATCGGCATGCGCGCAGGCGAAAAAGTCTTTGATGATGAGCCATCGGCCCTGACCGACAGCATGGCGCGCGAGATTTACGGCGCCGAGGCGGAAGAGGCCTTTGAAGGTTCCATCACATCCACATCGCTCGGTGGCGACCCGTCGGTCACTGCCGAGACAACCCGTGTTCCTGCTTAACGCTGGCAGGCACTGACTGGCGCTGCGGCGCCGCCTTTTGAACCCTTGGGGAGACCTTTCCAATGACATCCATCATCGCACGTGTTGCTGCCACTTTCACAGTCGCAGCCATCGCAACATCGGCTGTCGCCGACGGCCACAAGAAATACGACGGTCCAACATTTGACCTGTCCACAGTTCAGCCCGTTTTCAACATCGGCCACCTTGGTGACGAAGCGGCACAAGACATCATCGCGCGCAACCAGTGCTTGAACGACTACGTTGAGCAGGCCTTCAACGTGCCCGCGAAAACATTCACGTTCAAAGACTATGCCGGCACCATGGAATCCTTCGCGGGCGGCAACTTGGACTACACATGGTTCGGTGCCTCGGGCTACGCAGGCCTGTACCTGCAAAACCCAGAAGCAGGTGAGCCTGTCATGACACGCATGCAGCCAACTGGCGACACTGGCTACTACTCCGTCATGGTTGCCTTGGCCGACAGCGGCATCAATGAACTGGAAGACATGAAAGGCAAAAACCTCGGTTTTGCTGATCCTAACTCCACATCCGGCTACCTGATCCCTTCCATCGAGCTGGTGGACCAAGTGGGTGATCTGGACAACTTCTTCGCGTCCGCAGAATTCCAAGGCGGCCACGAAAACGGCGTTCTGGCTGTGTTGAACGGCGACGTTGACGCGGCTGTGACATGGGTTTCCGGCGTTGGCGCATGGGAAGAAGGCTACACATCCGGCAACCTGCGCAAGATGGTCGACAAAGGCATCTTGAACATGGACGACATCCGCCAGATCTGGTCCTCCAACCTAATCCCGAACGGCCCAATCGTGATGAAGAAATCCCTGCCCCAAGAAGCGAAAGACACGCTTGTCGGCATGAAGCAGTGGATCCTCGAGAACGATCCAGAGTGCAACGAAAACATTGCAGCTGGTGTGGTTAAGGCTTGGGTGCCAGTCGACCACTCCTTCTACGAAGTGATCGTGAAAGCACGTCAGGCAAAAATCGACGCTGCAAAAAGCAACTAATTGCCTTTTGGGGGTGTGCGCAGCGGCGCGCACCCCACCCTATTTTAAGTGGAAGTCCTAATGTCAGCAGTGCTGCCGGAACATCTCGCCAAACTTGAAACCGACCTAAGTGTCCTGCAACGGCGCAAGACGATCTACACGGTCTGCGGCATCGCCATCACGGCCGCTGTGGTTTTGTTTGGTATCGATTTGGCCAATACCGCCAATGCCACGCCTTTCAGCCAAGGCATTGTCAAGATTTTCGACTTCCCCATTGATATGTTCGCAATGAGCGCCGAGCTGGGCTTTGGCCGCTGGTTCTCGCGTGTTTTGGAATTCGTGCCTGATCTGCTGCTGACGCTCAACATGGCGCTTCTGTCGACGTTTCTGGGCTTTATCTTCGCCGTTGTTCTCGCCTGTCTGGGCTCGCAGAACATCGTGCGCAACAAGGCTATCGTGACTTTCACCCGCCGGTTGATGGACCTGTTGCGCTCTTTCCCGGAGATCGTGATCGCGCTGATCTTCCTGTATCTGATGGGCAAGAGCCTATTGCCCGCCGTCATCGCCATCTGGCTGCACACCGCCGGCGCGCTTGGCAAGCTCTTCTCCGAGGCGATTGAAAACATCGACACCAAGCCGCTGGAAGGGTTGCAATCCACCGGCGCCGGCTGGATCAGCCGCATCCGTTTTGGTGTGATGCCACAGGTTATGCCGCTCTTTTTCTCCTACGGCATCTTGCGCCTTGAGATTAACGTGCGCGCCTCGACGATCCTCGGCTTTTTTGGCGCGGGCGGCATCGGCCAAGCCTTATCCACCATGATCCAATGGCGCGACGGAGGCCGTGTCACGGCGATCTTCGTGCTGCTCGTCGTGACCATTATCGCCCTTGACTATCTTTCGGACTGGATCCGGTCCAAGCTGATCGGAGCTCGCAAATGACTATGACCTACGACGCGACCTCGATGTCCGACATCCAAGAACAGGTCGACCGCGCCGCTCGACGCCACCAATATTGGTTCATTGCCGCAGCAGCCGTGATCCTGTCCTATCTGGCCTTTTCATGGGTTCAGTTCGACATCGGCAACCTGCGCAACAAATGGCGTCCCGACCGCGCAGCACTGTTCATCCTCGACACCTATGCGCACAAAGACCACGTCACCATGCGCTGGACCACTCCGGACGAGATACAAGTCGCGTTCGAGGGCGGCCATCGCCACGTTTATGACCCCAAACCTGATTGGTTCGCAGAGCGAAGCGATGGCGGGCGTCAGATCACATTTGGCAATGGTGGCGTAACCACGTTCTACGACAACGAGATCACGTTGGATTGGCCGGGCACAGACGAGACGTATGTTTTCCGCCTCGGTAGCGACGGCAAGCCTTTCGTCGTCGGCTATGAAAACCGCTCCGAAGACCTGCCAGACTGGATCCGCCAGACCACCAACAAGATCGAAGTCCGCCCCTCTCTCTTTGAGCGTGTGCAAATCGGCACACAGCGCGTCGAGGCGCACCGCTATGAGGCCGGATGGAAATATTTCTGGTTCGACTTCGACAGCCCGCTCGTCGACAAAGGTTTGTTCCAAGCGATCGGCCTGATCTTCTCAGGCCCGCGCATTGTGCCTGACATGTCCAATGGCATGCTGGTGTGGACTGAATTCCGCGACAACACGATCTGGGGTCACGGCACTGTCCTCTATGCAATGCTCGAGACCGTCTTTATGGCGCTTCTGGGCACCATGGTTGCGGCCGGTGTGGGCCTGCCGTTGGCCTTTATGGCGGCACGCAACATCCAGCCGTTTTGGTTCGCCCGCTTTGGTCTGCGCCGCCTTTTTGACGTGCTGCGCGGCATTGATACGCTGATCTGGTCGTTGATCTTTTTGCGGGCCTTTGGTCCGGGCCTTTTCACCGGAATTTTCGCGATTGCCTTCACCGACACAGGCACCTTGGGCAAGCTGATGTCAGAGGCCATTGAAAACGCCGACAACAACCAGCGCGAGGGCATCCAATCAACAGGTGCCAGCAAGGTGCAGCAGCACCGCTTTGGCATCCTGCCGCAGATCATGCCAGTCTTTATCTCTCAGTCGCTGTATTACCTCGAATCCAACACCCGCGGTGCTGTGATCATCGGGGCGATGGGTGCGGGCGGTATCGGTCTGCAATTCCTCGGTGCGCTACAAACGGGCAACGACTTTGAAAACGTGGCCTATATGGCGCTGCTGGTTCTGGTGACTGTTATCGCAATGGACGCCATGTCTGCCCGTCTGCGCCGTGCACTGATCGGTATGGAAAAGCGCGAGACCTAACCACACGCGACGCTCTGACCCGACGTACTGCCTGACAGAACACAACAAGGAGAGACCCAAATGAAACGCGCCCTGTTCGTGATGATCTTTGCCGCAAGCCCGCTCGCCGCCCAAGAGCAGCAGGCTGGCAACCAAGCCAGCCAAGACAGTGATGCCACTTTTCAGGCGCTGATTGACGCCTGCGACGATGTTGATGCGCTGATGCTGCGCGCGCGCATCCGCATCACCCTGCCCCGCACCACCGATGCCGCCGGAGTCAAGGCTCAAGAGATGCTGGACCAAGGTTTTGCGACCTGCGGTGGCGGCGATCTGGAAGGTGCCAAGGTAATCTTGGCTGAAGCCCTCGAGATTGCCGAAGCCGGTGCCGAGGAAAACTTTGCCGTTGAAGAGGCCACAGCCGCCGAAGCGCAAGCAGCTGAGGATGCCGCAGCAGACGCCGCCGAGAGCGAAAAACCTTGGTGGCAGTTCTGGTAAAGCCATCGTCGCGGGCGCAGGCATTCTTGTGACAACAACTCGGCGCGCGGCCTAAGCCGTTTCCCCCTGTGCCGCCACCAGATCTTTATAAAGCGCGCGGATGCGGTGGAAAACCGGACCCGCGATGCCGCCCCCGATGGTCCTGCCGTCAATCTCAAAAACAGGGGTTTGCGCGCCAAAGGTGCCGGTCAGAAACGCCTCTTCCGCACCATAAGCCTCCATCAGCGAGAAATTCTTTTCCCGCACCGGGATGCCATGCGCTTTGCACAACTCAATCACCTTGCCGCGGGTGATCCCGTTCATGCAATAATCCCCCGTCGAGGTCCAAACCTCGCCCCTGCGCACGATGAAAAAATTACAAGCATTCGTGGTGTTCACAAAGCCGAACGGATCAAGCATCAGCGCCTCATCCGCGCCCGCGCGCAGCGCATGGTTCAGGGCAATGATGCAGTTAAGTTTGGAATGCGAGTTAAGCTTGGCATCTTGGGTCAGCGGCAGCCCACGGTGATGCGGCACTGTGTGCAAGCGAATGCCGCGCGTGACTACGTCCGGATCCGGCACCGAATGTTCTGCGATGATGACCACGGTTGCACCATAAACGCTGAGCGCGGGGTGCTGAAACGGTTTGCGCTTGCGCCCGCGCGTGACCATCACGCGCAGATGCACATCACTGTGCATGTCATTGGCGCGCAGCGTGTCCCAGATGGCTTGGGTCAACGCGCCGCGGTCCATCCCAATGTCCAGATCAATAAACAGCGCCGCTTCATAAAGCCGGTCGAGGTGCGCGTCAAGAAAACTCAGCACACCGTCATAGAGGCGCAAGCCCTCCCAGATGCCATCGCCCAGCATAAATCCGCTGTCATAGACAGAGACTTTGGCCGCATCGCGGTGCACAATCTCGCCGTCCACATAGATCAGGATGTCATTGTTGCGCGCATCCGGGTCCGCATCATGGGTCGAGCGGTGTTGGGGTGTGGCAGTATTGGGCGTCATGCAGGCTCCGGTCAGCTATAGGATCAAAGGCCCTGGCATCATGGCATGACGCCACCTGCGGTCAAGGCGCAGGCGGGCAGTCCCTAACACCACAAAAGAAAAAGGCGGCGCCGCAGCACCGCCTTTTCCAAATCATCTGTCGCGGGCGCCCGGCCCGCCACATCATCTTATCGATTAGCCGACCAATTCGAGACCGGAGAAGAAATACGCGATTTCCGTCGCCGCTGTCTCTGGCGCGTCCGAGCCGTGCACGGAGTTTTCGCCAACGCTTTCCGCAAACTCGGCACGGACCGTGCCGGGGGCCGCGTCTGCGGGGTTTGTGGCACCCATCACTTCGCGGTTCTTCGCAATCGCATTTTCACCTTCAAGGACTTGGGCCACGATCGGCGCGGAGGCCATGAATTCGCACAGCTCGTCATAGAACGGACGCTCGGCGTGGACCGCATAGAACACTCCCGCCTGCTCTTTTGTCAGGTGAATGCGCTTTTGTGCGACGATGCGCAGGCCAGCTTCTTCGAATTTCGCGTTGATCGCGCCGGTGAGGTTACGGCGTGTTGCATCGGGCTTGATGATGGAAAAAGTACGCTCAAGGGCCATGACAGTGTCTCCGTTTGCGCGCCGCCACACCTGTGACAACGCAATATGTCAATTGCGCGCCGTCTAGCACGCGTTTTCAACCTTGAAAAGCCCGCAAACGCGCAGATTGACGCCGCCCGCCACTTGCGTCACACGAGCGCCATGTTGCGCATATCAGACATCAATTATTCCATCGCCGGCCGCCCCTTATTTGAGGCCGCCTCCGCCGTTATTCCCGCAGGTCACAAGGTGGGCCTTGTAGGGCGCAACGGCACGGGCAAGACGACATTGTTCAAACTGATCCGCGGGGAATTGGTGTTGGAGGGCGGTGCGATTTCGCTGCCCAAGCTGGCTCGCATCGGCGGCGTAGCCCAAGAGGTGCCAGCTTCGTCCAAGTCGCTAATTGATACGGTGCTCGCCGCCGATACGGAACGCGCGGAGTTAATGGCCGATACCAGCGACAATCCCACGCGCATTGCCGAAATTCAGACTCGCCTCGCCGATATTGATGCGTGGTCGGCCGAAGCGCGCGCCGCGACGATCCTCAAGGGTCTGGGATTTGATGATGCGGAACAGCGGATGCCCTGTTCGGACTTCTCAGGTGGGTGGCGGATGCGCGTGGCGCTGGCCGCGGTGCTCTTTGCGCAGCCCGATCTGCTGCTCTTGGACGAGCCTACAAACTATCTCGATCTTGAAGGCGCGCTGTGGCTTGAAAGCTATCTGGCGAAATATCCCCACACGGTCATCGTGATCAGCCACGATCGCGGCTTGCTCAACCGTGCGGTCAACGGGATCATGCACCTTGAGGACCGCAAGCTGACGTTTTACCAAGGGCCCTACGATCAATTTGCCCGCCAGCGGGCCGAAAATCTGGCCCTCGCCGAAGCACAGCGAAAAAAGCAGGACATGCGCCGCGCGCACCTGCAATCCTATGTGGACCGCTTTCGCGCCAAGGCTGACAAGGCCCGCCAAGCACAAAGCCGCATCAAAGCCTTGGCCAAGATGCAGCCCATCAGCACCCCGCAAGAAGCCTCGCTTAAGCGGTTCGATTTCCCAAACCCCGAAGACCTATCGCCCCCGATCATCCACCTTGACGGCGTGGCAACCGGCTATGACGAAACACCGGTCCTGAGCAAAATGGGTCTGCGTATTGACCAAGACGACCGCATCGCGCTGTTGGGCAAAAACGGCCAAGGTAAATCTACCCTGTCCAAACTGCTATCGGACCGTCTGCCCGTGATGCACGGCAAAATGACCAAATCCGCCAAGCTGCGGATCGGGTATTTCGCCCAGCATCAGGTGGATGAGCTTTATATCGACGAGACGCCGCTCGATCACGTTCGTCGCGAACGGCCGGGCGAAAGCCCCGCCAAACTGCGCGCGCGGCTGGCGGGATTTGGCCTTGGCCCCGATCAGGCGGAGACGGAAGTCGCCAAGCTGTCGGGCGGTCAAAAGGCGCGCCTGTCGCTGCTGCTGGCCACGCTAGAGGCGCCGCATATGCTGATCCTTGACGAGCCGACGAACCACCTTGATATCGAGAGCCGTGAGGCACTGGTCACGGCCCTGACGAACTACACCGGCGCTGTGATCCTTGTGAGCCACGACATGCACCTGTTGGAGTTGGTGGCGGATCGTCTGTGGCTGGTCTCCAACAAGACCGTGACCCCCTATGAGGGTGATCTGGAAAGCTACCGCAAGATGCTGCTGGCCGTGGACAAACCCGTCAAACCGCCAAAGCCTGTGGAAAAGCCCAAACGCCCCAGCCGCGACAAAATCCTTGAGTTGCGCGCCGAGGCCCGCAAATCTGAGGCGCGGGTCGAAAAGCTGAACGAGATGCGCGACAAGCTGGCGGAAAAACTGGCCGACCCCGCACTCTATGAGGACACGAAAAAGGGCGAGGCTGAGGTGTGGCAGAAGAAATATGCCGAAGTGATGGACGGGCTGGACCGCGCCGAGGCGCTTTGGATGGCCGCGCTTGAAAAGCTCGAAAAAGCCGAAAGCCTTTAGGGGCGCCTTCGGCACCTCCCGTCCCGAACACTCGGCTCAATGCCTCCGACATTGCCCCGCACGCGGGCCCGCCAGATAGGTGAGATATGATTGAGACAACCGCTCTGCTTTCTGCTTTTGTAACGCTTTTTGTGGTGATTGACCCCATTGGTTTGGCACCGATTTTTATTGCGCTGACCACCGGCATGACCCCGGCACAGCGGCGCCGGATCGCGGTGCGGGCCTGTGCGACAGCCTTCATCGTGCTGATGCTTTTTGCGGTGGTGGGTGAGGATCTGTTGGGTGCTATCGGCATCGGGATGCCCGCGTTCAAGATTGCCGGCGGAATCCTTTTGTTCATGACCGCCCTTGATATGTTGTTTGAGCGCCGCACCAAGCGGCGGAACGACACCTCGGAGGCCCATGTCGATGACCCCAACGACGACCCGTCGGTTTTCCCGCTCGCCATTCCGCTGATTGCCGGTCCGGGGGCGATCACCTCCGTGATCCTGATCGCGGGACAAAACCCGGGCTATGTGGGCCTTGGCCTTGTGGCGGTCGTTACAACGGCAGTGATTGCACTGGTCCTTGCGTTGTGGATGGCCAGCAGTGCGATTGAGCGCGCCCTTGGCCCCACAGCGATCACTGTCATCACCCGGCTGCTGGGCATGTTGTTGGCCGCACTATCGGTGCAATTTGTACTCGATGGGCTTCAGGCCTTTACGGGGTTTGCTCCGATCACTCTTGGATAATCGGGCCCCTGCCCTCATATTGGTGACATGAGCACAATTGACACTGGCCATCTGATTTATCTTGTTCTGCTGGGCCTAATGGTGCTGGCGATGTTTGTCATCGGCAACCGCCAATCGCTCAACAAGACCTTACAGCAGGCGGCCATCTGGGGGCTGATCTTTGTTGGTGCGATTGCCGCCGTGGGCCTCTGGGGGGACATCCAGCGCGTGACGGGCACCGCAAGGGCCGTGGCGCAGCAGAATGGCCAAATTACCGTGCCGCGCAGCCCCGACGGGCATTATTACCTCAGCTTGGACATCAATGGCGTGCCCTTGCGCTTCGTCGTGGATACAGGTGCCACAGACTTGGTGCTGCGCCAATCGGATGCGGCACGCGCCGGGCTGTCACCGGATCAGCTCGCCTATACCGCGCAGGCCAATACCGCCAACGGCGTCGTGGCACTCGCCCCGGTACGACTGGACACGGTCGCCTTGGGCCCGCACCGCGATGAAAATGTGCGCGCCGTGGTGAACCAAGCGCCGATGCAAATGTCTTTGCTGGGCATGGGCTATCTTCAACGTTGGGGCAGCATCACCATTGCGAACAACACGCTCACGCTGACCCGCTAGCGCCGCACGGCGCGGTTAGCGAGCCGCCTCGCCGCCGGTTTGGGCCATCCTCTCCCAACGGCCCGACGCCTCAGACCAATATTGCGCGGCGGCCCCGGCGTCTTTGAGGGTTTTCCATTGCAAGCGCGCCTGCGCCAAACCCTCCGCATCATTGCCATCGAAAAGGACGCAGACCCGGTCCATTGCTGCGACTTCCTCGGCTGCAACTGCTGCACCATCAACGCTCATGATGCAGGTCCGGTCCCCGGTCGGCACATCCGCAAGACCCAGCAGTATCGGTTGGTCCGCGTCCTGCGCCCCCCCAGCGCAGCCATGCGCCAAAAACCCCGGCACCTGCCAGAGCTGCTGGTCCAGCCACGCCACCCGCGCCTCCGAGGTGGCGCGCACCGCAACGCGCCATCCTGCTTGGCGTGCTTTGCCGAGCAGCATGGCCAGCGTGTCCTCCATTGGGCGCTGGGTCAGGTGATAGAAATACGCAGCCCCCATCAGCGGTTACGACGCCTCAAACCGGTCCGCAACAAGGCGGTTCAGCGCCTGCACACCCCAGCCAGTGGCCCCAACCGGTGCCAACATCGTCTCCGATTTCACCGATGCGACACCAGCGATGTCGAGGTGGATCCACGGCACCCCCTCTTTGACAAAGCGTTGCAGGAACTGCGCCGCCGTGACCGAACCTGCCGCACGTCCGCCGATGTTTTTCATATCCGCCACGCGGCTTTTCAATAGATCGTCATAGGCTTTGCCCAAGGGCATCCGCCACGCGCCTTCGGCCTCTGCTGCCGCAGATTTCAGGAAATCGCCGCAGAACGCGTCATCATTGGAAAAGACGCCTGCGTTTTCATGGCCCAAGCCAATGATGATCGCACCCGTGAGCGTTGCTAAATCCACCAACGCGGCAGGTTTGAACCGCTCTTGCGCGTACCACATCACATCGCAAAGCACCAAGCGACCCTCGGCGTCCGTGTTAATGACCTCAACGGTGTCACCTTTCATGGAGGTGATCACATCACCGGGACGCACGGCGTTGCCGGAGGGCATGTTTTCCACCAGACCCACGAGGGCCACGACATTGGCCTTTGCTCCGCGCTTGGCCAGCGCATGCATAGTGCCTGCCACCACACCGGCGCCGCCCATGTCCATGGTCATGTCTTCCATGCCGGCACCGGGCTTGAGGCTGATCCCGCCGGTATCAAAGACGACACCTTTGCCAATCAATGCCAGCGGGGCGTCCCCCTCCGCGCCCCCTTTCCAGGACATCACAACGACCTTCGACGGGCTGTCAGACCCTTGCCCTACGCACAAAAGCGTCCGCATACCCAAACGGGCAAGGTCCTTTTCCTCCAGCACTTCGACCTCAACACCCAGATCACGCAGCGCGCAGAGCCGATCGGCAAAGCTGGTGGTGGTCAGGATGTTTGCCGGTGCATTGGTCAGATCGCGGGTCAGGAAGGCGCCTTCTGCCACCGCAAGGCGCGGGGCCCACGCAACGCGCGCCTCATCGGGTTTGGAGCACATCACGACCACAGCACCGCCGCGCGGCTTGGGCTCGCTTTTGTGATCCTCAAACCCGTAGTCGCGCATCACAAGGCCAAAGGCCAGCTCGACCACCGCGCGCTGCACGCCTGCCGCGAATGTCAGATCCGCCTGCCCGCGCAGTTTTGCCAGGGCCGCCCCTGCTTTGCGCGCCGTGATCGTATCCGCACGGCGCGGCAACTTGATCACGTCCAGCGCCTCTGCGGCCATACCGCCCGGCATCTCGAGCGTAATGACCCCGGCCTCCGGGGCCTTTTCAAACCGCGTACTTTCTGCCAGCCGGACCAACGCGCCACGGGTCAACCGGTTGATGCGCCGTGCCGCGGCGTCCATTTTTCCATCCGCAGGCAGGATGACTGCCACGCGCCCGGTGGCCGTGGCCAAGGCGTCAATGTCCGTCGCTTCAAAGCTGAGTTGCGTCAATTCTGTCATCTGCCCATCCCTCGGTGTTTACTGTCACACACCTAACTAGCGTGCAGTACGGCCCTTTGCCAGAGGCGGCGCACCGCACGCGCGGGCCCCCGCTCTATTTCGTGGTTTTCCAGCTGCGCGCCATAGGCTAAGACATTTGCACGGAGAGCGCCGCCACACACATGGCGCGTGCACCACATACGGACGGGGGGATCCATTGGCCAGGTTTGACCGATACATGCTATCGCAATTGCTTGTGCTGTTTGGCTTTTCCGCGCTTGTGCTGGTCTCTGTCTTTTGGATCAACAGGGCCGTGCGGTTGTTCGACAGGCTGATCGGGGACGGTCAAAACGCGCTGGTCTTTTTGGAGTTTACCGCGCTGGGGCTGCCGCGATTGATCGTGATGGTGCTGCCGATTGCAGCCTTTGTGGCGGCGGTCTACGTGACCAACCGACTGACCAACGAATCCGAATTAACGGTCATGCAGGCGACAGGCTCCGGCCCGTGGCGGCTGGCGCGGCCCGTGCTGGCCTTTGGGCTGGTTGTGGCGCTCATGTCGAGCGTTTTGGGGCACATACTCGCGCCCACGGCACACGCGCAACTGGTCAAGCGCGAGGGCGAGATTTCGCGCAACATCACCGCAAGATTGCTGACCGAGGGTACATTCCTCACACCGATCAAAGGCATCGCGTTCTACACCCGCAGCATTGGTGCGGACGGCGTGCTTCGCGATGTGTTTCTGTCCGATACACGTACGCCTGAAAACCGGCTAACCTATACAGCCGCCGAAGCCTATCTTGTGCGCTCCGATGCAGGTGCGACTTTGATCATGGTGGACGGACTGGTACAGCGGTTGGACACCGACAGCATGCGCCTCTCAACGGCCAAGTTTCAGGATTTTTCATTCGATATCAGCGGCCTTGTTCAACAACGTGACGGCGGTCAAACGGCGCTGCGCAGTCTGCGCACCTTGGGCTATCTTACCAATTCGATAGGCGTTGCCGCAGCCACCGGTCAAAGCGCGGGCGCTATTGCAGAGGAGCTGCACAGCCGGTTTGCACAGCCGCTCTTTTGCATCGTGGCGGCGTTGATCGGCTTTTCCACCCTGCTGGTCGGCGGCTATTCGCGCTTTGGCGTCTGGCGCGAGGCGACGCTGGCCTTTGTGATTTTGCTGGGCCTCGATGGGTTGCGCTCCAGCCTGTCGGGCGAGGTGATCGCCCAAGCGCAGCTTTGGCCGCTGATGTATCTGCCAAGCGGGCTGGGCTGCGCGATCGCCGCCGGCATGTTGTGGTTCGCCGCTGCGCCCCGCTGGCTGCGGCGGCGCAGAGAAGTGGGCGGCACATGATCCTGCACCGCTATTTCGCGCGCCGCTTTTCGCTGGCCTTTGTCCTCTTGGCATCGGTGTTTTTTGCACTGCTGGCGCTGATGGACCTGATCGAGCAAACTCGGCGTTTTGCAGATTTTGACGTCAGCTTTGGCGCGCGCTTGCAACTAACGCTCTTGAATGTGCCGCGCACCTTGAACCAAATTTTGCCGCTCATCATGATCTTGTCGACCGTGACGCTTTTTGTGACCTTGGCGCGCACCTCAGAACTGATCGTGACCCGCGCCGCCGGCCGCTCCGCCATCAGCGCGCTGCTGGCGCCTGTGACATGCGCCCTATTGATCGGCGTACTGGCGGTGGCAATGCTGAATCCCATTTTGGCGGCCACAGCCAAACGCTACGCCACGCTCTCGGAGGGCTACCGCAGCGGCGGCGTATCGGCCCTTTTGGTGTCCGAAGATGGCCTCTGGTTACGTCAGGGCAGCGATACGGGGCAGACGGTGATCCGTGCCGCGCGCTCCAATGCCGATGCCTCGGTGCTCTACGAGGTGACCTTTATCAGCTACGGATCTGAAGGCGGGCCCATCCGCCGGATCGAAGCGCAAAGTGCCGCCCTCGGTCCTGGCGCCTGGACCTTGCAAAACGCCAAGCTTTGGCCGCTCGCCGAGAACCAAAACCCAGAGGCCAATGCCGAAACCCACGCCGTGCTGACTGTACCCTCTTCGCTAACGGTGGAGCGGATCCGCGAGAGCCTCGGCACCCCTTCTGGCGTCTCGATCTGGGACATGCCGGCCTTTATCGCGCAGCTTGAACAGTCAGGGTTTTCTGCGCGCCGTCACCACGTGTGGTTCCAATCCGAACTGGCACGACCACTCTTTTTGGTTGCAATGGTGCTGGTTGCTGCGGCCTTTACCATGCGCCATACCCGTTTGGGCGGCACCGGCAAAGCGGTGCTGGCGGCGGTATTGTTGGGGTTTGCTTTGTATTTTATTCGCAGCTTTGCGCAGATTTTAGGGGAGAATGGCCAAATTCCTGTAATCTTGGCCGCCTGGGCGCCACCTGTGGCCTCCATCCTGCTTGCCATGGGGATGCTGTTGCATGCTGAGGATGGATAGGTTTTTCGGCTGGACCCAGCTGCATAACGTGCTGCTTGGCCTTGCCTGCGCGTTCCTGTGCTGGGGCGCTGCGGAGGCGCAAGAGGCGCGAGCCCCCCTGCCCGCAACGCTTGTCGCCGATGACGT